>NC_022664.1:0-600000 GCF_000485905.1 Spiribacter curvatus | reverse complement strand
TCGACCACGAACCAGCGGCGGCTGATGGGCGCTGAGTGCTTCCTCGAGCACCCGATTGAGTGCCGGCGTCGGGAGCTCACGCCGCGCCGCCGTATAGACGTGCGCGACCTCCTCGAGCAGGCGACCGACGCCAGTGCCATGCAGCGCCGAGATGAATCGTGGCCGGGTGAAGTCCAGAAACCCGAGCTTGACGTCGAGCTCGCGGCGGATCCGCTCACGGTTCTCCGGCACCAGGCCATCCCACTTGTTGACCGCAAGCACCAGCCCGCGCCCCGAATTGATGGTATGCCCGATCAGATGCGCGTCCTGCTCCGAGATCTCCTGCTGGGCATCGAGCACCATGATGACCACCTGGGCAGCCTCGATGGCCTGCAGGGTCTTGATGACGCTGAACTTCTCGACACCGTCATTGACCCGGCTGCGGCGCCGCACGCCAGCAGTGTCGATGAGCGTGAAATGACGCCCGTCACGCTCGAAGGGTACGCGGATCGAATCCCGCGTCGTGCCGGGCATGTCATAGACGAGCACCCGTTCCTCGCCGATCAGCCGGTTGACCAGCGTGGACTTGCCGACATTGGGACGGCCGATGATGGCGACGTCGATGGGCCGCTCGGGATCATCGTCTTCCCCGGGCGCCTCGGCATCCGCCGGTTCATCCGTATCGATCACCTCCCCCAGCAGGTCCTCAAGCACCGATGTCATCAGCTGCCGCACCCCACGCCCCTGGACGGCAGCAACGGGCCAGGGGCGATCGAGCGCCAGAGCATGGAAATCGGCGCTGGCGACATCCGCATCAACGCCATCGATCTTGTTCATCACCAGCCAGACCCGCTTGCCCCGCTGGCGCAGATCACGGGTAAGGGCCTCATCACCCGGGGTTACCCCGACTCGGGCATCGACCAGGAACAGGATCGCGTCGGCCTCGTCCAGGGCCCGCAGGGCCTGACGCTGCATGTGATGATAGGTCACGTCATCAGGCTCACCGAGACCGCCGGTGTCGACAACGACATACGGCGCGGGGCCGAGCCGGCCGATCCCGTACTGACGATCGCGGGTCAGGCCCGGGAAATCCGCCACCAGCGCGTCCCGCGTCCGTGTCAGTCGATTGAATAGGGTAGATTTGCCCACGTTGGGCCGCCCCACCAGGGCGATAACCGGTTGCTCCATGGCGTGATGATAGCAGTCGGAGACGCCGATCGGGGGCCGATCAACCGGTCTCGAGTGCCGCAGCGAGCAGCCGGCGCGTGTAGGGCGCCTGCGGCTCGGCAAAGATCCGCTCGGCGGGCCCCGACTCAACGACCCGACCGGCCTGCATCACGATCATGCGGTGGCTCATGGCGCGCACGATCTTGAGATCATGACTGATGAAGACATACGCGAGTCCATGGCGCGCCTGCAGCCGCCGCAACAGTTCCACGAGCTGGGTCTGAACACTGCGGTCGAGCGCGGAAGTGGGCTCATCGAGCACGACCAGCCGCGGCTTGAGTACAATCGCACGGGCCACGGCAACGCGTTGGCGCTGGCCACCGGAGAGCTCGTGGGGGAAGCGCTCGGCGAGCCCTGGATCGAGCCCCACTTCCGCCAGCGCCTCGCGCGCCAGCCCGCCCCGCTCGGCCGCATCAGCACCGATCCGATGCACCGCCAGCCCCTCGCCAATGATCTGTTCCACCGAGAGCCGTGGGCTGAGACTGCCATAGGGATCCTGGAACACCACCTGGAGGCGGCGCCGCAACGGCCGCAGTGCGCGCTTACCGAGTCGGCTGATATCCCGATCCTCGAAGCGGATTTCCCCGGTGGCGGCCTGCAGCCGCAGCAACGCCATACCGAGTGTCGTCTTGCCCGAACCGCTCTCGCCGACCACCCCCAGCGTCTCACCGGCACTGACCTGCAGATCGATGCCATCCACCGCCTTGAGATGACCGACCACACGCTTTAGCAAACCACCCCGACGCGGAAACCAGACCCGTAGATCACGGGCCGAGAGGATGATGTCAGGGGCAGACACCGGCTGCGGTCGGCCGCTCGGCTCAGCGGCGAGCAGTGCTCGGGTGTAGCCATGCCGCGGCTGCTCGAAAACCGTTTCCGCATCCCCCTGCTCGACCACCCGGCCATGCTGCATCACGGCCACCCGATCGGCGACCCGGCGGACAACGTTGAGATCGTGACTGATGAGGAGCATCGCCATGTCCAGCCGGCGTTTGAGATCCGCCAGCAGTTCCAGGATTTCCGCCTGGATGGTGACATCCAGTGCGGTTGTCGGCTCGTCGGCAATCAGCAGTCGCGGGCTGTTGGCAATCGCCATCGCGATCATCACGCGCTGACGCTGCCCGCCGGAGAGCTGATGCGGAAACGCCCCGAGCCGCGACGAGGCCTCCGGCAGGCGCACCTGCTCGAGGAGCTCAACGATGCGATCGCGGGCCGCGGCGGCGCTCAGGCCCTGATGGATGCGCAGCGTCTCGCCAATCTGCTTCTCCAGCGTATGCAGGGGGTTGAGAGAGGTCATGGGCTCCTGGAAGACCATTCCCATCACTCCGCCCCGAAAACGGCGCAACGTAGCGGTATCGGCGCCGAGCAGCGCCTCGCCATCGACCTGGATGCGACCGGCGGGATGGCTGGCCAGCGGGTATGGCAACAGCTGCGGGATGGAGAGTGCGGTAATCGACTTGCCCGAGCCGCTCTCGCCCACCAGCGCCAGGGTCTCGCCGACATCGAGCGACAGATTCACGTCACTGACCGCCGTTGTCCGGGCGTTTCCCTGTCCGAACGCGATGGACAGATCCTCGATACGCAGCAGTGGCTCGCTCAAACCCCGTCCCCTCCAAAGGTCTTGCGCGGATCGAAGGCATCGCGTGCAGCCTCGCCGATGAACACCAGCAGCGAGAGCATGATGGCCAGGGTGAAGAACGCGGTAAGACCCAGCCATGGCGCCTGCAGATTGTTCTTGCCCTGCGCGAGCAGCTCGCCCAGCGAGGCGGATCCCGGCGGCAGACCGAAACCGAGGAAATCCAGCGAGGTGAGCGTTGTGATCGACCCAGTGAGGATGAATGGCATGAAGGTCACCGTCGCCACCATGGCGTTGGGGAGAGCGTGGCGCACGATGATTACCCGATCTGCAACGCCGAGCGCACGCGCGGCCTTGACGTAGTCGAAGTTGCGTACCCGCAGGAACTCCGCGCGCACGACGCCTACCAGCTGCGTCCAGCTGAACAGCAGCATAATCCCGAGCAGCCACCAGAAGTTGGGCTGGACGAAGCCGGCCATGATGATGAGTAGATAGAGCACCGGCAGGCCGCCCCAGATCTCGATGAACCGCTGGCCAAGCAGATCGACCCGACCGCCGAAATAGCCCTGGACCGCTCCGACCGCCACACCGATCACCGAGCTCGCGAGGGTCAGGGCGAGGCCGAACAGCACCGAGAGGCGAAAGCCGTAGATGAGCCGGGCCAGCACATCCCGGGCCTGATCGTCGGTTCCGAGCCAGTTGGCCGACGACGGGGGCGCGGGGGCCTCGGACTGACTGGCGTAGTTGATGGTGTCGTAGTGATACGGGATCGGTGGCCAGAGCATCCAGCCGCGGGCATTGATGAGCTCGGCGACATAGGGATCGCGGTAGGCCGTCTCGGTGGGGAAATCCCCCCCGAATGTCGTTTCCGGATAGCTCACCAGCACCGGGAAATACCAGTCACCATCGTAGTGGACCAGCAGTGGTCGGTCGTTGGCGATGAACTCCGCACCCAGCGACAGACCGAACAGCAGCACAAACAGCCAGAGCGACCACCAGCCGCGTCGGTTGGCGCGGAACTGGGCCCAGCGCCGCTGATTGATGGGATTGAGGCGCGGCCGCATCCTCATCCCTCGCGCCGCTCGAAGTCGATGCGCGGGTCGACCATGACATACATCAGGTCGCCGAGCAGATTGAGCACCAGTCCGATCAGGGTGAATATGAAAAGACTGCCAAAGACCACGGGATAGTCGCGATTCACCACCGACTCGAAGCCGAGCAGCCCCAACCCATCGAGCGAGAAGATCACCTCGATCAGCAATGCGCCGGTGAAGAGCACTCCGACAAACGCCGCCGGGAAGCCCGCGATCACGATGAGCATGGCGTTGCGGAACACATGGCCGTAGAGCACCCGTCGCTCGCTCACGCCCTTGGCCCGGGCGGTCATCACGTACTGCTTGTTGATCTCCTCGAGGAAGGAATTCTTGGTGAGCATGGTCAGGCCGGCGAATCCGCCGATCACCATCGCCAGGACGGGCAGCACCAGGTGCCAGAGATAATCAAGAATGCGCGCCGGCCAGGCCAGCTGCTCCCAGTTATCGGAGACCAGCCCGCGCAGCGGGAACCAGTCGAGATAGCCGCCACCGGCAAAGATCACGATCAACAGAATGGCGAACAGGAACCCCGGGATCGCATAGCCGACGATCACCACCGCACTGGTCCAGACGTCAAACGCAGAGCCATCACGCACCGCCTTACGGATCCCCAGCGGGATGGAGATGAGATAGGTCAGCACCAGTGTCCACAGGCCCAGTGACACCGATACCGGCAGCTTGTCGGCGATCAGCGCCAGCACGGTCTGGTCGCGATAAAAACTCTCGCCGAGATCGAAACGGGCGTAATCACCGAGCATTTTCAGGAACCGCTCATGGGCGGGCTGATCGAAGCCGAACTGTGCCTCGAGCTCGGCGATATAGGCCGGGTCGAGCCCTCTCCCGCCGCGACTCTCGCCGGAGACCTCATCCGCGTCCGCGCCGGAGAAACGACTGGTGGACAGATCCGCGGTGCCCTGCACCTGGGCCATCACCTGCTCGATCGGCCCGCCCGGCGCGAACTGCACGATCGCGAAGTTGATCAGCAGCACCCCTACCAGCGTCGGGATCATCAATACCAGCCGACGGGCGATATAGGCGTACACAGTCAGTCGCCCCCTGGCGGACGCTAGCGATTATCGACGCGTGCCGCACGCTCCGGATCGACCCACCAGGTATCCAGAGCAAGCCCATACGGGGGGTTGTCGGCAGGGCGACCGAAGCGATCCCAGTAGGCGATGCGGAAACGATCGATATACCAGTTGGGAATGGCGTAGAACTGCCACTGTAGAACACGATCCAGCGCCCGGGTACGGGTCACCAGCGCATCACGATCGGGGGCATCGATGACCTGCTCGACCAGCGCATCGATCACCGGATCGCAGACACCGGCGATATTGCGGCTGCCATTGATACCGGCGGCTTCGCAGCTCCAGAAATCCCGTTGCTCATTGCCCGGCGACAGCGACTGCGGCGCGACATGGACCGTCATGTCGAAATCGAACGTCTCCAACCGATTCTGATACTGGGTCGGGTCCACGGTACGAACACTCACCTCGGCGCCGAGACGCTCGAGGTTGCGCCGGAACGGCAATACGACGCGCTCGAACGAGGGCGATACCAGTAGGATCTCAAACGCCATGCGCTGTCCTGACTCGGTATGGGTCAGCGTACCGTCCTCGACCCGCCAGCCGGCCTCGCGCAGGAGCGAAAGTGCCTGACGGAGGTTACGGCGAAGGGGGCGATCGCGGGTATCAGGTGGCTGGTAGGCCTCGGTGAAGACCCGCTCGGGAAGCTCATCGCGGTATGGCTCGAGGCGCTCGAGCTCCTGATCAGACGGCAATCCGGTCGCTGCCAGTTCCGAGTTCTGGAAATAGCTACGGGTCCGCTTGTAGGCGCCATAGAACAGATTGTCGTTGGTCCACTCGAAATCGAACGCGTAACTCAGCGCCTCACGCACCTTCGGGTCAGCGAACAGATCGCGGCGGGTGTTAAAGAAAAACCCCTGCATCCCGGCGGGCTGCTCATGGGGGATTTCCACGCGCTTGAGCAGACCCGATTCCACCGCTGGCGTGTCGTAGGCAGTCGCCCAGTTACGGGCGACGTTTTCCCGGCGCAGATGATATTCGCCAGCCTTCAGCGCCTGCAGTGCCACGGTGCCATCGCGATAATAGTCATAGCTGATGCGATCGATGTTATAGCGGCCACGGTTGATGGGCAGATCAGCGGCCCAGTAGTCATCAACGCGCTCGTAGACAACCCGTCGTCCCTGCTCGACCTCGGCCACCCGATACGGGCCGCTGCCAAGCGGCGGCGTGAGGGTCGTGGCGCTGAAGTCCCGATCCGCCCAGTAATGCGCAGGCAGAACCGGCAGCTGACCCAGGATCAATGGCAGTTCCGCATTCGAGGTGTCAGCGAAATGGAACACCACACTGTGCCGATCAATAACCTCGGCGCGGTCGACGTCGCTGTAATACGCACGGTATCGGGGATGGCCGTCCTCGCGCAGCCGCCGGAATGTCCAGGCCACATCCTTTGCGGTGATCGGTTCACCGTCATGGAAACGCGCGGCCTCGCGAAGATTGAAGCGAACGTGGCTGTTGTCATCCGCCACCTCGATGGACTCGGCGATCAGCCCGTACTCGGTGAACGCCTCATCCAGCGTCCGCACGGTCAGGGTGTCATAGATACGCCCAATGCCCTCGGCCGCAGTGCCACGGAGGATGAACGGGTGCAGGCTATCGAAGGTGGACGCGGAGACGTTGGCAAGCTTGAGCGTGCCACCACTGGGTGCCTCGGGGCTGACGTAGTCGAGGTGCTCGAACGCTGGCCCATATTTCGGCTCACCATGCAGGGCGAGGGCATGCCGGGGCTCGGCCGCCATCGATGACGCCATACCGAGCAGTGCTCCCATCATGAGCATCCAGGTTGTCATACGGGTCGCAGGGAGTGGCAGCATTCAGGGCTCCTCCTGGATTAAATCGGTCGGCACGCTTGGCCATGCCAGCGCTTTTGAGTAACGTACCGGGGATTATGACAGGGGCAAAGGGGTTCCCATGGGTTTTCTTTCCAATCGCAAGGCACTGATCGTCGGTGTCGCCAGTAATCGCTCCATCGCCTGGGGAATTGCCGAGGCCATGCATCGCGAGGGCGCCGAGATCGCCCTCACCTATCAAAACGAAAAGCTCAAGCGCAGGGTCGAACAGTGCTCCGAGGCCTGTGGTGGTGGGCCAGTCATGCCACTCGATGTCACTGACGACGACCAGATTGACGCCGTTTTCGAGACGCTCTCGAACACCTGGGGCCATCTCGACATTGTCGTCCACGCCGTGGGGTTTGCGCCGCGCGAGGAGCTCGAGGGCTCGTTCGTCGACAACACCACCCGGGGTGGCTACGGCATGGCCCATGACATCAGCGCCTACAGCTTCATCGCTCTGGCCCGCGGCGCCCGTCCCCTGATGCAGGGGCGTAACGGCAGCCTGCTGACGCTGACGTACCTCGGCGGCGAACGCGCTCTGCCGAACTACAACGTCATGGGTCCGGCCAAGGCAAGCCTCGAGGCTTCGGTGCGTTACATGGCGAGCGATCTGGGCGGCGAAGGGATTCGCGTCAATGCGGTATCGGCAGGGCCCATCCGGACGCTCGCCGCGTCAGGGATCGGTGATTTCCGCAAAATGCTCGACTTCAACGCGGCCGCAGCCCCCATGCAGCGGAACGTCAGCATCGAAGAGGTGGGCAACACGAGTGCGTTCCTGTGCTCCGACCTCGCCTCCGGCATCACCGGCGAGGTCGTGCATGTGGATGGCGGCTTCCATTCCGTCGCCCTCGCCGGGAGCGCAATGGAGGACGGCGACTAGCCGCCCTCAGAGGTTGCGCTCGCGCACCTCAACATCGGTCTGGTCACGGAGTGCGGCGACGACCGCACTCACGCTGGCCTGCCCATCCAGATCGCTCAGTGTCTGCCTGAGCTCGTTGCGGCGCTCGGCATCGACAGCCGACGGATCACCCGACTCCACCGCTTCGACGACGACCGCGGCCCAACCGTCCGGAAGCCGACCAACGCCGGCCGGGTCGCCGCGCTCATCGTCGGCGGAGAGGCGGAAGCCGCGCTCACGCACCCCGGCCGGCAACGAGCGGTCGTTCCGGCCACTCCACTGCGGCGCGTTGTACTCGGCATTGGCGATCCGCTCACTGGCCCGCGCCAGCGACTCGCCAGCATTCACCGCGTCAACGATCCGCTGCGCATCCGCTCGGGCTGCCTCGTTGGCCTGCTCGCGCCGATAGGCCGCACGTGCCTCATCGCGGACGGCATCAAGCGGCTGGACCCGTGCGGCGCGGTAATCCGTTACCCGGATCACCGAATAGCCACCCTCTGAGCGTTCGATCAGATCGCTGTTCTCGCGTGTATCCAGCATCGACTCGCCGAACGCGGCATCAAGCACGGCCGGGTCACTTGCAATACCACGGTCCGTCGTTGACTGCGAGATCCAGTCTGTGGACTCGACCTCCAACCCCGCCGCATCTGCCGCCGGCATCAGTGTCGAGGGGTTCTCGAACGCCAGCGCCTCGAGCTCGTTGGCAAGTTCCGTCACCCGCCGTTCAGCCCGTTCCAGCGCAATATCCTCGCGGACCTGTTCGCGCATTTCCTCGAACGGGGCCATCTCCGCGGCCTGAACATCGGTCACCTCGATCAGGTGCCAGCCGAACGACGTCCTGACCGGCTCGCTGAGCGCGCCCGGCTCCAGTGACCATGCCACGTCGGCGAATGCATCAGCGACATCGCCCTGCTCGATGACACCAAGGGCGCCGCCGCGTGAGGCTGACCCCGAATCGTCGGAGACCGACTCGGCCACCGCGGCAAAGGATTCGCCGGCGCGGATCCGCTCACGCGCATCGGAAATCCTTTCCCGTGCGGATTCAACCGCGGCATCATCGGCATCGTCTGGCACCGCGGCAAGGATATGCCGGACTTCGCGCGCTGCGTCCTCACCGCTGCCCGAGGCGCGCTCGTCATAGCGCGCACGGACGGCCTCTTCGGAGACATCGATCGACGCTGCCATTGTCTGGGGTGAGAGCGTGAGATAGCGCAGTTTCACCTGCTCTGGTTCGCGAAAACGCTCGCGATTATTTTCATACCAGGCCTGGAGATCCTCGTCGGTGGCCTCAATACCATCACCGTACGCGTCGGCCTTCAGCGTCGCCCAGGCGAGTTCACGCTGCTGGGACTGCAGAGCAATCAGGCGATCGATGGTTTCCTGCGCCGTGAAGGTTGTCGATTCCACTGCCCGCTGCAGCAGCGATATGGACAGGTCGCGGCGGATCTGGGCCTCGTAAGCCTGCGCCGTCAGCCCATTGCGCTGGAGGAGATCCTCATAGCGATCGCGGGAGAAGCTGCCGTCCACCTGGAACATCGACTGACTGCGAACTGACTGGGAGACATCCTCGTTGCTCGCCCGAAGCCGTGCGTCCCGGGCGTAGTTGAGCAGCACCTGGCGGTCGATGAGCTGCTGGAGGACCCGACGACGCAGATCATCGGTACTGAAAACGGACGGATCGTACTGATCACCCAACATGCGGCGGAGCTCTGACTGGCGCTGTTGATAGGCCTGGTCAAGCTGGGTCCGGGTGATCTCGGCATCGCCGACGGTTGCGACGACCTGCGGCCCCCCGCCGCCGACATAGTTGTAGAGCCCGAACAGGGCAAAAGGGATCACCAGCAGGCCTACGATCACGTAGGCAATCCAGCCGCTGGTACGATCTCTGATGGCTAGCAGCATGGTTGGATTCCATATATCAAAAAGGCGCCAATGGGCGCCTTCCTGATGGTGGGATTGTATGGCGGAGCGGACGGGATTCGAACCCGCGACCTCCGGCGTGACAGGCCGGCATTCTAACCTGCTGAACTACCGCTCCGTTTTTTACACCTTGGTGGGTGGTGAGGGGTTCGAACCCCCGACATTCGCCTTGTAAGGGCGACGCTCTCCCAACTGAGCTAACCACCCCTAAACAAGAAGGCGTTAGTTTACCGCATCCTTAAGCGCCTTGCCAGCCTTGAATCCCGGCACTTTCGAGGCCGGAATATCAATCGACTCGCCAGTGCGGGGATTACGGCCGGTCCGGGCAGCCCGCTCGCGAACGGTAAACGTGCCGAAGCCAACCAGCGTGACCTGGTCGCCCTGGTTGAGCGCGTCAGTCACTGTGGAAGAGAACGCGTCGACAGCCTTGGTGGCGTCGGCCTTGGAGAGGTCGGCCGATTCGGCGACGGCGTCAATGAGTTCCGACTTGTTCATGAATGATCCCCTTCGAAGTTATTCTATCAATGATCGCCGTTGCGACGAATGCTTCGCATGCTATCGCTTCGATCGCTTTCCGACAATCGCTCAGTACGCTAATGCGACCATTGCTATTTAGCATCGGGGCGCTGTCGACTGTCAAACCGCCGGTGGGCCTCAGTGCGGGCGTACGCCCGTTGTCACCGGATCGGTGTTTGATGCGGCCTCGCCAAGCGTCTCACCAGTATCTTCCAGTGGCACCGGCTGTGACACCAGAGCCGCCGACAGCACCTCATCAATCCAGCGCACCGGGCGGATATCGAGTTTTGACTTGATATCCCGCGGGATGTCGGCGAGGTCCTTGCGGTTGTCCTCGGGGATCAGAACCGTCTGAACACCGCCGCGAAGCGCCGCGAGCAGCTTTTCCTTGAGCCCGCCAATCGGAAGGACTTCACCGCGGAGTGTAATCTCTCCGGTCATGGCCACAGCCGCGGACACCGGGATCCCGGTGGCGGCAGAGACGAGCGCCGTGCACATGCCCGTCCCCGCACTGGGCCCGTCCTTGGGAATCGCTCCCTCAGGCACATGGATGTGGACATCGTGATTCTGATGGAAGTCCGCGGCGATGCCCAAAGCCTGTGAGCGACTACGCATGACGGTCTGGGCCGCATGAATGGACTCTTTCATCACATCGCCGAGCTGGCCGGTATTCTGCAGACGGCCCTTACCCGGGACGACCACGCCCTCGATGGGCAGCAGCTCGCCGCCGACCTCCGTCCAGGCCAGGCCGGTCACCCGCCCAACCTGATCCGTCGACTCAGCAACGCCATAGCGGTGGCGGCGCACACCAAGGTACTTGTCGAGGTTCTGGGTGCTTACCTGAACCGCTCGATCCCGTGGCTTGACCAGCACCTCCTTCACCACGCGGCGTGCGATCTTGGCCACCTCGCGCTCGAAGTTGCGCACACCCGCCTCGCGCGTGTAATAGCGGGCGATGTCGCGCAGCGCGTTGTCACTCACTTCGAGTTCACCGGCCTTGAGCCCGTTCGCCTTGATCTGTTTGGGCAGCAGGTAGTTACGAGCGATGTTGACCTTTTCCTCTTCGGTATACCCGGACAGCCGGATGACCTCCATGCGGTCGAGCAGTGGACCTGGAATGTCCAGCGTGTTCGCTGTACAGACAAACATGACGTCAGAGAGGTCGAAATCGACTTCGAGATAGTGATCGTTGAAGGTCGCATTCTGTTCCGGATCCAGCACTTCCAGCAGAGCCGATGCGGGATCGCCGCGGAAATCCATGGCCATCTTGTCGACTTCGTCGAGCAGAAACAGCGGGTTGCGCTTGCCGACCTTGGTGAGCTTCTGGATGACCTTGCCCGGCAGTGATCCGATATAGGTCCGCCGATGACCACGAATCTCGGCTTCATCGCGGACACCGCCCAGCGACATCCTCACAAACCGGCGGTTGATCGAGCGCGCGATGGACTCGCCCAATGAGGTCTTGCCAACCCCCGGCGGACCAACGAGGCAGAGGATCGGCCCTTTGAGCTTGCGGACCCGCTGCTGGACCGCCAGGTATTCGAGAATCCGCTCCTTGACCTTCTCCAGGCCATAGTGGTCGGCATCGAGGATCGCTTCGGCCCGCGGCAGGTCGTGACGGACACGTGTACGCTTTTTCCAGGGCAGTCCCACCATCCACTCGAGGTAGCTGCGAACGACCGTCGCCTCGGCAGACATGGGCGACATCATCCGAAGCTTGTTGAGCTCCTGATCCGCCTTCTCGCGCGCCTCACTCGACATGCCTGAAGCCTCGATCTTCTGCTCCAGGTCCTCGACCTCGTTGGGCGCGTCTTCCAGCTCGCCAAGCTCCTTTTGAATGGCCTTCATCTGCTCATTCAGATAGTACTCGCGCTGGGATTTCTCCATCTGCTGTTTGACGCGTCCGCGGATGCGTTTCTCAACCTGAAGCACATCCAGCTCACCCTCGATGAGCGCCATGAGATGCTCGAGCCGACGCGCCGGACTCTGCATTTCCAGAATCGTCTGCTTTTCGTCGATCTTCAGGCTCATGTGCGCGGCGACCGTATCGGCCAGCCGACCCGGCTCCTCGATGCCCTGAAGCGAGGACAACACCTCCGGTGGCACCTTCTTATTAAGCTTGACGTACTGCTCAAACAGCGACATGAGCGAGCGGATCATGACATCCACTTCTTCATCGCCGGCCACTGACTCATCCGGCAGTGTCACTGCGTCGGCGGCAAAATAGCCGTCGCTGTCGCCAATGGCGGACACCGCCGCGCGCTCAACCCCCTCCACGAGCACTTTGACCGTGCCATCGGGCAGTTTGAGCATTTGCAGAATATTGGCGATTGTCCCGACGCCGTAGAGATGCCCGGCAGCCGGGTCATCCACTTCGGCACTGTGCTGTGCCACCAGCAGGATCCGCTTATCGTCGGTCATCGACCGCTCTAGCGCCTGGATGGACTTTTCACGGCCAACGAACAGCGGGATGACCATGTGCGGATAGACAACGACGTCGCGCAGCGGCAGCACCGGCATAACGGCGCCGCCCGCTGGCGTCAGTTCCTGACTCATAGGAATCCTCTTGGGGCCGGCAGGCCCGGCCGTGCCTCAGTCCGAGGCTGCGGCCGGCTGCTCCGAGCCATCGTAGATCAGATAGGGGGCCGTCTCGCCGCGAATGACTGCGTCGTCCACCACGACCTTGCTGACATTCTCGAGCGACGGTAGCTCGTACATGGTATCGAGCAGGACATGTTCCACGAGCGTACGCAGCCCACGCGCGCCGGTGTTACGGGCGATGGCCTTGCGCGCCACCTCGTAGAGCGCCTCATCCCGGAACTCAAGCTCAACGCCTTCCATTTCAAACAGCCGGTGGAACTGCTTGACCAGTGCGTTCTTCGGCTCCCGAAGGATCTGGACCAATGCTTCCTCATCGAGCTCGTTGAGGGTGGCGACGACCGGCAGGCGACCAACGAATTCCGGGATCAGCCCGTAGCGCATCAGGTCCTCGGGCTCGACATCACGGAGCGTCTCGCCCACGGCCTTACGCTGCGAGGCGTCCTTGATCTCGGCATAGAAACCGATGCCACCCTTTTCGGAGCGCTGCTGGATCACCTTCTCGAGGCCCGAGAACGCGCCACCGCAGATGAACAGGATGTTGCTGGTATCCACCTGCAGGAACTCCTGCTGCGGGTGCTTACGTCCGCCCTGGGGGGGCACCGACGCGGTGGTACCCTCGATCAGCTTGAGCAGTGCCTGCTGCACGCCCTCGCCCGAGACATCGCGGGTGATCGACGGGTTGTCCGACTTGCGCGAGACCTTGTCGATCTCGTCGATGTAGACGATGCCCCGCTGGGCCTTTTCAACGTCATAATCGCAACGCTGCAGGAGCTTCTGAATGATGTTCTCGACATCCTCGCCCACATAGCCCGCTTCGGTCAGTGTCGTCGCGTCGGCGATGGTGAACGGAACATCGAGCAGCCGCGCCAGGGTCTCGGCAAGCAGCGTCTTGCCGGATCCGGTCGGACCGATCAGAAGGATATTGCTCTTGTTGAGCTCGACGTCATCGCGACCCTGTGTCGCCTGCATCCGCTTGTAATGGTTGTACACCGCCACTGACAGGACCTTCTTCGCGTGGTCCTGACCGATGACGTGACCGTCCAGCTCGGCATCAATCTCGTGGGGCGTTGGCAGATTCGCGCCCTTCTCGGCGCTGGTCTCTTCCATTTCCTCGCGGATGATGTCGTTGCAGAGTTCGACACACTCGTCGCAGACAAACACAGAGGGCCCCGCAATCAGCTTGCGTACCTCGTGCTGGCTCTTGCCACAGAATGAGCAGTGGAGCGGCTTGCCGTTGTCGTCGCCGCGACCGCCATCATTTTTGTCAGTCATGGGCTACCTTTGTGCATGCCAGAAAATCTCGATTTCGACGATGCCCGCTTTTCCGCGGGCACGCAAGCGGCCCGCTACTCGAGCGGCAGCTTGCTGCGGTCCGTCAGGACCTCGTCAATCAGGCCGTAATCACGCGCCGCTTGCGGATCCATGAAGTTATCGCGCTCCGTGTCCTGGGCAATCGTTTCCATGGGCTGGCCCGTGTGATGCGCAAGGATACGGTTCAACCGCTCGCGGGTGTTGAGGATTTCCTTGGCATGGATATCGATATCCGTGGCCTGGCCCTGGAAGCCACCCAGCGGCTGGTGAATCATCACCCGAGCGTTGGGCAGCGCGAAGCGCTTGCCGGCGGCACCTGCCGCAAGCAGCACCGACCCCATGCTGGCCGCCTGGCCGATGCACACGGTGCTGATATCAGGCTTGATGAACTGCATCGTATCGTAGATCGCGAGCCCAGCCGTCACCAGGCCGCCCGGGCTGTTGATGTAGAAATGGATGTCCTTGTCCGGATTCTCCGACTCCAGAAAGAGCAGCTGCGCGATCAAGAGGTTCGCCTGGTGATCCTCGACCGGGCCGACGAGAAAGATCACGCGTTCCTTGAGCAGCCGCGAGTAGATATCGTACGAACGCTCACCGCGTGCGGTCTGCTCGACGACCATCGGCACAAGGCCGGTGCCCATAGGGGCGTTTTCGTAGCGCTCTTCGCTCATCTTTACTATTGCTCCTGGCCGCCGTCGGCCTCGGTATTGCCTTCATCCTCGACGCCACTGGTCAGCGCATCGAGGCTCATCGGTTTATCAGTGACCTGCGCCCGCTCGAGGACCCAGTCGACCACCTGATCCTCCATCACCTGGAGCTGGAGGCTCTGCATGGCCTCCTGGTTCTGCAGGTAATGCTGCATGACCTGCTCCGGCTGCTCGTAACCCGAGGCGATACGCTGAAGCGCCGCCTGCATCCGCTCCGGCTCAATCTCGATATTATTGGCCCGGACGATTTCATTGACCAGCAACCCGAGCTTGACCCGCCGCTGCGCCTCTTCCTCGAAGCGATCCGCCGGCAGATCCGGATCATCACCGGCGGCGCCCGCCTGGCGCATCTGCTCCAGCGTCTGCTCACGGACCTGCTCGATCTCCCGATCCACCAGTGTCCGCGGCAGAGTCACGTCATTACGGTCCACCAGGGTGTTCATCACCTGGTTTTTAATACGACTACGGACGGCCTGGTCGCGTTCCCGCTCAAGGCTGTCGGCAATCCGCTCGCGGAGTGCCTCCACCCCGCCTTCGATACCCAGTGTCTCGGCAAAGCTTTCGTCCGCCTCTGGCAGCTCGGGGGCCTCAACCGTTTTCATGGTCACCAGGAACTCCGCCTCGCGACCGGCAATCCCCGCATCCGGGAAGCCTTCAGGGAAGGTGTAATGGATGGTCTTGCTTTCGCCGGCCTTCATGCCGGTCAACTCTTCTTCAAAAGGACCGGGCATCTGCCCCTCGCCCAGCGATACCTCGACATCCTCGCCGCTGTTGCCATCGAAGTCCTCGCCGTCGACCTTGCCGTCAAAATCGATGGTGACCCGGTCGCCCTGAGCAGCGGGCCGGTCAACTTCAGTGTATTCGGCATGCTGCCGGCGCAGCCGATCGAGGATGCGATCGACATCCGTGGTCTCGATATCCACCGCCGGCCGGTCGAGCTCGATCGACTCGATGTCTCCGACACTCACGTCAGGGACAATCTCGAACCGCGCCTCGTACTCAAGGTCTTTACCCGGCTCGACGGTCAGTGGCTGGATGTCGGGCGTACCCGCCGGCCGCAGCGACTCCTGCTCGAGCGCCTCGGCGTAGGTCGTACGGACGACCTCATCGAGCACTTCACTGCGCACCTGCGGCCCGTATCGCTTCTCCACGACCTTCATCGGCACCTTGCCGGGCCGGAACCCCTGCAGGCGGACCTGGCCACGCATCTCGCGAAGCTTCTGATCGACCTGTTCGTCCACCTGCTCAGAAGGCACCTGGACCTTCAATGTGCGCTCCAGGCCATCGCCCGACTCCACCGATACTTGCATTGCCTACCTCTGGATTGATTGGTGCGAAAGGCGAGACTCGAACTCGCACGGGGGGATGCCCCACTGGGACCTAAACCCAGCGCGTCTACCGGTTCCGCCACTTTCGCGTATTGACATCGAAACGATCAGTATACCGGCATGCCGCATCCGGCAAAAGCTAACCCTGAGGCGCGTCCGCTGAACGGCGCTGCCGGCGGCGCTGCCAGGCTTTGTGACCCTCGACCACCGCCACCACGGGCAGGCTCACGAACACCGCAAGCAGCCAGTCGCGGAGACCCAGCGCGCGAGTGTCGAACAGCAGCTGCATGGGGGGCGCATAGGTGAACAGCAGCTGGGCGAACACGATCACGGCGATAGCCCCCAGCACGTAGCGATTTCCCAGCAGGCCGCCGCGATTGAGCGTGCTGGCATGCAGGCGCCGGGCCGAGAACAGATACCAGACCTCGAAGAGCACCAGGGTATTGATGGTCAGGGTGCGCACCTCGGCCAGGTCGCGCCCCGCGGCCTGCTCACCGAGGAACACCGCCAGCGTTCCGCCCAGCATCACCAGGGCCACCCACCCTACCCGCATCCCCATGCCCGGGGGGATCAGCGCCGCATCGCCGGGGCGTGGCGGTCGCTCCATGACCGCCGCCTCGGCAGGCTCGAAGGCCAGCGCCAGCGCTAGTGTCACCGCGGTGATCATGTTCACCCAGAGGATCTGGACCGGCGTCACCGGCAGGACAAGGCCCGCCATCACGGCCACCACCAGCAGCAGGGCCTGGGCGGCATTGGTGGGCAGGATGAACAGGATCGACTTGACGATATTGTCATAGACCACACGCCCTTCATGGATGGCCGCCTCGATGGTCGCGAAGTTGTCGTCGGCGAGGACGATCTCCGAGGACTCGCGGGCGGCATCGGTACCGCCCCGCCCCATGGACACCCCCACATCCGCCCGCTTGAGCGCCGGCGCATCATTGACGCCATCGCCGGTCATCGCCACCACCTGCCCATCGGCCTGCAGGGCCTCCACCAGACGTAATTTGTGCGCCGGCGACACCCGCGCAAACACCGAGCGCCCGGCGGCGGTGCGCTGGAACTCGTCGTCATCCATGGCTTCAAGGGCTTCGCCGGTCACCCCCCGGGTTTCGTCTCCCAGCCCCAGCTGACGGCCAATCGCCGCGGCGGTCACGGCGTGGTCGCCGGTGATCATCTTGATGCGGATGCCGGCCCGCTGGGACGCCGCCACCGCATCGATCGCCTCGCGCCGGGGCGGGTCAATGATGCCGACCAGACCGATCAGCACGAGCGAGTCGGGACCCGAATCCTGATGCAGATCCAGGGCCGCACCGTCACTGCGCCGCTCCGCCACCGCCAGCAGGCGCAGTCCGCGGCCGGCCAGCTCTTCGGCGCGACGATGCCACGCCGCCTCGTCCAGCGCGGCGGTGCCGGCGTCGGTGAGCACCCCGTCGCAGCGGGGCACGACGGCCTCCGGCGCACCCTTGACCACCAGCCAGCGGGCGTCGCCCTCGTCATGTAGCGTGGCCATATAGCGATGCCCGGCATCAAACGGAATGCTGTCGACCCGCGGGTGTTGCGACCGCCAGGCCTCGACATCGACATCACCGGCAGCCGCCAGATGCAGTAGCGCGACTTCCATGGGATCACCACTGACGCGCGTTTCTCCGGCACTGTCCGAGGCAATGGTCGCATCGCTGCAGAGCGCGACCGCCTCGGCCAGGGCCCGGGCGTTTTCACCCTGCGGCGCGCTATGCTGCGGATCGATGGTCTGCAGCCCGTCGGCCAGCAGCAACGCCTGAACGGTCATTTCGTTGCGCGTGAGCGTGCCGGTCTTATCCGAGCAGATCACCGTGACCGCGCCCAGCGTTTCCACCGCCGGCAGCCGTCGCACAATGGCATTACGCCCCGCCAGCCGGCGCACCCCGAGAGCGAGGGTGATGGTGACGATCGCCGGCAGGCCTTCCGGGATCGCGGCCACGGCAAGGCCGACCGCCGCCATGAACATGGCCACCGGCGAAAACCCGTGCAGGAGCACTCCGGCCACGGCGGTCGCCGCCCCGGCCGCGACGATGATCACCGCCAGCTGGCGTCCCAGCTGATCGAGATGGCGCAGCAGCGGCGTGGTCAGTGTCTCGACCCGCGAGAGCATTTCGGTGACCTGGCCGAGCTCGGTCCGGTCACCGGTCTCCACCACGAGACCATCGCCCTCGCCGGCGGTCACCAGCGTGCCGGCGAACGCCATCGAGCGCCGGTCCCCCAGACTGGCCCCGGCCTCGACCGGCTCGTGGGTCTTGTCGACGGGAACGGACTCACCGGTCAGTGCCGACTCGTCGACGGCGAGGCCGCTTGTGCGGATCAGGCGCACATCGGCGCTGACCTTGGCGCCGGGTTCAAGGATCAGCACATCCCCGGGCACCACCCGGGCCGCGTCCACGGTCTGGCGCCGCCCGTCGCGCCGGACCGTGGCTTCCGGGGCCAGCATCCCGCGGATCGCGGCCATGGCGCTCTCGGCCTTGCCCTCCTGGATGTAGCCGATCAGCGCGTTGATCAGCACCACCGCCGCGATGACCCCGGAATCAATCCAGTGCCCGAGCGCCGCGGTGATGCCCGCGGCCGCCAGCAACAGATAGATCAGGAGATTGCGGAACTGGCTGATCAGGCGCTCGAACGCGCTGCGGTGTGCCGGCGGCCGCTGACGGTTGGCGCCGTAGCGCTCGAGCCGCTGGGCCGCCTGGGTTTCATCGAGCCCATCGCGGTCGGTATCGAGCTGATCGACGGTGGTCTCGACGCTGCGTGCGTGCCAGTCCATCGGCGCTACCAGTGACCCGTGCCGGCCTCGCCCTTCCACGGGCCGACCAGCTCATCGGTCACCCAGCCGCCGTAGTAGCGGCCTGACTGAGCCTTGACCGGCTCGTCGCCGACGTAACAGGTGAGTTGCTCCGGATACAGCGAGTACCAGCCGGCGATGGACTCCGCCCCCGGCAGGGGGGCCGGATAGCGCCAGACGGCCGCCTCGGCCACCGCCGTGGGCGTGACCACGTCGAAGTACTCCGCCTCGCCCTTCCATTCGCAGAAGGTGCGCTGTGACGACGGCCTCAGCCAGCGGGACTCAATCGCCTCGGGCGGCAGGTAGAAGGCCGGCGGACTGCCGGTCTCCTTGACGCGGATGGCGTGATCACTGCGGGCCACCGGGTGACCGTCCAGGCTGACGCTGACCCCACGCGGGTCCGGTTCATAGGCCGGCGGGCGGGGATAGTCCCAGACCGACTCCTGGCCGGCCCCGGGCTCAACCGCGAAATCCGGCCGGTCACCGCCTTTGTAGCGCCAGGCCTCGCGGCGCGCGCTGATGTCCGTGGGATCCGTCATGGCACCCTCCTCGTTGAAATCACGTTTGGTGCATTGCAACACGGGGCAGAAGATTGTGCCAGTCGCCGCGGGCGTGACGCGGGTCCTGAAGGGCTCGATGCAGACAGGGGCTTCGCGTACCGTGGACCATTATTCATTCATTTATCAGGAGACACCCCGATGGTCGACCATCGCATCACCCGCCCCGTGCTGGGCAGTCTGATCCTTGCCGGGGCATGGCTGAGCGCCCCGGCCATGGCGGCGGACTATGTCATTGACACCGAAGGCGCCCATGCCTCCATCAACTTCCGCATCAGCCACCTCGGCTACAGCTGGCTGACGGGACGGTTCAACGACTTCAGTGGCCAGTTCAGCTACGACGCCGACAACCCCGAGGCGGCGAGCATCTCGGTGGATATTGATCCGGCCAGCGTTGATTCCAATCACGCCGAACGCGATGAGCATCTGCGCAGCGATGACTTTCTGGCGGTCGAGTCCCATCCAGAGGCCGGATTCGTCAGCACCGACTACATCTCCCACGGCGACGGCACGGCCACGCTCGAAGGCGAGTTCACGCTGCGCGGTGTGACCCGACCGATCAGTATTGATGTGGAGAAGATCGGCGAAGGCGAGGATCCATGGGGCGGCTATCGCGCGGGCTTCACCGGCGAGACCTCGTTCCAGCTCGCCGACTATGGCATCGACTACAATCTGGGCCCGGCCAGCGAAACCGTCCATCTGCAGCTGGAAGTCGAGGGCATCCGTCAATAGCCCATCATCATTTCCTCGCGCTCGATCCAACCGAGCGCGAGGCCGACAGTATAGAAACTGGTCACCGAGAACTCATGGACCGCCGCATCGGTGTGGGCCACGGTGATCTCACCGCAAAGCTGACGGCAGGCGGCTTTGGTCACCTCCTGGAGCATGGCGAAATCACGAAAGTAGTCCCTGAGCGGCGGCATGCCCTGCGCATGGCGGCGGTTATTCTTGCTCTCGATGGCCTCATCCACCGCGACCTGGAGGGCGCCGACCGCGCCAGGCCTTACCGCCTCGAGCACTGCCTCGAACTGCGAATACCGGAATTCTACGACCACACCACTGCGATCGGCGTCGCGGGCATGATAGGGCGCGATCGCTTCGTCCAGACAGACCAGTCCCCGGAGAACATTCAGGCGTTGCGCGACCCGGGGAGTGATCGCGGAAATACCGCGGGGCTCAAGCGGATCTCCCTGTGTGATCAACAGCGGCGGGCGGCTGATCGAGCGTCCAGCCCAGTGCGTGACGAGCCGATCGGCAATCTTCCCTGCCACTTCTCCGGGGTCGCGGGTATCCCGGCCACCGGCGCCTTCGATCACGACGGGGTGGTACGGGGACAGGCTGTTCAGTGAATCACCAGGCAAGGCATTACTCCGTCGCTGTCACCACAACAGTCAACCAGACAGGAATACGGGCGAGAGGAGATGGTGGGCCGTGAAGGACTCGAACCTTCAACCAACTGATTAAGAGTCAGCTGCTCTACCAATTGAGCTAACGGCCCATCAATAAGGGTGGGGTGAGCGATGGGACTTGAACCCACGACCACCGGAGCCACAATCCGGAGCTCTACCTAACTGAGCTACGCCCACCACCGATTGTTGTCCCTGCGGTGTAGCTGGTCGGGGTGGAGGGATTTGAACCCCCGACATCCTGCTCCCAAAGCAGACGCGCTACCAGGCTGCGCTACACCCCGCTTCGTCCGCAGGTCCCCTGCCGCATGCGCAAGGAATCCAGAAATAATACTGAGCCCCCACCGCCCGGTCAATGTGCGTATACTGCTGCCTATCGCAAGGAGAAACGATTCGATGACATTTGATGATTTCGGTCTTCAGACCGAACTGCTCGACGCCGTCAAGGCCTCGGGCTACAACACCCCCACCTCGATCCAGCAACAGGCCATCCCGGAAATTCTCAACGGCAAGGATCTGCTCGGCGCCGCTCAGACCGGTACCGGCAAGACCGCGGCCTTCACCCTGCCCCTTCTGCAGCGCCTCGCCGCGCGCCGGCCGGAGGCGAAACGCCGCCCGGTCCGATTGCTAGTGATCGCCCCGACGCGGGAACTGGCAGCGCAGATCCACGAAAGTATCAAGAAGTACGGTGCCAACCTGCCACTCCGCTCCGGCGTGGTTTTCGGTGGCGTCGGCATGCAGCCTCAGATAGATCGCCTGCGCAAGGGCGTGGATATCCTGATCGCCACACCCGGACGTCTGCTCGACCACCTGCAGCGTGACAATCTGCGCCTCGACCAGGTTGAGAGCGTGGTCCTGGATGAGGCGGACCGAATGCTCGACATGGGCTTCATCCACGACATCCGCAAGGTGATGAAAAAGGTCCCGGCCAGCCGGCAGACGCTGCTGTTCTCGGCGACCTTTTCGAAAGAGATCCGCCAGTTGGCCTCGGGCATGCAGACCAATCCGGTGGAAATCGATGTCGCCCCGCACAACAGCGCCGCCGACACCGTGGAACAGTCCGTCTATCGGCTCGAGAAAGCCGAAAAGCGCCCGATGCTGAGCCGTCTGATCCGCGAGGGTGGCTGGCAGCAGGTGCTGGTGTTTACGCGCACCAAGCACGGTGCCAACAACCTCAGCAAGCAGCTCGATAAGGATGGACTGAGCACCGCCGCGATTCATGGCAATAAGAGCCAGACGGCGCGCACCAAGGCGCTGGACGGGTTCAAGAAGGGTCACGTGAGGGTTCTGGTGGCCACTGACATTGCCGCTCGCGGGCTCGACATCGACCAGCTGCCCCATGTGGTCAACTTTGACCTGCCGCATGTGGCCGAGGACTACGTCCATCGCATTGGCCGCACTGGTCGTGCCGGCAATTCCGGCGAAGCGATTTCGCTGGTGGCGCCGGACGAGGGCAAACTGCTGAAAGGGATTGAGCGCCTGCTCAAGCGCCCGCTCAAACGCGCTGACACGGCTGCATAGCGTTTAAGGGGAGGACTGGTGCGCCCGGCAGGGCTTGAACCTGCAACCCTCGGCTTAGAAGGCCGATGCTCTATCCGATTGAGCTACGGGCGCATGGGGTGGGATTGTACAACCATTCCCGCCCCAGATCATGTCAATGGCTGGATCCGCCCGGGCTCGGGCGGTAGAGTCCGCGCAGCGATGAATCCACACCGGTGAGGAGCCCGCCCATGCCTGCCCGAATCATCGATGGCAAGGCGATTGCCGCCGACATCCGTGATCAGATCCAGACCGCGGTCAGCGAGCGTCGTGAACACGGTCAGTCCACACCCGGCCTGGCCGTTGTGCTGGTGGGTGACAATGCCGCCTCATCGGTCTATGTGCGCATGAAGCGCCGCGACTGTGAGCAGGTGGGCTTCGTCTCGCAGGATTACGACCTGCCCGCCACCACGACCCAGGCCGAGCTCATGGCGCTGATCGATGAACTCAATGCCAATCCCGCCACCCACGGCATCCTCGTGCAGCTGCCGCTGCCCGAGTCCATTGATGCCCAGGCGGTCATCGAGCGCATCGATCCCGCCAAGGATGTGGATGGCTTTCACCCGCAGAACGTCGGCCGGCTGGTCCTTCGCCTGCCGGGGCTTCGCTCGTGCACACCGCACGGCGTCATGACCCTGCTGCAGCACACCGACGTCGACCCGGTTGGGGCCCACGCGGTGGTGGTCGGACAGTCGAATATCGTCGGGCGGCCCATGGCGCTCGAGCTGCTGAACGCCCGCTGCACCGTCACGGTGTGCCACAGCCGCACGCGGGATCTGCGCGATCAGGTGGCCCAGGCCGACATACTGGTCGCCGCGGTGGGGTGGACGGGCTTTATCCCCGGGGAGTGGATCAAGCCCGGTGCAACGGTGATCGACGTGGGCATCAACCGCCAGCCAGACGGACGCCTGCTGGGGGATGTGGAACCGGCGACGGCCATGGCCCGCGCGGCATGGATGACACCGGTACCGGGCGGCGTGGGACCACTGACCCGTGCAACACTGCTGGAGAATACCCTGGCGGCCACCCGCCAGCTCGACGGCTAATCGGCCTCGCGGATCCAGTCGAGGGCGGCGTCGAGCCGCTCGACGCCGATGACTTCAAGCCCGTCGGGGGCCTCGCCACGCGCCGGCGCGTTCTTGGCCGGCACCAGGGCGCGCCGGAAACCGTGCCGGGCCGCTTCCGCGAGCCGGTCCGGGCCGTTCGGCACCGGCCGGATCTCGCCGGCCAGACCCACCTCGCCAAATATCACCCAGTCCTGGGGGATCGGGCGATCACGCAGGCTTGAGATCACGGCCAGCAGCGCCGGCAGGTCACTGGCCGTTTCGGCGATGCGCACCCCGCCGACGACATTGACGAAGACGTCCTCACCGGCGGTGCTCACCCCGGCATGACGCTGCAGCACGGCCAGCAGCATGCCCATGCGATTGCCGTCCATGCCCACGGCCAGCCGCCGCGGATTGGATAGCGGGCTTTCCGCCACCAGTGCCTGGAGTTCAAGCAACAGGGGCCGGGTGCCCTCCCGGGTGACCAGAATGGCACTGCCGGGCACCGGCTGTTCGTGGCGTGACAGGAAGATCGCTGAGGGGTTTTTCACCTCTTTGAGGCCGGTCTCGAGCATGGCGAATACCCCCAGCTCGTTGGCCGCGCCGAAGCGGTTCTTGACCGCGCGCAGCAGTCGATAGCGACTGCCCGAGTCGCTCTCGAAATACAGTACCGTGTCGACCATATGCTCCAGCACGCGCGGGCCGGCGAGCTGGCCTTCCTTGGTGACATGGCCGACCAGGAACAGCACCGTCCCGGTCTGTTTGGCAAACTGCACCAGCTGAGCGGCCGCCTCACGCACCTGCGCAACGCCCCCCGGAGCGGAGCCCAGGGCATCGCTGTGAATGGTCTGAATGGAATCGACGACGAGCACCTCGGGGCGCTCGCGGGCGGCCAGCTCAATGATGGTCTCGACGCGGGTCTCGGCCAGCAGCTTGAGCCCGGCATCCCCCACGCCCAGCCGCTCGGCACGTAATCCCACCTGCTGGAGCGACTCCTCGCCGGTGACGTACAGCGCGCCGTGCCGGCTGGCCACCCGGGCCACCACCTCGAGCAGCAGGGTCGACTTGCCGATGCCCGGGTCGCCCCCCAGCAGGATGACACCGCCGGCCACCAGGCCGCCGCCCAGCACCCGATCAAACTCCCCGACCCCGGCCGAAAACCGCGTCTCGCGGTCGCGCGGGACTTCGGCCAGCGTGCGGATGCCAGTGTCGCCCGCATACTGCGCCCGCCCCTGGATGGACCCGCGGGTGCCGGCCGCCGGCGTCGGCGTGCGCTGCTCTTCGAGGGTGTTCCACTCGCCGCACTCCGGGCACTGACCCGCCCACTGGGGCGATACCGCCGCGCAGACGGTGCAGACGTAGCGGGTCTTGGTACTACCCTTGGCCATGATCGTCTCCGCGCCGGTACACCCGCTCGACACGCGGCGTCAGCCGGCAGAACAGCTCGTAACTGATGGTCCCGCAGGCCGTCGCCACCGTGGTGGCCAGCGGCGCCTCCCCCCACAGGACCACACGGTCGCCGACCGTCGCCATCGGCGCATTGCGCAGATCCACCGCGATCATGTCCATGGACACCTTACCGATCAGCGGGCAGCGGCGCCCGACCACCTCGACCGGGGTGCCGTCCGGCGCATGCCGCGGATAGCCGTCGCCATAGCCGATGGACACCACCCCCACCGGCATCGACTCGGGGCAGACAAAACGACTCCCGTAGCCCACGCCATGCCCCGCCGGCAGCCACTTGACCGAGATCAGCGCGGCCTCGAGTCGCATGACCGGCTGCAGTGGCGGATGCAGGTCGGCATCGATCAGCGGCGATGCGCCATAGAGCATGATGCCGGGACGGATCCAGTCGGCGAACGGCTCGAGCCCGCGCAGGGTCGCGGCGGAATTGGGCAATGTCACCGGACGGGCATCATGGGCCACCTCGCCGAAACGCTGCATCTGCGTCGCCGTACCCGCATGGTCGGGGGTGTCCGCGTGGGCCAGATGCGTCATCCAGCGCACTGATCCCACGGTGTCCAGTGCCAGGAGCTGCTCGAGCGCCGATGCGGCGTCTTCCGGCAGAAAACCGAGCCGACCCATGCCGGTATCCACCTTGAGCCAGCAGTCAATGGGCGTCGTAATATCCGCCTCGGCCAGTGCCTGGATCTGCCAGGGCTGGTGGATGACGGCATCCAGCCGGCGCGCCGAGAGCACCGGGATCTCGCCGGCATCGAAAAATCCCTCCAGCAGGATGATGCGGTGCATCAGCCCGGCGGTGCGCAGCGGCAGCGCCTCCTCAAGGCAGCTCACGGCATAGCCATCGGTGAGTGCCGCCAGCTCGTGGGCCACCGGCAGCAGACCATGACCATAGGCATCGGCCTTGAGCACCGCCATGACATTGGCGGTGGGCATCTGTGCGCGGGCCACACCCAGATTGTGTCGCAGGGCGTCGAGCCGAATCGTTGCCCGGGCCGTGCGGCTCACTGCCAGCCACCGCCTCCGTAGCCGGCATCGGCGATGAAGTTCTCAAAGCGCGTGTACTGCCCCAGAAACGTCAGCCGGACGTTACCGACCGGCCCATTGCGCTGCTTGCCGATGATGATCTCGGCCGTCCCGGCGTCGGGGCTTTCCTCGTTGTAGACCTCATCGCGGTAGATGAACACGATGACGTCGGCATCCTGCTCGATCGCTCCCGAGTTATGACTGACAATCCCGTCCGCAAGCCAGCACTCAGTTTCCGGAACCGTCAGGTCATAGACCGTCTCTTCGCCCGCATCCTCGATGGATACCACGCGGTCCCAGAAAAGATCATCCGAGGCGAGACACTGAAGTGCATCATCTGCAAGCAGATCGGCATACCCCCTCACAGTCTCTCTTGATGGCGCGAAAGAAAAATGCGCACTGCCTCCATATGCCGTGCCTCGCAGCTTGGCCATATCACGATGACTGATACCGCTCTCGAGCATTCGCTCTCGAATAGTGTCAAACACTTCGCGGGGGAGCGTATCGACGTTCGTATTGATGCGTGCTGCCTCGAGCTTCGCTCGTATCCCGTCGATCTGATTGGCCTGACTTGCAAAGGCTCCAATTCGGTTCAGGAAGGCAAGCTGGTCCCGAGCCCCCGAGACGTCAACAGTAAACCAGCCCTCACTCTGCGGATGCTTGACATGCCGGACGCGGCCGAAGATCTCGAACTTGAGTAGTAGATCCGCAACATCCCTCGCCAGCTGCTGGCTCGCCGTCGCGAAATAAATTCGAACCCGACCGTTACGCGCAACCGTGATACTCCCATCAGTTGCCCAGAGGTGCCGGACAAAGAGCGCCAGCTGATCGACTGAAAGCTGGAATATCTCCTCAGGCAGAGTCTTTTCTCTAGACCGCTGTCCGAAAATACCCAGTTCCTTTAACCACTTACCAACCCCCGCTGGATGCCAACGATTGCCGTTGCCGCTAATAAGTAACTGATGCCAGTTACCTTGCCCGTCACGGCGCTTCACCACCGAACCCATGGACTCTGCAGCCTGGCGGACGGCCGCGCTGTTCTCTTCGCTCGCCGTGGTGTAGCGAAGAGGCTGGTGCTTTACGTAACTCCCATCGCCCACCAAATGGCCAAGTAGGATTAACGCTGGTTCCGACCAGCGCATTGTGGCGGTCGGCTCGGGGAGATGTCGGGTGACTCCCAGGCGATCCCCGAAATGAATGTCCTCCACCCGCCGCCATCCCCACAGGGTTCGGAGCCTGTGTCGGGACGTACACCGTATCGAGCGGCCGCTGGCCAGGTTGATACAGAAAATACGACGCCTTCCAACCTCCCAGACGAGATCGGAGTGAGCCGTCGCGAGCATGCCCTGATGATCGATCGTAAGCACCTCAGGCTGCTGACCGACCAGCGATTCAATGGGCCGACGCGAACCATCGGCCAGCATGACGCGCGTATCGCCGGTCACGCACTCGCGCAGATCCGACATGATCGGGCGCTTGTTGGGGCGCTGCTCGAGGCTGCGGTTGAGCTGCGAGAGCACCATTACCGGAACGCCCAGCTCCTTGGCCATGCCCTTGAGGGCCCGGGAGATCTGGGAGATTTCGGCGGCGCGGTTTTCCTTGAATCCCGGCAGCTGCATGAGCTGCAGATAGTCCACCAGCACCAGGCCCAGGCCGTGTTCGCGCTTCAGGCGCCGACAGCGGGCCCGCATTTCGGTGGGGGTCAGGCCCGGCGTGTCGTCAATGAACAGGTTCGCCTGCGAGAGCAGGTTCATGGTGCTGGTCAGACGCGGCCAGTCATCATCACTGAGCCGTCCGGACCGGATCTTCTGCAGCTCGACCCGCCCCAGGGACGAGAGCATGCGCATGGCCAGCGCGTCGGCGGGCATCTCCATACTGAACACGGCAGTCGGCGGCCCGCTCTGGAGGGCGGCGGCCTCGGCGATGTTCATGGCGAACGTGGTCTTGCCCATCGACGGCCGGCCCGCGACGATCACCAGATCGCCGTCCTGCAGCCCGGAAGTCATGCGATCGAGATCGGTGAACCCAGTCGCCAGCCCCGTCACATCGCTGTCCTGGTGATAGAGCGTGTCGATTCGATCGACGACATCCGGGAGGACGTCGCGCACGCCCACAAACCCACGCCGATTGCGGCCGGACTGCTCGGCGATCTGGAAGATGTGGCGCTCGGCGCTGTCGAGCAGGTCCGCCGAGTTCTGACCCTCGGGATTGAAGCCGCTGTTGGCGACCTCCGTACCCGCCTCGATTAACTGACGGAGCACCGACTGCTCGCGGACGATGTCCGCGTAGGCCCGGATGTTCGCGGCGCTGGGCGTATCCCGGGCCAACAGCCCCAGATAGCCAAGCCCACCGGCATTCTCGAGCGAGTCGTTGGACTTGAGCCACTCCGAGAGGGTGACGGCATCCATGGGCTGCCCGGACTCCGCCAGGGCGTCGAGCGCGCGATAGATCAGGCGATGATCGCGACGGTAGAAATCCGTCTCGCTGACGCGGTCGGCAATCTGGTCCCAGGCATTATTGTCCAGCATCAGTCCGCCGAGGACGGCCTGCTCTGCCTCGATGGAGTGCGGCGGGACCTTGAGGGCCTCCGCCGCCGTGGCACTGCCCGACTCGACCATGCCGGCCGCGATCGCCTCAGGCGCCGCCGGTGACGTCGACGTTCACCGTCGCATTGACGTCGGCGTGGAGATGGACCTCAACGGTGTACTCGCCGACAGCGCGGATCGGACCATCGGGCATCCGCACCTCGTGACGACCCACCTCAACGCCGGCGGCGGTCAGGGCATCGGCGATGTCCTGCGGCCCGATGGAGCCAAACAGTTTGCCTTCCTCGCCCACGTTGGCGGCGATGGATACCGGCTGCGCATTCACCTGCCCGGCACGACGCTGCGCGGCGGCGAGTTCCTCGGCTGCCTTGCGCTCGAGCTCCGCGCGCTGCGCCTCGAAATAGGCCACGTTCTCGGCAGTCGCCGGTCGAGCCTTGCCCTGAGGAATGAGGTAGTTACGGCCATAACCGGCGCGGACACGGACGGTATCGCCCAGGCCACCCAGATTGGCCACTTTTTCCATCAGAATGACTTCCATTATATATCCCCGACTTCACGTCTGTTCGATTGTTATGTCCCGGGCGCCAGGCGCGCCCGGAAGTCCATGAATGTATCGGCCAGCCCCAGCAGGACGACTGGCCGCAGCAAAAGTGGCAGAACCAGATAGAACCCGACCAGCCAGCCCGTATGCCAACCCCGCCGTGCCACTACCGCGTGCGCCACGGCAACGGCCTGCAGGATGAACACCGCGCCGAGCACAACGCCAAGGTCTGCCAGCAGTCCCGGCCCGGTGATCGCCCCGGCAACCACCGCAGCGCCACCGCCCGCCGCGAACCAGATCGCAAACCGCAGACCATGGAATTCGCTGCGGAAACCGCCCGGATTGTACAGCATCGCCTGCCACCAACGGCCGAGCAGCAGGCAGAGCACTGCCACGGCGAGCACATTACTCACCCAGAGCCCGGTCAGGCGCGGCGCAAGCTGCTCCACGGCACGATCCCATTCGGCGCCCGGCGGTCCGGCCAGAAGCCGGTCGGAGAGCACCTCGAGGATCTGGGTCCAGAATAGTGCTGGATCACCGTAAACCCCGTAAAAGGTCGCCACGGCCGCCACCGCGATCAACGCACCGAGCTGCACCGTCACCGCAAGCGATACGGTGGCCCTGAGGATCTGTGCCATCCCCATGACCGGTAGCCAGACCAGTGCCAGGGGCTGCAGCACCGCGAGCGGCGTTCCCAACAGGACCGCATAGATGGGCACCAGCAGCGCAGTGGCACCTGCCAGCACGATGCCACCCGCCGCCAGACCACGGCGCAGCGTGATCAAGGCGAGCAGACCACCGCTCACCCAGAAGAGCAACGGCATCAGTGCGCCCAGCGCCACCATCCCCACCGCCGCAAGGCGGCTTCGCATGGCAAAATCCAGAATGGCACGCATGAGTGATGACGGCTGGACGCCGTGCGATCAGTGGCTGTCGGTGTAGGGCATCAGCGCAAGATAGCGGGCGCGCTTGACGGCCGTCGACAGCTGACGCTGATACTTCGCCCGGGTGCCGGTGATGCGGCTGGGCACGATCTTGCCTGTCTCAGTGACATACTGGCGCAGCGTGTTCAGGTCCTTGTAATCAATCTCCTTCACGCCCTCGGCGGTGAAGCGGCAATATTTGCGGCGGCGAAAGAAACGGGCCATGTCGTTATTCCTCTATTCGGTCGTCTGCAGCCGTTCAAAGCGGCTGACACTGATGATAATCGGGTCGGTTTCGGGGGTTCGCTGGCGCGAGCGACGCATATAGCCACTCACCCGGATGCTAGCGCCAACTGGCAGATCCGTCAGCCGTTCAGCCAGCGGCGTCCCAGCCGCACTCACGCCCACCCGAAAACGGGTCGGCCGCAAGGCGCCTGCCTCGGTCTGTTGCGACTCATGCTCGATCAGCCCCCGGGCGATCGGCACACCGGCCGGCGAGTGCCGCAACTCTGCGGCATCCACGAGCCAACCGGTCAGCTCCACGCGATTGCTCACGTCTCGGTGTCGCTACCCGCCTCTTCGGCGTCATCCGCCTCGGCGTTTACACCCGGCTCCGAGTCGTCCTCGGTGCGCTCACGGCGCGCAGGCCGGTCGCGATCCTCTTCCTGTCCCTTCGCGAGCGGGGACGGATCGGTGACCGCCTCTTTGCGGGCCAGCACCATATTGCGGATGACGGCGTCGTTGAAACGGAACATCGACTCAAGCTCTTCGATATCGCTGGGCTCGCACTCAACGTTCATGAGCACGTAATGCGCCTTGATGAGCTTATTGATGGGATAGGCGAGCTGCCGGCGCCCCCAGTCCTCGAGCCGATGGATGCTCCCACCGTTACCCTCGATCAGGCCGCGATAGCGCTCGATCATGGCTGGTACCTGGTCACTCTGGTCGGGATGGACCAGAAAGACGATTTCATAGTGCCGCATTGTGGCTCCTTTCGGTTGTTCCGGATATTACCGGGATAGCCACCCGCTCTGACGGGCAGCAAGGAGAAACCAGCATCGCTGGTTAATCTGTCAGTATATTCGAGCGAGGGATCAGGTTAAAGCGCTTCGCTGACGCACCGCCTCGAACAGGACAACCCCGGTCGCCACTGAGACATTCAGGCTCTCGACCTGCCCCGCCATCGGTATCGCCAGCAGGGCGTCACAGTGCTCGCGGGTCAGGCGCCGCAGACCGGTGCCCTCGGCCCCCATCACGATGGCAACGGCGCCCCTGAGATCACCGCCGTGGAGGCTCACATCGCCCGCCTCCGCCAGGCCGAACAGCCAGACCCCGCGATCACGCAGATGGCGTAGACAGCGCACAAGATTGGTGACCTGAAACAGCGGAACGGCCTCAGCCGCGCCGGCCGCGACACGATGGACCACCGGTGTCAGGCCGGCGGCGCGGTCCCGGGGCGTGATCACCGCATCGACACCGGCGGCGTCGGCGCTGCGAAGACAGGCTCCGAGGTTGTGCGGATCCTGGACCTGATCGAGCACGAGGATCAGTGGTGGGTGATCAAGCGCGTCCAGGTGATCCGCGAGATCACTGTCACCAAGCGGTGCCCGACCCTGCCAGGCCAGCACGACGCCTTGATGATTGAAGTCGGGGAGCTTTTCGTCCAAGCGCCGGACCGCGCATTCATGCACCGGGCACCCGATCAGCTCCAGCTGTTTGCGCAGCTTCTGGTGCCGAGTGTCCCGCCGTCGCGCATCCACCCAGACCTCGAGAACGCGCGTCGGGTCATACCGCAGCGCGGCCTGCACCGAGTGCAGGCCGCCAATCAGCGTGGTCTGGCTCATCGACGCCGGCGGCGGCTGCGTGACTCGCCGTTCCGACTGCGGGACTGGCCCTTGCGCTTGCCTTTGTCCTTATCGCCGTTACGGCTCGTTGGTCCGCGGCTCTCAGACTGCGGCAGCACCTCGCCATCGGGTCCAAGCGGGTGGGCAATGGGATCGAAGTCGATCTTGCCATCATCAACATTCACCTGCGCGAGGCGTACCCGGATCCGATCGGTGAGACGGTATTCCTTGCCCGTGCGCTCTCCCACCAGTCGATGACCGATCGCATCGAAATGGAAGAAATCCTGCTCCAGATTGGTGATATGAATCAGCCCATCCACGTACAGCCCATCGAGCTCGACGAATAGACCGAACGAGGTCACACCGCTGATCACACCGTTGAACTCCTCACCGAGCCGGTTCGCCATGAAACGGCATTTCAGCGTCATCAAGGCATCGCGCGACGCCTCTTCAGCGCGACGGTCGGTCATCGAGCAGTGCTCACCGACCGTCACCAGCTGGTCCTCGGTGTATTCGAACGCCTCGATCGGCTGCTTGGAAATGACATGCTTGATGGCCCGATGGACAATCAGGTCGGGATAGCGGCGGATCGGCGATGTGAAATGCGCGTAGGCGTCCAGTGCCAGGCCGAAATGTCCGGCATTATCCGGCCGGTATTCCGCCGCCATCATCGAGCGCAGCATGATGGACTCGATGAAGTGCTGGTCGGGGCGCTGCTTGACCGCTTCCATCAACGCGGCGAAATCCTTGGTCGTCGGCTCGTCACCACCGCCCAGGGTCAGACCGGTCTGCGCGAGGAACTCGCGCAGATTCTTCAGACGCTGTTCCGCCGGCGGCTCATGCACGCGGTAGAGCGCCGGAATGCGATGGCGGCGGAGGAACCGAGCCGTCGCCACATTCGCCTTGACCATGCACTCCTCGATCAGGCGATGGGCGTTCGTCCGCTCGGCGGGATGAACATCCGCGACCTGCCCGGCATTATCAAACTCGATCACCGACTCGTTGGTGTTGAAGTCGATGGCACCGCGCTTTTGCCGATCGATGCGCAGGGCATCGAAAACGGCGTAGAGGTCTTCGATATGCTTGAGCAGGTGCTCGTGCTCGCGCAGCAACGAGGGGTCGCGCTCATTGTGGATGGCATCGACATCCTCATAGGTCAGGCGTGCCGCCGATTTCATGAGCCCTTCATAGAACTGCGAGCGCTTGAGCTTGCCTTCCCGGTCGATCTGCATTTCACAGACCATGCACAGCCGATCCACGCCGGGATTCAGCGAGCACAGACCATTGGAGAGGTTCTCCGGCAGCATGGGCACGACATTGCGCGGGAAGTAGCATGAGTTACCGCGCTCGGCGGCCTCATTATCAAGCGCCGATCCGGGCGTGACATAGGCCGCCACGTCGGCGATCGCGACAATCAGCTTCCAGCCGCTCGCGGTGGGTTCGCAGTAAACGGCGTCGTCGAAGTCGCGGGCATCCGCTCCGTCGATCGTGATCAGGGGCGTCTTGCGCAGGTCCTTTCGCCCTTGCTTGACCGACTCTGGTACCTCGTCACCGAAGCGCGCGGCCTCTTCCAGCACCTCTTCCGGCCACTCAACAGGGATTCCGTGGGTACGTGCGGCGACCGCGACCTCATCCCCCGGCGCAATCCGGGTACCGAACACCTCGATGATGCGGCCAATCGGCTGCCGTCGCTGCGAGGGCTGGTTGACCACCTCGGCGGTGACCAGCTCACCGTGTCTGGCGCCGTTGACGTCAGCGGCGGGAATGATCAGATCCTGATGCAGGCGCTTATTATTCGGAATCACAAAGCCGATACCGCTTTCCTCATGATATCGCCCGGCGATTTCCTGATTGGCGTGCTCGATGATCTCGACCAGCTCACCCGTGGGTCGACCATCCTCGTCATCACCGGTAAGGCGCACCACCACTCGGTCGCGGTTGAGCAGCCGGTGCATTTCACGCGGCGCCAGATAGACGTTCGGGCCGGGACGGTCCGGATGCACAACACCCGAGCCATCGGGCGAGGACCGGATGCGTCCGCGCACGAGTTCCTCGTTATCAACAACGACGTAGCCGTTGCGCCGATTGCGCACCAGCTGACCATCGCGCTCCATGGCCTTCAGTCGACGACGGAGGCCCTCAAGCGCGTCCTCATCGCTCAGGCTGAACAGCGCCGCAAGGTCTTTGCGGGACAGCGGGCGGGCCTGAGCCTCGAGCTGTTGGGTGATGTACTCCCGGCTCGGCACCGGGGATTCGTACTTTTCTTTCTCACGCCCCAGGAACGGATCATGGGACGGGTCGGCGGTGTCAGTCTCGTTTTCTGTCATGGCTGACAGGATACGGCATGCGCATTGCGGTGCCTATGCAAACGCCGCATTTCATTGACAGCCAGAGGGGGCAGCGGTATTCTCCGCTGCGTTGTCGGGCACCACCCCAGCAACATAGCCGAGGTGGCGGAATCGGTAGACGCGCTAGCTTCAGGTGCTAGTGGGGGAGACCCCGTGGAGGTTCAAGTCCTCTCCTCGGCACCATCCCGATGATCAATCGAAGGGATGGCGCCTGACCACGGTATCCACACGATCCGCACCGGTTGAGATCACGTCGACTGGCACACCGCAGAGCTCTTCAATCTTCTCCAGATAGGCACGGGCTGCAGCCGGTAGATCCTCGTAACGCTGAATCCCGAGGGTCGATGCCCGCCAACCCGGCATTTCCACGTATTCCGGTTCGCACTCGGCGAGCGCCTCAGCGCCCGCGGGCAGCACATCACTGCGCTGCGAACCACAACGATATCCGGTACAGATCCTGAGGGTGTCCAGCTCGTCCAGGACATCCAGCTTGGTCATGCACAGCCCGGAGATGCTGCTGATCTGCGCCGCCCGCCGCATCGCGACGGCATCGAACCAGCCACAGCGCCGCGGCCGACCGGTGGTCGAGCCGAATTCGTGTCCCCGCTCGGCGAGATGCCTGCCAAGGTCATTCGAAAGCTCAGTCGGAAACGGCCCAGCACCCACTCGCGTGGTGTACGCCTTGGTGATACCGAGCACATAGTCGAGCTCCAACGGGCCGACCCCGGTGCCGGTGGAGGCCGCCCCCGCAGTTGTATTGGACGAAGTCACATACGGGTACGTCCCCTGATCGATATCCAGCAATGTCCCCTGCGCGCCTTCGAAAAGCAGATTGTCGCCCTGGGTGCGATGACGGTGCAGCCGGTGGCTGATATCGGCCACCATTGGCTCGAGGGCCTGCGCCACGGCAAGACAGCGCTCCTGAGTGGCCTGAAAGTCCTGAACCGGCTCGCCGTAGTACTGCTTGAGAATGAAGTTGTGGTAGTCGAGCAATTCACCGAGCTTGGCGGCCAGACACTCCCGCTGGAAAAGATCGCCAATGCGGATGCCGCGACGCGCCACCTTGTCCTCATAGGCCGGTCCGATACCACGCCCAGTGGTGCCGATCGCGGCCTTACCCCGGGCACGCTCCCGGGCCTGATCCAGGGCGATATGCGAGGGCAGGATGACCGGGCAGGCAGGGCTGATCCGCAGCCGCTCCCGCGCCGGCACGCCCGAGGCCTCCAGCGCACTCAGCTCTTCCATCAGCGCCTCTGGCGAGATCACGACGCCGTTGCCGATCAGACATTCCACACCCTCGCGCAGAATGCCGGAGGGGATGAGATGCAGCACCGTTTTCTCGCCGTCGATCACGAGGGTGTGCCCAGCGTTGTGACCGCCCTGGAATCGCGCCACCGCCGAGACTCGATCGGTAAGAAGGTCGACGATTTTACCCTTGCCCTCGTCTCCCCACTGGGAGCCGATCACCACCACGCTTTTTGTCATTGGTTCCCCGTTGTCTCCATTGACTCAATCTGCCAGCCGCCATCGGTATCAGGCACAAGCTGACGGTTGCATTCCACACCGGCGCCCGCACCGTCATGACCGGGTAACATCCAGATGACCGTTTCACCGGCCGCCCGCAGCGCATTGACCCGTGCCCGCAGCGCCGCATCGCTCGACCATGGTGCCCCAATAGCCACCCCATCGGCCGGATCGTCCGTCGCCGGCACCGTCGCCCGCAGCAACGCCTTGAGATCGGCGCTGAAACCGGTCGCAGGCCGGCCTCGGCCAAAGATCGCGCCAATATCATCATAACGGCCCCCGCGGGCCAACTCGCCGGATACCCCGGGTGTATAGGCGGCGAACACGACACCGGTGTGATAGCGATAGCCCCGCAGTTCGCCCAGATCGAAATGCAGGATCAGATCGGGGTGGCTAGCCTGCAGTGCCCGCGCCGTCTGCGCCAGCGCATCCAGCGCTGAACGCACAGCCTCACCGCTGCCCTCGAGGGCCTCACGCGCGATCTCCAGTGTCTCAATACCACCGCTCAGCCCCGCCAGTGCAGCCAGACGCCGACGATGCTCCGGTGCGACATCCAACGCCACCAGCAGCGCCTCGATATCGGCGGTTGCCTTGCGCTGCAGGGCATCCCACAACTGGGCCTCGTCACCACTATCGAGACCCGCGGCACTACACAGGCCACGAAAAATCCCCACATGACCAAGGTCGACATGCAGCGAATCGACGCCTGCCGCCGTCAGCACCTCCGCCATCAGGCTGATGACTTCGACATCGCTCTCGATGCCCGCATGGCCGTAGAGCTCGGCGCCCATCTGCAGGGGGTTGCGGGACCCCTCACCACCTTCCGCCCGGGTCCTCAGGACGGTGCCGCTGTAACACAGCCGCACCGGGCCCTCGCGACGCAGCTGGTGGGCGTCGATACGAGCAGCCTGCGGCGTGATATCCGCCCGCACCCCCATCATCCGGCCACTCAACTGGTCGGTGAGTTTGAAAGTCTGTAGATCAAGGTCGTGGGCCACCCCGGAGAGCAGCGCCTCGAGGTACTCGATCACCGGTGGCATCACCAGCTCATAGCCCCAGCGGGCGCATCGTTCGAGACTCGACTGTCGCAGGCCCTCCAGCGCCGCCGCTGCCGGTGGCAGGAGTTCTTCAACCGCGTCGGGCAGCAGCCAGGGGCTGTGCTGGCCCGGCCGTTTGTCAGTCATGAAATCGTCCTTCAGCGAATCAGATAAAGCAGCAGGGTACCGACCAGCATTGTTGCCATGCCAGTCAGTCGCAGGCTTTTATCATTTTGCTGGACGATAGAGAAGAGCGCCCGGCGAAGATAGCGCGGACTCAGAAACGGCAGGATCCCCTCAATGATCAGAAGCAGCGCGACTGCGGTGAGAAGATCCTGCACGGTCGGATCAGTCGATCAGGGCGTTACGCTGAGCGAATCATGCTCATCGAAATAGCGGAAGAACTCCGAATCCGGCGACAGCACAAGCATATCGCTCTCGTCGCTGAAGGTGTTCTCGTAGGCCCGCAGACTGCGATAGAACCGGTAGAACTCTTCATCCGCCTGATATGCCTCGGCATAGATCGCGGTTGCATCGGCATCCGCTTCACCGCGCATCTCTTCCGCATCGCGCCGGGCCGCCGCGAGGATCTCCTCGCGCCGCCGATCGGCGGCGGACCGGATACGCTCGGCCGCTTCCTGGCCCTCGGCCCGGAACTGCCGGGCGACCTGTTCACGCGCCGCCACCATTCGATTGAACACCGACTCGCTGACGCCCTCAGGCAGGTCGACCCGCTGCAGCCGGACGTCAAGCACGGAGATTCCCAGCGAATTGCCCGCCTCACTCGCCTGCTGGGTCAGCAGATCCATGATTTCGGCCCGGTCACCGGAAATCACTTCCTGGACCGTCCGCTTACCGAACTCGGCCCGCAGTCCATCACGGATGATTTCCGAGAGCCGGAGGTTAGCCTGACGTGGGTTGGCGCGGACCGTGACATAGTACTTTTCGATATCCTCGACCCGCCATTTCACGAAGGTATCGACGATCAGGTTCTTCTGCTCGCTGGTCAGAAACCGCTGCGGGCTCTCATCCAGCGTCTGCACCCGGATGTCGATCTTGCGGACGTTGTTCACGAACGGAATCTGGAAATGCAGTCCCGGTTCGTAGTCGACCCGGACGACCTCACCCAGCCGAAACTTCAGGGCACGCTCGGTTTCCTTGACGGTAAACGTTCCGAACGTAAGCCCCACGATCAGTAGCAGCACTACCGCCGCACCGATTGCAGTCAGGCGATTCATTAGCGTGTCTCCCGCATGCGCAGCGAACCGCTGGATGAGTCGCTACGCTGTGAACTGCTCGAGCTGGTGTTGCTTGAGACAGTGTTGTTCATGGATGCCGAACCACCGCTTGCGCCTGTATTGCCGGCCGACGGCCCATTCGAGCGCATCATCCGGTCCAGCGGCAGATACATGAGCTGCTGGCTCGACTCATTGTCGATCAGCACCTTGCCCGTATTACCGAGCACCCGCTCCATCGTATCGATGTAGAGCCGATCACGGGTCACCCGGGGGGCCTTGGCATACTCGACACGCTGCTGACTGAAGCGGCTCGCGTCACCTTCGGCATTCTGGACGATCCGTGCCATATAGCCCTGCGCTTCCTCGCGGACACGGGCTGCCTGACCCTGGGCGCGCGGGATGACCTCGTTACGATACGCCTCGGCCTGGTTGATCAGCCGCTCCCGATCCTCACGGGCTTTGATGGCGTCCTCGAAGGCACCCTGCACCTGCTCAGGGGGCTGGGCATCCTGAATGACCACCTCAACCACGTTGATCCCGGTCTCGTAGGGGCCAAGCGTCTCGACCACCAGATCGCGCGTCTGCTGGGCCACCTCGGTGCGTCCCTCGGTGATCACAAAGTCCATATTGCGCTTGCCAACGATCTCGCGAAGCGCGCTTTCCGTCACGCTCTTGAGGGTTGCCTCGGGCTCGACAAAGTTGAACAGGAAGTCGGCCGCATCAGAGACCTGATACTGCACCGCGAGCTGTACGTTCACGATGTTCTCATCCTCGGTGAGCATGAGTGCCTCGGAGAGCACCGGCCGCGAGCTCTGCGCCGCCACTGCCTGGTAACCAATGGTAATGCGACGCCGGTTGGAGACATCCACGGTCTGGACTGATTCGACCGGATAGGGGAAATGCCAGTGGGGACCCGGCTGCGCGGTCATCTCGTAAGCACCGAAGCGGGTCACGACGCCGCGCGTGCCCTCATCGACGATATAGATCCCGGACAGGATCCAGACCGTGACCAGAAGCCCGGCAATAATACCGATGCCCTTGCTACCCGGCATTTTCGGACCGCCGCCATCACTGTCGCTGCCACCGGACCCGCGGCCGCCACCGCCCTTGCCGCCGAACAGCCCCTCGAGGCGCTGCTTGGCTTTGCGAATCGCTTCGTCAAGATCGGGCGGCCCCTGATTGTTACCGCGATTGCCCCCGCCACTGCTCCAGGGATCGCGGTTGTTACCGCCGGGTTCGTTCCAGGCCATGAATGTTCTCCAGTAATGATGGGGTCGCGCCAACCGACGCGCAAGCCCTACGATTCTAATGAGCCACTGCGCCCACGGGCAAGTTGGCACCGGTGATTGGGATGAGTTCCGCGGTCAGGCCCTCATGTCGATAGAGTCTTGCCAGTGCCCGCGTCGGGAGACTGACAGTCAGTTGGATCGTGCCCCGGTCAGTGAAGCACTCCTCGGTGACATCGCCCAGTTCGTAGAACCGCGCCCGAAGCCGCCCCTCTGCCGGACTGAGCTCAATGACACCCCGCGACTGCTCGGCGCTGACCCGCTCGGCGATCGCCTGCTGGAACAGGTCCATGCCCGCACCACTGGCTGCCGAAAGCCATACGGCGACGGGATACCCTTCGTCATCGCGATCGATTCGCGGCGACAGCCCACGCGCATCGATCTTGTTATAAACCCGCAGCTGTGGCACCTCGTCGGCGCCCAGGGCGTCAAGGACCGAATCGACCTCGCTGGCATTGTCCTCGCGCCCGGGGTCAGCGGCATCGATCACGTGCACCAGCAATTCCGCCTCGACCACTTCCTCAAGCGTCGACCGGAACGCTGCCACCAGCTGCGGTGGCAGGTCGCGGATAAAACCGACCGTATCCGCGATCACCGCCGCTTCACCGCCGGCCAGCTCAATCCGCCGAAGCGTTGTATCCAGGGTGGCGAAGAGCTGATCCGCGACATACACACCGGACTCGGCGACGCGGTTGAACAGCGTCGACTTACCCGCGTTGGTGTATCCCACCAGCGAAACAGCCGGCAGATCCCGGCGTCGCCTCGCCTTACGACCCTGATCGCGCTGTTGGCGTACCCGCCCCAGCCGTTTTTCCAGCTGCCGGATCCGTGTGCCGAGCATCCGGCGGTCGAGTTCGAGCTGTGTCTCACCCGGACCACGCAGCCCGATGCCGCCCTTCTGGCGCTCAAGGTGCGACCAGCCTCGAACCAGACGACTGGCGAGGTGCCGCAGCTGGGCCAGCTCGACCTGCAGCTTGCCCTCGTGGGAGCGTGCCCGTTGGGCGAAGATATCGAGTATCAGTCCTGTCCTGTCGAGCACACGGCATTGCAGCGCGTGTTCAAGGTTACGTTCCTGCACGGGCGACAGCGCGTGATTGATCAGCACCAGGTCCGCACCATGTGTCTGCATCAGCTCACGCAGCTCATCGACTTTGCCAGCGCCGAGGTAGGTGCGTGGATCGGGCTTGCGACGGCGACCGGTCTGCTGAGCCACGATGCCAGCCCCGGCCGAGCGGGCCAGTGCATCGAATTCCCGCAATGCCTCGTCAGCATCAATGACGCCGTCATCCACCTGCACCAGAACGCCACGCTCACCACCATCGGGGCGGGCGAACAGCTGGGCCGGTGCGGTCTCGAGCGTCGGCGTGGCCTCAGTCCTCGTCGGTTTCGGGATCTCGCTCCTCCTGCAGAAGCTCGCGCACGTTCCGTGACGGGACGATCGTGGAGATGGCGTGCTTGTACACCAGCTGGCTGATCGAGTTGCGGAGCAGGATCACGAACTGGTCGAACGAATCCACCTGACCCTGCAGCTTGATGCCGTTGACCAGATAGATGGACACCGGCACCTTCTCCTTGCGCAAGGCATTGAGGAAGGGTTCCTGCAGTGATTGGCCTTTCGACATGGTGCCGTGACTCCTTGGTCTTTCGCGGCGGTTATTATTATCCCTTGATTCTCTACGCTATCACGCGATTGATGAGATCACTAAGCCGGTCACAAGGCTTTTTCTCCAGGGGATCGAGCCATACCAGATCCGTCTCCCGGCGCAGCCATGTCACCTGGCGGCGGGCGAACTGACGGGTCGCCACCGTCCCCCGGAAGAGCAGGTCTTCGCGCCGCATCCGCCCGGCCAGATAATCCCAGATCTGCCGGTAGCCAACCGCCCGCATGGACGGCAGATCCGGATGGATATCCGCCCGCGCTCTAAGCGCCGCCACCTCATCGATGACGCCGTCGGCCAACATGGCCGAGAAACGCGCCTCGATCCGCTCGTGGAGGATCCGGCGCTCTGCCGGCATCACCCCCACTTTGACTACAGGGCCGGACAGCGGTTCCAGCGAGGTGCTCGCCTGCAGTTGACTGATCGGCTGCCCGGTCAGCACATAGACCTCGAGGGCCCGCTGGATGCGTTGAGCATCGTTGCGATGCAGCCGTGCGGCGGTCTCGGGATCGGCTTGTGACAGCCGCTCATGCAGCGCCGGCCAACCCAGTCGGTCGGCCTCTGCCTCCATCCGTGCCCGGATGCCGGTATCCGCAGCCGGCAGATGCGACAGCCCGTACAGCAACGAGCGAAAGTAGAGCATCGTGCCCCCCACCAACAGCGGGATGCGTCCCGCCTGGCGCGAGGCCTCGATCAGGGGTTTGGCGTCGGCCACGAACTCAGCCGCGGAATACGCCTGCGCGGGATCACGGATATCGATCAGGGCATGCGGCGCCCGTGCCTGCACGGCCGGTGACGGCTTGGCCGTCCCGATATCCATGCCGCGGTATACCATCGCCGAGTCGACGCTGATCAGATCAACGCCACCACGGTCGTAGAGCGACAGTGCCAGTTCGGTCTTGCCCGCAGCGGTGGGCCCCATCAGGCAGACCACCGGGCGCTTCGTGTCTTCCATGGCTGCTAGCGGCCGCGCAGGAACAGTCGATCGAGGTCAGCCATCTGCAGCGACACCCACGTCGGACGGCCATGATTGCACTGATCGATATTCGGGGTCTTCTCCATGTCCCGCAGGAGGTTTTCCTGCTCCGCCGGTGTCAGGCGTCGGTTGGCACGCACTGAGCCATGACAGCCCATGGTGCCAAGCAGATGTTGCTGGCGTTCCTCAATAGCGACGGCACCCCGATTGACGCGCAGATCCGCGAGCACATCGCGCAGCAACGCCTCGCCATCGGCCCGGGCAAGCAGTGCCGGAACACTGCGCAGCCGCAGCTGCTCGGGACCGACGCGATCCACCTCAAGCCCCACCGATTGGAGGAGCGGCTGACTGTCTTCCACCAGATCCGCCTCAGACGGCGTCACCGCCACGGCCACCGGAACCAGCAGCGGCTGCTGCGCGACGCCCTGATCGTTGTACTGGCGCTTGAGACGCTCGTAGACGATCCGCTCATGGGCGGCATGCATATCCACCAGGATCAACCCGGTGGCCGATTCCGCCAGCACATAGACCCCATGGATCTGAGCGACCGCATGCCCCAGCCGAGGCACTCCGTCGGATAACGCACTGGCAGGCTGTTCGGCCGGTGCGGAGGCCTCCGTCGGCAGATCCCCATACACAGCCCGTGCCTCGGCCACCGGCAGCGACAGCGGAGCTGTCTGCGGCACTGCGCCCATTGACGGACCTCCCATGCGAGGGCCGGCATCAGCATCCGAATCGGTGTCGGCACTGGCATCACTGTGGACACCGCCATGGGCCAGCGCCCGCTCGATCTGGCGATGCAGGAAATCGAAGATCAGTCGGCTGTCCCGGAAGCGCACCTCATGTTTGGTGGGGTGGACATTCACATCCACCCGCGCCGGATCCATCTGCAGGTGCAGCAGATAAGCCGGAAACCGGTCTTTGAACAGAACATCGCTATAGGCCCGGCGCAGCGCCTGCATGACCAGCCGATCGCGGATCATTCGGCCATTGAGATAGACATATTGCAGATCCGGCTGGCCGCGCGATGCCGTGGGCAGTCCCAGCCAGCCCTGCAGCCGCAGTCCCGCCGCTTCGGTGTCGATCTGTAACGACGACTCGACAAAGCCCGCCCCCATTAGATCGCTGACCCGGCGGTCCGCGGCCTGCGGGCCCAGCGCCGGGAGATTCAGTAGCTCGCGATTGTTATGGCTGAGGCGGAAGGCCACCTCTGGCCGTCCCAGGGCGATCCGGCGCACTAGATCCTGGATATGACGCAGCTCGGTGCGCTCGGTGCGAAGGAACTTTCGCCGTGCCGGCACGGCGTGGAAAAGATCGCGGACCTCAATGGTGGTGCCGGGCGGGTGCGGAGCCGGCGCAGGGACCATCGACTGACCGGGATTGAGATGATGGCCGTGGTCGTCCTGCGCCAATCGCGAGGTCATCTGCAAATCCGCCACCGAGGCGATGCTCGGCAGTGCCTCGCCCCGGAAACCGAGCGTCGCGATGTGCTCAAGGTCGTCAAGGGCACCGATTTTGCTGGTGGCGTGGGATGTTACCGCGAGCGGCAGGTCGGCAGCGCTCATGCCGCGCCCATCGTCCCGCACCCGGATCAGTCTCAACCCACCCGATTCGATATCGATCCGTATCGACTCCGCACCGGCGTCGAGGGCGTTCTCGACCAGCTCCTTCAACACCGAAGCCGGCCGCTCGATGATCTCACCGGCGGCGATCTGATTGACGAGCTCGGGGGCGAGGCGCTGGATTGGCATGCGGGATCAGGGAATGCGCAGGGTACGGCCGGCGACGATCGTATCACCGCCAAGCTCATTGACCCGTCGCAGCGCTCCGATACTGACCGAATGGCGCTCGGCAATCGCCGAGAGGGTATCGCCGCGCCGCACCCGATACTCTTTGGTGCTGTCCCCGAGCGCCAGCGTCGGCCGCGTGGTGGCCACATAGCTTCGCACACCCTCCGTCAACCCCAGCGCGAGCTGGTGCTGATAACTGGAGGACTTCAGGCGGCGTTCCTCGGCAGGATTAGAGATAAACGCGAGCTCGACGAGGACCGACGGCATATCCAGTGACTTGAGTACCGCAAAGCCAGCCTGCTCCACATTATTGCCATGCACCTCACCGAGACCATCGAGTTCGGTGAGCAGCACATCGGCGACATCCAGGCTTTCCTCCACGGTATGCGCCCGCGACAGATCCACCAGCACCGAGGCCACCTGCTTGTCCTTGTCCGACAGGGATACACCGCCAATGCGATGTGCCTTATTCTCGCGGCGGGCGAGCATCCGCGCCATCTCACTCGAGGCGCCGTTACGGGACAGGACGAAAACCGACGACCCGCGGACGCTGCGATCATGGAAGGCATCAGCATGCAGCGACACGAAAAGGTCGGCACCCGCTTCCCGCGCCTTGCGGGTGCGATCACGCAGACCGACGTAGTAATCACCATCGCGCACCAGCACCGCCTCCAGCCCACTGACGGCGTTCACCCGATCGGCGAGCTTGCGCGCGACCGCCAGCACAATATCCTTCTCATGGGTGCCCGCGGCCCCAATCGCGCCTGGGTCCTTGCCGCCATGGCCGGCATCAATCGCTACGACGAACGGCTCGGTACTCTCCCGCTCTGCGGTTCGTAGCGGCGGTTTCTCACCGGCTTTACCCAGATCAACCACCAGTCGGTGACCCCGGGTTTCGTCGGGTGACATCGTAAACGCCTGCGCCTCGAGGGTCCGCTCGAGATCGAGAACGACCCGGATACCGTCCTCACGACGCCCGGTGCGGACGCGCTGGATCGGACCGGCGTCGCGAATCCCCTCGACCAGCGCCGGATCGATACGACCCGCTCGCAGATCGATGACCGCGCGCGCCGGGTCATCCAGCGTGAACAGCCGATGATCCGGCGACCCGCTCAGATCGAACACCACCCGCGTGTGCGTTGGCCCGTCCCAGGTGCGCACGTCTTCCACCACCGTCGCGGCGGCCACGACGCCGGGCGCGACGACGGCCCATAACAGGAAAGCCGCGAAAGGGATGACTCGTCGGTGGATCATGATGGCCAAGAGTACGCCATAGGCATGGCTCGATTTCAATAAAATCCTGCATACATAGCGGGATAGGGCCGCCTGCTAGCCCATCGCCTCAATGATCCCTGCGGGTGCAGGCCACTGCGGCGTCAGGCGCTCCAGCACCGCCTGACGCCCGGCACCCATCGCCTCCAGCCGTACGCTCAGGTCCGGCGCTGGCAATACGCCCTCGCCCCGCAGCGGCCACTCGACAAGCAGCAGACCGGTGTCGACGAGCTCGCGCAGGCCGATGAACTCGAGCTCTTCCGGATCGGCAAGGCGGTAGAGATCAAGGTGATAAACCCAGCGGCTGCCAAACGCATACGGCTCCACCAATGTATAGGTCGGGCTGCGGACGGCGCCCGGGTGACCCGCTGCACGCAGGAAGCCCCGCATCAGTGTCGTCTTGCCGGCACCGAGGTCACCGATCAGATGCACGCAGCCGCGTTCAGGCCGATACGCCTGGAGTACGGCGCCGAGGGCCTCGGTCGCCGCCTCGTCGGCGAGATTGACCACCGCTCGCGTCATGGGTTGATCACTGCCCTCAGCCGGTCGATGAGATCCACCGCCAGTAGACCCCGCTCGCCCTCGCACGCGCCCCGATCAGCGGACCGGGCATGCGCCTGCACTCCGAGACAGGCGGCGTCGAATGCATCCAGCCCCTGCGCGCGCAGCCCGGCAATCACACCGGTCAGCACGTCCCCCATGCCGCCGCTCGCCATCCCTGGATTGCCCTCAGTGCAGATGACACAGCGCCGGTCGTCGGCGATCAGCGTGCCGGCGCCCTTCAGCACGACGATGCCACCATAGCGCCCGACGATCGCGTGGGCCGCGGCGAAACGATCATCGACAATCGCCTCGGCTGTTGTGTCCAGAAGACGAGCCGCTTCGCCTGGATGCGGTGTCAGGATCCAGTCATCGCGGCGCATCCCGCGACCGGCCAGCCCGTTCAGCGCATCGGCGTCCAGCACCATCGGACCGGTATGCCCGAGCGTGTGTTCGAACAGCGCCGCGCCCCAGACCGACTGCCCAAGCCCCGGACCGACGGCGAGTGTATCCGTGGACGCCAGCGTTGCCCCAAGGCCAGTCGCATCATCGACCCCATCGACCATCAATTCCGGACGCGCCGCCAGCACAGCCGCGACATGAGCCGGGCGTGTGGCAATGCTGACCCGTCCCGCGCCCACACGCGCCGCCGCCTCGCCCGCCATGCGCACGGCACCGCCCATGCCGTGGTCACCGCCAATGACTCGGACATGACCAAAGTCGCCTTTGTGACTGGTGCGGGCACGGGGCCTCAGCCCATCCGCCAGGGCAGACTCCGACAGTCGCATCGACGACGGTTCGATCCCATCATGAACCGACGCCGGCACCTGCAGCGCGTCAAAGGCAAGCTCGCCGACGAAGTCCGCGGCCTCACCCGTGAAGAGGCCCTGTTTAAGACCGATAAAGGTCGGCGTGGTGGCGGCACGGACCGCCGTCCCCATGACGCGGCCAGTCCGCGCATTGAGCCCCGACGGCACATCGATACTCATCACCGGGGCGTGTTGCGCGTTGAGGGCATCAATCACCGCAGCCATCGCCCCCGTCACCGGTCGATCGATCCCGGTTCCCAGCATGGCATCCACCACCGCATCCGCCTCGCCGATCGCCGTCCATGGCGTAGCGATCGGCGGCACCACCGCGAGTGCCGCATCGGCAGCCTCGCGGGCGTGCCCGTCCAGCTGCTGCGGATCAGCCATGGGGCAGAGCTCGACCGTAAGCCCTGCCTCAGCGGCGAGCCGGGCAACAACATAGCCATCGCCACCGTTATTGCCACCGCCGCAGAGCACCAGCAGGCGATGGGCCGCCGGAAACCGCTGACGCAGGTGCTGCCAGGCTGACCGTCCAGCCCGCGCCATCAGCACACCACCGGGAATGCCATGATCTTCAATCGCCCGGCGATCGAGCTCGCGGACCTGCGCGGGGGTGTAGAGGTTGTGGGGGAGCCTGTTCATGCCCGGCATCATAGCGCGCTCACATCAGGGGGTTCGAGGCGTTAGACTGTAACAATGGTGCGAACGCATGACAGCCGCGAGATCCTGCCGGTCATTCGCGAGTGGGCCGGTGAACTCGGTTTTGACGAACTGGGCGTGGCCCGCCCGGCCCTCGCCCGGGACGAGCAGCATCTGCTTCGCTGGTTACAGGACGGCCGCCACGGCACGATGCGCTGGATGGCCCGCCATGGCGTCAAGCGGGCCCGTCCAGAGCGACTGGTTCCTGGGACGATCCGCGTCATCAGCGTGCGCATGGACTATCGCCCGCCGGATCTGGAGGCCGATGACGCGATTCTTGCCGATCGCCGGCGTGCCTTCATCGCCCGCTATGCGCTCGGGCGGGACTATCACAAGCTGATGCGAAAACGGCTTCAGGCGCTCGCGCAACGAATCGAGTCCTCGGTGGGGGCGTTTGGCTACCGCGTATTCGTCGACAGCGCACCCGTACTGGAAAAGGCACTGGGCCGGGATGCGGGACTGGGCTGGATCGGTAAGAACACCCTACTGCTCAACCGCCACGCCGGTTCGTATTTCTTCCTCGGCGAGATATTCACCGATCTGCCGCTGCCGACGAGTGACCCGGTTGCGGACCTGTGTGGCAGCTGTCGGGCCTGCATTGACGTCTGCCCCACCGGCGCCATCACCGGCCCGGGTCAGCTCGATGCGCGGCGTTGCGTTTCGTATCTGACCATCGAACACGAGGGCAGCATCCCGGAAGAACTGCGGCCCGCGATTGGCAACCGGGTATTCGGCTGCGATGACTGTCAGGCCGTGTGTCCCTGGAATCGCTATGCCCAACCCACCGACGAGGCCGATTTCCACCCCCGCCATGGGCTGGAGAGCGCCTCGCTGGTGGAGCTGTTCCGCTGGGACGAGACCACGTTTCTCAAGCGCACCGAGGGCTCGGCGATCCGGCGACTCGGGCATGAGCGCTGGCTGCGCAACCTCGCCGTCGCCCTCGGTAATGGACCCGCCGATCCGGCGGCCATCGAGGCTTTACGCGAGCGCCTCGATCACCCCTCCGCCCTCGTTACTGAGCATGTGCAGTGGGCGCTGACACGACTCGTCAGCCCCGCCAGTGGCGATAGCGTGCAATCAACCCGGCGGTGGAGCCATCCAGCCCCGCCGGCTCAAGACCGCCCGCGATGATCGGCTTCAGGTCCGCAGCCAGCCCCTTGCCCAGCTCGACACCGAACTGATCGAAGGCGTTGATGCCCCACACAGCCGCCTCGACAAAGGCCCGGTGCTCGTAGAGCGCGATCAGCGACCCCAGACGGCGAGCGTCAAGCGCCCTCAGCAGGAGGGTGTTGCTGGGCCGATTGCCCGGGCAGCGCTGCATCGCGGACAGCCCCTCACCCCAACGGCCCTGCATCAGTGCCTGTCCCTGGGCGAACAGGTGCGCCGTCAGCTCCAGCGGGTCACCCTTCTCGCCGGCCACCGGCCGGGCCACTCCGACAAAATCCACCGGAACCACATCGGTGCCCTGATGCAGCGCCTGGAAAAACGCATGCTGGCCCGGCGTGCCGGTCTGCCCCCAGACGGCGGCGGCGGTAGACAGACTGACGGCATCGCCATCGGTATCCACCGACTTGCCATTGCTTTCCATGAGTAACTGCTGGAGATAGGCAGACAAGCGCCCGAGGCGCTCGGTATAGGGCACGACTGCCTGGCTGCGCCGCCCCAGCAGAGTGGCATTGAGAACGGACACCAGCCCCAGCATGACCGGCATGTTGGATTCGAGGGGGGCCTCGGCGAAATGCCGATCCATGACATGGGCGCCGTCGAGCAGCGCCTCGAAGGCGGCCGGTCCAAGGCCGAGCATGATGGAAAACCCCACCGCCGACCAGAGCGAGTAACGACCGCCCACCCAGTCGCGCATGGGCAGCGCAAGATCGGGATCAAGCCCCAGCGCCCGCACCGAGTCGAGGTTCGCGGTCACGGCCAGCACCTGACGGGCGAGCACATCATCCGCCGGCACACACCGGCGCAGCCACGCCATAGCCTCGTGGGCGTTGGCCATGGTCTCGACGGTCCCAAAGCTCTTCGAGACCACCAGCACCAATGTCCGCTCCGGGTCGCAGGCCGCCATCGCCTGCTGCAGCTCGACACCATCGATGTTGGCAACGAAATGCACCCGGGGCCCGTCGCTGAGCGGAGCGAGGGCCTCAAGCACCAGCCGCGGCCCCAGATCCGAGCCGCCGATACCGATGTTGATCACATGCTCGATGGGTTTGCCCGTTGCGCCGGTGCGTTGCCGCTCACGAATCGCAGTGGCCAGCTCGGCCATTCTCGAACGGGTAGCCGTTACATCCCGGGCGATGGTCGCATCGGCCCAGCCAGGCGCTCCGGCGGGGACCCGCAGGGCGGTATGGAGCACGGCACGATCCTCACTGCGATTGATGCGCTGGCCGGTCAGCATGGCATCGCGCTGCGCGGCGACATTCCGTGCCCGGGCCACGGCCAGCAACTGCTCACGAACTGCACGCGAGATCGGCTGTTTGCTGTAATCAAGCAGCAGGCCATCCACAGTGATCGAGAAATCGGTGAACCGATCCGGATCGTCAGCGAACAGTGCAGCGATGGATTGATCCTCGATCGCCGCTCGATCGGAATGCAGTGCCTGCCATTCGGGTGTGGATGTCAGTGGCGTCATGGGGCTCCCTTGAGGCGGTCCGCGGATCGATGCACCCGGACATTATCGATCAATCGCGCGCGCCCCAGATACACCGCGGCGGGGATCACCAGCGCCGTATCATCGATTGCCGCGACACCCAGATCGGCGGCCCGGCGGATCTCGAGATAATCGGGCTCGAGGCCTGCCCGGCGCAGTTCCCCGAGTCCTTCGTCGACCAACGCCCCGAAATCGCTCGCGCCGGCCTCAAGCCGCTTCGCCAGTGCCTGGAGGGTCTGATACAGGACCGGGGCCCGGCGTCGCTCCTCTTCGCTCAGATAGGCATTGCGACTGCTCATGGCGAGCCCATCGGATTCGCGGGCGATCGCCCCGCCGACAATCTCCACGGGCAGGTGGAGATCGCGCACCAGCCGGCGGATCACCAGCAGCTGTTGGTAGTCTTTAAGCCCGAAGACCGCCAGATCGGGCTGGACGAGATTGAGCAGTTTCGTCACCACCGTGGCCACGCCCGTGAAGTGTCCGGGGCGGGATGCCCCACAGAGGATATCGTTGAGCGCCGGCACCGCCACGCAGGTCCGCAGCCCGGCGCCGTCCGGATAGAGGGCATCGACCTCGGGCGCGAACAGGAGATCGGCATCATGGTCACGCAGGGCCTCGCAGTCCGCCGCCCAGGTCCGCGGATAGCCTTGATAATCCTCGCCCGGTCCGAACTGCGTGGGGTTCACGAAAATGCTGACCACCACCCGATCGCTCCGGGATCGGGCCTCATCCACCAGCTTGAGATGGCCGCCATGAAGATTACCCATGGTGGGCACGAAACCGATGTGCTCGCCGCTGCGGCGCCACTTCGCGATCTGCGCACGCAGCGCCGCAATGTCGGTCAGAATCTGCATCGGTTACTCGAATGTATGCTCGCGGCGTGGAAAATCACGCGTGCGCACCGCCTCGACATAGGCCTCGACTGCCGACTGGGCGCTGCCGGTGTCGGCCAGAAAGTCATGACTGAAACGGGGCGGCTGACCGGGGGTTACGCCCAGCATGTCCTGGAGAACCAGAATCTGGCCGTCACAGTCCACGCCGGCGCCGATACCGATCAGCGGCAGTGTGGTCTGCTCACGTACCTGAGCGGCGACCGCCGCCGATAGACACTCCACCAGCAGGATGTCAGCGCCGGCGGCCTCGAGCGCCCGAGCGTCCTCCAGCACCTGGCGGGCGCCGGCCTCATCGCGCCCCTGGACGCGGTAGCCACCCAGCTGCCCGACCCGCTGCGGGCGCAGGCCGAAATGCGCACAGACCGGCACACCCGCGTGTGACAGCGCTTCGACCACGGGCGCCTGAGCGGCATGGGCCTCAATCTTGACCATGTCCGCGCCGCCTTCCTTCATCAGCCGAGCGGCACTCCTGAGTGCCGTATGGTCGTCGGTATCGCTCAGAAAAGGCAGGTCCACCATCAGATAGGCACGCTCCAGCCCGCGAGCCACACAGCGGGTGTGATAGGCCATGTCAGACAGTGTGACCGGCACTGTGCTGCCATGACCCTGCATGACCATACCGAGCGAATCACCGACCAGCACCACATCCACACCCGCGGCGTCCACCAGGCGCGCGAAACTGTAATCGTAGGCAGTGATCGCCACGATGGGAGACTGTTCGGTCTTCATCCGGCGCAATGTTGCGAGCGTCACGGCTGCATTCATGGCTCAGTCCTCCTCGGCCATCAAGCCGCTGTCGTCCACCTTCGCGGCCAGGTCAGCGACGCGCCCGGCACCGGGCACCCACCGGTCTGGCTCGATCTCGGCCAGTGGCACCAGCACGAATGGGCGCACCGTCAGACCGGGATGTGGCACCGTCAGATCCGCGGTGTCGATCCGCGACTCACCGTGGAGCAGCAGATCGAGGTCCAGCGGTCGCGGCCCCCAGCGACGGCCATTGCGTTCACGGCCGGCTTCAGCTTCCAGCGCCTGTAGCGCGGCAAGCAGGTCATGCGGGGGCAGTGTGGTATCAAGCGCTGCTACCGCGTTGACGTAATCAGGCTGATCGGCCGGTCCCATGGGCGGATTGCGGTAGCACCGCGAGGCGGCCACACAGCTCGACCCAGCGATGGCACCCAGTGCCTGGATGGCGCGGTGGACCTGGGCGGCCGGATCATCGAGGTTGCTGCCGATGCCGACAAACGCCCGGGTCATCCGTCCCCCGCATCCGGCGCAGGACCACGACGGCGGCCGCCGCGCCGGCGCCGCCGGGCCGGTGTGGGCGGCGGCGCGTCCTCACTGCTTTCGGTGTAGCGCTGCCAGACGTCGGCCAGCTCAGGATCGACCAGCCCCGCCTCGCGGCGCAATAGCAGGAAGTCATAGGCGGCACGGTAGCGTGGGTGCGAGAACAGCCGCCGGGCCTTTTTCTCGGAGGCGGAATGAAAGCGCGGCTGCAGGGCCCAGATCTCACGCATGGGCATAGCAAAACGCTTGGGGATCGCCACCTGACGGAGCTGACGCTCCAGCGCCTCAGTCACCGACTGCTCAAAGAGTTCCGGATCAATCCCGGGTTTGAGACGCGCACCGGGCAACTGGCTGAGAATCGCGGGCCAGAGCAGCGCCGCGAATAAAAACGCGGGGGTAACCGGTCGATCGTTGTTGACCCGCTGATCGGTGCTCTCGAGAGCCCGCGCGACGAATGTAATGTGCTGGCCGAACTCATCATCATCCAGTGCGGTGTCACTGGCGGGGAAGAGATAGCGGAACAGTCCGTGGCGGCGGAGCGACTCGAAGGTCTCCACCCCCTGCCCGGCCATGAACAGTTTGAGCACCTCATCGAAGAGCCGCGCTGGCGGGATGTCGTCAAGCGAGTCTGCCATTCGGGGGATGGGATCGGCGGTACCGGGATCGATCGTGAAGCCGAGCTTGGCGGCGAAACGCACGGCCCGGAGCATCCGCACCGGATCCTCGCGGTAACGCACGGCGGGATCACCGATCAGCCGCAGGCGGCCGGCGCGGAGGTCGGCCATGCCGTCGGCATAGTCCACCACCGAGAAGTCGGCGATGTTGTAGTACAGCGCATTGATCGTGAAATCGCGGCGCAGGGCGTCTTCCTCGATCGTGCCGTAGACATTGTCGCGCAGCACGAGGCCGTCCTCGACCACATGGTCGGCGGCGGCGTCGGCATCGGGTGTGAGGGCCCGGAAGGTCGCCACCTCGATGATCTCCGGCCCCCAGTGGACATGGGCCAACCGGAATCGTCGACCGATCAGTCGGCAGTTGCGGAACAGCGCCTTGACCTCATCGGGCGTCGCGTCGGTGGCGACGTCGAAATCCTTCGGTTCGCGGCCAAGGGAGAGATCACGCACGCCGCCGCCGACTAGATAAGCGCCGTAACCGGCATTCTTCAGCCGATAGAGCACGCTCAGCGCCTTATCACTGATCTGTGCCCGCGAGATCACGTGCTGATCGCGGGTGATGATGGTCGGGGTAATCCCCTGGGCTTGCGCGACAGTCACGGTGTGAACCCAGCCTCTTGTGCCACAAAAACGAGACCGTATAATAACAGGCTGTGCCGACGGCGTTGATCATGGCGTCACGACACAGCAGAACAGGTCATGCTCCCATCGTCTAGCGGTAAGGACGCCGCCCTCTCAAGGCGGAAACCGGGGTTCAAATCCCCGTGGGAGCACCATTATCCCGGTACCCCTATGCCCCTCCCCGCCGATAACCATCCCAGCCTGCTACGCCGACTCGCCGCTGTGCTTTATGACGGGCTATTGCTGATTGCGCTGTGGATGGGTGCAGGCGCCCTTTGGATCGCGTTTCAGGGGGGCGAAGCCGCACCCGCCGGCGACGGGCTGTTCCGCGTGTATCTGCTGGCGGTGGCGTACGCGTTTTTCATCGGCTTCTGGGTCTGGGGCGGCAACACCCTGGGGATGAAAGCCTGGCGCCTGCGACTGGTGGATGCCGACGGCGCGAGGGTGACGACCCGCGCCGCCACGCACCGATTCTTCACGGCAATACTCTCGTGGCTGCCGGCCGGGCTCGGTTTTTTGTGGGCACTGATCGATCGGCAGGGCCTGACCTGGCATGACCGCCTGTCAAAGACGTACCTCTACCTCGAACCGAAGCGGCGCTGATCAGCGGATTCGTCGCAGAGCGACAAGCGCGAGCAGCAGGAATCCAACGGTCGGGGCGAGGGCACTGAACGCCGGCGGCAGGCCATAGACCAGCCCGGCGTTCCCAAGAAAGCGGTTGAGCAGGAAGAACGCCAGCCCGATCAGCACACCCAGAAAAATCTGTTGGCCGACACCGGTACTGCGCTGCGAACCGAACACCAGCGGAACCGACAACAGGAGCATCACCACCGTCGCCAGCGGCGTTGCGATCTTCACCCACAGCGCGAGGCGGTAGCGATCACTCTGCAGATCATTGGCCTCCAGATAGTCGATATAGCGGAGCAGCTCACGGCCCGGCAGGGTCTGCGCCTCCTGTACCACCACTTCGAGGGTCGCTGGCTGCAGTTGGCCACCCATCACCAGCCGATCGCGGGACTCGACCTCGACGGGGAAATCCGCGAGCGCCGTGACAGTCACATCGCTCAGCCGCCATTGCGAGTCCACAAAGCGCGCCCGGGGCGCGGTGAGTATCCGAATGAGGCGGTCATCGCGGACCTCATAGGCCCTGACCCCCGCGAGCAGATCGGACCGGACCACCCGATCGATCCGCAGGCGGTAATCGCCATCCCGTGCCCATAGCCCACCTGCCGCGGTTCCGATGCGACCGCCGGCGGCCTCCGCACGCACGGCCTGTGCCAGCTGATTGGCCGGCGGTGCGACAAACTCGCCGAGCAGGCCCGCCAGAATGCCGAGGCCGATGCCGGCGATCACCACGGCCCGTGCGATCTGCCCGACCGAGCGGCCCACCGCCCGCATGACCACCAGTTCACTCCGCGCCGCCAGTGCGCCCAGACTCACCAGCGCACCGATCAGCGTGGCCATGGGGAAGGCCTCGTAGGCGCGCTGCACCATCGATAACGCGACCACCAGCATCGCCGAGGCGAAGTCATAATCACCCCGGCCGATATCATCGGCCTCATCGATGAACTCAAACACAAAACTCAGGCTGACGATGACCACCAGCCCCATGAGGGCCCCGCCCAGCACCGTTATCGCGATATAACGATCCAGCCGCTTCATCATGACCGAACCGCCCGCCAGCGCATGCCCAGTTGCCGGCGCATCGCCACAAGGACAATCAACACCGCCACACCATGCACCCAGCCAAGCCCAACCCACTGCGGAAGCGCCCCTGTCACCATCCAGTCACTGGCGGTAAAAAGGAGGTTGAAATAGATCATGAACAACAGAACCGCGGTTACCACCCGTCCGTAACGGCCACTGCGCGGATCGGTACGGGCGAGCGGCAGGCTGCCCAACGCCAGCACGAAGACCATCACGGGAAATGACAGCCGGCGTTGCAGCTCGGCGAGCGCCCGCACATCATCGGCGGCCAGTAGCGCCGCCACCGGTTGTGCATCCCGGCCGACGCCGGGATCGATGGGATCGGGTTCGGCGATCCGCACACCGTGCTCGGCATAGTCCATCACTCGCCAGGCGGCACTTCCGGCGCGGCCCTCGTAGCGCCAGCCCTCCTCCAGGACCAGGAACTCACCCGGCGCGACCGCATCGATCTCACGCCGGGCGCGCGGCGCGACCCATACCTGATGGACCCCGTCGACGCGACGCTCGGCAAACACCCCCCGCAGCGTCCCATCGCTATCCACGCTCTCTACATAGACAGTGGCATCATCCCCGAGCGCGAGAAAGCGCCCGGGCTGCACACCGCCGAACCGGGCCTGCTGCTCTGCATTGGCGAGGATGCGATCGGCCTCGCGTTCGGCGCCCGGCCCGAGACTGAGTGAGAGCAGAGCCACCAACGCCGCCAGCGGCACTGCGACTGCGAAAATACCCGCGTAGATTCGGCCTGGACCGATACCACAGCCCGCCATAGCGGTTATCTCCGAATCGCGGTAAAGGCGGCCAAGCGCCATGACGACGCCCAGAAAGAAACTGCCCGGCAGGACCACGCCCAGATTGGCGGCGGCCTTCAGCCCCAGTAGCGTGAGAATGATGTTCGCCGGGATATCGCCGCTCGCGGCATCCGCCATGAACTGGATCAGACGGTTGGTGAGCAGGACGATGACCAGCACGACGGTGACACCCAGCCACGCGAACAGCACCTCGCGGAGCACATAACGTGTCAGCCGGTTCATCCCCACGACAGTGCCCCTGTGCCTGCGGTAATCTGTAGCGGTTTATGCAATGTGATTGTATCCATGCCAGATCGCCGTGACCGGATCATGGTACAGCGCCGGAGCGGATGATGCCGCGCGTCGATTTCTACATCCTCAACGAGGCGCTACCCGCGCAGCGGACCCACTTCTGCTGTCGACTGGCGGCGCGCGCCTGGCGCGAGGGCCTGAGCGTCTGGATCCGCACCGACGATGAGCGCACCAGCGAGCAACTCGACGAGGCGCTGTGGACGTTCGACGAGGCGAGCTTCATCCCCCACGGGACGACGTCCCTCGATGGTGACAATCCGATCGTGATCAGTCAGGCGCCCAGCCCGGGCACTCTGCTGATCAATCTGGCCAACTCGCTGCCCGAAGACTGGGGCCAGCGCGAGCGCATTGCCGAGATCATCACCGCTGATGACGCCACCCGCCAGGCCGGGCGGGGACGCTATCGCGATTACCAGCAGGCCGGTGCCATGCCACAGACCCACCGCATCGAACACTAGGAGCACTCCCCGCCCATGGACAAGACCTATACCCCCGCCAGCATCGAATCCTACTGGTACCAGCAATGGGAACAGGCGGGCTATTTCCGGCCCAGCGGTTCCGGTGACCCCTACTGCATCATGATCCCGCCACCGAACGTCACCGGCACCCTGCACATGGGCCATGCCTTTCAGGACACACTCATGGACGTGCTGGTGCGCTACCACCGGATGGCAGGCGACAACACGCTCTGGCAGCCCGGGACCGATCACGCGGGTATCGCGACGCAGATGGTGGTGGAGCGTCAACTCAATGCCGAGGGCGGTGACCGCCACGCATTGGGCCGGTCGGCATTCGTTGAGCGGATCTGGGCGTGGAAGGCGCAATCCGGTGGCACGATCCAGAATCAGATGCGTCGCCTCGGGACCTCTGTGGACTGGTCGCGTGAGCGCTTCACCATGGACGACGGGCTATCGGCGGCGGTCCAGGCGGTGTTCATCCGGCTCTACGATGAGGGGTTGATCTATCGCGGTGAGCGGTTGGTGAACTGGGACCCGGTCCTGCAGACGGCCGTGTCCGACCTTGAGGTCGAATCGGCGGAGGAGCAGAGCTCGATCTGGCGGCTGCGCTATCCGATTGCCGGCAGCGATGACTGGCTGGTTGTGGCGACCACCCGGCCCGAGACCATGCTGGGCGACACGGCGGTGGCGGTGAATCCGGATGATGAGCGTTACCAGTCGCTGATCGGGAGGACGGTGCGTCTGCCACTCGTGGATCGGGAAATCCCCATTGTGGCCGACGAGTACGTCGATCCGGCCTTTGGCACGGGCTGCCTCAAGATCACCCCTGCCCACGACTTCAATGACTATGAAGTCGGACTCCGCCACGGCTGTGCCCCGATCAACATCCTCACCGAGGACGCCCGGATCAATGCCAATGCGCCGGCGGCCTATCAGGGACTGGACCGCTATGAGGCACGCGATCGCATCGTCGCCGATTTCGAGGCGGCCGGGTTGCTCGATGGTGTCGACCCCCACCGATTGATGGTTCCGCGCTGTGATCGTACCGGCGTTGTCGTTGAGCCGTACCTGACCCGTCAGTGGTTCGTGGACCTCACCCGCGACACCCAGGCGGACGGCCGTCCCGGTGGCGCGCGCGAGATCACCCAGCCCGCCATCGACGCGGTCCGCAATGGCGATATTCGATTCGTGCCGGAGAACTGGACCAAGACCTATTTCAACTGGCTCGAGGATATCCAGGACTGGTGCATCAGCCGCCAGCTGTGGTGGGGGCATCGCATTCCGGCCTGGTATGACGGTGAGGGCAACATCTATGTCGGCAGCGACGAGGCGGATGTCCGCGCTCGATACGAGCTCTCAGCCGGGGTGACGCTCCAACAGGACGAGGATGTCCTCGACACCTGGTTCTCCTCAGCCCTGTGGCCCTTCTCCACGCTGGGGTGGCCCGAAGAGACCGCCGAGCTCAACACCTTCTACCCCACCAGCGTGCTGGTCACCGGCTTCGATATCATCTTCTTCTGGGTGGCCCGCATGATCATGATGGGGCTGAAGTTCCGCGGCGACGTCCCGTTCCGCGAGATCTACATCCACGGCCTGGTACGCGACAGTCACGGCGCCAAGATGTCGAAATCCAAGGGCAATGTGCTCGATCCGATCGACATCATCGATGGCATCGACCTCGAGCGCCTGATCGCCAAGCGCACCAGCGGTCTGATGCAGCCCCAGCTCGCGCCAACCATCGAGAAACAGACCCGCGAGGCCTTTCCCGACGGGATCGCCGAGCATGGCACCGACGCGCTGCGCTTCACCTTCGCAAGCCTCGCCACGACCGGGCGCGACGTGGTGTTCGACATGGGCCGTGTCGATGGTTATCGCAACTTCTGCAACAAGCTCTGGAACGCGGCGCGCTATGTGCTGATGAATGCCGAGGGCAAACTCGACGCTATCGATGAGGGATCGATGGCGTATGGAACGGCCGACCGGTGGATCGTGACCCGGCTGCAGCGCACCGCACAAACAGTCAACGAGGCGATCCAGAGCTATCGTATGGATCTCGCCGCGCAGGCCATCTACGAGTTCACCTGGGACGAGTACTGCGACTGGTACCTGGAGCTGAGCAAACCTGCCCTGCAGGGCGATGCCGATACCCCGCACGCCCGCGGCACACGCTATACGCTGGTCCGGGTGCTGGAGACGCTGCTGCGGCTGGTCCACCCCATGATGCCCTTCATCACCGAGTCGATCTGGCAGCGGGTGGCGCCGGTGGCCGGCATCAAGGGCGAGACGATCATGACCCAGGCTTTCCCCGCCGCCGACCCGGATCGCATCGACGCCGACGCCGAGGCCGAGATTGATTGGCTGCAGCGATTCATCCTGGGTATCCGCCGGATTCGGGGCGAGATGGACATCGCGCCCGGCAGGCGCCTCCCGGTGATGCTGGGCAACGCCAGTGCGCTGGATCAGCGCCGGGTCGAACGTCACCGCGCCGAGCTCGACTTCCTTGCCCGTCTGGAGTCGATCCGGATCCTCGACGCCGATGAGCAAGCCCCGGAGTCGGCGCTGGCACTGGTCGACGAGCTCGAGATCCGTGTTCCCATGGCGGGGCTCATCGACCGCGACGCTGAGCTCGCGCGACTGGAAAAGGCGCGCGGTCGCCTCGCCGATGATCTGACAAGAATCCGGGGCAAGCTCGACAACGCCTCATTCGTCGAGCGCGCACCCGCAGACGTGGTTCAACGCGAGCGGGATAAGCTCGCCGAGACGCAATCCGCGCTCACACGCATTGATGAGCAGATCACCCGCGTCGAGCAGCTATGATCGGACCAGCGGCGGTGGCTGGAGCACCTAGCTGCCGCCGCTCCACCAGGGCTGCTCACCGTGAATGCGCAGCGCGCCCTCGTCCACGGACATTTCCATCCGCCAGTGGGTAGCGGTGCGACGCAGGATGCCAAAGGCCTTGGCCTGTTCCGCCCACATACGCGCCTCGCCGGGCAGCGCATCGATCAGAACCGCATCAACCGCAAACGCTGCGTCGAGACGCAGGGCCTGCCAGAGCCCCATGCCATCCGCGCCATTCACAAGCCGCTCGGCCATCGCCGGACGGATCAACAGCTCGGCCTGCCCCTCAAGACCGTCGCGATCGGCCGTTTCCATGCGCAGATTCGAGAGCTCAAGCCGGGGACCCTCAGCCGCAAGCACGGCCAGCGGTCGCCGCCACTCGGATTCGGCCATCGGCTGCGAAGGGTCGGTGGCGGTCTGCCGCGACAGCGTCAACAATGCCGCCGGATCCAGGCGTTGGAAGTCGAGCGCCATCGTCCCCTGCATCTCGGGTGAGCGCGGCATGACCAGACCCTGCCAGTCAAACCGGATACCGCCCGCCATCAGATCATCAGCGGCCAGCTGGCTGGACGTCTCCAGATCCACGCGGGCAACGGTCATCGCCGGCTGGGCCATCGGCCTCAGTGCCATATCCTCGAGATGCAATGCCGTATCGCCCACCCAAATCCCGCGTGAGGGCTGCCCGGCGACGAGCCGCAGGTCGGCCTCGAAACGCAGACCGCCCAACCGCAGCATCGCATCGCTCGCCGCCTGCGCCAGAGTGAAGCCGGACCACTCGAGTGATCCCTCCCACTGCCCCCGGGTCAGGTCGTAATGGCTGTCGAGCGCGAGAGGCGCCAGCGTGAGCCGCAGATTGCCCTGCCGATCCAGGGGGCCGGATAGTGCCTCGGAGCGGAACTCAAGCGATTGATCGCTGAGCCCCAGTCGCCCATTCACCTGCAGGCTGCCATCGTCGCCACCGAGTCGCTCAAAGGGACGGGCCAGGGCGCCGACCGGTCGCACGTGCCCCTCGAACGCGACGCCGCGCCAACCATGCTGCACAGTGTGCTCGAGCACGAGCTCAATCGGGCCGCCAGCGGTTACGCCCAGGGCACCGCGCAGGGCCGGCGGGAGTGCCGCGGCCGGTAGCGCCAACCGCGACTGCACCGACGAGCGATAGAGCCCGCGCTGATAATCGGTGACCTGCATCCGGGCCTGTCCATCGGCGTGTACGGCGGCCTGGCGGCTGAGCCGATCAACGCCCTGCTCCCAGGTCCTCTGGGCCTGCCAGCCATTGATGACCGGCAACGCAGCCACCACCACACCGGTCAACGCGACCAGCACCACCCCCATCCATCGCCATCGTCCGCCCTCGAATAATCCTTGTACAAAGTGTCAGCCTGCCCCATCGCGCGGAGATAGCCCAGCGATGCGCTTCGCATCTCCTGATTGCAGCTACGGACCACCGCGGGCATACTCCTGTCGAAACAATCTGAACTGACGTCGCCAGGGGAGTCTTCGGACTGAGAGTGCGCAGCGAGCGCTGACCCTGGAACCTGAACCGGATGATACCGGCGGAGGAAGCGCGACATGCCAAGCCTGACCCTTGCGGCGATCATTGCCGCACTCATCGTGTTTGTCCTGCTCGGGCTGAGTGCCCGTCACGCCGGGGGACTCGACGACTACGTCACCGCGCGACGCACGCAGTCCGGGACGACACTCGGGCTGTCCTTCCTCGCCTCCGGCATGGGGGCGTGGATCCTGTTCGCGCCACCGGAAATCGGCGCATTCGTCGGCCCGGTCGCCATCGCGGGATATGCCATCGGCTCCGCGCTTCCGTTCATCATTCTCGGTCTGGTTGGCCCGGCGATACGCCGGCGGCTGCCGACCGGACGCAGTCTGACGGAGTTTACCGCCAGCCGCTTCGGCGCCGGTTTCCGTGCCTGGGTAGCGGTCCTATCGGTCCTCTACATGCTCTGCTTCCTCGCTGCTGAGCTCACTGCGGTGGGTGCCATCACGGAGCTGCTGTCCGATGTGGATGGGCGCTATGCGATCATTGCCGTCGCGGTGACGACGCTCGTCTACACGGCCGCCGGCGGGCTGCGGGCAAGCCTCATCACCGATCGCTGGCAGGCAGCTCTGCTGATTGCCCTGATCGCTACCGTGGGCATGGCCGCCCTCGTTTTCGCGCCAACGCCAGCCGTCGGCCGCGACAGCAATCTGCCCGCCACGCCTCTCGGCAGCGCCCTCAGTGTGGCGCTGACGCTGATCATTGCGGTCACCGCCGCCAACCTATTCCATCAGGGCTACTGGCAGCGCGTATGGGCCGCCAGTGACGATCGAGCGCTGCACCGTGGTGCGCTGGTCGGCGGCCTGAGCACGGTTGTTGTGGTCGCCATCCTCGGCACCGCAGGCGTCCTCGCCGCGGCGCGTGGACTACCGCTGGGTACGCCTCCGATCCCGTTCTTCGCCCTGATCGGTGACGCGCCCGGCTGGCTGACGCTGCCCGCACTGATCCTCGGGATCACCCTTGTAGCCTCGTCTGTGGACACCCTGCAGAACGCCCTGGTGTCGCTCGGCGTCACCGAGAGCGGGCAGATCGGACTGCGGGGTGCGCGTTGGCTGTCGGCCCTGTTGATGGTGCCGGTTGTGATCGTCGCGCTGCAGCAGGTCTCGGTGCTCCGGCTTTTCCTGATCGCGGACCTACTCTGCGCCACTGCCGTTATTCCACTGCTGAGCGGTCTGTCCGACCGTGTGCCGCCCCGTGCCGCAATTACAGGGGCGCTTGCCGGGCTGATCGGCGCGGTCCTGCCCGACACGCTGGCGGGTGGCAGCCTGGGCGCTGGCCTGTTGGCGGCGAGCTTTCCCGCGGGGGCGCCCACTCTTGGCCCATTTCTGGGCGCACTCAGCGCCTCGGCGGTCGTCACCGCCGTTGTAGCCCGCTACAGCCCGACGGTCAGCCGGCCTGGCTCAGTACCAGATTGACGATCACCACCAGGACGATCACGAACAGCACCGTAAAGAGTATGCCAGCGATGATGAAGCTGCCCGCATTACCGTTGGCAAAGTCCCGCTGGCGGACATCTTCGGACTGGACACCAAAAGCCGCGGCGGCGGTGCTCTTGACGGCCTGCCAGAGTGTGACACGGGATTTCTGGTTCTCGGATGGTTGCGGGTCCGTCATTTCGGGTCATCCTCCTCGGAATCGATACGCATGAGCAAGAGTGCGCCGGCCAGGAACAGCGCAATGAGTGCGAGCATCGAATAGCGCACATCTCCCAACCAGACACCCAGGGCACCAAACAACGGTGGACCGATCAGGGCAGCCGATTTACCAAGCACATTATAGAAGCCGAAGAACTCAGCCGCACGACTGGCGGGAATCAATCCGGCATAGAACGACCGGCTCAGGGCCTGAACACCGCCCTGCGCCACACCAACCAGCCCGGCAATGACATAGAACTCCCAGGGCGAGTGGATGAAAGCGCCCCAGGCGGCAATCAGAATGTACAGCGACAGGCCCATCAGGATGCCACGGCGGGCACCGATGCGCTGACCAATGGTCCCCATGAAGAGCGCCGCCGGAAATCCAACGAATTGCGTGATCAGCAGCGCGAGCATCAGATCGTTCTGCTCAAAGCCCAGCGATCGGCCATAGGCCACCGCCATGCGGATGGTCGTCCCCACGCCGTCGATATAGAGGAAGTAGGCGAGCAGGAACAGCCACACCGGGCGGTAGGCACGGAGATGGATCAGCGTCGAGCGCAGCTGGCGCAGCCCACCGGAGACGGCCGCCGAGCGGGGCGACTGAACAGGCGGCTCGGGCACATTGTATGCCAGCGGCAGCGCGAACAGGGCCCACCACACCCCGGTGACGACGAATGCCGCGAGGGCTGCATCAACGCCCGACGCCAGGCCAAACCAGTGCGGCTGCATCACTGCGACGATACAACCGAGATAAAGCAATCCGCCGCCAAGATACCCGAGCCCGAACCCGAAACCGGATACCGCATGCCAGCGCTCGGGCGGAGCAATACCCACCAGCAGCGCATCATAGAAGAGATTGGCAGCCATAAAGCCGATGGTCGCGAGCCCGAACAGCAACGCCGCCAGCCAACCCATTTGCGCGGGGACAAGGGCCAGCAAGGCGGTGATTGTCGCCGCCGGGAAGGCAAACCCGAGCAGCGCCGCCTTGCGCCGGCCGGCACGGTCGGCAATGGCGCCGGCGAGCGGTGCAATGAGCACGATGACCAGACTCGCGAGGCCGTTCGCCCAGCCCAGCCGCAGATTAGCGACCGCCGGCGTCGCCGAGGCATTCCAGTAGTCCTGGAACAGGATCGGGAACAATCCCGCCATCACAACCGTGGCAAACGCCGAGTTCGCCCAGTCATAGAGCGCCCAGGACCCGATCACCCGGCGCTGCCCGGCCGCGTCGCTCATCGCCGTCCGACCGGTGCGACCTCCCGAAGGTCGTAACGCATGACCAGCGCGTCCTCACGGCCCGTCGCGGTCTGGTAATAACCCGGCCGACGGCCGACACGGCGAAAGCCAAAGCCTGAGTAGAGATGCACCGCCGGTGCATTACTGGGCCGCACTTCCAGGAACACCGACTCAGCCCCCAGTTCCTCGGCACGGCTCAGGGCCTGTTCGAGAAGGGCTCGACCGAACCCACGGTCATGCCAGTCAGGATGCACCGCGAGGTTGAGCACGTGTGCCTCTCCGGGCCCCATGGCAAGGACGACGTGGCCAACCACCCGATCGGTGGCCAGCTGCACCCAGCACTCGTACCCCATGCGCAGGCAATCGCGGAAGATGTTCGACGCCCAGGGATAGTCGTAGGCATTCGACTCTACGCCGTACACCGCGGTGACATCCCGCGGCCGCATGGGCCGGATGACCGGAAGGCAGTCCATGGGCGCAGCGCTCATGCCGCGGCTCGCAGATAGCGCTTGAGCGTCACAAGATCCTCCCAGGCCTGTGCCTTGGCCGGCGGACGCCGCAGCAGGTAAGCGGGATGATAGGTTGCGCGCAGCGGGATGCCGGTCTCGCCAATGGCGTGCCACTGATTACGCAGTTTGCCAATCGTACGGCTGCTACCGGTGAGCGACTGCGCGGAGACGCGCCCCACCGCCAGGATGACCGCCGGCCGGATAAGCGCGAGCTGCGCATCCAGCCACGGTCGGCAGGCCTCAATCTCAGCGGCATGCGGATCGCGGTTTTCCGGTGGACGCGATTTGACGACGTTGGTGATGAAAACGTCGTTGTGCCGGTCGAGACCGATCGCCGCGAGCATTGCATCGAGCAGCTGACCCGCGCGGCCGACGAACGGCTCACCCCGGCGATCCTCCTCAGCGCCAGGGGCCTCACCGATGATCATCAGTCGGGCCGTCCGGTCACCGACCCCCGGTACCGCGCGCTGACGGGTGGCGTGGAGCGGGCAGCGCTGACAGCCCTCGATACCCGCGAGCAGAGATGACCAGTCGGACGCCGGGTCAGGCTCCCGCGGTTCGCCGGCGTCCTGGGTGGTCATTGCCCGTCGGCGCCAGACCGTGAGCCCCATCTCGTCCAACATCCGTCGACGTCGCTGATCGATCATGCCGACACCGCCGTTCCGCCCGTTCAGACGCCGTCGGTCTGGGGGTGCGTACGCCCACCGGTCGTGCGAAGCCGGTTGAGGGCATTGAGATAGGCATTCGCTGAGGCGATGACGATATCGGTATCCGAGCCCTGCCCGTTGACGACGCGGCCGCCGCGCTCCAGGCGGACAGTCACCTCACCCTGCGCGTCGGTCCCGGTGGTGATGTTGTTCACCGAATAGAGCAGCAGTTCCGCCTGCACATTGAGCAGACCATCAATCGCCTTGAACGCTGCATCCACTGGTCCATCACCAGCGGCACTGTTGTGGCGCTCCTCGCCATCGATCTGCAGGGTCAGCTCGGCCACCGGGGTTTCACCCGTCTCGGAGCAGCAGCGGAACGCCACCAGCGTCACGCTCTGGTCCTCCTCCATGGCGGCGACCGCCTCGGTGGCAACGGCCTGGAGGTCTTCATCGAAGATCTCGTGTTTCTTGTCGGCCAGTTCCTTGAAGCGCTGGAAGGCCTCGTTGAGCTGCGCCGCCGTCTCAAAGCGGATCCCCAGCTCGTCGCAACGGCTGCGAAAGGCATTCCGGCCCGAGTGTTTGCCAAGCACCATCCGGTTGGTGCCCCAGCCGACATCCTCGGCGCGCATGATCTCGTAGGTTTCGCGGTGTTTGAGCACGCCATCCTGATGGATGCCCGATTCATGGGCGAAGGCGTTGATGCCCACGATCGCCTTGTTGGGCTGGACCTGGAAACCCGTGATGTTCGCCACCAGTTTGGAGGTGGGCACGATCTCCCGGGTCTCGATCCGCGTATCACAGGGCAGGTCGTCCTGTCGGGTGCGCACCGCCATGACGATCTCTTCAAGTGCGGCGTTGCCGGCCCGCTCGCCGAGGCCGTTGATGGTGCACTCGATCTGCCGGGCGCCCTCGCGGACCGCCGCCAGCGAATTGGCCACCGCCAGCCCCAGATCATTGTGACAATGGACCGACCATACCGCCCGATCGGCATTGGGGATACGCTCACGAAGGCTGCGGATCAGCCCCGCAAACTGCGCCGGCAGGTTATAGCCAACGGTATCCGGGATATTGATGGTTGTCGCGCCCGCATCGATCGCCGACTCAATGATCCGGCAGAGGAAATCCGGATCAGACCGACCGGCGTCTTCGGGCGAGAACTCGATATCGTCGCAGAGGTGACGGGCCCGACCGACTGCCGCCACTGCCCGCTCGATGACCTCCTCGGGACGGAGCTGGAGTTTTTTCTCCATATGCACCGGCGAGGTGGCGATGAAGGTATGGATACGTCCCGCCGGGGCCGGCGCGATGGCCGCGCCGGCACGATCGATGTCCTGCTCATTGGCGCGGGCAAGGCCACACACCCGGGCATCCGTGATGGTCTCGGCCACCGCCTGGACCGACTCGAAGTCGCCCTGGCTGGCGGCCGGGAACCCAGCCTCGATCACATCCACCCGCAGTCGCTGGAGGGCGCGGGCAATGCGCACCTTCTCTTCACGGGTCATGGAAGCGCCAGGCGACTGCTCGCCATCACGCAGTGTTGTATCAAAGATGGTCAGCCGATCGGCTTCACTCATCATCCTGCCCCTCACATGTGATCGTCATTCCAGTCTAACCCGCATGGCGGCGTTTGCGACGCCGTCGACGGCGCAACACCGTCAGAATCGGTCCCGAGCTCAGGTACGTCAACGCAATGCCGAACAGCACCAGCGGCGGGTGGACCGACATGAGCGCCACCCCCATCACACCGAGGACGATGGCGACAAACGGCACCCGGTAGCGGAAGTCGATTTCCTTGAAGCTGTCGTAGCGGACATTACTGACCATCAGAACACCGGCGGCGATCGTGAGCGCCAGCGCCGGAATCCCCGCCGGCCAGCCCCCAAACTCGAGCCGGTCGCCTGACCAGACCATGCCAGCCAGCACCGCTGCGGCGGCCGGACTCGGCAGTCCCTGGAAGTAGCGTTTGTCGGCGACACCAACCTGGGTGTTGAAGCGTGCCAGCCGCAGCCCGGCACAGGCGGTGTAAATGAATGCCCCGACCCATCCGAGCTTATCCCACACGGTGCCCAGTTCGCCGAGATCATCCAGCGCCCACAGGAACACGACCAGCGCCGGCGCCATGCCGAAGGAGATCATGTCGGCGATGCTGTCGTACTGGACCCCGAAATCCGTCTGGGTATTGGTCAGGCGGGCAACACGCCCATCCAGCCCGTCCATCACCATCGCCACGAAGATGGCGACGGCGGCCGTCTCATAGGCACCGGACTGGGCCGCCACCACCGCGTAGAACCCGAAGAAAAGGGCCAGCGTGGTGATCAGATTGGGCAATAGATAGATGCCGCGCCCGGAGCGGCGCGACATCGGTCGATGGTCGGTCATGGCGACCTCTGCGTCGCGGTGACCCGCCGCTAGTTACGGTCGCGGTCGACCAGCTGGTTAGCCTTGATCCAGGGCATCATCCCGCGGAGCTTGTCGCCCACCTCCTCGATGGGATGCTCGGCGGCCCGCCGCCGCATGGCCTTGAGACGCGGCTCACCGGCCTTGCTTTCGAGCACGAACTCCTTCGCGAACTGGCCGTTCTGGATCTCCTCGAGCAGCTCGCGCATGGCCTGACGGGACTGCTCGTTGATCACCCGCGGCCCGCGGGTGAAATCGCCATATTCGGCCGTGTTGGAGATCGAATAGCGCATATTCGCGATACCGCCCTGATAGAGCAGATCGACGATCAGCTTGGTCTCATGCAACACCTCGAAGTAGGCCATCTCCGGTGCATAGCCAGCCTCGGTCAGGGTCTCGAAGCCTGCCTCGATCAGCGAGGTAATGCCGCCGCAGAGGACGGCCTGCTCACCGAAGAGATCCGTTTCGGTTTCCTCGCGGAAGCTGGTCTCGATCACGCCCGACCGACCACCGCCGTTCGCCGAGGCATACGCCAGGGCAATCTCGCGGGCTCGACCGCTGGCATCCTGATGGACTGCTATCAGACTGGGGACGCCGTTGCCCTCCACATAGGTCGAGCGAACCAGATGACCCGGGCCCTTGGGCGCGATCATGACCACATCCATGTCGGCACGCGGCTCGATCTGCTGATAGTGGATGTTGAAGCCATGCGCGAAGGCAATGGCACCGCCGGTCTTCAGATGAGGGGCGACCACCGCCTCGTAGACGGCTGGCTGGTGCTCATCAGGCAGCGTCATCATGACCAGGTCAGCGGCGGCGACGGCGTCCGCCATTTCGGCGACTTCAAGCCCGGCCGCCTCCGCCTTCGCGGCGCTGGAAGAGCCGGCCCGCAGACCGACCACCACCGATACGCCGGATTCCTTGAGGTTGTTGGCATGGGCATGCCCCTGGGACCCGTAGCCAAGAATGGCCACTTTCATGCCCTGGATGATGGAAAGATCGGCGTCCTTATCGTAATAGACCTTCATGACTCCCCCGATGGATGTTGTCAGACACGCATTTGTTTGTCGCCGCGCGCGATGCCAATGACTCCCGAGCGCACCACCTCCATCGGTGTCTGGTCCTTGAGCAGCTCCAGGAAGGCATCCAGTTTGCTGCCCCGACCGATGACCTCGATGGTGTAGGTCTTGTCGGTAACATCGACGACGCAGGCGTCGAAGATATCCGCCAGTCGCTTGAACTCTTCGCGCGATTCACTGGAGGTCGCCTGAACCTTGACCAGCATCAGCTCACGCTCGATGTGGAGGGCTTCGGTGATATCCGAGACCTTGACCACGTCGAGGAGCTTGTTGAGCTGTTTACGAATCTGCTCAACGGTCTGTTCATCGCCCTGGGTAACCAGCGTCATGCGCGAGAGCGTCGAATCATCGGTGGGCGCCACCGTCAACGAGTCGATGTTATAGCCGCGGGCTGTGAACAGCCCGGCGATGCGTCCAAGCGCACCGAACTCGTTTTCAACCAGAATGGAGATTATGTGTCGCATAGCTTGTCGACTGGCGCCGCTTGATCCGCAATTGATCTGATGTAAGCCGTGCAAGTTACGGCGCCCGCATGGGAGCGTCAAGGACGGGGGTGGGCGACCCGGCGACGGTCGGCTAACCTGTCGGCTTTCCATTGATGACAGGACAGGCCGCCATGCGCACCAGCCGCTTTCCCCTTTTCACCAGCAAGGAGACACCGGCAGACGCTGAGATCATCAGCCATCAGCTGATGCTCCGCGCGGGTCTCATCAAGAAACTCGGCGCCGGACTGTATACCTGGCAGCCACTCGGTCTGCGGGTGATGCGTCGGGTTGAGCGGATTGTGCGCGAGGAGATGAACCGCATTAACGGCCTCGAGGTGCTGATGCCCGCCGTTCAGCCAGCAGAGCTGTGGGAGGAGTCCGGACGCTGGTCGCTGTATGGCCCCGAGCTGCTGCGCCTTAAGGATCGGCACAAACGCTCGTTCTGCATTGGGCCGACCCATGAAGAGGTCATCACCGACTATCTCCGCCAGGAACTGCGCAGCTATCGCCAGCTACCCGTGACCTATTATCAGATCCAGACCAAGTTCCGGGATGAGATCCGGCCGCGGTTCGGCGTCATGCGGGCCCGCGAGTTCGTGATGAAGGATGCCTATTCATTCCATATCGATCAGGCCTCACTTGAAGCGACCTATCAGGACATGCACAGCGCCTACAGCCGGGCATTCTCGCGGCTCGGCCTGCGCTTCCGCTCGGTAGGCGCCGACAGCGGGGCCATCGGCGGTAGCGTATCGGAGGAGTTCATGGTGCTGGCCGACTCCGGTGAGGACGAGATCGCGAGCTGTGACCGCTGTGCGTACGCCGCCAACACCGAGCTCGCCGCGAGCCGCCCGTCGGCCCTGCCGATCAACGCGCCAGCGCCTGCCGAGGAGCGATCGACCCCGGGCGTCCACAGCGTCGCCGAACAGTGCGAAGCGCTTGGCCTGCACCCCTCGCAGGTCCTCAAGAGCGTCGTCGTGATGGCGGATGAAGCCCCGGCCGTGCTGTTCGTCGCCGGTGACGACGAGCTCAACGAGGTCAAGGCCGCCCATGCATTGGGCGCCGAGACGGTACGCCTGGCCGAACCCGAGGAAGCACTGGCGGCTACAGGTGTCCCCCGCGGATTCATCGGACCGCGGGATCTGCCCGCAGACCTGACGCAGCGCGTCGATCACCGCGCCGCTGGCCTGACGAATTTCTCCAGTGGCGCTGGCCGCGCCGACTGGCACTGGATCAACCTGAACTGGGATCGGGATATGCCCCTGCCGACCTGCGCCGATCTGCGCACCGCCGTCGCGGGAGAGGGCTGCCCGCGCTGCGGCGAGGGCACACTGGAAATCCACCGCGGTATCGAGGTCGGGCACATCTTCCAGCTGGGGACGAAGTACAGTGAGGCCATGGATGCCCGTGTGCTCGACGAGGACGGCCATCCCCAGCCCCTGATCATGGGCTGCTATGGTATCGGTATATCCCGGGTCGTGGCCGCCGCCATCGAGCAGAACCACGACGCCAGCGGCATTGCCTGGCCGGCACCGCTGGCGCCCTTCGATGTCGCGCTTGTCAGCATCGGTGCTGACCGCGCACCAGCGGTGGCCGAGGCAACCGAAAAACTGTACGACGCGCTCCGCGATGCTGGCCTGGATCCGCTCTGGGACGATCGTGATGCCCGTCCGGGGGTGAAGTTCGCCGACATGGAGCTGATTGGCATACCGCACCGGATCGTCATCGGCGAGCGCGGCCTCAAGGCCGGCTCGCTCGAATACCGCGCCCGGGACGCCGCCGAGAGCGAGGCGATCCCGATCGACGATGTCGTCGAGGTGCTGCAGGAAAGAGTCGGCGAACGGGGGTAACCGATGATGACCGCACGGCAGCGGACACCGCAACGCATTCTGATCGTCGGCTGCGGTCGAATCGGGACACGACTGGGTCTGCAGCTCGCGGCGGCGGGTCACACGGTTTTCGGACTACGCCGGCAGCCCTACAGCCTTCCCCAGGCAATCATTCCCTGCGCCGCTGATCTGGATAATGACACCGATCTGGGCGAACGGCTGCCAGCAGCACTGGATCAGGTCTACGTCATCCTGACGCCGTCGCAGTATGATGACGATGGCTATCGGCGGCGCTACGTCGATGGACTGGCGAATCTTCGCGGTGCCCTGGAATCATCGGGGAACGCGGGCGTCCGGCTGATCTTCGTCTCCAGCACCGGGGTGTACGGGGAAAACGCCGGGGCATGGGTCGATGAAGACACGCCGCCACAGCCGACCCGGTTTTCTGGCAAGCGACTGCTGGAGGCCGAGGCGATCGCTGCCCGGCACCCCGGGGAGCATGTGATCATTCGCTTCGCAGGCATCTATGGACCGGGCCGGGAATCCCTGCTGCGACGGATCGAGGCAGGGTCGACCTGTCAGGCTGATCCACCCCGCTACACCAACCGCATTCACGAAGACGACTGCGTCGGCGTGTTGGCGCACCTCGGTGGAATGGATCGACCATCAACGCTCTATCTTGGCGTTGATGACCGGCCCTGCAGCCAGTGCGAAATCATGGACTGGCTGGCCGCGGCCATCGGCGCGGAACCACCCGAACGAACCGCCGGCGATGCGGGTGGTCGACGCTGCAGCAACCAACGCCTGCGCGAATCAGGCTACGCGCTTGTATACCCGGATTACCGGCGCGGCTACCCGTCGCTGTTCGCGGAGCGCCGCTGAAGCGTTTGAACGGCACTGGACTGCGCCGCGAAATAGGCGGCCAGATCGCGCATGTCCTCCTCGCTCAGTGCCGCCACCTGACCGTTCATGATCGCGTTCTGCCGATCGCCGCTCTTGTACGCCTTCAGCGCATGCAACAGATAATCCGCATGCTGGCCGGCCAACATGGGAAACCCACTGTTATCGGACGCCCCCTTAGCACCATGGCAGGCCGCACAGCTCTGTGATTTTGCCTTTCCGGCCTCTACATCCCCGATCGACTGGGCCGGCACCCCACTGGTGGTGAGCAGAAGGCCGACCGCCAGAAATCCCGTCAAACGATTCATCACTGCCCCTCCGGCCCACGTGACGCGAAATAGGCCGCAATGTCCTGAATATCCTGATCGCTCAGCGTCGACGCCAGTGCCTGCATGGTCGTGTGCTGACGGTCGCCGTTCTGATAGGCCTTGAGCGCCGATACGATGTACTCAGGATGCTGGCCACCGAGCTTCGGCACCCGGTAGGAGGGATACGCGTTCCGGTAACCGTCGACGGCATGACAGCCCAGGCACGTGTAAGCCTTGGCCCGGCCCGCTTCGATGTCGCCCTGGGCGCTGGCTGCCCCGGTGAAAAGGAGCAGTCCCAGAAACACTCCCCCGATCAATCGCCCGCAGATCATTGTTTCTCTTCTCGCCATTGATGACTGCGCAAAGTATCGCGGGAAAGTTGATAGCGGTCAATTTCCAAGGCCACCTCAGACAATGCTGAAATCACTGTTGCCGGGGTCCGCGACGGGCTCGGCCTCCACCGAGTCCACCCGGGCGGCTTCCGGTCCCATCCAGAGCCACTCGCTCAACACCTCGAGGGTCTGCTCGGATCCACAGGCCACCACCGAGACGCTGCCGTCGGCGCGGTTTTCCACCCAACCCCGAAGGCCGAGTGCGCTCGCACGCTCCTCAGTGCTTGCCCGAAACAGAACACCCTGCACCTGACCGCGGACCCGGAACTGATAACAGGCTTCCGCTACTTCACCCATCGCTGCCTCTTTCCTGCTTGCACCCCAACAATCTAACACCCAAGATTGCCCCATGAGCTGCGAAATCCTGATTCTCTACTACAGCCGTCATGGCGCCACCCAGACCATGGCCCGGCAGATCGCCCACGGCGTTGAGACCGTGACCGGCGTTGAAGCCAGGCTGCGGACCGTACCAGCCGTCTCCGAGGTCTCGGAGGCAACCGCGCCCGCCGTTCCGGATGCGGGACCGCCCTACGCGGCACTCGACGATCTAGCGTCCTGCAGCGGTCTGGTCCTTGGCAGCCCCACGCGTTTCGGCAATATGGCAGCGCCGGTCAAGCACTTCCTCGACCAGACCACCAGTCTGTGGCTGAGTGGCGCGCTGAATGGCAAACCCGCTGCCGTATTCACCTCCACCGGGAGCCTGCATGGCGGCCAGGAAACCACCCTGCTGTCGATGATGCTGCCGCTGATGCATCACGGCATGTATCTGGTGGGGCTGCCGTATACCGAGGCTGGACTGACGGCCACGCAGACCGGCGGCACGCCCTATGGCCCCAGTCATCTCGCCGGCGCGGATGCCGACCGACCGGTGGACGATACCGAGGCAGGTCTGTGTCGCGCCCTTGGCGCGCGGGTGGCCGCCGCCGCGGTGCGCCTCGACGACACGGCGGATCAGCGACTGGCGTGAAAGTCCTGCGTGGCAAAATCCCGGCTGCTGGGCAGGAGACGCCCAGCCGGGTGGCGGCCACCCCTCTCTACTGGGTGGCCACCAGCTGCTATGTGGCGCTGACCGCCCTGCTTTTCGCCTGGCTGGTCTGGCTTGATCCACCGCCCGCATCGTTGCGCAGTCCACTGCTGCTCGTGCTTCTACTGCCGCTGCTGCTCGGACTGCGGGGGATTCTTCACCGCCGCCGCTACACGCTGCAGTGGACCGGCATGCTGATCCTGCTCTATTTCATGCACGGTCTGCTGGCGACGACGGGCGCGGCACCCCAGCGCTGGCTGGGGGTGGCGGAGATACTGCTCACGCTGGGATATTTCGTGGCAGGGACGGTGATCCTGCGCCGCGGCAAGCAACGCCATAAGGCGGATCAGTCCAAGGCCTGATCCGCCAGAACCGACTTGATGAACGGCACGGTCAGGCGCCGACCAGCCTGCAGGGATGCCCAGTCAAGCCGATCCACCACCGCCAGCAAATGATCCATGTCACGCGCCTCATGCCGTAGCAGGTAATCGACACTCGATGCCGGCATCCGCAGCCCGCGTCGGGCCAGGGCGACAGCCAGAATCTGGCGGCGCCGTTCATCATCGGGCACGCTGAGCCGCAGACGAAGCAGGGATTCAAAGCGCGAGACGAGATCGGGGAGCCCGAGCGACAGGGCCGCCGGCGCGCCTGCTCCAGCCACCACCAAAAGCCCACCGGTATCCCGCAGCCTGTTGAACAGGTGGAAAAACGCCTCCTGCCAAGCCTCGTGGCCGGCAAGCTCATCGACATCATCAACGGTCACCAGCGACAGGGCCTCCAGGCCATCCAGCTGCGCCGTCGGCCCGTGAATATGGTCGGCAAGCGGGATATACACCGCTGTGCCGCCGGCTGCGCTCATGCGCCCACAGGCTGCCTGCAGAAGATGACTGCGTCCGCTCCCCGGCGGCCCTGACAGGTAGAGCGACTGGGCGAACCAACCGGTCAGCGCCTCCACCGCGGCAACCGCCTGCTCGTTGCCAGAGGACACGAAAGCCCCCAGGTCCGCCGCATCGTTCCAACGGAAATCCAGCGCCAACTGCGGTCCGTTCTCGTGACTCATGGGCGCCAACGGTATCCATCGCCATCGGATCGCAGTCGCTGATCGGTGTCGAGGGCCCGCATCACCCGCTCCGCTTCGACGTTGATCGCGAGCCGCCAGCGGACGCGGTCATCGATAATCTCCACCGGAATGACACGGGTGACACCCACCTGTTGACCGAGGCGTTCAGCCACTGCCTGGTGGGCCGCCAGCGACTCCACACCCCTGACCGCGACCGTCAACCGACGCCGGGAGTCGGGATCAGGGACGTAGGCAAAGGGCGCACGCAGGCGTTGCGCCATCTCGCGGACACCCGACGCCAGGACCGACCGCGCGCCATCACCGCTCGAGACCCAGCGCTCGGCCGTCCCCTCATCCCCTGCCAGCAGCGTCCAGCGGACGCGGGTCGTCCCGGTCTCTCCGCCCTGCAGACGCCCCACGACAACCGCCTCTGCTCCGTAGCGCGCCGAGGCTTCGCGGACCGGATCGACGAACCCACCCGCGATGTCGGCGTAACCGAGATTACGGCGATCCTCGAGGTCCATGAGCGGGGTGATCAGCGTGATACCCAATGGTGCCGCCGCCGTCCGCATCCGCTCCAGTAGTGGCCGCCCCTGATCGCTGCCGGCGATGAAGCGCTCACCATCGCGCTCGGCACCCAGCCAGACAAGCACTGTCGGCGGCGACGGCGGCCAGAGCGCAATCTCTGCCCGGGCCAGCGCATTACGCAGCGCCGGCCGCGAGAACCGCGCCAGCAGGCGGGTCTCGCGCCCCGCTCCATCGCCATCCGCCGCGGTCACCGTACGGTAGGAGAAGCCATTCAGGTATTCCCCGACGCGGCTGCGCAGGCGCGTCGCGAGCTCAGTCTCGGTAACGGCCGGATCCCCGGTGAGCCGGACGAGCATTGCGTCCATGGCCCGCACCAGCGCCTCGGATCGCGCCGATTCGCTATCGCTGGCCACCGGGACCTGCACCGACGCGGGACCACTCTCGGCCACCGCTGTGTGGGACACAATGCCGCCGACGACCACGGCAAACTGGAAAAAAAGACGCAGGACGACCGACATCACGCTGGATTGCGAGCCCGTGACCAAAACAGGTTTTAAGGTACCATGACGGCGTCCACCGGCACGACCAACCCGAACCAGGGAGTAGACACTTGGATTCCGCCGATTCCCGAACCGGACTGACCTACCGCGACGCCGGCGTTGATATCGACGCCGGTGCCGATCTCGTCGAGCGTATCAAGGGCGATGTCGCCGCCACTCAGCGACCCGGTATGGTCGGCAGCCTGGGCGGATTTGGTGGCCTCTTCGAGCTACCGGTGGATCGTTACCGCCAGCCACTGCTGGTCGCCGGCACCGATGGTGTCGGCACCAAACTGCGGCTGGCACTGGAAACCGGTCGCCATGATGGGATCGGGATCGATCTGGTGGCCATGTGCGTCAACGACGTCATCGTCGCCGGCGCCGAACCGCTGTTCTTCCTCGATTACTACGCCACCGGGCGCCTCGACCCGGAGATCGCCGCGCGGGTCATCCGCGGTATCGCCGCCGGCTGCAGAGAGGCCGGTGCCGGATTGATCGGCGGCGAGACCGCGGAGATGCCTGGCATGTACAGCGACGGCGACTATGACCTGGCGGGATTCTGCGTCGGTATTGTCGAGCGCGATCGAATGATTGACGGGGCGGACATCCGCCCGGGCGATGCCCTGATTGCGCTCGGCAGCAGTGGTGTTCATGCCAATGGCTATTCGCTGGTCCGTCGTATACTCGAACGCGAGCCAGAGGCACTCACGCAGTCCCTGGACGACCGCCGGATCGAGGAGTGGCTGCTCACACCCACCCGCATCTATGCCCAGGTCGTCCAGCGCCTTCAGAATGAGGTGACGATCAATGGCATCAGCCATATCACCGGCGGCGGACTGACCGAGAATCTGCCGCGGATCATGCCCCAGGGGCTCACGGCCCGCATCGATACCAGGAGCTGGCAGTGGCCGGCGCTGTTCGCTTGGTTGCAGCGTGCCGGCAATGTCGAGACTGAGGAAATGCGCCGGACGTTCAACTGCGGTGTTGGAATGGTCCTGGCAGTGCCCGGGGACGAGGCCACCCATGCGCTGGATATCCTCCGCGCGGCCGACGAATCCGCATGGATCCTCGGTGAAGTGACGCGCTCCGGCCGCAATGCCGATGGCATCACCTACCAGGAGGGCGTGTGAGCGATCCGGAGGGCTTCCGCATCGCCGTCCTCATCTCGGGCGGCGGAACCAACCTGCAGGCGATCATCGACGCGGTCCGCGACGGCTCGATCCCCGGCACAATCACCCGGGTGATCAGCAACCGACCGGGTGCCGGCGGCCTGGAGCGAGCGGCCCGGGCCGGTATTGCCACCGAAGTGATCGACCACCGGATATTCTCCAGCCGTCCGGATTATGATCGGGCACTCGCCGAGCGACTCGATACCGCGCAGCCCGACCTCATCGTTCTCGCCGGGTTCATGCGCATCCTTGGCGATGCTTTCGTCGGCCGCTTTCTGGGTCGACTGATCAATATCCATCCATCGTTACTCCCAGCCTACCGCGGGCTGCATACCCACGAGCGCGCCCTGGAGGCAGGCGAGCGCCACCATGGCTGCAGCGTGCACTACGTCATCCCCGAACTCGACGCGGGGCCGGTCATCGCCCAGGCGGCCGTTGCCATACAGTCCGGCGAAACGGCTGACACCCTCGCCCGGCGCGTCCAGGCGATGGAGCACCGACTCTATCCCGAAGTGGTCCGCTGGATCGCCGAGGGCCGCGTCGCCCTCGATGGCGATCGGGTACGACAGGACGGTCAGTATCCCCCCGTACCGCCCTGTCTCACCGAGGCCACCGCGGACGCGTCATGATGCCGGGTCGGCGAGTGATCACCGCGGGCCTGGCGATGCTGCTGACCGTGGTGGGCGTCGGCCCGAGTGGGAGCGCCGCAGCGGGTGCCGAGTCGGCGTTCGAACCCCCACCCGCGTTCAGCGCCCGATATGATGTTCGCAAGGCCGGGCTCACCCTGGGGCATGCCAGGCTGCGATTCCGCCGGCCCGCCGAGTCCCGCTATCTCTACCGGCTGTCCATCCGGCCCAGTCGCATCGCCGGGCTTTTCTACTCGAGCACGGTGCGGGAGATGAGTATCGGGCGGATTCAGGCGGATGGGTTTCGACCGGATGTGTACCGCTACAATCGCTCCGGCGGCGATGACCAGCGAAAGGCGGAACTGCGGTTCGACTGGGACACCCTGCGCGTGGTCAATGATATCGATGACCGGCCCTGGCGCATGGACATCACCCGGGACACGATTGATCGGGTGATCAGCCCATTACAGCTTATGCATGACCTGACCGAGCGGGACGGCGATGACGAGTTGGTCTACCGCATCGCCGATGGCGGAACACTCAAGACCTACGTCCTTCGCATCGGTGAGAGGACGACCGTCGATACACCGGCAGGCCGTTTCGAGGCGCTGACGATTCGCCGTTCAGACACCGACAGCGATCGCGAGACAACCCTCTGGGTGGCGCCCGCGCTGGGGTATCTCGCCGTTCAGGTGGAGCAGCGCGAGGATGGCGATCGCAATTTCCGCATGGTGCTGAACACGGTCGACGGGTTGCCTGCCGACACCCCCTAGGGCCGCGGCAGCGTCACGCCCCGCTGCCCCATATACTTGCCGGCCCGATCCTTGTAAGACGCCTCACAGACCTCGTCGGATTCCAGGAAGAGCATCTGCGCGACCCCTTCATTGGCGTAGATTCTGGCAGGTAGCGTCGTCGTATTGGAGAACTCAAGCGTCACATGCCCCTCCCACTCGGGCTCGAGGGGCGTGACATTGACGATGATCCCGCAGCGCGCGTAGGTCGACTTGCCGAGACAGATCGTGAGGATGTTTCGCGGTATACGGAAATACTCCACCGTACTGGCCAGCGCAAAGCTGTTCGGCGGAATGATACAAACGTCTGACTGCAGATCCACGAAACTCGATTCATCAAAATGCTTGGGATCCACGACGGCCGAGCTGATATTGGTGAATATCTTGAAACGATCCGCGCAGCGGACATCGTAGCCATAGCTCGAGGTCCCGTAGGAAATCATCCGCCCACCCTCGGCATCGCCGCGGACCTGGCCGGCTTCGAATGGCTCGATCATGCCCTTGCCGGCCATGTCGCGGATCCATCGATCGGATTTGATGCTCACTGTCTGTCGCCCCTGCCCTAGTCGTCGTCGACGACGATGTTCGGGAACCGGCTCGCGCCCGCCGGATCCTGTCGTGAAAGGAGTGCCGCTGTGCGCCGGGCGGCCTCGCGGAAGCGCTCCGCTGCCTGCGATTCCGGTTCTGAGATCACTGTCGGCGCGCCATTGTCGGCATGCTCACGAATGCCCAGCTCCAACGGCAATGCGCCGAGCATGGCAACGCCCTCCTCGTCGGCCAGCCGCTGACCACCACCGGTGCCAAACAGCGCTTCTTCGTGGCCGCAGTGAGAGCAGATGTGCAGGCTCATGTTCTCGAGGATACCCAGCACCGGCACTTTGACCTTCTCGAACATCCGCACACCCTTACGGGCATCCAGCGTGGCGATATCCTGCGGCGTTGTCACCACCACTGCACCCGCCACTGGCACCTTCTGCGAGAGTGTCAACTGGATGTCACCCGTGCCGGGCGGCAGATCGATGATGAGGTAATCCAATTCCTCCCAGCGGGTGTCGTTGAGCAGCTGGGTCAACGCCTGGGTGACCATTGGGCCCCGCCAGACCATCGGGGAATCCTCTTCGATGAGGAATCCGATGGACATGATCTGCACCCCGTGGTTTTCGAGCGGATGCATCGTCTTGCCTTCCGGGCTGTCGGGCTTGCGGCCCGCAACACCCATCATCCGCGGCTGGCTGGGTCCATAGATGTCGGCGTCAAGGATGCCCACACGGGCCCCCTCATCCGCCAGGGCGAGCGCCAGGTTGGCGGCACAGGTCGACTTGCCGACGCCGCCCTTCGCCGACGCCACCGCAATGATATTGCGCACGTTATCCATCGGCTTCAGGGTCGCCTGTACCTGCCGGGCAGCGACTGACCATTCCACCGAGACCGTGACCGAGCGGGCACCGGTCGCCTCGCGTACCCGGGTCTCAAGGATCTCCTTCAGCGCCTGCTGATAGCGCCGGGTTGGAAAGCCGAGCGACAGCTCAATCGTCACCGTATCGCCAGTCACCTGAATATCGCTCACGGCTTCAGCGCTGATCAGATCACAGCCGAGCGCCGGCTCCGTCCAGCCGGCCAGCACCTGCTCGACGGCCGCGCGGTTGAGTTCACTCATGCATTTCCCCCGTTGTTCCGCCGTATTGACGATTGTGGGAGTTTAATCAGCCTGTGCCCGCCATTAAACACGCGTGAGGTGGGGTTGGCGCCCGTCGGCTTGTCGGACCGGCGGCATTCCGGCAGATTCGGGGCATGACAGCGGCGCGTCACAACCTCGTGCTTATCGGCATGCCGGGGGCCGGTAAGAGCACCCTCGGTCGCCATCTCGCGGAGCGGCTGGGATTCGGTTTCACCGATACCGATTCGGTGATCGAGTCGGCCGCAGGGACCACACTTCAGGCCATCGTGGATGCGCGCGGTCACCGGGCGCTGCGCCAACTCGAGGCCGAGCAGCTCATCCACCTCCAGCGTCGCGATCATGTCATTGCCACCGGGGGCAGCGCGGTCTACAGCGCCGACGCCATGGCGGCGCTGCGGGTCGATGGGATCATCATTCATCTGCATGCCGATCTCAGCGTCATTCAAGCGCGGGTGACCGACGTGGATACCCGTGGTCTGGCCCGGGCTGCCGGCCAGACGCTGGAGGATCTCTACGCCGAACGCGAGGCACTCTATCGCCACTACGCCGAGCTCAGCGTCGACGTCGGCCCGCTCAGCACGACCGCCGGCGCGCGGGCAGTGATCGCTGCTCTCTGCGAGCCGCGGGCTCCGCGACTGGCTTCCCCTCTGGCATAATGATGTCTTTCTGATTGTGAATGCGGAGTGTGCATGGCGCGCAAGATCCTGGTCACCAGCGCCCTACCCTATGCCAACGGGCCGATCCACCTGGGCCATCTCGTTGAATACGTCCAGACCGACATCTGGGTGCGTTTCCAAAAGCTACAGGGCAACCAGTGCTGGTATGTATGCGCGGATGATGCCCATGGCACCCCCATCATGCTCAAGGCCCGGGAGCGTGGCATCACCCCCGAGGCGCTGATCGAGCAGGTGGGCATGGAGCATCGCCGGGACTTCGCGGGCTTCAACATCGGGTTTGACAACTACTACACCACCCACTCCGACGAGAACCGCCATTACTCCGAACTGATCTATACGCGGCTGCGGGACGGTGGCTGGATCGATCGTCAGACCATCACTCAGGCCTATGATGAGCAAGAGGGGATGTTCCTGCCCGATCGCTATATCAAGGGCACCTGCCCGCGCTGCGCCGCCGATGACCAGTACGGCGACAACTGCGAGGCCTGCGGAGCAAGCTACTCCCCCGATGAGCTGCGCGATCCAGTCTCCGTCATCTCCGGCCAGCCACCCGTCCAGCGCGAGTCAGAGCATTACTTCTTCCGACTCCAGGACTTCGAGCACATGCTCCGTACCTGGGCGTCCAGCGAGGGCCTGCAGGACGAGGTCTCGAATAAGCTCCAGGAGTGGTTCGATGCCGGGCTCCGCGCCTGGGACATCTCCCGTGACGCACCCTACTTCGGGTTCCGCATCCCAGACACCGACAACAAGTATTTCTACGTCTGGCTGGACGCGCCGATCGGCTACATGGCGAGTTTCCAGGACCTTTGCAATCGCGAGGGGCTGGATTTCGATGAATGGTGGAATGCCGATTCAGACGCCGAGCTCTATCACTTCATCGGTAAGGACATCGTCTATTTCCATGCGCTTTTCTGGCCGGCGATGCTGAGCGGAGCCGGCTTTCGCACACCGACCCGGGTCTGCGCCCACGGCTTTCTGACCGTCGACGGACAGAAGATGTCGAAGTCGCGCGGGACCTTTATCATGGCCGACACCTATCTGCGCCACCTCGATGCCGAGTACCTCCGCTACTACTTTGCCGCCAAGCTGGGGGCGGGCGTTCATGACATCGATCTGAGCCTGGACGACTTCACACAGCGGGTGAACGCGGATCTGGTCGGTAAACTCGTCAACATCGCGAGCCGATGCGCAGGATTCATCAACAAGCGATCCGCGGGCCGGCTGGGGCCACGGCTCGACGCGCCGGAGCTGTTCCGCCGCATGAGCGCCCGCGCTGAGGTGATCGGCGGCTACTACGAGAATCGGGCCTACGCCCGGGTGGTCCGCGAGGTGATGTCGCTGGCCGATGAGGCCAACCAATATATCGACGAGAAAAAGCCCTGGGTACTTGCGAAGGATCCGGATCAGGCTGAGGCGGTTCAGGCCATCAACACCACCGGAATCAATCTGTTCCGGGTGCTGATGCTCTACCTCAAGCCGGTCCTCCCGGAAACGGCGGCGGCCGCCGAGCGTTTCCTGCAGATCCCTGCCATGCAGTGGTCCGACGCCGGACAGCCGCTGCTCGACCATGAGATCGCGGCGTTCAAGCCTCTGATGACGCGGGTCGATCCGGCCGCCATCGAGGCCATGATCGCGGACTCGCGGGAGAGCCTGAAGCCGGCATGATCCACGATCCTTCTACGGTCGAGCGGATCGACGCGCTGCTCCCGCAGACCCAGTGCGAGCAGTGCGGCTATCCAGGCTGCCGCCCCTACGCGGAGGCGATCGCCGCCGGCGAAGCGGACATCAATCAATGCCCGCCCGGCGGCCAGGCGACCATCGATGCGCTGGTCGGGCTGCTCGATCGGGCCAGTCGCACGCTCGACCCGGCGCATGGCGATTACCGCCCACCCCGGGTTGCCTGGATCGATGAGTCGGTGTGCATCGGCTGTACCAAATGCATTCAGGCCTGCCCGGTCGATGCGATCGTCGGCGCCCGTCAGCGCATGCATACCGTGATCGCCGAGGAATGTACCGGCTGCGATCTATGTCTTGCGCCCTGCCCGGTGGACTGCATCCACATGCTGCCCACCGATCGCGAGCAGGAGCCCGCAGACCATCAGCAGGCGCGTCGGGATCGGGCCCGGGAGCGGTTCCGGAATCGCACTCAACGTCTCGCCCGGCGCCGCGACGAGCGCGAACACAAGCGGGCACGGCGCCGGCAGCCGAATGAGGGTAAGGCTGACGGGCACCCGACAGAGACTGCCTCCGCCCTCCCTGACCGTGCGACCCGCCGTGAGACCGCGCAGGCGGCGCTCGCCCGGGTCCGCGCCCGGCGGCGTCAGCGTCACACCGGTGACGACGCATGAACCGTGACAAGCGCCGAGCGATCTTTGAGCGCCTCCGTGAGGCTAACCCCCAACCCACTACCGAACTCGAGTACCGGACGCCGTTCGAGCTGTTGGTGGCGGTGATTCTGTCGGCTCAGGCCACGGACCGCAGCGTGAACAAGGCCACGAGCCCCCTATTCGAGGTCGCCGACACGCCAGATGCCATCCTTGAGCTGGGTGAAGACGGTCTGCGTGCCCACATCCGGAAGATTGGGCTTTTCAACAGCAAGGCGAAGAATATCATCGCCACCTGCGAGGCGTTGGTTACCAAGCACGGGGGTAGGGTCCCACATGATCGAAAAGCGCTGGAGGCGCTTCCGGGCGTCGGTCGAAAGACCGCCAACGTCGTGCTCAACACGGCTTTCGGCGAACCCACCATGGCGGTGGACACCCATATCTACCGTGTCGCCAACCGAACGGGCCTGGCGCCCGGCAGGACCGTCCGTGCAGTCGAGGATCGGCTCATGCGCTGGACGCCCAGGGCATTCCTTGGCGATGCCCACCACTGGCTGATCCTGCACGGCCGCTATACCTGCCTGGCACGTAAGCCCCGCTGCGGCGCCTGTCCCATCTACGACCTCTGTGAGTTCCGCGAGCGGCACCACTACGCCGAGGTCGAGGCGGACTGAACGCGGGCGCCGGGCTGTGACCGGCGCCGATCCCGCCACTGGCGCCAACCGTAAGCAAGCATCAAAAAGGGGCCATTGGCGAGTGCCATCGACCCGCCAATCGATACATCCAGCCAGATCGCCAGCGCGTAACCCAGCGGAGCGCTCGTCGCCGCAATGAGCATCGCAAGGACAATCAGCGTAACCAGTCGCTGTGACAGCAGGTAGGCGGTGGCCGGTGGCACCACCACAAAGGTGATGAAAAGCACCACGCCGACGGCATCGAATGCCGCCACCGCACTGCCACTGAGCAAGGCCAGATGGGCGTAGAAGATGACCCCCGGGGCAAGCCCCAGCGCACGGGCGAGGTCCGGATCAAAGGTCGCGAGCTTGAGGGCCTTGTAGAAAGCCAGTACGAAGATCGCATCCACCACCAGCATGACGCCGGTGGCGAGCATCGCCCGCGGCAGCTCGACTCCCAGCAGGATCACGGTATCGAGCCAGACGAACCCGACCTCGCCCAACAGGACCGTATGCTCGTCGAGATGGACATCCCTGGCGGTGATATTGATCAGCACCACGCCAGCACTGAACAGGGCCGGGAAGACCAGTCCTGTCGCGGCATCATCGCGCAACCGCCGGGTGCGGGTCAGTGTTTCGATCAGGAACACCGCCAGCACGCCGCTCAATGCCGCTCCAGCGATCTGGATCGGGCCACTGGTCTCGCCGGTGAGCATCCACGCCACGGCGATACCGAAGAGAATGGAGTGGCTGATCGCATCCGCGAGCATACTGTTGCCGCGCAGCACCAGAAAACTGCCAAGCAACGCCGCGCTGATGCCCACCAGCATGCCGGTGACGAGGATTGCGATCGTCGGCTCGGCAAGCATCGTCACGACCGCCGCGTTGTCGTGGCGCGCTGACGCTCTTGGCGGGCGGCAGCGTGGGCAACACCCGCGTCGGTAAGCTGCCAGTGCTGGCCCTCATCCGGCATGTGCTGGGCCGGGACGACCAGCCCGCGATCGGCCAGCGTCATGAGCTGCGGCTCGGTGACCATGCCGTAATAGGCGTCTACAGCGCCCTGCTCGACGCGGTATCGCCAGTCATCATGCTCGCGCGCCAGTTCGTAGAGCGTCTGGAGAATCCGGTCGGTTGAGGTATGACTGCGGCGATGGCGCCGCCGCCACCATTGTGGGATGAGCCCGCGGTGTGGCGCTATCATCAGTGAGACCAACGCGATCAGAGTGGCGGTGAGCACGATCACCGGACCCGTGGACAGCCCCGGCGCCAGGGCACTGATCAGCCCACCCACGACACCCGCGAGGGCGCCCAGCACGGCGGAGAGCAGCACCATCCCCAGCAGACTCCCACACCATTGCCGGGCCGCGGCGCCCGGGGCGATCACCATCGCAGTCATCAGGACAACGCCTACCATCTGCAACCCGGTGACCACTGCCAGCGCGATCATCGCGGTCAGCAGGAGCTCCAGCCGATGCACCGGCAGCCCGGCCACCGCCGCGAAGCCGGGATCGAATGTCATTAACTTGAGCGGTTTCCAGAGCAGCACCACACCGGCGAGACTGAGGCCCACCAGCGCCATCATCGGATAGAGATCGGCCCGCGTCGTGGCGGCCGCCTGACCGAAAAGGAAACTGTCGAGTCCCGCCTGGGCGGCCCCGCCGCGGGACTGAATCCAGGTCAGCAGCACCACACCCAGCGCGAAACCGAGACTGAGTGTGGAGGCCAGTGCAGCGTCCATCTTCAGGCGCGTATTCCGGGTCAGTGCCACCGTCAGCAGCGCCGCCGCCACCGCGGTCACCAGCGCCCCCCCCATAATGCTCCCGATCTCGCGGGCGCCGGCCACCATGAACCCCAGACAGACCCCCGGCAGTGCCGCATGCGAGAGGGTGTCGCCCAGCAGGCTCTGGCGTCGCAGCACCGCAAACGACCCCAGTACGCCGCTGATGATGCCGATCAGCGCGGCGCCGACCACCACGTTCTGCAGGGTGTAGTCAGTCAGTAACGTCGTGATCATCCGGCGCTCCCGTCGGTCGGCCACCTTCGTCCAGCAGCGCGACCTGTCCGCCGTAGGCGCGGCGCAGGTTGCGGGCGGTATAGACCGAGTCGATTGGTCCGGCGTCGATGACCCGCACATTGAGAAAGACCAGCCAGTCGAAGTAGCGCTGCACGGTCTGCAGGTCATGGTGGACGAGGATGATGGTGCGGCCCTGGTCGCGCAGCCGGCCAAGGATCTCGATGATGCTGCGCTCGGTGGTCGCATCAACCCCGGCCATCGGCTCATCGAGCAGCAGCATGTCCGGCTGCTGGACGAGCGCCCTTGCGATGAACACGCGCTGCTGCTGCCCGCCGGAGAGCTCACTGATCTGGCGGTCCGCAAGCGGATCCATCCCCACTTCCTCAAGCGCTCGCAGTGCCTGATCACGCTCCCGCCGACCCGGCCAGCGCAGCCACCCGAGTCGGCCGTAGAGACCCATGGTGACAACATCCACCGCGGTGGTGGGGAAATCCCAGTCCACTGAGGACCGCTGCGGCACATAACCGATCCGCTGGCGCTGCTGCCGGTAGGTCCGGCCGAACAGCCGGACATGGCCGGCCGACAGCGGAACCAGACCGAGCACCGCCTTCAGTAACGTACTCTTGCCGGCGCCATTGGGACCAATGACACCGGCCAGCACCCCCGCCGGGATGTTCAGGTCAATATCCCAGAGCGCCGGGCGATCACCGTAGCTGACGGTCAGATCCTCGGTATGCAGCGCCCAGTCGGCGTCACGCGACTCCCGGTCACCTGTTCGCGGCGCAGTCACCGATCCGCCTCGAGCATCATGTCCAACTCCGCCTGCCACTGTGTGAGAGACGCTGGCAGTGGTTTGACCGAACCACCCAGCGCCCGGGTGATCTCGGCCGTATTGTGAATCAGCATGCCGACATGACGGTCACCGAGCGCCCCGGACTCACCCAGTGCGTCGCCGTAGATAGAACCGCCGATGGATACATCGGCACCGCGTTCACGAGCGGCCGCAACCACCGCATCAACGGGCCGCGGATTGATCGTCGTCTCAACGAAAAGCGCCGGGATATCGCGCTCGGCGATCAGCCCGGCAATGGACTGGATGTCCGCGACGCTGGCCTCGGAGCTCGTGCTGATCCCCTGGATTCCGCGCACCTCGATGCCGTACGCCCGGCCGAAATAGCGAAACGCATCGTGGGCGGTCAGCAGGATCCGCTGGCTCGATGGAATACTATTGATGCGTGCCATGATCCAGTCATCCAGCGCGTGAAGCTGCTCGCGGAGGGTCGATGCACGCTCGCGCATACCCGATGCGCATTTCGGTGCGACCGCGGCCAGCGCCTCCGTTGTTGGGGCGATGCCCTGGGCCCACAGGCGTGCATCCATCCAGATGTGCGGATCAACGGCATCGCTACCCGCGCTCCGGATGACCCCCCGGGGACCCTCACGCCTGGCCGCCTCGGCAACGGCCAGGGTCGGTCGGCGTTCACCGAATCGGGTCAGGACGCTGTCGAGCTGACCTTCCAGGCCAAACCCGTTGTAAGTCACCAGCGCCGCCTCCTGGAACGCTCGCACGTCCGAGGCCGCGGCGCGGTAGAGGTGGGGATCAATACCCGGTCCCATGAGCACCCGGGTGTTCACGCACGACCCGCCGATAGTGTCCACCATGTCGCCGATCATGCCCGTCGTCGCCAGAACGCTGGGAGTGGCCAGCGCGGTGGGGGCGAGGCCGATGCACAGCCCGGCCATCGCAACCCGCACGGCTTGCCAGCCACGTTTCAAAGGCATGCAACCTTCTCCCCGATCAACGAATATTGGAATAATTCCAATCTACTCCGCCCCCGGGAACAGGTCAACGAACCCGCCCGGGACCGGGCTGCGACGCCTGAAGCGAGCCTATTCGCCCCGCCGCGCAGCCACGCGGAGGCGCAGTGCATTGAGCTTGATGAAGCCCTCGGCATCCTTCTGGTCATAGGCCCCCGCATCGTCCTCAAAGGTTGCGATGCTGTCGTCGAACAGGCTGTCGGACGCCGACCGCCGCCCCACGACGATGACATTGCCTTTATAGAGCTTGAGGCGAACCACGCCATTGACGCGCGCCTGGGTCCGGTCGATCAACGCCTGCAGCGCATCACGCTCAGGACTCCACCAGTAGCCGTTATAGATCAGTTCGGCGTAACGGGGCATCACCTCGTCTTTGAGATGGGCCGACTCGCGATCCAGCGTGATCGACTCGATCGCACGATGGGCGCGCAAGAGGATGGTGCCACCGGGGGTCTCGTAGCAGCCGCGGGATTTCATGCCGACGTAGCGGTTCTCAACGATGTCGATCCGACCGATTCCGTTGTCGTTACCGAGCCGATTAAGCCGCGAGAGCATCTCGTGGGGCAGCAGCGCCTCGCCATCGATCGCGACCGGATCACCGCCACGGAATTCGATATCGATCTCGGTAGGGGTATCGGGTGCGGCCTCCGGCGCGACGCTCCAGCGCCACATCGATTCCTCCGCCGCGGTCCAGGTATCTTCCAGGACGCCGCCTTCGTAGGAAATATGCAGCAGATTGGCGTCCATCGAGTAAGGCGATCCGCCGCCCTCCTTCTTACCCTCGATCGGGATGCCGCGATCCTCGGCGTAGGCCAGCAGTCGCTCACGGGAGTTGAGGTCCCACTCCCGCCATGGGGCAATCACGTGGATGCCCGGTTCGAGCCCGTAATAGCCGAGCTCGAAGCGCACCTGATCGTTACCTTTACCGGTCGCGCCATGACAGACGGCATCGGCCCCGGTCTCGCGGGCGATTTCGATCTGGCGCTTAGCGATCAGCGGCCGTGCGATCGAAGTCCCGAGGAGGTATTCCCCTTCATAGACGGCATTGGCGCGGAACATCGGAAAGACGAAGTCGCGGACAAATTCCTCGCGCAGGTCATCGATGTAGATCTCCCCGACGCCCAGATCCTTTGCCTTGGCGCGGGCCGGCTCGAGCTCCTCGCCCTGGCCCAGATCGGCGGTAAAGGTCACCACTTCGCACTGGTAGTGGTCGCGCAGCCACTGGAGGATGACGGAGGTGTCGAGACCACCGGAGTAGGCCAGGACCACCTTTTTGATTTCGCTCATGGATTGCTCTCTCGAATGTCGGGATGTGGGGCGGAAACCTGACGCAATGATCGGCGCGCCGACGCGCAGAATCAAGGCGCCGCCCGGCGGCCCTGATACACTGGGGGAATGGATACATTGACGATCACACGACCGGACGACTGGCACCTGCATCTGCGCGACGGTGCAGCACTCGCCGATGTCGTCCACTGGAGTGCGGCGCGCTTCGGGCGGGCAATCATCATGCCCAATCTCACGCCCCCGCTGACCACCACGGCGGCGGTCGAGGCGTATTACCAGCGCATCCTCGCGGCACGGCCGGCCGGCAGCCGATTCGAACCGCTGATGACCCTGTATCTCACCGATAACACCCCAGCCGCTGAGATCGAGCGGGCTGCGGCGAGCGGCCTGATCCATGCCGTCAAGCTGTATCCCGCGGGTGCCACCACCAATAGTGACTCGGGAGTCACTGATATCCGTCGCTGTGATGACGCGTTGGCCGCCATTGCCGAGCACGATCTCACGCTCTGCATTCATGGTGAGGTTACCCACCCGGACACGGACATCTTCGATCGGGAAGCCGTCTTTCTCGAGGAGCGGCTGGCCCCGCTGCTCGAGCGCCATGGTCAGCTACGCGTTGTCCTCGAGCACCTCACCACCGCCAATGCCGTTGAATTCGTCCGCTCGGGGCCGACGCGCCTGGGCGCAACGATCACCCCGCAGCATTTGCTGATGAACCGCAACGATCTATTGGTGGGCGGTATCCGGCCCCATCATTACTGCCTGCCGATCCTCAAGCGCGAGCGCGACCGCGAAGCGCTGATCGATGCCGCCACGTCCGGTCATCCGCGGTTTTTCCTGGGGACGGACAGTGCACCGCACCCACGCCATGCCAAGGAGAACGCCTGCGGTTGTGCGGGCATCTTCACCGCGCCGCTCGCCATCGAGCTTTATGCCGAAGCGTTTGAGAGAGCGGGCGCGCTGGATCGACTGACCGGATTCGCGAGCCATTACGGGGCCGACTTCTACGGCCTGCCTCGTAACACCGACACCCTGACGCTGGCGCGCCGACCACGGGCCATGCCGGCCAGCCTGCCCTATGGCGATACCCGTATCGTGCCTCTACGCGCTGGCGATGAAATCCCCTGGTCGCTGACAGCTGACACCCAACCGGAGACCGCATGAACGCCCGACCCATCAATCAGCGATTCCGCGGCTTTCTGCCCGTGGTGGTCGACATCGAAACCGGCGGCGTCAATGCCGCCACCGACGCCATGCTGCAGATCGCTGCAGTGATCGTGGAAATGGACGATGATGGCCGTCTCCATAATGGCCCGACATTCACGACCCACGTCGAGCCGTTCGAGGGTGCCAATCTCGATCCGAAGTCGCTGGAGTTCAATGGCATCGATCCGGATCACCCGCTCCGCATGGCGGTGCCCGAGGATGAGGCACTCAAGTACATCTTCCAGCCGATCCGCGAGGCCATCCGCACCACCGATTGCAGCCGCGCCGTACTCGTCGGTCACAACGCATGGTTTGATCTGGGGTTTCTCAATGCAGCGGTGAGTCGCTCGGGCATCAAGCGCAATCCATTCCACCCGTTTTCATGCTTCGATACGGCTACGCTGTCGGGGCTGGCCTATGGGCAGACGGTACTGGCACGGGGAATCGCTGCCGCCGGCATTCACTGGGATGCGCGCGAGGCCCACTCCGCGATCTACGATGCGGAAAAGACGGCGGAGCTGTTCTGCACGATCGTCAATCGCTGGGACGCCCTGAACGGGCACCCCAACGACGCGCGGCCGGACTAGGCGTCGGGGTCGGCCGTCTTGACCGCTTCCTGAAGCTCACCCGACTCATACATCTCCATGATGATGTCGCAGCCACCGAGCAACTCACCGCTGACATAGAGCTGCGGAATGGTCGGCCAGTTGCCGTATTCCTTGATCCCCTGACGGATCTGTTCGTCCTCGAGCACGTTGACGTAGGAGAACTCGACCCCACAGCCCGCCAGCGCCTGGGCGGCACGCATCGAGAAGCCGCACTGCGGGAACTGCGGCGAGCCTTTCATGTAGAGAATGACCGGGTTGCCCTCGACCTGCTCACGGATGCTTTCCTGTACGTCGCTCATTTCCACTCCTTTATGAATTCGTACCTACAGTGTACGGATTGCGCATGCAATCGACGAGGGGCATAAAAGCGATCAATACGGTATCCTCCGCAGCCATGGAACAAAATCATCTCTCTGACACGACTTTCGAGTCCCTTGGACTCCACGAATCCCTGCTCACGGGCCTGAAAGAGGCCGGCTTCGAGTACTGCATGCCGATCCAGGCGGCCGCCCTGCCGATCGCGCTGCAGGGTCGCGATGTCGCCGGTCAGGCCCAGACGGGCACCGGCAAATCGGCAGCATTCCTGCTGGCCACCATGAACTGGTTGATGTCGCATCCGGTCGCCGCCGACAGGATCGGTCCCTGGGCGATCATCATCGCCCCGACCCGCGAACTGGCGCTGCAGATCCACAAGGATGCGGAAAAGCTCGGCTGGTTCACTGGCATGGACTTCGCCTGTATTTACGGCGGCACGGGTTATGAGAGCCAGCGCAAGGCGCTGGAGCGCGGCACTGATATCATCATCGGTACGCCGGGTCGGGTCATCGATTTCTACAAGCAGGGCGTGTTCAGCCTCGATAACATCGAGGTCTGCGTGCTCGATGAGGCCGACCGCATGTTCGACATGGGCTTCATCGCCGACATCCGCTACCTGCTGCGGCGCATGCCAGCGCCGGACCAGCGCCTCAATATGCTGTTCTCGGCAACGCTCTCCGAGCGGGTCCGCGAGCTCGCTTACGAGCACATGAACGAGCCCGAGTCGGTCCAGATCGAATCCGACACGATCACCGCCGACCGCGTCCGCCAGACCCTCTATCATGTCGAGAACGATCAGAAGATCGGTCTGCTGATCGGTGTCCTGCGCGAGCAGGCACCGACCCGGACGCTGCTGTTCGTCAACACCAAGCGTGACGCCGACAAGGTGGCCGCCTATCTGATCGGTAACGACATCAAGGCGGCGGTCATTTCCGGTGATATCCCGCAGAACAAGCGCGAGCAGTTGCTGGAGAAATTCCAGGGGGGCGACCTGCCAATCCTCGTCGCCACTGATGTAGCGGCCCGTGGCCTGCATATCCCCGAGGTCAGTCACGTCATCAACTACGACCTGCCCCAGGATGCAGAGGACTATGTCCACCGCATCGGCCGGACGGCCCGGGCCGGCGCTGCCGGGGATGCGATCAGCTTCGCCTGCGAGACCTATGTCTACTCGCTGCCGGATATCGAGGGCTACATCGACCAGAAAATCCCCGCGGAAATGGCGCCTGCCGAGCTCATCGTCGAGGACCTCAAACCCGCGGCACGGACGAACAATCGCCGCAGTGGCAACGGCGCAAACCGCAGCCGCTCGGGCGGGAATGGCGGACGCCGGAGCGGCGGCAGTCGCAAGCGCAATGACTCAGCGCCCTCCGACGGCGATCAGTCGTAGTCGAACGAGTAGAAGACATCGAAGGCGGTCTCAGCGCCGCTGACCGCCTCCAGATACAGCTGGCTGGTGAGGTAGTAGCGCAGACTGACGGTGTTCTCCGGCTCGAAGACACCAACGCCGTAGCGCACCATCAGGTTGGGTGATAGATAGCCACTGACCGACACCTGGGCGTCGCCGCCCTGGCCGCTGGCCTCGAGCTGGAAGTCCTCGACGCCCAGATCCTCGGCCAGCGATTCACCCAGACGCCCGCCACCGAATACACCCAACGACAGGGCCGCATTGTTCAACAGCTCCTCCTCATCCGGGGAGGCCTGACCGGGTGGCCGCCCGGTCAGGAGCACCGAGAGGATGTCGGCCTGTGCCATCGCCGGGCGTGAGAACAGCTGCACCTGAGGATCATTGACCCGTCCCGTTACCCGAAGCCCGGCGACGATATCCGGTGCCTCCCGGATCGCTTCGATATCCAGCCGCGGTCGCGCCAGTGGACCGGCAAAGATCAGTCGACCCCGACGCACCTGCAACGACTGGCCATACGCTTCGTAGCTCGCGTCGATCAGGTTCAGCACGCCCTCCGCCTCGGCACCCGCGGTGCCGATCTGACGAAGACGCAGCGCGCCATCCAGCCGCCCCGTGGCACCGCGCACCGAGAATTCCACCGCATCCCCCAGCACCAGTCGCAGATCCGTCTCAAGGCTCCGGCCGCCGTCATTCGCTGCCGATGTGAGGGGCTGGCCATCGTCTCCCACCCGGACGGCATCGGGCGAGCGCCGGATGGCGCCGGCCGACGATCCGGTGGGCTCGATCCGAGCCGATGGAATGGTGACCGAGCCGGTCAGCCTCAGCGTATCCGGATTGATGGCGAGGGTGATGTCCGGCGTCACCGCCAGGCGGGCCAGGGTCCCGATACGCACATCGAGCGCCTCGCCGGTCAGGTCAACGGCGCCGTCCAGGGCGCCGGTCTGCCAGTCAAGCCGTCCATCAATAGCCCCCTGACCGTCGCCCGCCCGGAAGCCACCCTCGAGGGCTGCTACCTGGCCATCGATGTCGGCGCTGACGTTGATCTGCTCAAGCGGCAGCGCCAACGCCGCGGGAAGCAGGACGCCATCGCGCAGCCCGACCGATCCGCGAAAACGCGGCGCAGTCAGCGTGCCATCGACCGCCCCCTGGGCGCTGAGCAGCCCCTCGACACGGCGCAGTTGCGGTAGCGCCCCCGCCAGCGGCGCAATCGAGAGTCCATCGAGCCAGACCGTTCCCGTCAGGGGACGCTGCGCATCGCGCGGATCGGTCGCCACCGCAAAGCCGCCATCGCCGATCGCCGGAGACGCCAGCCCGACCCGCAGGCGTGCATTCGTCGGTCGCAGATCAGCATCGACCACGATCCGGTCATAGCGCAGCGTCAGTGGTTCATCGGCCTCGCGCTGCGGCACCTCGATGTGACTGGCCGGACTGACCAGGGTCACCCGGGCGGCGGGCCCCGTCTCGGCCTGCCACTCCAGCGTTGCTGTGCCCGTCACTGATCCGGGCAGGCGAAACCCGGCCGGCAGCCGGGGCTGCAACAGCGCGAGGGGCAACGCCGAGAGGCTGACCCGCAGTTGTGCCGCTTCCGGGCTGGCCACCAGTGGCTCGGTACAGGCGCGAACGTCCTCCCATACCCAGCAGTGACTTCCCAGACGCAGGGCATCGCGACTGACCGACAGTGATGGCGCACCCACCAGCCGAGCCTGCTCACCGTCCACGGAGACACGGGCGTCGCTCACTGCCCCCTGCCAGGCGGGTATCGCTGCATCCAGCGCACCGGTCAGATCGAGCTGCATTGAGGCCGATTCGCTATCCACGGCCAGCTCAATCCGATGATCATCGGGGCGTCCATCGATCGCGATGCGTGCGTTGCCAAGCGCCTCACCATCACGTCGCAGTCCGTCGGCCTCGAGGCTGGCCTGCCCGCCCTGACGGGTGGCCCAATCGGCTTCGAGCCGAGCACGGGTCAGTCCAATGCCTGCATATTCAATGGTATCGGCCGATACCGACGCCGTTACCGACGGCCGCAATGGATGGCCGGTGACACGGAAGCGACCCGTGAGTTCGCCACTCAGACCGGGCCAGAAGGCATCCAGCGCCGGCGCCTGCAGATCGCCCTCTACATCGATGGCATCATCGATTCGGGCATTGAGAGCAAGATGGCCCCCCGAGGCTTCAAACCGCGCATCCAGCCGCCGGGGGGCAGCCAACGCCGACAGCTCGAGCGCGAAATCCACCGAACGGGCGCCGGAGACCGAACCACTCATGGCGAGATCAGCGATCGATCCCCGCACGCGCCCCTCAACGCTCACAGCCTCGCCCGCCGTCAGCGAGGCAGCGGGACTCGCCTGCCAATCCGCGTCGACCGGCCAGTTGGCATTCAGGGTGACATCGGCCCGGAGCTCGGCCGTCCCCGCCTCACCCGCCAGGGCCAGGCGCTCAACAGTCAGTTGTTGGCCCACCAGACGGGCGCTGAGTGCGATCGAGGAGAGGCCGGCGGCCAGCGGCTGATCGCCACGCCGCAGCGCCAGGCCATTGATCGTGACACGATCGAGGCTAACGTCGACGGGGGATTGCACGACCGGCAGCGGGATATCCGCCGGGATCGCCTCAAGGGGATTGGCCTTCGGCGCCGGATCGGCGCTGGGAGGCCTGGCGTCAACCGCTGGCAGATCGAGCCGGACCCCCTCAACCGCCAACTCGTCGACACAGACACGCCAGCGCAGCAGGCACCCGGGCGTCCAGTCCAGCCTCAACGAATCCACGGCGATCTGGCGGCTGTCGCTCGCCCAACGCAGATCGGTGATCGAGACACCCTCCCACAGGCTGCCCGAGGTCACCGTGACCTGGAGAGCCGGCACCATCGCCTCGGCGCGCGCGGCAAGCCAGCGGGCGCCATCGGTGGTACTGATCAGCCAGGCGCCAGACAGTGCGGCAACCAGGACGAGCGTGATCAAAAGACTGCGTAGACGCGGCATCAGAAGGGTGGACCGATGGACAGATGGATGCGGAATGGGACGTCTTCACGGCTGACGCCCCAGGCGAAGTCGAGCCGCAGCGGACCGACCGGCGACGACCAGCGCACGCCAAACCCGGTACCGACCTCTGGATCAAAGGCATCAATCGCCTCGTAGGCGTTACCGCTATCGACAAAGCCAGCCAGCCGCCACTGCCCAGTGATCGCGTAGCTGTACTCGGCACTGGCTGTGGTGAGATAGCGGCCGCCGGTCACCTCGCCACTGGCGTCTTCCGGTCCCAGACTGCGATAGGCGAACCCGCGCACACTCTGGTCACCGCCGGCGAAAAAGCGCAGTGAGGTGGGTGTCTGGGTAAAGTCGCTGGTCGCCATGCCACCCAGATCGGCGCTCACCTCGAATCGATGGACGTCGCGCAGCGTCCGCAGCCAGGTGTTGCCCAACCGCAACCGGGCGATGTCCACATCCGAGAGCAGGTCCTCGCTGGCGACTTCCAGCGAATAGCGTTGATGATCGCCCCAGTCGGGATCGACACCGCCCCGGGAGCGGGTCCGCGAAAAGCGGATGCCCGGCAGCAGCAGGCGGCTGCGCCCGGTATCGAGGCCTGCGGTGAAACGCTCGGAGAGCGCGCGCAGCGACTGGGTCCGCGTCCAGCCGGAGGTGAATGTCTGGCGGCGCCCGACACGCAGACTGTAGCGCTCACTGCGGCTGTCCTCGATGTCCTCGTTCTGCCAGGCGGTTGTCACCGACAAGTGATCGTTGACCGGATCCGCCAGCGGGATCTCATAACGGGCGTTCAGGCCCTGACGGGCCGAAGACAGGCGAAGCTCACTGCTCAGTCGATGCCCCCGATTGTTGACATAGTGACGCTCGTAACCGAACCGCAGGCGCGGTCCCTCGTCAGTGGAGAAACCCAGTCCGGTGGTGACGGTATTGCGCTCACCGGTCACCACCTCGGCGCGGACCGGTATCCGTCCCTCGGAAGCCGCCTGACGCTGGGTCTCCACGACCGCGTCCTCGAAATAACCGCTCTCGAACAGCCGCTGGTTGAAGTCAGCCACCGCCTCGGCGGTGTAGGGCGTACCGGGCCGGAATGGCACCAGCCGCTCCAGAAACTGGCGCCGAAACGGTGAGGGTGAGAAGGTGACTTCCCCCAGCGCGTAGCGGCGGCCGGAATCCATCGCCAGGGTGGCATCCGCCCAGCCCCCGTCGGCATTGACGGCGAGCCGGGCCGTGGTAAACCGGTAATCAAAGAAGCCCCGCTGCAGCGCCTCATTGGCCATCGCCCGCTTGCTCGCCTCGTAGTCGGCATGATTGAGCGCCTCACCGCTGTGCAACGGCACGATCCCGCGGATCCGCGCCAGGCCCGGATCGTCGGCCCCTGCGCCGGTCACCTGCAGGCTGACATCACGCACCTCAACCCGTGGCCCCGGTGTCACGGTGACTGACAGGGCCCAGCCAGCGTCCACCCGGCGCAGCGTCACGTCGGCCTCCGCCTGGTAATACCCCAGTGCCTCGGCCGCGTTCTGCACCTGTTCGATGACCTTATCCCGATATAAACGCCCCGCCAGCTCCGAGTCGATGACGGTTTCAGTATCGATGTGTGCGCGGATGTTATCGGCAAGCTGACCCTCCGCCCCGGAGAGGGTGAGCTCGATCGCCGCATGGGCCGACCCGATGGTCATCATCACGCCCATCAGCACCGCAGCCAGGGTTTGATTCCGGGGCAGGAACATCCGCCCGATTCGGCTCAGAGACGTGGCGGCGGGCCTCCTGCCTGATCTTCACGAATGGCCTCGCAATCCACGCAGCGGGACGCCGAAGGCAGAGCCTGCAGTCGGGCAAAGGGGATCGGATCACCACAGTCGGCGCACCAACCGTAACCGCCCTGATGCCAGGCCCGCAGCGCCGCCTCATTGGTCCGAAGTGCCTCAATATGGCGATCGATATCGGCGTACTCGATATCGGCAAGCAGATCCACGACGGATTCGTCACCCGGATCGCGGACCCGATCGGCGATCTCCTCGGAGCGATGCAGGTCGGCGGCCAGTACCTCCCGACGGATCTCGGCCCGCAGCTCCGCCTGCTGCTGTTCCAGCGCCTCGCGGAGTTCGCGCCGCTGCTCTGCTGTCAGGTAATCGTCCATTTCCTCACTCCTCTTTCCATGGTCGCTAAGCGCTCTATCCGACACCTGTGAAATGGTATCCTCTTGCCATGAGTGAACAGGATACAAACACCGAAGAACACCACTTGCGTCTTCGCCATCTGCGGCTCTCGGATTACCCCGACGTCAAGCACATCATGGACGCCGTCTACCCGGATCTGGGCGGCGCCTGGACACGCAAGCAGTTCTCGGCGCAGATCAACCGCTTCGCCGAGGGCCAGATCTGCATCGAGGACAATGGCCGGGTCGTCGCTGGCGCCATTGCGATGATTGTCGATTACGACCGCTATGGCGACCGTCATCAGTACGACGACATCATCGGCAACGGCTATCTGACCAACCACGACCCCAACGGCGACGTGCTCTATGGCGTCGACATCTTCGTCGACCCGGAATATCGCGGCATCCGTCTCGGGCGCCGGCTCTACGATGCCCGTAAAGAGCTCTGCCGCAGCCTCAATCTACGCGCCATCGTCGCCGGTGGCCGTATGCCTGGCTACCGCTCTCATGCCAGCGACATGAAGCCGGAAGAATATATCGATCTGGTCCGGCGACGCGAGCTCTACGATCCGATCCTGTCATTCCAGCTCGCCAACGACTTTCATGTCCGTCGGGTCATCACCGCCTATCTGCCGGAGGACCAGGACTCTGAGGCCTTTGCGACACTCCTGCAGTGGGACAATATCTTCTACGAGAATGAGCGGGCGTCGCTGATCGGCGGCCGCAAGTCGACAGTGCGGGTCGGCACCGTACAGTGGCAGATGCGCCGGGTGACCAACTTCGAGGATCTGATGTCGAACATCGAGTTCTTCGTGGATGCCATGGCCGGCTACAACTCTGACTTCATCCTCTTCCCAGAGCTGTTCAATGCGCCGCTGCTCGCGCAGTTCAACCAGGAGGATCCGGCCGAAGCAATGCGCGGGCTGGCCCAGTACACCACCGAGATCGCCGATGCGATGAGCCGGATGGCAGTGTCCTACAACATCAATATCATCGCCGGCTCGATGCCGGTCTATCACGACAACACGCTTTATAATGTGGCCTACCTGTGCCGTCGCGACGGCACGATGGACACCCACTACAAACTGCATGCCACGCCGGACGAACGCTTCTACTGGGGTGTTCAGGGCGGCAATGCCCTCAAGGCCTTTGATACCGACGTCGGCCGGATCGGTATTCTCGTATGCTATGACGTCGAATTCCCCGAGGCCTGCCGGCTACTCGCCGATCAGGGCATGGAGATCCTGTTCGTACCGTTCTGGACGGATACCAAGAACGCCTACCTTCGGGTCCGGCGTTGTGCGCAGGCCCGCGCCATCGAGAACGAATGCTATGTTGCCATCACCGGCAGCGTCGGCAACCTGCCACGGGTGGAGAATATCGAGATCCAGTACTCCCAGGCGGCGGTTTTCTCACCCTCTGACTTTGCATTCCCCCATGACGGTATCGTCAGCGAGACGACTCCGAATACCGAGATGACGGTGGTGGTGGACCTGGATATGGACAAGCTCACCCAGCTCAGGGCCGAAGGGTCGGTCCAGAACGCCCGCGACCGGCGCCTGGACCTCTACCGTGTGCAGTGGCTCGACGACTGATCAGAAACTCTGTTTCGCCAGCCATGGCTGCATGCGGGCGAATGCCTCTTCGATGTTTTCCATCGAGTTGGAGAAACTGATCCGGATGGCGTTGCTGCAGGTATCCCCGAAGGCATCGCCCGGGATCACGCACACCCCGGTCTCCTCAAGCATCCGCAACGACAGATCGGTGGCGTCGGTATGCGGCGGCAGCGACGGGAAGATGTAGAACGCGCCCTGAGGAACGTACCCCGTGAGGTGCGGTGTCTCGCTGACCAGTTCCACCACCCGGTCACGACGGCGGCGATACTCCGCGTTCATGTCATCCACACAGGCCATATTGCCCTGGAGCGCGGCCACTCCAGCCCACTGCGCCGGCGTGCTTGCCACCGTGGTTGTAAACATATGGTAGCGGCGCAGCTTTTTGATCGCGCCCTGGCTGGAGATCATCCAGCCGATCCGGAAGCCCGCCATGCTGAATGTTTTCGAGAAGCTCGACACCGACATGACATGGTCGAGATCAGAGGCGCAGTTGATGACGCTGGGAAACTCCATTCCCTCATCGAGCAGGATGTGATCGTAGACCTCGTCGGCGAACACATAGACACCGCGATACGCTGCCTCCTGGACGATCGCCTCGATGGTCTCGCGCGGATAGACGGCCCCGCTCGGATTGCTCGGGGAGTTGAGCACGATCGCGAATGTGCGCATGCCAATCGCGTCGATCACCTCCTGCGGGTCGACCTGATGACCATGCTCCGGGCGCGTCGGAATCACCTTGACCTCGCCGCCGTTCATGCGGATCAGCGGCGCATACAGCAGGAACGTCGGGTCGGTGACGATGAATTGGCGACCCGGCGCCGCGGTTGCCGTCAGCGCCAGGTACATTGCCTCTGTCGCTCCCGTGGTGACGAGGAAATTATCCTCGGTCAGCGGCCGGTCATAGCGCTCACCGTAGTAGCGGGCCAGCTCACTGAGCAGTTCCGGCAGACCTGCATCCATCGTATACCCAGTCTTACCCTCGCGCAGCGCGTCGATGTTGGCATCAACGATGTGCTGCGGCGTCGGAAAGTCGGGCTGACCGATGGACAGATGGATAACGTCATCCATGCCCGCAGCGGTATTGATCATCCGCCGGATCCCGGGCATCGGAATCGCCTGCAGAGACGGACTGAAAAGCGGCGCCTCGGCCTGATCACCCTGCTCCATCTCAACCGGATTCACCATATCCCGATCCCCTTTTGCTGCGGTCTGGAAAACGTTGGACAACACACCGAAGCTATTCTTCGTCGATAGGTCGGTCAAGCCCCCTGTGGCGGCCATTTCGGGCGCAGTTGACCCGCTTGGGACCGGTGTATACCGTCCGTGCAATACGACGCTTTCGGAAAGGATCCGCGCATGACCGAGCCGCAGACACGAATTGTCGTTCTGACCGCCCCCGGCGAGGGGCTGCCGGCGGGTATGGAGCCGCTTGAGAATGAGGCCGAATTGCGCGTCGCGGAAGACATGGCCGGTCTTGAATCGGCACTGCCCGGTGCCAGAGTGCTGTGCGTGACCGACTTCCGCACCGACGCCCTTGCCGAGGCGTGGCCCGCCGCCGATCGCCTGGAGTGGATCCATGCCACCAGCGCCGGCGTTGATGCGCTCATGATTCCAGCGGTGCGTGACAGTGACATCCCCGTCACCAATGCGCGCGGTATTTTCGATCGCTGCATCGCCGAATATGTGCTCGGCCAGGTGATTGCCTTCTGCAAGGACTTTGCCGGCAACTGGCAGCTTCAGCAGGCTCATCGCTGGCAGCACCGCGAGACCGAGCCCGTGGCCGGTCAGCGGATGCTGGTCGTCGGCGCGGGGGCTATTGGGCGACGGATCGCGCGCACCTGTGGCGCCATCGGCATTGAATGCGATGGCGTCGGCCGCCGGGCACGGGCTGGTGACGAGGACTTCGCTGCCATTTATGCCCAGGCCGATCTGCTCTCGCTCCTGCCCGACTATGATTTCGTCGTCATTGCCGCGCCCCTTACCGAAGCCACCCGCGGTCTGTTCGGTGCGGCGGAGTTTGATGCCATGGCCGGGCATGCCCGACTGATCAACATCGGTCGTGGCCCGATCGTGCGGACCGAAGCGCTGGTGGACGCGCTACGGGACGGCGCGATCGACGGGGCTGCTCTGGATGTGTTCGAAGAGGAACCGCTGCCCGCGGACCATCCGCTCTGGGATCTGCCCAACGTCCACCTGTCCGCGCACATGGCTGGCGATTTCATCGGCTGGAAGAAAGCGCTGTCGGCGCAGTTTCTCGACAATTTCCGCCGCTGGCAGCGTGGCGAGGCCCTGAACAATACGGTGGACAAGGCCCAGGGCTTTGTCCCTGGAACCTGACACAGCGAACGAATCGAAACAGCGAGGCAGTTCATGATCGACTCTCACCTCCTCACCGTCTCTGGCGGCTACATCAATGGCGAATGGCAGATGGCGGACGACGGCCGGACCCTCGCCGTGACCAACCCGGTCGATCACGGCCACCTGGCGGACGTCGCTGCAATGGGGACCGATGAGACCCGACGCGCGATCGCGGCCGCCGAGGCCGCCCTGGCCCAGCCAGCCGATCTCGAGCAGCGCCGCTACTGGCTGGAGGCGATTGCCGAGGCGCTGACCCGGCATCGCGAGGAGATCGGCCGGATCCTGTGTCTCGAGCACGGCAAGCCACTGGCCGAGGCGCAGGGTGAGGCGGACTATGCCGCCGGATTTTTCCGTTATGCCGCCAGTCATATCGATGCGCTGGCCTCGCACACGCTGGATGAGCAGCCCCGCAACTGCCGCTGGCATATCCACCATCGGCCGGCGGGCGTGGTGGGACTGATCACGCCCTGGAACTTCCCCATCGGCATGATCGCCAAGAAACTCTCCTCTGCCCTCGCTGCCGACTGCGCCAGCGTGATCAAGCCGTCATCAAAGACCCCACTCACAATGATCGCACTGTTCACGCTGCTCGACCGCGAGGTCGGGCTGCCAGCCGGAAAGGCCAATCTGGTCCTCGGCTCCGCCGGTCCCGTTACCGATACGCTGTTTGATGCCGCATCGGTGCGTGTGATCAGTTTCACCGGATCCACTGAGGTGGGGCGGACGCTCATCGAGCAATCAGCGCCGGGGATCAAACGGCTGACACTGGAACTGGGCGGTAATGCCCCGTATATCATCTTCGACGACGCGGATCTTGATCATGCCGCCGATCAGCTCGTCAGCAACAAATTCCGCGGCGGCGGTCAGACCTGCGTGTGCGCCAACCGCATCTTCGTCCACCGCGATGTCTCGGCCGCCTTCGCTGAACGACTCGCCGAGCGGGTCAAGACACTGGCGATCGGTGATGGAATGGCGGCGGGCACCCAGCTGGGTCCGCTCATCGATGAGAATGCCGTGGCGAAGGTTCGCCGGCATGTCGACGATGCCCTCGCCAGGGGCGCCACACCGGTATTCCAGGGCGATGCCAGTGGACTGCCCGGGACCTTCTATCCGCCGACGGTACTGCTCGACGTGCCGGCGAATGCCGCCTGCTATCGCGAGGAGACGTTCGGGCCACTGGTCCCCATCATCACCTTTGGCGATGAGCGCGAGGTGGTCGAGATGGCCAACGACACCGATTTCGGTCTCGCTGCCTATGTCTTTACCGGCGACGAGACCCGCGGCCACCAGGTCATCAGCCGCCTTCGCTTCGGCCACGCCGCCCTCAATACCGGCAGCGGCCCTACCCCCGAGGCGCCGTTCGGCGGCATGAAACAGTCCGGCTTTGGCCGTGAAGGTGGACTCGAGGGGCTGTTCGAGTTCACCGAGACGCAGACGGTGCCGGTCGGTTAGCGGCCGCAGCCACCGGCCGCACCAGCAGGATCGCGACGGATATATAGGCCATCATCATTAGCGCAAGGGTTGGAACGTTCATACCGATATCAAGTAGAAAACCGATCAACACGGGGCCAGCGGCAGTGCCAAGCACCATCGCCCCGTGCGCCATCGCGCGGATGCCGCCCAGATGCCGGAGGCCATAGAGCTCCGGCCACAGGGCGCCCATAAGGGTCCCGGCCGTGCCGATGCACAACCCGGCGAGCCCCAGATACAGCGGTGCCGCCCAGACACCGGGGACGAACCCCACCACCGCCAGGGCAAAAAGCAGCGGCAATAGATAAAAGCCAAGCAAGCGCTGTGCACCGATTCGGTCGACCAACGGGCCACTCAGCAGCAGGGAGAGGACGTGCGTACTGGCGAATGCCGTAAACGCCGTTGAAACCAGCTCCAGGCTCCACCCCTTAGCCTCGGCGATGGGTACCTGATGGAAAAACAACGCTGTGATCAGGATAGGCGGTGCCAGCAACGCGGGCAGAATACGATAGAAGCGGCTATCGCGCAGGACCTCGGCCCGAGTCCAGTCCCGCCGTCCTGGCGCCGCGTCGAAAGACTCTTCCTCACCGGCAAGCGCATCCCCGGATCCCCTATCGCGGGACGAGTGGATCGAACGCCCCTCCATCCGGAGCAACGCGAGCGCGAGGGGCAAGGCAACAATGACGAGAACCAATGCCAGCAGCAGCCAGCTCCCGCGCCAGCCGAAGGACGCGATCAGCGCCACCACCACCATGGGCATCACCGCTTCAGCCGTCGGGAAACCAACCGTCACCATGCTGATCGCCGTGCCCCGGCCCGCCTCGATACGGCGGCCCACCGTGGTCTGCGCGACATGCACCATCAGCCCCTGCCCGCATAGGCGAAGCAGCAGAAAAGCCGGCACCAGCACCCAGGCCAACGGCGCCAGCGCAAGCAGCAGACCGCCCGCGGCTGCCCCCAGGATCACCCCAGCGGTAAACACGGGCAGCGGCAACCGATCAACGCCCCGGCCAACGCTGATCACCAGAAGCCCGCTCATGAGGGTAGCGAGCGAGTAGAGCCCGCCAAACTCGGCATTGCTGAGATCGAAGGTCGCGCGCAGCTCACCGCCGTAGAGCGAGATCAGAAACGTCTGACCATGCCCCGATAGGAAAACCATTAAAAAGCCGAACAACAGCAGGTATCGGTGGGTTCCAAGCCCCCGAACGGCCGAAATCATGCGCTAACTCCAAATGAAAAGGCCCGGGCAAAAGCCCGGGCCTGAGTTCGTGGGCTGGGATGAGCCCTGGGGTGTCTAGCCGGTATTGCGGATGGCTGCGTTCTGTTCACCGCCACCGGTCTCGACCAGTGCCGCCTCGAACTGATCCACTGCCCAGTCGATCTCCTCGGCGGTGACGATCAGCGGCGGAACCCAGCGAACCACATTACCGCCCCATGGACCGCAACGGATCATCAGCAGTCCCCGGTGCTCGCAGGCCTTGAGCATCTTCGCGCCGCGATCGCCATCCGGCTTGCCGTGGGCGTCGACGAGGTGAGTGCCGATCATCAGTCCCCGGCCGGTGATATTACCAATCTCCGGATGCCGTGACTGGACCTCTTCGAGCCGCTTGACCAGCTGCTTGCCACGATCCGCGGCGTTATCGACCAGCTTCTCGTCACGAATGACGTCAAGGGTCGCCAGGCCAGCCGCACAGGCGACCGCGTTACCGCCATAGGTCCCGCCCTGCGAGCCCGGCAGTGCCTTGCTCATCAGTTCGGCTGGCGCAGCCATGAACGACAGCTGGAAGCCACTGGCAACACCCTTGGCGGAGACCACCACGTCGGGCTCAACGCCGAAGTGCTCATAGCCCCACATCAATCCACTCCGGCCATTGCCGGACTGCACCTCATCCATGATCAAGAGGATGCCATGCTTGTTACAGCGCTCTTGCAGGCCCTGCATGAACTTGGTGTTGCCGGGGATGTAACCCGCCTCACCCTGAATGGGTTCGATGAGCATCGCCGCAGTCTCCATGGGCACGCTCTGGACCTGCAGGATGTAATCGAGTTCGCGCAGCGCGAAATCCGCCGCTTCATCCTCGCTGATGCCATACCAGTTGGTATCCGGGAACGGCGCCGTCACCACCCCACCCATCAACGGCTGGACGCCCTGACGGACGGCCGCGCTCGAGCTGGTGGTGGCCAGCGACCCCATGGTCCGACCATGGAAACAGCCCCTGAAGGCAATGATATTGGGCTTGCCGGTCGCCTGACGGGCCAGACGGATCGAGGCCTCGACCGCCTCCGTGCCCGCGTTGGAGAAGAACACGCTGTCGATGGAGTCAGGCAGCAGCTCAACGAGGCGATCGGAGAGATCCAGAATCGGCTGATGTTTCATGATCGCGTACTGGGCGTGCACGACCCGATCGATCTGATCCTTCGCCGCCTCCACCACGCGGGGGTGGCAGTGGCCGGTGCTCAACACGCCGATGCCCGACGCGAAGTCCATGTACTTGCTGCCATCCTCGGCGTAGACGTACATCCCTTGCGCGCGCTCGACCAGAATGTCACTGGACTGGCGCAGCAGCGGGGAGAGATGGTGGACGTTGTCATTCATGACACAGCCTCCTGGCTAATTAATTCATCATTCACAATACGCGAACTGGAAAACGATTTCCTCCTGGGTCGGACAGCGTCACGAGCAGTGGTATCCTCAAGCGCAGTAAAGGTAATGCGATCGGGAGATGGCGATGCAGAGTAATGAGCCGGTGATTTTCGAGCGTGACTGCGAAGCAGCACTGATTCCGGCGGGTGATAACGGCATCATCCCCCAGGGTGCCGAAGGCATGATCACGCAGGCCCTTGGCGGCAGTTATACCGTCTATATCCAGGGCAATCTGTTCCGCGTGGATGGCAAGGATGCCGATGCCATCGGCAAGGATCCCGAGCCGGCGCCGGAGTTACCGGAGAATGCCTCCGCCGACGATGTCGAACAGCTGGTCTGGGACCAGATGCGGCGCTGCTTTGATCCCGAGATCCCCATCAATGTGGTCGAGCTGGGACTCGTCTACCGCTGCGATGTCACCCTCAACGATGACGGCACGCGGTCGGTGGAGATTGACATGACGCTGACGGCGCCGGGCTGCGGCATGGGGGACATCCTTGCCTACGATGTTCGCGAGAAGGTCAAGCAGATCCCCACCATCGAGGCCGTCAGCGTGGAGATCGTCTTCGACCCGCCGTGGAGCTTCGAGATGATGTCGGAGGCGGCCAAGCTTCAGACGGGAATGATGTAACCCGCGCTGCTCAGCCCGCCTTCTGGGAGTCGCTGGCCGATCGCCCCGCCAGCGACTCAAGCGCGTCCACAGCCAGCAGCTCTACTTCGCGGCCCTCGGCGCGGATCCAGCCCTGATCCTGAAATCGCCGGAAAATCCGGCTCATCGTCTCCGGGGCGAGACCCAGATAGTTACCCAGATCACCCCGCGCCATGGAGAGTCGGAAACGGGTCGCCGACAGTCCCCGTTGACCAAACCGCTCGGAGAGGCTGAGGAGCAGAATGGCCAGACGCTCGTCAGCATTCCTGCGCGCCATTGTCAGGAGCATGTCCTGGTCGTCAGCGATCTCGCGTGACATCAACCGCAGCAGCTGGCGCTGCAGCCCAGGGATATCGGCCGCAAGATGCTCGAGCTGTTCGAAAGGCAGCTCACAGACACTGGTGGTCTCGAGGGACACCGCAGAGCACGGATGGGTCCAGCGATTGATGGCATTCAGCCCGACCAGCTCACCGGGCAGATGGAAGCCCGTCACCTGCTGATCACCGGACTCGGTCGTCGTGTAGGTCTTGAGCGACCCGGCACGGACCGCGTACAGCGCGCGGAACGCGTTACCTTCCTGATAGAGATGGGCACCGCGCTGCAGGACGGGCTGATGCTGGACGATACCATCAAGCATGCCGATATCCGCGTCGTCCAGAGACACCGGCAGGCAGAGCTGGCTCAGGCTACAGCCGGTGCAGGTCTGCTGCTGTCGGGTTACCGAGCTGTCAACCCGATCAAACATACTGGATACTCACTTTGCCCATGAGGAAGATGCTACACCCGGCTAATCGTCGTTGCCACAGCCTATCAGCGCTCGAAATGGCGATATCCAGTGGCCGCATCAGCAATCGGATGACCATCGCAGGTCATGCCCGCGCCGATGCCCACACCGCCAATGCGGCGGACCGGTGTCCGGCTGCGTCGTGCGGCGGATAATACGGCGTCGTCGGCGCTTGCGGGGGCCGTAAAGCATAGCTCGTAGTCATCGCCACCGCCGAGCTGTGCATCCACCGCCGGCGCCTCGCCAAGCCACTGGCGAAGCCGGGAGGAAGGGCGGCAGGCGAGCGTCGACAGATCGATCGCCACGTCACTGCGATCGGCAATATGGCCGGCATCGGCCGCCAGCCCATCGGAAATATCGATCGCCGCTGTGGCGATTCCCGTCAGGGCCTGCCCCAGTGCCACGCGTGGCTGCGGAGCGAGGAAGGCGCGTCGCAGTCCCCGCCAGCGCGCCTGATGGCGGTGGACTGCACTCTGCCAGACGCTCAGGCCGCCCATCGCATCACCGGGGTGTCCTGATACCCAGACCCGGTCACCGTCACGGGCTCCATCCCGGCGCAGCGGCGTGGCAGGTGCCCGACCGGTTATCTGAACACTGATGCTGAGCGGACCACGGGTGACATCGCCACCCACCACAGCCACTCCGTGGCGTGCCGCTAACGCGCCGAGACCATCGGCGAAGGCCGACACCCAGGCCTCATCGACATCCGGCAGGGTCAGGCTCAGTAACGCCCAGCATGGCTCGCCGCCCATGGCGGCGATATCGCTGAGGTTGACGGCAAGCGCACGATGACCGACCCAGTACGCACTCAGGTCACTCGGGAAATGCACGCCGTCAACGAGGGTATCGAGGGCCATGAGCAACGATTGACCCTGTGCCACCACCACGGCCGCGTCGTCACCAACGCCCAGCGTGACATCGCGCCGGTTCGCGCCGAGATGACTGAGATAGTGCCTGATCAGCGCGAACTCCGAGCGCTCGGCCATGGCTGTACCGCTCAGCGCCGGCGGCGCTTGCGCTCCTCCGCTCTCAGCGGTTGATCGCGGGCGACACGATCGAGCACACCATTGATGTATTTATGGCTCTGCTCAGCGCCGAACCCCTTGGCGAGTTCCACGGCCTGATCGATGCAGACTCGATAGGGCACCTCGAGCCGCTCCCGAAGCTCGTAGCTGCCCAGGCGCAGCAATGCCAGTTCCACGGGATCGAGGTTGGCGGCAGGACGATCCAGATAACCATCAAAGGCCGCGTCAAGCGATTCCACCTGCTCGGTCACTCCGCGGAACACTTCAGTGAAGTAATCCAGATCCATACGCCCGAGGCGATGTTCGCTGAAGAACTGACGCTGGACATCCGCCGGCTCACTACCGGTCATCTGCCACTGGTAAAGGGCCTGGAGGATGCGTCGACGCGCCCTCGCCCGCGGTCGATTCGCCTTCGGACGACTCACAGTTTACGCAGCAGGCTGACCATCTCGAGCATTGCCATCGCGGCCTCAGCGCCCTTGTTACCGGCCTTTGTGCCCGCACGCTCAATGGCCTGCTCGATGCTGTCGGTGGTCAGTACACCGAAGGACACCGGGATGTCCCGCTGCTGGCTCACCTGCCCCAGACCCTTGGTGCATTCACTGGCCACGTACTCGAAATGAGGCGTACCGCCGCGGATGACACAACCAAGCGCCACGATCCCGTCGTAGTGACCAGACCGCGCGAGGCGATCGGTGACCAGCGGCAATTCCCACGAGCCGGGCGCACGGACCAGGGTCAGCGATGCATCGTCAACCCCGTGGCGTACCAGGGTGTCGCGCGCACCGCTCACCAGAGAGTCGACGATAAAGTCATTGAATCGGGTAGCCACCAGCGCAATCCGCGCGTTGCTGGCCGTGAAATCGCCTTCGAGGGTCTTCATGCTGATTCCATTGTTTTTATCCGGGGACGCAAGCGTATACCGCCGCACGCCGACTGCAAACCGCTTCGCTATGTGGAAGTACCGCACTCGTCCGCGGTCTGGACATAGTCCACGACCTCCATGCCGAAGCCGGACAGCCCATACATGATTTTCGGCGAGGAGAGAACGCGCATCCGCCGGATCCCCAGATCAGTGAGGATCTGCGCACCGACCCCGTAGGTCCGAAGCGCTTCGCTCTCGTCTGTAACCGGCCGTGGCTCGGGAGTGATCTCGCCGCTCTGCGAGAGCACCTGGAATTCGCGCATCCGTGTCAGCACCTCCGACCGGTCGCTGGCACTGCGCAGCATGAGCAGGCAGGCCGGATCACTGCGACTGCCGGCGATTTCATCGAGCGACTGACGCAGCGACCAGGTCTGGTCAGGCGCGATCGCGCCGAACAGATCCGAGAGGGTGTTCTCAATCTGCACCCGCACCAGCGCCGGCTCTTCCGGATCGGTCTGCCCCCGCAGTAGCGCGAAATGCAGCGCCCCATCCACCACGTCCTGATACGCGTAGAGGTGGAAACGCCCATGTTCCGTGGGCAATTCACAGTCGGCGACACGCTCGACCGTGCGCTCATTATGAATCCGGTAGGCAATCAGATCGGCAACCGTACCAATCTTGATGCCATGCGCCTGCGCGAACTCCACCAGGTCATCGCGGCGGGCCATGGTGCCATCCTCATTCAGCACTTCGACAATCACTGCCGCCGGTTCAAAGCCCGCCAGACGCGCCAGATCGCAGCCCGCCTCGGTATGCCCGGCCCGCGTGAGCACGCCCCCGGGCTGGGCCATGAGCGGAAAGATATGCCCAGGCTGGACGATGTCCTCGGGCTTTGCCTGAGGTGCCACCGCTGTCTGGATCGTACGCGCCCGATCAGCCGCTGAAATCCCTGTGGTGACCCCCTGCGCGGCTTCGATGCTAAGGGTGAACTGCGTCCCCTGATGATCGCTTGAGCCGGTCACCATCAACGGCAGCCGCAACTGCTCACAGCGCTCGCGACTGAGGGTCAGGCAGATCAGCCCGCGCCCGTAGCGCGCCATGAAATTGACATCATCCGGCCGCACCATCGAAGCGGCCATCAGCAGATCACCCTCGTTCTCGCGATCCTCATCATCGAGCATCAGCACCATGCGGCCGGCACTGATATCGGCAACGATTTCATCGATGCTGTTGAACGCCATGACTAGTCCCTCAGAAACCCATTACGCCGCAGCAGGGCCTCGCTGACCCCGCCAGTGGATGCCGCCCCGCTGCCCTGCAGCAGGCGCTCGAGGTAGCGCGCCAGCAGATCGACTTCGAGGTTGACCGGCTGTCCCGCCTGATAGGCCCCGAACGTTGTGACCGCCGAGGTATGCGGGACGATATTGACATCGAACTCGGCACCGTCGACGCCATTGACCGTGAGACTGATCCCCTCGATGGCGATCGAGCCCTTCTCGGCAATGTAGTGCGCGATCGCCGCCGGTGCTCGAAAGCGCCAGCGCTCCGAGCGTCCATCCGGCGTCCGCGAGACCACCTCACCGACACCGTCGATATGGCCGCTGACCAGATGACCACCAAGCGGCGTGGACAGTGTCAGGGCCGGCTCCAGATTGACGCGGTCGCCGGTCTTCAGCCGCCCAAGTGTGGTGCGCTCCAGGCTCTCGACGGATACGTCCGCCGCAAACCCATCGGCGTCGATCTCCACCGCCGTCAGACAGCAGCCATTGACCGCCATGCTGTCGCCGATCTGCAACGCGGTCAGATCAAGCCCGTCGACCGCAAAGCGCATGCGCCGGTCGGCCCCTGTCTCTCGGCTTTCCCGTAGCGTGCCCACGGCCTGAATGATGCCTGTAAACATTTACCCTTCCTCTGCGTCGTCGCGCATGGCCATCGTCAGTCGCAGATCATGACCCACCCGCCGGGTGTCCAGCCACTTCAACGCGATGCGATCGCTCATTGCATCAAGCCCCGGCAATGTCAGTAGCGGTTGACCCTGATGCCCCATCACATGAGGGGCCACATAGATCATCAGCTCATCGACCAGACCAGCCTGCAGCCAAGCCCCCGCGAGTCGTGAGCCAGCCTCGAGCCACACCTCATTGATATCGGCACTGGCCAGGGCCTCGAGGACAGCCTTCGGGCTGACATGACCATCCGCCCCCAGTGCGACCTGCCATAGCTCAGCACCGGCGTGGATCCGATCGGCCTCGCGCGCCGGCATGGTTCCGCCATGGACCAGCACGACACCGCGCTCATCGGCGAGAAGCCCGGCATCCGGTGGCGTGCGCAGATCGGTATCGACCACAATCCGCCGCGGCGCCACGAAGTCGCCGTCCACGTCGCGGACGGTGAGCGCCGGATCATCGGCGATGACGGTGTCCACACCGGTGACGATCGCGCCACTACCCGCCCGCCAGCGGTGGACATCGCGGCGGGCGTCCGCACCAGTGATCCAGCGGCTTTCACCGGACGCCATCGCTGTTCGGCCATCCACACTGGCGGCGAGTTTGGCGCGGACATAGGGTCGGCCAACCCGCATGCGCCGAAAGAAACCCGCGTTGAGCCGTTCGCTCTCGGCAGCCATCAGGCCAACGGCCACCGCCACACCGGAGGCACGCAGGCGATCGAGGCCGCACCCCGACACGCGCGGATTGGGATCGGAGGCACCCGCCACGACCCGCGCAATACCCGCCTCGATCAGGGCGTCCGCGCAGGGCGGTGTGCGGCCGTAATGGCTGCATGGTTCGAGGGTGACATAGGCGGTGGCGCCAGCGGTGTCATCCCCGGCGGCGCGTAGCGCAAGCACCTCGGCATGCGGCTCGCCCGCGCGCACGTGCCATGCCTCGCCGAGGCACACCCCATCGCGAACCAGTACACAACCCACCCGCGGGTTCGGGTCAGCCGTCCAGCGCCCGCGTTCGGCGAGCTGCAGCGCTCGGGCCATCCAGGCATGATCGGCGGCACTGAAGTCGCTCACGACGAGGAGCCATTATCCGCCAATCGGGCATCGCGATCCTCAAGACCTTCGATCACCTCGCGGAACGCGCTGACATCCTGGAAACTGCGATAGACCGAGGCGAAGCGGACATAGGCCACTTCGTCGAGCTCGCGGAGCTCTTCCATGACCCAGTCACCGATGGTGCTGGCATTCACTTCGCCATCCCCGAGAGCCTGCACGCGCTGGCGAATGCGGCTGAGGGCGGCCTCGACCGCTTCGGTGGCGACCGGACGCTTCTCCAGCGCCCGCATCATCCCATTCCGCAGCCGCTGCTCGTCGAACTGCACGCGTGTCCCGTCACGCTTGACGACCCGCGGCAGCAGCAGCTCCGCGGACTCATAGGTGGTGAAGCGCTCACTGCAGCCGCCACATTCGCGGCGCCGACGCACCTGATCACCCTCGCTGGCGAGGCGCGAATCGATCACCCGCGTGTCCTGCGTCTGACAGAAAGGACAGCGCATGCCGTGCGCTCAGGCCTGCAGGGCTTCGTAGACCGGGAATCGCCGACAGATGTCGGTTACCTGGTCGCGGACGCGGTCACGCACCGACTCGTCGTTCATATGGTCCAGCACATCGCAGATCCACCCCGCGAGCTCACGACTCTCGGCCTCCCGGAACCCCCGGGTGGTGATCGCCGGCGTGCCGATCCGCAGCCCTGACGTCACGAACGGCGACTGCGGATCATTGGGCACCGTGTTCTTGTTGACCGTGATATGGGCATCCTCCAGCGCCGCATCCGCCTCCTTGCCGGTCAGCCCCTTATTGACCAGATCCAGCAGAAGGAGGTGGTTATCCGTGCCGCCGGAGACCACATCATAGCCACGCGCCATCACCGTTTCGGCCATCGCCCGGGCATTGGCGATGACCTGTTCCTGGTAGCCGCGGAACCCCGGATCCTGCGCCTCGAGAAACGCGACCGCCTTGCCGGCGATTGCATGCATCAGCGGCCCCCCCTGGGTACCCGGGAAAATCAGCGACTGCAGCTTTTTGGTGACGTCGGGATTCTCCCGCGCCAGGATCAGCCCTCCACGGGGACCACGCAGGCTTTTATGAGTCGTCGTCGTCACCGCATCGGCGTACGGCACCGGACTCGGGTAGACGCCCGCTGCGACCAGTCCCGCGATATGCGCCATGTCCGCAACCAGCCACGCACCCACTGCATCGGCAATCGCGCGGAAGCGCGACCAGTCGATGACCCGGGAGTAGGCAGAGAAGCCGGCGACGATGATCTTCGGCTGATGCTCGTGCGCCAGCCGCTCGACCTGCTCATAGTCGATCTCACCGGTATCCGAGGTCACGCCATACTGGACGGGGCTGTAGATCTTCCCCGAGAAATTGGGCTTGGCCCCGTGGGTGAGATGCCCACCATGATCGAGGCTCAGGCCAAGCAGGGTATCGCCGGGCTTCGCCAGCGCCATGAACACCGCCAGATTGGCGCTCGAACCGGAGTGCGGCTGAACGTTGGCGTAGGCCGCACCAAAGAGTGTCTTCGCCCGCTCGATCGCCAGGTTCTCGGCGATGTCCACGTACTGGCAGCCACCATAGTAGCGCTTACCCGGGTAGCCCTCGGCATACTTGTTGGTCAGGACACTGCCCTGCATCTCCAGCACCCGCGGGCTGGCGTAATTCTCCGAGGCGATGAGCTCGATGTGCGTCTCCTGCCGGTCGCGCTCCTTATCGATGGCGGCGGCCAGCTCCGGATCGAAACCGGCAACGGTCATGTCGGTGGAATACATGCCTTTCCTCGTCGTGATAGGTAACGGGTTAGAACCGCATATCGTAGCGAAATTCCACGTTCCATGCATTGATCGGGTGCTTCTCTCAACGGCCGAGAGTTCGTAGACTGACGCGATGGCACAATATATCTACACAATGAATCAGGTGGGCAAGGTCGTCCCGCCGAAAAAACATATCCTCCGCGATATCTCTTTATCATTCTTCCCCGGTGCAAAGATCGGCGTACTGGGCCTCAATGGCTCAGGCAAATCGACGCTTCTGCGCATCATGGCCGGACTCGACACCGAGATCGAGGGTGAGGCGCGGGCTCAGACCGGGACGCATATTGGTTATCTCTCCCAGGAACCCGAGCTCGACCCGGCGAAGGATGTTCGCGGCAACGTCGAAGAGGGCGTCGCCGACACCAAGGCCCTGATCGATCGCTTCAACGCGGTCTCCGCCCAGTTCGCCGACCCCGATGCCGACTTCGAGGCCCTGATGGCCGAACAGGGCAGACTGCAGGATCAGATTGATGCCGCCGATGCCTGGGATCTGGATCGCAAGCTCGATCAGGCCGCCGAGGCACTGCGACTGCCGCCATGGGAGGCCAATGTCGACAAGCTCTCCGGCGGAGAGCGCCGCCGCGTCGCCCTGTGCCGGCTGCTGCTCTCCAACCCGGACATGCTCCTGCTCGACGAGCCCACCAACCACCTCGACGCCGAGTCGGTGGCCTGGCTGGAGCGTTTCCTGGCCGAATTCCCGGGGACCGTGGTGGCTGTCACCCATGACCGCTACTTCCTCGATAACGTCGCGGGCTGGATCCTTGAACTCGACCGCGGCCACGGGATTCCCTGGCAGGGCAACTACTCATCGTGGCTGGAGCAAAAGGACAAGCGCCTTGCCCAGGAGGCGCGCGAGCAGGCGGCGCACCGCAAGGCGATGCAGGCTGAACTGGAATGGGTGCGCAGTAACCCCAAGGGGCGCCAGTCGAAGAACAAGGCCCGACTGAAGCAGTTTGACGAGCTCCAGTCACAGGAATTCCAGGCGCGTAACGAGACTAACGAGATCTATATCCCACCGGGTCCGCGGCTCGGTAATGTCGTGGTCGAGGCGAACGGCATCCGCAAAGGATTCGGCGACACCCTGCTGGTGGATGACCTGTCCTTCTCGCTGCCCCCTGGCGGCATCTGCGGCATTATTGGTCCGAACGGCGCCGGTAAGACGACGCTGTTCCGCATGATCATCGGTGCCGAGGAACCGGATGCCGGTGATCTGCGACGCGGCGAGACCGTTGATCTTGCCTATGTCGATCAGAGCCGTGATCACCTCGATGACAGTCGAACCGTCTGGGAGGAGGTTTCCGATGGTCACGACATCCTTCAGGTCGGCCGATACGAGGTGAACTCCCGTGCCTATGTCGGGCGTTTCAACTTCAAGGGCCAGGATCAGCAAAAGCGCATCGGCGAGCTCTCCGGGGGGGAGCGCAACCGTGTCCATCTCGCCAAGCTGCTGCAGCGTGGTGGCAACCTGCTGCTGCTCGACGAGCCCACCAATGACCTCGACGTCGAGACGCTGCGGGCGTTGGAAGAGGCGCTGCTGGTCTTCCCCGGATCGGCCATGGTGATCTCCCATGACCGCTGGTTCCTCGACCGGATCGCCACCCATATTCTTGCCTTCGAGGGCGACAGCCAGGTTAATTTCTTCGAGGGTAACTACCAGGAATACGAGGCCGATCGCCGGCGCCGGCTCGGTGATGAGGCGATGAACCCGCACCGGATCAAGTATCGGCGGCTCGCCGGCTGATGGCGGCCGATCATCCGCGCACAGCCACGCTGCTCATGCACTGCCCGGACCAGCCGGGCGTGGTGGCGGCCGTGACCCGGTTTCTGGCCGGCCACGGCGCCAATATTGTTGACCTCGACCAGCATGTAGACCGCGCTGACGGTGTCTTTTTCATGCGGGTACGCTGGGAGCTTGAGGGCTTCACCCTCGATGCCGGGGCTTTTTCACAGGCCTTTCAGACCACCATCGCCGATCCATTTCAGGCGGTCTGGCAGCTGCATGACAACGCCCGTCCTCTGCGGATGGCACTGTTTGTCTCGAAAATGTCGCACTGCCTCTATGACCTGCTGTCACGCTGGCAGTCGGGTGAGTGGCGCGTCGAGATCCCGCTGATCATCAGTAATCACGACACGCTTCGTCCGGTGGCCGAGCAGTTCGGCATCCCCTTCCACTGCTTCCCGATCAGCGCCGATAACCGGGCCGACCAGGAAGCCGCGGAGGTCGAGCTACTGACGCGCCATGAGGTCGATCTTGTGGTGCTGGCGCGCTATATGCAGATCGTCGGACCAACGCTGATCGATGCCTTCCCGCAACGCATCATCAACATTCACCACTCGTTCCTTCCCGCGTTCGCCGGCGCCAGACCCTATCATGCGGCCCACGCACGGGGCGTGAAGATCATCGGCGCCACCAGTCACTACGTCACCCTGGATCTCGACGCCGGCCCGATCATTGAGCAGGATGTGACCCGGATCACCCATCGGGATTCAGTCAAGGCATTGGTGCGCAAGGGGCAGGATCTGGAAAAGCTCGTTCTCGCCCGCGGTATCTGGGCCCATCTCCAGCGCCAGACGCTGGTCTATCAAAACCGCACGATCGTATTCAGCTAGTGCAATCGGGCTCGCGACCGGCTGCGACTGCCTGCTCGTAGCGGTAAACCGCGGTCGGCATGGCCGATCGCAGATCCTCGATGCGGGTCGAGCGTGACGGATGCGTAGACAGAAACTCCGGCGGTGCCTCGCCGGCGGTCTGGCTCATATTCTTCCATAGCTGGATGCTGGCGCGGGGATCAAAACCCGAATCGGCCATCAGCCCCAGCCCGATCTCATCCGCCTCTGACTCATGGGTCCGGCTGAATGGAAGGATAATCCCGACCTGCGCGCCAACGCCAAGCGCAGCCATCGCCCGCTGGCGCTCGGGATCGTCACCGGCAGCGACCTGCAACGCACCCAATCCCAGCGCCGTGGCAACCTCAGTCGACATCCGCTCATTGGAGTGCTGCGCCATTACATGGGCGATCTCGTGGGCAATCACCGCGGCCAGCTGATCCGCATTCTCGGTAATCTCCAATAGCCCCGTGTAGACCCCCATTTTGCCACCCGGCAGTGCAAAGGCATTGGCCTGCCCGCTATCGAACAGCGTCACCTCCCAGCCCTCCTCGGCGTATTCGCTGGGCACCTGGGGGGTGATCGCGGCCGTCACACACTCGACATAATCGACCTGTCGTCCGGCATCGATGGTGGGTTCGGTCTCTTTTATCTGGCTATAGGCATCGAGCCCCATGGTCCGGATCTGCGAATCAGGCATGAACTGCAGCTGTGGGCGCCCAGTGGGGGAGGTCGCACAGGCGGCCAACACCAGCACTCCGGCCATCAGCACCAGCGACCGCAGACGCCTAGCGCTCATCATCGTCCCCGGGACGCGGGAATTCCACCGGTGGCTCTATGGGCGGTGGACCGACCCGACCCTGGGCAAGGATCTGGCGCGCGATGGTCGCCATACCCACCACCAGCGCGAACAGCCCGACCATGCCGAGCGGCGCGGACGACACGAACGGTGTGTTGAAGACGAACCAGAGCCCGGCCCCGAGCGCGAACCAGCGTGCCGCGAACCGGCCACAGTTGTCGCGACACCAGCGCGCCCGTTCATCGGCTGTCGCCGTCGCCAGTGGCGGCTGGCGCAGGTTCCAGATCACCGACGCATAAGCGAGTATTGAACGGATCCAGTGGTTCATGTCTGTATTATGCATCGCCATTGGCTGGGGTAAAGCGTCCAATGTCGTATACTTGGGGTTCATCCTTGATCTGCGGAGAAGATTTGATGCCGGATCGCGTCCAGCGACTGCGGGAAGCGCTTGCCGAGCGCATTCACCTCCTTGACTGTGCCATGGGCACCATGATCCAGTCCCACGCGCTCTCGGAACCGGACTTCCGTGGCGAGCGGTTCGTCGATCATCCAAAGGATCTGAACGGCAACAATGACCTGCTCGTTCTGACCCAGCCCGATATCATCGACCAGATCCATCGCGATAATCTGGCCGCCGGCTCGGATATCGTTGAAACCAACACCTTCTCGGCGACCACCATCGCTCAGGCCGATTACGGTCTCGAGCATCTGGCCCGGGAGATCAACGTCGAGGCCGCCCGCATCGCCCGAGAGGCCTGCGATGCCTTCGAGGCCGAGAATCCACGCCGACCCCGGCTGGTCGCGGGTGCGATTGGCCCCACCAACCGCACCGCCTCGATCTCCCCGGATGTCAACGACCCGGGTAAGCGTAACGTCAGCTTCGATGAGCTCGTCGTTGCCTATCGCGAGGCAGCCGAGGGGCTGATCGAGGGCGGAGCTGATCTGCTGCTGATCGAGACCATCTTCGACACCCTGAATGCCAAGGCGGTTATATACGCCCTCGAGCAACTCTTCGCCGATCGCGGCGAGCGCTGGCCGGTCATGATCTCCGGGACCATCACCGACGCCTCCGGTCGCACCCTCTCGGGCCAGACCACCGAGGCGTTCTGGAATTCGGTCCGTCACGCCCAGCCCTTCACGGTGGGTCTCAACTGCGCACTGGGTGCCGATCTGATGCGTCCCTTCGTCAAGGAGATCAGCCGGGTCGCCGACACCTTCGTCACCATCTACCCCAACGCGGGGCTGCCCAACGAGTTCGGCGAATACGATCACTCCGCCGAGTTCATGGCCGGGATCATGAAAGAGTTCGCCGAGAGTGGCTTCGTCAACATCATCGGCGGCTGCTGCGGCACCACGCCCGAGCACATCCGCGCCCTCTCCCGGGCCGTGGAGGGCATTCCGCCACGCCCGATCCCGGCGCCGGAGAAGGCGATGCGCCTCTCCGGCCTTGAACCCTGCAATATCGGTGACGACGCCCTGTTCGTGAATATCGGCGAGCGCACCAACGTCACCGGATCGGCGCGCTTCAAGCGACTGATCATGGAAGGCGATCACGACACCGCGCTGGAGGTCGCGCGGGATCAGGTTGAGGGTGGCGCCCAGATCATCGACGTCAACATGGACGAGGGCATGCTCGATGCCACTGAGGCCATGGAGACCTATCTCAAACTGGTCGCGACCGAGCCCGAGATCGCCCGCGTGCCGGTGATGGTCGACTCGTCGAAATGGGATGCGATGCTGGCGGGGCTCAAGTGGATCCAGGGCAAGTCGGTGGTCAACTCCATCTCGCTCAAGGAGGGCGAGACACCGTTTCTCGAGCAGGCGACCGATCTCAAGCGCCACGGTGCCGCCGTGGTGGTCATGGCCTTTGACGAACAGGGTCAGGCGGATACCTACGAGCGCCGCATCATGATCTGCGAGCGAGCCTACCGGCTGCTCACCGAGCGGATCGGGTTCCCGGCGGAGGATATTATATTCGACCCGAACATCTTCCCCGTTGCCACCGGTATCGCCGATCACGATCGCTATGCGGTCGACTTCATCAACGCCACGCGCTGGATCAAGGACAATCTCCCCCACGCCAAGGTGAGCGGCGGGCTCTCCAATCTGTCGTTCTCGTTCCGCGGCAACAATGCGGTGCGCGAGGCCATGCATTCGGTGTTCCTCTACCACTCGATCCGCGCCGGTCTGGACATGGCGATCGTCAATGCCGGTCAGCTCGAGGTGTATGACGACATCGATCCCGAGCTCCGCGATCATGTCGAGGACGTCGTACTGGCGCGACGCGAGGATGCCACCGAGCGCCTGCTGGATCTGGCCGAGCGCTACAAGGGCCAGGGCGGTCGGAAAAAGGAAGAGGACCTCGCCTGGCGGGAGCAGCCGGTCGAAAAGCGCCTCGAGCACGCGCTGGTGAAGGGTATCGCCGATTACACCGACGACGACGTCGAAGAGGCCCGTCAGCAGGTCAAGCGCCCCATCGAGGTGATCGAGGGACCGCTGATGGATGGCATGAACGTTGTCGGTGATCTGTTCGGGGAGGGCAAGATGTTCCTCCCGCAGGTCGTGAAATCGGCCCGCGTCATGAAAAAGGCAGTCGCCTATCTGCTGCCATATATCGAAGAGGAGAAGGCGGCGAACGGCGGCGGCGATGACGAACCCGCCGGCCGGATCCTGCTGGCAACGGTCAAGGGCGATGTCCATGATATCGGCAAGAACATTGTCGGCGTTGTGCTGCAGTGCAATAACTTCGAGGTGACGGATCTCGGGGTAATGGTTCCCGCCGAGCAGATCCTCGACACCGCCGTTGAGAAGAACGTCGATGTGATCGGTCTCTCGGGGCTGATCACGCCATCGCTGGACGAGATGGTGAACGTCGCCAAGGAAATGCAGCGCCGCGGCATGTCCACCCCGCTATTGATCGGCGGTGCCACTACCTCGCGCGTCCATACGGCGGTCAAGATCGACCCGCGCTATGACCAGGACGTCATCTACGTCAAAGATGCTTCGCGGGCGGTGGGCGTGGCCAGCAACCTGGTCAGCGACACCCGCTATGAGGCGTTTGCCGCCGACCTCCGCAGCGAATACGAGCGGGTCCGGAAACAGCACGCTAATCGCCGCCAGCGTCAGCAATGGCTGGGCATCGAAGCGGCCCGCGCCAACCGCACACCCATCGAGTGGACGGACTACCAGCCAATCCGCCCCAATCAGCCCGGTATCCACGAAATCCAACCCTCGCTCGAGGAGCTGGTCGACTATATCGACTGGACACCGTTCTTCCACGCCTGGGAGCTTGCCGGCTCTTACCCGAAGATCCTCGACGACGAAATCGTGGGCGAGGAGGCGCGGAAGGTGCATGCCGATGCGGTCGCGATGCTCGAGCAGCTGGTCGACGAAAAGTGGCTCACCGCGCGCGGTGTGTATGGCCTGTTCCCCGCCAATGCAGTGGGCGATGACACCGAGATCTATGCCGACGAGGATCGCAGCCAGGTCATCACTACGCTGCATCATCTACGCCAGCAGAATGAAAAGCCCGATGGCCGGCCCAACCAGTCGCTGGCCGATTTTGTCGCCCCCCGCGAAACCGGTCAGACGGACTGGATCGGAGCCTTTGCGGTCACGACGGGGCTGGGCATTGATGCCCCGGTTGCGCGCTTCGAGGCAGACCATGACGATTACAATTCGATCATGGTCAAGGCGCTGGCTGACCGGCTGGCGGAGGCCTTTACCGAAATGCTTCACCAGCGGGTGCGCCGTGAGTTCTGGGGTTATCAGCCGGACGAGGCCCTCGACAACGCCGATCTGATTGCCGAGCGGTATCACGGCATCCGTCCTGCGCCGGGCTATCCAGCCTGCCCGGATCACACCGAAAAAGACCGCCTCTGGTCGCTGCTGGACGTCGAGAACCGCATCGGTCTGAAACTCACGGAAAGCCGTGCGATGTATCCCACAGCAGCGGTCTCGGGCTGGTATTTCGGGCATCCGGACAGCCGCTATTTCGGCATCGGGCGGATCTATCGCGATCAGGTCGAAGACTATGCCCGGCGCAAGGGCATGCCGGTCGCGGAAGTGGAGCGCTGGCTCGCGCCCAACCTCGGGTATGAACCGATACAGGACTGATTTGCATCATTGGTGCAGTTCGGCAGACTGGAATGACTTTGAACGCAGAATCGAGGCTGATCATGACCCCACAGACTGCCCCCCGGGCGCTGGCTGCCGCCCTGTTCCTCGCGATGTCGCTGCTCATGGGTGGCATCGCCAGTGCTCAGAGCGGCAATACCGACCCTGCCCTGGAGCCACAGGCCGAGCGCCCCCAGGCGGAGGTCAAGGCCCGCCACGAGGACTGGATCGTGCGCTGCCAGCCGGCACCCGAGGATGCCTTCGGCGCTGAAGAGTTCTGCGAGATGTATCAGCAGGTGAGTGAGCAGGAGAACGATCAGACGGTGCTCGAGGCGGTCATCGGCTTCCCGCCGGATGCAGAGCGCCCGGTGGCGCTATTCAATCTGCCCCTCGGGATGCTTTTGCCACCGGGTGTTCAGCTGCGCATCGACGATGGCGAAGCGGAACGCTTCCCGGTGCAGATCTGCCTGCAGGCCGGTTGCCGCTCAAGCATCGAGCTCACCGATGATCTGGTCAGCCAGATGCGGGCTGGCGAACGGGCCACCCTCACCATCGCTGATCCGCAGAATCGCGATGTCGAGATCCCGCTGTCACTGCTTGGCTTCAGCGCCGCGCTCGATGAAGTCAGCGCCAGCGGCCGATAGACCCACACATTTCGTCCAACGACCAGGAGTTCAAGACAACCATGGAATTGATCATCAATCCCGGTGACGGCGTTCACCTCTCGGATGCCCTTCGCGAGCACGTGCAGCACAAGCTCGAGCCCGTGGAGCGCAAGCACGGTGAGCGTGTGACCCGTATTGAAGCCCACTTCAAGGATGACAATGGCGATAAGGGCGGCCGCGATGTCCACTGCGTCCTCGAGGCCCATCCCCAGGGTCGCCAGCCTCTGGTGGCCGAAGCCGTTGCCGAGGATGCCTATACCGCGGCTCACCAGGCCGCGGGCAAGCTCGATCGCAGTCTCGCCCATCACTTCGGCAAGGACGATCGCGTCCGGCGGCACTGAGTGTTCCGCGTTATCGCCGACTGGCTCGGGCTTGTCAGCTCGGGCCTCATCCCGCGTCGTGATGGCCTGTTGCGCAACGGGCCACGACGCTGGGCAGTCAGCCTCGGCCTCGGGCTGCTCCTTCCCTTTGCCCTGGCCTACTACTGGGCAGGACTGGGGCTCGACGAGCTTCTCTTCCGGGGCTATCGACGACGACCCATCAAACGCCCGGTCTTCATCCTCGGCGTTCCGCGCAGTGGCACGACGGCACTGCACGAGGCCCTCGCCCAGGACCCACAGTTCACCACCCAGCGCACCTGGGAGTGCCTGCTCGCCCCATCGGTCAGCCATCGCTATCTGTGGCGTGGACTGGCGCGGCTTGACCGGTTTGCCGGTGGGCCACTGCATCGCCTTGCAGGCTGGATCAACCGCCGCTGGCTCGCGCCACTGACCGGTGCCCATCCACTCTCAGCGCGTGCGCCGGAAGAGGACTACCTCAGCCTTCTGCCGCACCTCTCGGCGTTCATCCTTGTGGTGGCGTTTCCTGACAGTCACCGGCTCTGGCGTCTTGGCCGCGGTGATGCTGCCCTGACACAGACCGAGCGGGATCGGCTCATGACCCGTTACCGGCGGAGCATCCAGCGGCATCTCCATTTCCATGCCACCGACCAGACCTATCTGGCCAAGAACGCCAGTCATGCGACGCTGGTCGCAACGCTGCAACACGCCTTCCCGGAGGCGCGTTTCATCGCCTGCCTCCGTGATCCCGCAGAGGTCGTGTCATCACAGCTCTCGAGTCTGACGCCGGGGCTCGAGGCCCTCCACGGCCGAATCGACCGGGACGCGCTCAGCCAACGAATGCTCCGTCAGCTACATTTCGGCTATACGGACCTGCTCTCAGTACTGCCCGCACAACCACCCGGACGGGCGGTTTTCGTTCCTCTCCCCGCCCAACGCAACGGGCTCGCCGATACCATCCGTGAGGTCTACTCAACGCTGGACCTGGCCCTTGCGGACGCATTTGCGCAACGCCTCGCCACACTCGACCGCCAGGCCCGCGAGCACCGGTCAGGGCATCGGCACTCGCTCAATGACTATCGCCTCGATGCCGGGCGGATCGCCGAGCGATTCGCCGATGTCGGCGCGGCATTCGACTTCGCCCGCGCCCAACCAGTCAGCGCTGCCGACATCCAGGCACTCGAACCGCAACAGCGGGTGGTTGTCGTGTCGGATGCCGCGCCCCGTCGCAACGGCGTTGGCACCTACTACAGCGACCTGATCGATCACCTGCGTGATGAGGTCGAGACGATCCGCCTGATCGCCGCCGGAGACCCTGATCAGCCGATGCGTCACTGGTATGAGGCGGGGCTACCCGGTGATGATACCCAGCGCGTCGCGCTGCCCTCGCCGTTCGAGCTGCATCGCGCCATCGCCGACGCCCGGCCGGATGTTCTGATCGTCGCGACCCCGGGGCCCTACGGTGTGCTCGCCGGACTGATGGCGAAGGGCCTGGGGGCGCGCCTGATCTTCGGTCTGCATACCGACTACGAGGCCCTTGCGACGCTCTACTGGGGCAGGCTGCGGGGCCCCATCAACCGCTGGTTCATGGCCCGCATCAACGGACTGCTGTTCCGTCGGGCGGCCGTAGTGGTCAGTAATTCAGCGCACATGCATCGGCTCGCCGCGGACAAGGGTGCGCAGCGGGTGGAGCGGGTCCACACCCCGATCCCGCGTGATTTCCTCGACACCGAGCCCGCTGCGCTGGAGCTGCCCCCCGAACGGATCCTGTTTGTCGGTCGGCTGGCCGCGGAAAAACGCGTCGGGACGGTCATCGCGGCGGCCGAGGCACATCCTCAGTGCCAGTTCGAGATTGTGGGCGAAGGCCCAGAGCGCGAGACGGTCAGGGCCGCCGCGGAGCGCCTCGACAATCTGACCGACCGCGGCTGGCTGGACCGCTGTCAGCTGCGTGACGCACTGGATGCGAGCGATCTGCTGATCCTGCCATCGCGCGTTGAGGCGTTCGGGACCGTCGCCCTCGAGGCGATGGTGCGGGGACGGCTCGCACTGGTCTCGCCAGGTTGCGGGATCGCCGACTGGCCGGAGTTTGCGGACGGGCTGCTGGTAATGGAGCAGGACGAGACTGTCACCCAGGCCCTCGATCGCATCCTCGAGCAGTCGCCAACGGTGCTCGCCGAGTGCGGCGCCACGGCGCGCCGCCAGGCCGCTGCAATGACCCGTCGCTGTGTCCATGAGTGGCTTTCGTTAATCCACCCATGAGCCGGCCCGATGTCCATCTCAGCATCCACGATGTCATGCCCTCGACCCTCGGCGCCGTCAGGACACTCATCGACCGCTGTCGGGCTCATGGCTGGCCGCCGCCGGTGCTACTCATCGTCCCTGGCCTGGAATGGGACTGCGAGGGGCTCGCACAACTGCACCGCTGGCAGGCCGATGGCCATCCGCTGGCGGGACATGGCTGGCGACATGGCATCCGCACGTTCGGCGGACTCTGGCATCGACTCCACGGCGCACTCATCTCGAGGCGGGTCGCCGAACACCTCTGCCTGGACGCAGACGGCATTCTTGCACTCATGCGTCGATGCCACGAATGGTTCGGTACCCAGGGGCTGACGCCCAATGGTCTCTATGTGCCCCCGGCCTGGGCACTGGGTGCGGTTCCGCGTCGGCGGCTCAACGAGCAACCATTCTCAAGTGTGGAAACGATCAGGGGGATCTATTCGCTGGCTGACCAGCGCTGGCATTACCGGGCACTGCTCGGCTATGAGGCGGGCAACGGTTTTCAGCAACGGATGCTGTCGGTGAGCAATGCTCTCAACCGGCGACGCCCGCCGGCGGCGGGGCTGCGCATCGGGCTCCATCCCCACGATGCCCAGCTCCCGCTGGCGAACGCCATGGAGCGGGATCTGGCGCGGTTCAGCCCGCGTCCGCCAGAAGGCGGTTGACCTCGTCCCAGTTCACCACGTCCCAGAACGCCTCGACGTAGTCCGGCCGGCGGTTCTGATAGCGCAGGTAATAGGCGTGCTCCCACACATCAATGCCCAGCACCGGCTTACCGCGGTCCTCGGCGACATCCATGAGCGGATTGTCCTGATTGGGCGTGGAGGTGACCTTAAGCCCTTCCGGCGTGTGGATCAGCCAGGCCCAGCCAGAGCCGAAGCGGCCCAGCGCGGCGTTGGTGAAGGTCTCGCGGAACGTGTCGAACGATCCGAAGGCCTGGGTGATGGCATCGGCCACTGCCCCGGTGGGTGCGCCACCGCCGTTGGGCGAGAGCATTTTCCAGAACATCGAGTGGTTATAGTGACCGCCACCGTTGTTACGCACTGCCGTCGGTAGCGCGGACACTCCGGTCAGCAGATCCTCGAGCGGCTTCCCGGCGTGATCGGTCCCGTCCACCGCCGCGTTGAGCTTGGTGACGTAGGTGTTGTGATGCTTGGTGTGGTGGATCTCCATGGTGCGGGCATCAATAGAGCGATCCAGTGCGTCATAGTCATAGGGCAAATCCGGTAGCGTAAAGGCCATGTGGATCTCCTTTGGTGGTTTTCAGTGATTGGGCCTGTTGGCCCCGACCCGGAAATCGTACTCGTGCAGTCCATTTTTGGCCAGCCGCGGGCTGGCCAAATCCCTTCCACATCGGCAATACTCAATGGTTTAACGATACTGCCCCAATCGGAGCCCGATCATGGTATTTCCCAAAACCCTGCCGATCCTCGCGGCCTGCCTCAGCCTGACTGCCTGCGGCATGATACCCGGCAATACCGACAGCGACACGGCCACTTCCTCCGATTCCAGCGAACCGGTTTCGGGGTTCATCGACACCCTCAGCACGCCAGCGCTGACGGTCGGCACCAGTGCGCCCGACAGCGGCTACCGCAAGGTCGATCAGCTCACCCGCTATGCCCAGGTCAACTGCAATATCGCGTCGGAGCGTGATGCCGGCGTTGAAGAGATCGCCACGCGCCTTCGTGATGAGGCGGCGGATACCGATGCCGATTACCTGCGCATCCTTGGGACGGGGTCGCTCTATAGTCGTGGCATCTGTGACGAGCGCCAGCTGCAGATGACCGGTGCGACCTATCGACGCTATCAGGCATCGGGCGACACCGCCGCGCCGGCCGATGATACCGGGTCAGCGCCCACGACAGACTCCCTTTCCAGCCGGCTCGAGGAGCTCGACGGGCTGCGTGATCGCGGCCTGCTCGACCAGGCCGAGTATGAACAGCTCCGCGAGCGGGTGCTCGACGAGGCCTACTAGGCCCCGTCCATGCGCAATCTGCCGGAGTGGGCCTGGGCACTGGCCCTGCCCGCGTCATTCGTCATGCTCTGGAGCACGGGATTTATCGGCGCCCGACTCGGGCTGCCGTACATCGAGCCAATGACCTTCCTGGCGATCCGCATGCTGCTCGCCACGGGGCTGCTGTTCGCGGTGGCCCTGCTCACTCACGCACCCTGGCCGGGCAGCGCCCGGGCCGTCGCCCATACCGCCATCGCCGGGCTGCTGGTGCATGGCTGCTACCTCGGCGGCGTTTTCTGGGCAATCGACCGCGGTCAGGCTGCCGGGGTCACCGCCATCTTTGTTGCCCTGCAGCCTCTGCTCACGGCCACCCTGGCGGGGCCCCTGCTCGGCGAGCGGGTCAGCCGCGGCCAGTGGCTTGGCCTGCTGCTTGGCTTCGCCGGGGTTTCGCTGGTCGTTTCCTCCCGACTGCAGGAGGGCACCGCTGGCTCCGCCACGCTCATCAGCACCACCGTGGCCCTGCTCGGCATCACCCTGGGCACGCTGTACCAAAAGCGGTTCTGTCCTGTGACGGATCTGCGCACCGGCGGTGCGATTCAGTTTGCCGCGACGGGCCTGGTCTTTACAGGCATCGCCGCAGCCACGGAGACCGGCCGGATCACCTGGACCGGGGAGCTCGTCTTTGCGCTGGCCTGGCTGGTGCTGGTGCTCTCGGTCGGCGCCATCGGCCTGCTTTTCCTGCTCATCCAGCACGGCGCGGCCTCCCGCGTGGCCGCCTTGTTCTACCTGGCGCCACCGCTGACCGTGGTGATGGCCTGGGGCCTCTTCGATGAGCGTCTCGCCCCCAGCGCCCTCGCCGGCCTGGTCGTCGTGGTCATCGGCGTCGCCCTGGTCCAGCGCGCCCGCCCCGCGCCGGCGGCGCAGGGGTAGTCAGCCCGCCTGCGGCTGCTTATCCTGTCCCCATGAGCGACAGTCTCCGCGATCAACTCCTGAAATCCGGCCTTGCCGATGAACAGTCGGTTAAAAAGACCCGCAGCAACAAACGCAAGAAGCGGCGCCGCGGTGAGACCGATACCGAACAGGCAGCGGCGAGCGAGGCCGCCGCCCAGCGCGAAGCCGATCGCCGGGCGCGCGATCGCACGCTCAATGCCCGCCGCCAGGAAGCGCGCCAGCAGCAGGCGGAGGAACAGGCCGCTCGGCAGATGGTCATCGATCGAGAGATCGGCCACGACGGTGACGAGCGTTTCCAGTTCAGCCATAACGGCAGAATCCGTCCAATCCGCGTGAGTGCCGCGCAACGCGGCGATCTCGCCGCGGGACGCCTCGCCATTGCGCGCACCCGGGGACGCTATCGGCTGATCCCCGGGGACATCGTTGAATTCGTGCAGTCCCGGGCACCGTTCCTCATCGCCTGGAGCGCCGCGGACAGCGGCGGCGCCGATGATGAGGATGATGCCTATGCCGATTTCCCGGTGCCTGATGATCTGATGTGGTGAGCCCGGGCGGCCTATGGCCGCCCGGACCGCTCAGTGATCCGCGGATGCCAGCCCATAAGCCCACAACAGGAATGCATAGCGGTAGGCCACTTCTTCGAGAAACTGAAAACGCCCGCCCGGGCCACCATGGCCCGCACTCATGTTGGTATGCAGCAGGACGGTACTTGATGGCTGGCCCTCACTGCGCAGTCTTGCCACCCATTTCGCCGGCTCCCAGTAAGTGACCCGCGGATCGGACACCCCCGCCGTCACCAGCAGATGCGGGTAGTCCCGCGACGCGACGTTGTCGTACGGAGAGTAGCCGGCGATATCGGCATAGGCCCGGGCATCCTCGATCGGATTGCCCCACTCCGGCCATTCCGGCGGCGTCAGCGGCAGATCGGGATCGAGCATGGTGTTGAGCACATCGACAAAAGGCACATCGGCGATTGCGGCCCGGAACAGCGTCGGTTGCTGATTGAGGACCGCGCCCACCAGCATGCCACCGGCACTGCCGCCATGGGCGGCAATCTGCCCCGTGCCGGTGTAGCCCGCCTCGATCAGCGCCTGGGCACAGGCGATATAGTCACTGAAAGTATGGTTTTTGTCTGACAGACGGCCCTGACGGTACCAGCGATAGCCACGCTCCTTGCCACCCCGCACATGGGCGATGGCGTAGACGAACCCGCGATCCACCAGTGACAGGCGATTGGGGCTGAAGCCCGGCAGGTCGCTGATGCCGTAGGCGCCGTAACCATAGAGCAGCAGCGGCGTCCGCGCATCCGGGACGAGATCGCGACGGTGGAATAGCGAGACCGGCACCCGCTCGCCATCCGGCGCCGTCGCCATCAGGCGTCGCGAGACATACGCCTCCGGGTCGTGGCCGGAGGGAACCGTCTGGGTCTTGCGCAGCACCCGCTGGCCGGTGCGCATGTCGTAATCAAACACCTGTGCCGGCTGCGCAAAGCCGCTGACGACGAACCGCAGCTGATCGGTGTGGTACTCCAGCCCCCCGATGAGGCCCACCTCCACGCAGGGATCGGGCTGATCGATGGTGTGCTCCTCGCCCGTCCCCAGGGCGCGGATCACGAGCCGCGACTCGGCATCCTCAAGCTCCTGGCGGACCAGCCAGTCGGCGTACACCCGCATCCCCTCAATCAGCCGCCCGGCCTGGTGAGTCACCACAGGCGTCCAGTCGCGGCGATCCGTGGCGCCGATCGGCGCGCGGGCGATCATGAAATCCTCCGCCTCGCCGGCGTTGGTATGAATCAGCCAGTCATCGCCATGATCACTCACCGAATACTCGATCCCACGCTCGCGAGCCGCGATCAGACGGGGTTCGGCGGTGGGCGACTCCGCTGGCAGCCAGCGCACCTCCGAGGTCGTGTGGTCATGGCTGTCAATGACCAGAAAGCGTCCGCTTTCCGTGCGATCCACACCCAGGAAGAATCCCGCATCCTCTTCGGTGTAGACGCACACATCCGCCGCCGCCGGTGTTCCCAGTTCATGCGCATAGATCCAGCGCGGCCGGTGCTCGTCGTCAATCACCGTGTAGAGGAACGTTCTGCCGTCGTTCGCCCACGCAATATCACCGCGCGCCGGTTGAATGACCTCGGCCAGGTCACGGCCCTCATCGAGATCGCGGATCCGCAGACTGAACGACTCTGCACCGGCCCGGTCCTCGGCGAAGACGAGATGGCGGTGATCGGGACTATGGGCGGCGCCGCCCAGCTGGAAGTAATCCGCCCCCTCGGCCTCGGCATCGCCGTCAAGCAAAATCTGCTCATCGCCGCCGTCACGTGGACGCCGGCAGAGCAGGACATGCTGTCCGCCCTCGCGATAGCGCGAATAATAGGCCCATGGCCCATCCGGCGAAGGCACACTGCTGTCGTCTTCGCGAATCCGCCCGCGCAGCTCCCTCACCAGTGATTCACGCAAGGACTCGAGTGGCGCCATGACCGAATCGGCATAGGCATTCTCGGCCTCCAGATAGTCGCGGATCGCCGGATCCAGACGCTCCGGCTCTACCATCGCTTCACGCCAGTTCGGATCGCGCAGCCAGGCGTAGGGATCGGTTCGGGTCACGCCATGGCGGGTATCGGTGACCGGCTGGCGCATCGCCATGGGCGGGTGGGACGGTGGCGTCGTGGCCATCAGGTTTTCTCCTCTCTCAAGGCGAGCATCGCATGCACGGCCACAGTCATTAGAATCAGCGCACCGCCCACGGCAGTCAGCGGTGGCACGGCCTCACCCAGTACCCACCACACCCAGATCGGGGCCAGCACGGTCTCGAGCAGCAGCGCCAGGCTGACCTCGGGAGAGGGCAGATAACGCGTTGCCACCGCCAGCATGACAGTCGCGAGGGGCATCTGGGCAACGCCCATCACCGCAATCACCGCATAGCTCTGCGCACTCAGCGACAGCGGGTTGGCGAATGCCAGAGCGGTGAGCGCCGCAAGCACCCCGGACAGACAGATCAGCGGCAGGCGCGGCACCGCCGGAAACCGCCGCAGGATCGTCAGGTGCCCGCCGACGGTCACGGCCAGTGTCATCGCGAAGAAATCGCCCAGTGCGGTTCCACCACGCATGCCGCCACCGAACACGACAATCACGCCCGCCATCGCCGTGGCAATCGCCAGCCAGGTCCGCAGTGGGACCCGTTCGCGCAGAAAAAGCGCTGAGAACAGGGCCGCAAAGAACGGCGAGGCGGCAAGAATCACCACGGTGTTCGCCGCCGCGGTGTAGGAGACCGATAGCACGAACAGCGTCGTATTCCCGGACAGCATGATGACGCTGAGCACGATCAACCATCGATCGCGACGTCCCGCAGGCATATGCAGGCGCTGCCCGGATACGAGCATCCACACCGCCAGCGTGATGGCGATCAGGGTCCCCCGCCAGAGCACGATATCCCAGTGCGGGGCATCGGCGAGTCGCACCAACAGCGCGTCGAAGCTGATCAGCAACACCGCGCCAGCGGCCAGCATCAGACCGCGGGCGTGATCACTTGTCGGGCCTAGTCGCGCGCCCGAGGTGGGAACGGCCAAGATAGGATCTCCCAAGCGTCTTCCAATAAACCGCAGAGGCTATCGCCCCGACGCATCAATGGCCAGTCACCGCGGTTTGTCCGCCGATTGGTGGGCGTTTACACTAGGCGCTTTCAGTCAATTGATGCAGAGGATTCCATGCAGATCGAAAAGAACGCGGTAGTCGCCATCGACTATACCCTGCGCGACACCGAGGGCGAGGTGCTCGACGCATCCCCCGAAGGCCAGCCACTGCAGTATCTGCATGGCGCCGGCAACATCATCCCCGGGCTCGAGAATGCGCTCGAGGGCAAGGCCGCGGGTGACGATATCGACGTCAGCATTCCACCGGAGGAAGGCTACGGTGAGCGCGACGACCGGCTCCAGCAGGATGTGCCCAAAAGCATGTTTGAGGGCGTCGATTCCGTCGAGGCCGGCATGCGTTTCCAGGCCCAGACCCAGTCGGGCACGCAGGTCGTTACCGTTGCCGCCGTGAGTGGCGACAACGTAACCGTCGATGCCAACCACCCCCTCGCCGGCCAGACCCTGAATTTCAAGGTCAAGGTCTCCGAGGTTCGTGAAGCATCGAACGAGGAGCTCGAGCACGGCCACGTCCACGACGGCGAGCAGACCGAATAGCCTAGGGGCACATCGTGATTGAAATCGAGCGGATTTCCCGGGCATTCGGTGGCCTGCAGGCAGTGCGGTCGGTTTCCTTCACGGTCGCCGAAGGCAGCGTGACAGGGCTGATCGGCCCCAACGGCGCCGGCAAATCGACGCTTTTCAGCATCATTGCCGGCGCACTGCCGCCTGACAGTGGCGTCATCCGCCTGCGCGGTGAAGATATCACCGGGCTCCCCACCCATCAGCTCTTTCACAAGGGGCTGGTGCGGACTTTCCAGATCCCTCACGAATTCTCACGCATGACCGTTCGCGAGAACCTCATGGTCGTGCCGGCCCGACAGCGCGGCGAGAACCTTCTCCAGAGCTGGCTACGCTGGCCGACAGTGGTAAGGGAGGATCGCGAGATCCTGCGCAAGGCGGATGAGGTCCTCGAGTTCCTCGAGATCGATCATCTGCGCGACGAGCTGGCGGGCAATCTGTCCGGTGGACAGAAGAAACTGCTCGACCTCGGCCGGACGATGATGACCGATGCCAAGGCGGTACTACTTGATGAGCCTGGCGCGGGCGTCAACCGGACCCTGCTCGGCAAGCTGGCCGATGCCATCGAGCGCCTCAACCGTGAGCGCGGTTATACCTTCTGCGTGATCGAGCACGACATGGACCTCATCGCCCGACTCTGCGATCCGGTAATGGTCATGGCCAATGGCGAGTTGATTGCTCATGGCGACATGGCGACGCTGCGTGAGAATCCACAGGTCCGTGAGGCCTACCTTGGGACTGGCGGAAGCGGCGATCAGGGGGCCGCTACATCATGAGCCTGCTTAACGCTGAGGGCCTCTACGCGGGTTATGGTGGTGTCGATATCCTGCGCAATACGCATCTGCACGTTGGTGCGGACGAGATCGTCGTCATCGTTGGTCCCAATGGAGCGGGCAAATCAACGGCCATGAAGGCGGTCTTCGGGCTGGTCCCCATTCGCACCGGGCGCGTGACCTATCGCGGCGACGACATCACCAATCACCCCCCTGAGCAGATGGTCGGGCGCGGTATTGCCTATGTCCCGCAGGAGGCCAATGTCTTTCCGTCGCTGAGCGTGGTGGAGAATCTGGAGCTCGGTGCCTACGTCCTGCGCGGGCCAAACGCTCCGCGGATGGAGAAGGTCTTCGAGATCTTCCCCCGCCTCAAAGAGCGTCGCCACCAGCAGGCCGGGGTGATGTCTGGTGGCGAGCGCCAGATGGTGGCCATGGGCCGTGCATTGATGGTTGAGCCGAGCCTGCTCATGCTCGACGAACCGACAGCGGGCCTGTCTCCCCGGCTGATCGACGAGACCTTCGAGCGCATCAAGGGCATCAACCAGCTCGGTATCGGTGTGCTGATGGTCGAACAGAATGCTCGCCAGGCGCTCGCCGCCGCGGATCGGGGTTATGTCCTGGCCACCGGCGAGAATCGCTATGAAGACACCGGCCCTGGGCTCCTCGCGAATCCCGAGGTCGCGGAAATGTTCCTGGGCGGATAACGGCAAATGATCGAGGTCATCCAGCTTCTCATCAATGGCATCCTGCTCGGCAGCATCCTCGCGCTCGGCGCAGTCGGTGCCACCATGATCTTTGGCGTGCTGCGCTTTGCGCATTTCGCGCATGGCGATTTCATGGCGATCGGCGCGTACTTCGCGCTGACGGTGGTGACCGTCTTCAACCTCCCGGTGCTGGCCGCCCTGCCGGTCGCCATGGGACTGACAGCGCTGCTTGCGATCGCGATCGACCAGATCGTCTATCGACGCATCCGCCGTGTCCAACCGGTTATCCTGCTCATCTCATCATTCGCCACAGCGCTGGTGCTGCGCTCTGTCATCCAGATGGTCTGGGGTGGCAGCAACCAGGTGTACCAATCCGGTATCCAGCTGCCATGGCGAATCGGACCACTCACGCTCAAACCCGATCATCTTCTGATCTTCGCCGCCGCGGCCGGTCTGGTCTTCGCCGTCCATCTGTTCCTGACCCGCACCCGCATGGGTAAGGCGATGCGGGCGATGAGCGACAACATGGACCTGGCACTGGTGACCGGGATCCCCGCCAACCGGGTGATCATCTGGACCTGGGCCATCGGCGGCGCCCTCGCGGCGGCGGCCGGTGTGTTCCTGGGCATGGACACACGACTGCACCCGGTCATGGGCTGGACGCTGCTACTCCCCATCTTCGCGGCAACCATCCTCGGCGGGATCGGGCGCCCCTATGGCGCCATCCTCGGTGGGCTGGTCATCGGCTGCGCCATGGAGCTTTCCACCCTGGTGATCCCGGGGGCCTACAAGCCCGCCGTGGCCTTCGCCATCATGGTCACGACGCTGGTGTTCCGGCCGCAGGGCATCATCAAGGGGAATGCGTAATGGATATCGTGGGACTGGCCGCCTATGCGGTCTTCTTCCTCAACCTGGTGGGCATCTACGCCATCATGGCCCTCGGGCTGAACATGCAATGGGGAATGACCGGGCAGTTCAACATCGGTATCGCCGGATTTTTTGCGGTGGGCGCCTATGCGACGGCGATCCTCACCACCGGCCCGGCGGATCAGCGCATCGGCGGCTTTGATCTGCCATTTCTCGTGGGGCTGGCGGGATCGATCATCGTCTGTCTGCCCATCGCCTGGGTAGTCGGCCGTATCACCGCACGGCTGCGCACGGACTATCTGGCGATCGCCACCATCGGCATTGCCGAGATCATCCGCTTGTTCTTCGTCAATGAGGGCTGGCTCAGTAACGGGACCCGTGGGATTCCCGGCATCGATACACCGTTCGACATCAGCAACGAGGGCTATCTGCTGGTCATCGCCGCCTTCGTGGCACTGACCTGGTTACTCGTAGAGATCGCCCGCCGCTCCCCCTGGGGGCGCGTCCTGCGGGCCATCCGCGATAACGAGGCGGCGACCGAGGCAGCCGGCAAGGATGTCGCCCGATTCCGGTTGCAGGCCTTCGTCGTCGGCTCATGCATCATGGCGCTGGGCGGTGGGCTCTACGCGCATTTTGTTGGCTTTGTCAGCCCGGAGGCGTTCCGCCCGCTCTACGGGACCTTTCTGGTCTGGGTCATGCTGATCGCCGGCGGTAGTGGCAACAACATGGGCGCGATGCTCGGCGCGCTGGTGGTCTGGTTGATCTGGTCGTCCACGGAGATGATCGCGGGGCTCGTCCCCACCGCGCTGATCGGCAGCGAAAGTGCGTTCCGGGTGTTCCTGATCGGGGTGCTGCTGCAGATCATTCTGGTGAGTCGGCCGCAGGGATTGCTACCGGAGAAGCGACCACCGATGCCGGGCAAGGAAACCCGCTGAACGCCCCGAGCATATCGGGGCGTTTGCGGGACACACACCGGTGGAATCGGCGGATGATGCGGGCGATTACATCGACGGCTCGAAGACGCGGATGGTCTTGTACTCGCCATTCTGGATTTCCCAGTGACCAAACGTACCGGCCACATCACCGTTGGCATCGTAGTTGACACTGCCCGAAGCGCCTTCATAGTTCACGGCTTCGCCGGCATTCAATAGATCCGCGGCTTCAGCGAAATCGCCGGGACCGACAACCTCGCCGTCAGGGTCATTGATCGCGCGGAGGTGATCACGGATGTCCACCGGATCCGTGCTGTCAGCGGCTACCGCGGCCAGCGCGATGGTATAGACCGCATCGTAGGCGGTGTCGATGTAGGGTACCGGCGGCAGCTCGCCATAGTTCGCCTCATAGGCGTCACGGAAGTGCTGCGCGGCATCGGTGTCGTCACGGGCCTGGGGCACGGTGCCGGCGCTGCCGTTGAGGTACTGGGCACCCAGGTTTTCCACAATCTGTGGTGACTTCATCCCGTCAGTGAACAGGAATTCGCTGAAGTGCGCGCCCTCAAGCGCCTGCCGCAGGATGGTCTGGCCGTTTTCCGGATAACCAATCAGCAACAGCGGCGATTCACCATCGGAGACCTGACTGAGTTCACCGCGATAGGAGGAAAGCCCTGGCTCATAGCCGGTGCGACCCACCACTTCACCACCGGCCGCCTCGAATGAGTCGGTGAAGGCATCGGCAAGGCCCTCGCCATAATCGTTGTTGATATACAGGATGCCGACACTGTCCATGTCCTTATCCGCTGCCACTTCGGCGAGCGCGGTGCCCTGGAACGCATCCGAGGGTGTGGTGCGGAAGAGGAAGTCATTGTCCTCGAGGTCTGTCATCACTGGCGAGGTGGAGGCGCCGGAAATCTGCGGGATGCCCTCGCTCGCTGAGACGCTGCTTGCCACCGGGATGGTCACACCACTGGAGAGTGCGCCGACGATCGCCGAGACGCCCTGCACGGAGACCAGACGCTGGGCGGCGTCGACACCGGACTGCGGTTCGGTCTGTGTGTCGGCGATTTCGATGACCATCGGCTCGCCGAGAACGCCGCCGGCATCATTGATTTCACTGGCCGCGAGGTTGATACCGTTGCGCGAGCTCTCACCATAAGCCTGCAGATCACCGGTGAGCGGGAGCAGCGCCCCGACTTTCAGCTCGGCCTGCGCGCCGCCGGCGGCGACCGCCAGGGACAGGGCGCCAAACGCACCTGCTAGTTTGCCATTGATTCTCATGTCCAACACTCCGCTGGAAGGTTACAAATGGGTTCAACCTCGAGAATACGCAGGCGCGCGGCCAGAGGCAAAGGCCGGCGGCATCAGGCGGTCTGGCCGACTCCGGCATCAACCCGTGCCGTCTCAAGCGCCTCTTCAGCCGCCATCCATTCGGCCTCGGCATCGGCTTTGGTCTGCTGGAGCTGGCGCTGTTCACTCAACAAGTCATTCAGCGACTCGCCCGCATCAGCGGCATAGAGGGCCGGATCCGCCAACTGCTCTTCCAGCTCACTGAGTCGGGTATCAATCCGTTCGACGGTGGTTTCCGCCTGGCGGACCCGCTTTTCCAGCGGCCGCAGTAAAGCCTTGGTCTGTGCTGCCGTCTTTGGCGCCGGCGCAGATGCTGCGGCCGGTTTCACCGAGGTGGCAGTCGGCGCCGGCTCAGCGGCCATCCCGGTGCCGGTCTCAGCGGCATGACGCGCGGCGCGCCGATTGTCCCGATCGTCGCGGGCCAGCCAGCGCCGATAGTCGTTGAGGTCGCCCTTGAATTCGGTCACGCTCCCGCCGGCGACCAGCCAGTAATCAGCCACCGTACTCTCGAGCAGGTAGCGATCATGAGAGACCACCACGACGGCGCCTTCAAACGCCTGTAGCGCCAGATTCAGGGCATGGCGCATTTCCAGATCGAGATGGTTGGTCGGCTCGTCGAGGAGTAGCAGATTGGGGGCCTGCCAGACCAGTATCGCAAGTACGAGCCGTGCCTTCTCCCCCCCGGAGAACGGCGCCACGGGGTCCAGCGCCTGGTTGCCGCGGAAGTCGAAACCACCAAGGAAATCCCGCAGTTTCTGTGGTTCTGCCTTCGGCGAGATACGCTGAAGATGGACGACCGGACTGGCGTTTGGATCGAGCTGCTCGAGCTGATGCTGCGCGAAATAGCCGACGCGCAGATTCCGGGCGCGCTGGATGCGGCCGGTCAGTGGCTCGAGATCGCCGGCCAGGGCGCGGATCAGCGTCGACTTGCCGGCGCCATTACGCCCCAGCAGTCCAATCCGGTCGCCAGGCGCCAGCGTCTGACGCAGACCGCTGAGAATCGGCTGATCGGCATACCCCAGACTCATATCCTCGAACCCGATCAGGGGATTCCCCGCATCCGGCGCCGGCGGAAACTGGAAATGGAACGGCGAGTCGACATGGGCAGGTGCCACCGTCTCCATACGCTCCAACGCCTTGATCCGGCTCTGCGCAGCGCGGGCCTTGGTCGCCTTGGCCCGGAAGCGGTTGATGAACTGCTCCATGTGCGAGATCTCGCGCTGCTGGCGCTCATAGAGGGCCTGCTGTTGGGCCAGCCGCTCCGCACGCTGGTGCTCGAAGGCACTGTAGCCGCCGTTATACTGATGCAGGCGGCGATGCTCGATATGGATGACGCCTTCCGCCACGGCATCGAGGAAATCGCGGTCATGGGCAATGAGGATCAGTGTGCCCTGATAGCCCTGCAGCCACTGCTCAAGCCAGATCACCGTTTCCAGATCGAGATGGTTGGTGGGCTCGTCGAGCAGCAACAGATCCGAAGGCGCCATCAGCGCCCGCGCAAGGTTGAGCCGCACTCGCCAGCCACCGGAGAAGTCGCTGACCGGGCGCTCCTGCACCGAGGGTTCAAAGCCCAGACCATGCAGCAGCATGCCCGCGCGGGCCCGGGCATCATACCCATCAGCGGCACCGAAATCGGCGTGGGCATAGGCGATCCGCTCACCATCACCACTGGCCTCCGCCGCCTCGACTTCCGCCTCGGCGGCACGCAGCGCCTCATCGCCGTCGAGCACATACTCGATGGCTGGCCGCGGCAGTCCCGGTGTCTCCTGCGCCATCCAGGCGATACGCCAGTCATTGGGCAGTGAGACATCGCCGGCATCCACCGACAGCTCGCCCCGCAACAATGCGAACAGCGTCGACTTGCCGGTGCCATTGGCGCCGACCAGTCCCAGCTTGCTGCCGGCGTGAACGGTCAGGCGGGCCGCTTCCAGTAGCGGGTCCGGGCCGAGCCGGAGCGTTACATCGCGTAGCTGAATCATTCGGGGCGCCCTCCGCAGCGCCAGCATTCCGCAAACTGCCCCTCGATGGTCTCGCCACAGTCGGGGCACTGCCAGTCATTACCCACCGGGGCATCCGGTGGACCGACCACTTCATCGATCAGGCGTTGAGACACGGCCTCGTCCTCGGCCGCCACCCAGACCTCCGGCCACGCCTCCAACGGCGGTATCTCGCCGGCCGCGCCGGTCAGAAATCGGTTACGCACAAAGCAGTGAATACCGCGTTCAGTGAGGATCGTCTCGATGTGGCCGGCGATCAGCGGGTCGGCGACAGTGTAGACACGCTTTAGATTGCCCGCTGCCTTTTCCATCCGGAGAGGCTAACATAGGCGTATGGATCGACTGGACCATATCGCCGATCGGATTGAAGCACTGCTCGACCGGGTGGAGCCACTGCTGCCCACGCGCACCGCTGGTGTGGACTGGACGCAGGCGACGGCCGCGCGGTGGATTGGTCATGCCGGGGGAGGTGGCCTCGAGCCCGTGGCGAACATCCATCCCATTCGCCTCGGCGAGCTCCAGCACATCGATCGCGCCCGCGACGCCGCTGACCGCAACACCCGTCAGTTCCTTGCCGGTCTGCCCGCCAACAATCTGCTGTTGTCCGGCGCCCGCGGTACTGGCAAATCATCGCTCATCAAGGCGCTGCTCAACGAATATGCGACCGACGGGCTGCGCCTGATTGAGGTGCAGCCCAGTGATCTGGTCGCCCTGCCACGGATCATCGCCGCCATCCATGGCCGGCCGGAGTGGTTCATTCTGTTCTGCGATGATCTATCGTTCGAAGCCGACGACCCAAGCTACAAGGCGCTTAAGGCCGCCCTCGACGGTTCGGTATCGGCACCGCCGGAGAATCTGCTGATCTACGCCACCTCCAACCGACGCCATCTCCTTCCGGAGTACTTCTCTGAAAACGAACAGGCGCGATCGGTGGATGGCGAGATCCATCCCGGCGAAGCGGTGGAAGAGAAGATCTCGTTGTCCGAGCGCTTCGGACTCTGGCTGTCGTTCCAACCCTTCGATCAGACGCGTTATCTGGATATCTGCGCATGCTGGGTCCGGCAGTTACACCCGACGCCCGTACCGGATCGCTCAGAATGGCGGGAGGACGCACTCCGGTTCGCACTGGAGCGCGGTTCCCGGAGCGGCCGGATCGCCTGGCAGTTCGCCCGCGACTGGGTCGGCGCCCGAGGCCTCCCCGCACCGCGCGGCTAGCCGTTCAACCCAACGCCCGACGGGCGTTGCGGAACAGCCGCATCCAGGCCCCCTCCTCACCCCATTCCGCTGGACACCACGAGTGCTGGATACCGCGAAACACCCGCTCGGGGTGCGGCATCATGATCGTGATCCGACCGTCGGCGTTGCAGAGGCCGGTGATCCCGTCCGGGGAGCCATTAGGGTTGGCCGGATACCGATCGGCCGCTGCGTCCGCCGCGTCGATGTAGCGCATGCCGACGAGGCTGGCGGCCTGGGCCTGCGCTGCGCCCGTCGCGGTGGGGAATACCGCCCGCCCCTCGCCATGAGCGACTACGATGGGCAGGCTTGAACCAGCCATATCGCCGAGCACGAGTGAGCGCGAGGGCAGGACTTCCACCTGCGAGAGACGCGCCTCGTACTGACGCGAGCGGTTGCCCTGGAAATCCGGCCATAAGGTCGTTCCCGGTATGATATCCCGCAGCGCCGAGAGCATCTGGCAGCCATTGCAGACACCCAGCGCCAGCGTGTCCGGCCGCGCAAAGAAACCCTCAAAGGCGCGACGAAGGCGCTCATTGAACAGGATCGTCCGCGCCCACCCCTTACCGGCGCCGAGCACATCGCCGTAGGAAAAGCCGCCACAGGCCACCAGGGCCTGGCAGTCCGAGAGACGCGTGGGATCGGCCATCAGATCGGTGGTATGCAGATCCACCGGCTCGAAGCCGGCACGCTCGAACGCCGCTGCCATCTCGATGTGGCTATTGATGCCCTGCTCGCGCAGGACCGCCACCCGCGGCGCGACACCGGTGTTGATGAACGGCGCAGCGACATCATCTGTCGGATCAAAACTCAGCGCCGCCCGCAGTCCTGGATCGCCACGATCCGCCAGCGCCTCGTGCGCCTCATCGGCGCAGTCGGGATCATCACGCAGCGCCTGCATGTGATGACTGGTCTCGTGCCAGACCGACTCAAGCGCCGCCAGTGATTCATCGAACACAACCGCTCCATGGTGGCGGATCAGAAGATGCTCCGAGTCGGTTGGTCGACCGATGCGGCGCAGCCGGACATCGAGTCCCGCCGCATCGAAAGCGGCTTCCACCGCCGGACGATCGGCGTCAGTGATCTGCAGCACAGCGCCTATCTCCTCGGCGAAGACCGCCGCCATGGGATCATCGCCGAGAACGGAGACATCCACTGCGACACCGGTACGCGCCGCGAACCCCATCTCCGCGAGCGTGACCAGCAATCCGCCATCAGAGACGTCATGCAGGGCCTTGATACGGCCCTCGGCCAGCAGATCCTGAACGGTATCGAAACCAGCGGCGAAAGCGCCCGGATCATCCAGATCGGGGGGCGTGTCACCGAGCTGGCCATAGACCTGTGCCAGTGCCGATCCGCCCAGCCGGCGCCCGCCCCCCAGATCGAGCAGGTAGAGATGACTCGCGGGATCGGCCTCGAGCATCGGAGTGACGGCCCGTCGGGCATCCGCCACCGGCGCGAAGGCAGAGACGACGAGGGTCAGCGGGGAGATCACCGCATGCGCCTCGCCATCCGATTCCCAGACGGTTTTCATCGACAGTGAGTCCTTACCCACCGGGATGCTGATGCCCAGCTCCGGACACAGCGAGCGACCAACGGCCGCCACCGTGTCGTAGAGCCGGGCCTCCTCACCGGGGTGATTACAGGCGGCCATCCAGTTTGCGGACAGATTGACGGTGCGCAGTCGCCCGATCGCCGCCCCCATCAGGTTGGTGAGCGACTCGGCAATCGCCATACGGCCCGACGCCGGCGCATCCAGCAGCGCGACCGGACTGCGTTCACCCATGGCCATCGCCTCGCCGCGGTAGCCACGATAATCCCCCAACGTCAGCCCATAGTCCGCGACCGGAACCTGCCAGGGCCCCACCATCTGATCACGACCGGTCAGCCCGGTCACCGAGCGGTCCACGATGGTGATCAGGAATTCCTTGCTGGCGACGGTGGGCAGCCGCAGCACGCGACGGGCTGCCTCTGCAATGCTTACGCCCCTCAGCGCCAGTGGCTGGCGCGGGGGCTCGAGCCGCTCGACATCGCGGCGCATCTTCGGCGGCTTCCCCAGCAGCAGATCCATCGGGATGTCCACGGGCTGGCTGTCGAACTCCGCATCACCGAGCACCAGCTGACGGTCATCGGTCGCCTCGCCCACCAGTGCGAATGGCGCCCGCTCACGCTCGCAGATGGCCTGAAAGGTATCCTGTCGATCCACATCCAGTGCCAGCACATAGCGCTCCTGGGCCTCATTGCACCAGATCTCCAGCGGCGAGAGGCCCGCCTCGGCGCAGGGAATGGTACGCAGCTCCATGCGTCCGCCCCGGTCCGAATCGTCCAGCAGCTCCGGCAACGCGTTGGACAGTCCCCCGGCACCGACATCGTGGATGGCAATGATCGGATTCGCATCGCCGAGTCGCCAGCAGGCATCGATGACCTCCTGACAGCGCCGTTCCATTTCCGGGTTACTGCGCTGGACCGAGGCGAAATCCAGTGCCTCGGCGCTCTGGCCGCTGGCCACCGACGATGCAGCGCCACCGCCCAGACCGATCAGCATGGCGGGGCCACCAAGCACCACCAGTGGCGACCCACCCGGAGCCACTCCCTTGTCAACCTGCTCGGCGGCGATCGCACCCATCCCGCCGGCGATCATCACTGGCTTGTGATAGCCGCGGATCTCCTCACCGCCGGAGCCCGGCAGTGCCTGCTCGTAGGTCCGGAAATACCCACAGAGCTGCGGGCGTCCGAACTCGTTGCCGTAACGCGCGGCACCGATGGGGCCGTCGAGCATGATCTCCAGCGCTGACGCCAGCCGACCGGGTCGACCATGATCCACCTCCCAGGGCTGTTCCGCGCCGGGGATACGCAGGTTGGACACCGAAAACCCGGCGAGTCCGGCCTTGGTCCGCGCGCCACGACCCGTGGCCCCCTCGTCACGGATCTCACCGCCGACACCCGTGGCGGCACCGGCGAATGGCGAAATCGCGGTAGGATGATTATGGGTCTCCACCTTCATGACCAGATGCGCCGGTTCGAGGCTGTGCTGGTAGTGGCCGCTGGGAGCCGGATAGTAGCGATCAACCTCGTGACTGGCGATGACCGCCGCGTTGTCGCTGTAGGCCGAGAGCACGCCCTCAGGTCGCATGGCGTGGGTGTGCCGGATCATCGCGAACAGAGACTCGGGCTGGGTCTTGCCATCGATCACCCAGTCGGCATTAAAGATCTTGTGCCGGCAATGCTCGGAGTTGGCCTGGGCGAACATCATCAGTTCGACGTCAGTGGGATTCCGCCCCAGCGCCTGGTAGTTCTCCACCAGATAGCCGCGCTCATCGACAGACAGCGCCAGCCCCAGCTCGGCATCGGCCGCCGCCAGTGCCGCATCGCCGGCGCCCAGCACGTCCACGCGGGCCAGCGGTCGCGACGGGTGGGTGGCGAAGAGCCCATCGCCCTCGTCCACCGCGGTGAGGACCGACTCGGTCATCCGGTCATGCAACGCGGCGTGGAGCGCCGGCCGGGTGCGCGGGTCGAGCGCCGCGCCCTCATGATCGATGCCGGTATAGGCGATCCCCCTTTCGATTCGCAGAACCGCGCTCAGACCACAGTGCTCGGCGATGTCCCCGGCCTTGCTGGCCCATGGCGAGATCGTGCCCAGCCGCGGGACGACATAGACAGCCGGATCGTCGTTGTCGGGGCTGGCTGGTGCGGCATCGAGTAACGCACCGAGGCGCGCGCGCTCTTCTGTCGTGAGGGCGCGTTCGGTATCAATGAAGTAGACCGCACGGGCAAGCAGCGAGTGGAGGGCCGGCTCGGCGGCCCGTGCGCGCTCGCGCTGGCGGGCGTCATTAACCGGCACTGCCCCGGCATGACTGGCGAATATCAGCATAGTCTTCAGGGTTTGAGCTGTTCGGAGAGAACGGAAAGAACCTGTCGCGCCGCCCCGCGGGCGACCGGATTGCCATCCGGATCCTGCACGGTGACCCGCGCCCCCGTGCCACGCTCGGCAACGGCGACCTGGTAGTTCTGGACAGCCTCATCCGGTCGGTCGCGCCAGAACGCCAGCGAGGAGAGCAATCCCTCGCCAGGAGCGGCGTCCACCTCAGAGGCAACCGAACCGTCATAGCGGATCTGGTGGGTGCCGGCGTCACGGTCTGACCCCAGGAGCTCGAATCCGACCCGGTCGATGGCCCGACCGACAACCGCCCAGGCGGCATTGAACGGCAGGCCGAGATCGAGCACCGGCTGACCGTCTACTGACCCCAGTGGGGCATCCATCGCTGCATCGGCCTGCTGTCCGGTGTCCGCGTCATCCTCGCTCGGCGACGACCCGCCCGAACGGGCGTCGGCGAGCACATCCGGCGGCTGCCTCAGACGCTCGGCGGCCTGCTCGGCGTCGTCCGGTTCGGTGCTGAACAGTCCACACCCGCTCAGTAACAGGGCAGCCAGCACAATCGTCAATCGACTCATAAGGCATCTGCCAGTTTGAGCGCCTGGCGTACCGTCTCGTGGTGCTGTGCCGATAGCGGCGTCATGGGAAGCCGCATCCCCGACTCGATCAGCTCCATTTCCTGCAGCGCCCATTTCACCGGGATCGGATTGGACTCGAGAAAGAGCGCGTTATGCAGCGCCGCCAGCCGTGCATCGAGGGCCTCGGCGGTCGCCGGGTCACCGTCGAGGACCGCCTTGCACATCCGATGCATCAGATCCGGGGCAACATTGGCGGTCACCGACACGCAACCCCTGGCGCCCGCGTTCATCAGCGCCAGATTGCGCGCATCCTCGCCACAGTAGAGATCAATCCGGTCGCCACAGCGCTCGATCACCTCCTCAGCCCGCTCGAGACTGCCCGATGCCTCTTTGATGCCGACGATGTTGGCGACATCAGCCAGACGATCGACGGTTTCTGGCAGCAGGTCCACACCGGTGCGGCCGGGGACGTTGTAGAGGATCTGAGGAATGGGGACACGATCGGCGACGTGGCGGAAATGCCGATACAGACCTTCCTGGGTCGGCTTGTTGTAGTAGGGCGTGACCAGCAGGGCGGCCTCGCAACCTACATCGAGCGCGCAGCGGGCGAGGGCCTCAGCCTCCCAGGTACTGTTCGCGCCGCAACCGCCCATCACCATGATCCGCCCATTGGCGATCTCGACGGTCCGCCGCATGACATAGTGATGCTCATCATGATCAAGCGTCGCCGATTCGCCAGTCGTGCCGACCGCGACAATGGCATCCGTTGCGTTTCGGACGTGGAATTCCACCAACCGCTCGAGGCCTGACTCATCCAGGGCCCCGTTGTCGTGCATGGGGGTTGCCATCGCAACCATGCTGCCCTGGAACATCGCCGAAATCCCCTGCGCTGTGTGAATGCGGGGATGTTAGCCCCGCGCTCCGGGACTGACAAGCCGCCAACCGGCGGCGCGTGATACACTCCGGAGCTTCACTCGCGGGGCTTCAGCGGGCAGCATCGGATAGCGTCATGCAGAAAAACTACCTCGTCGTTTCCGCACTGGGCGAAGACCGCCCTGGACTGGTGGACGCCGTCTCGCAGCTCATTCGGGATACCGGTTGCAGCGTCGGGGACAGTCGCATGAGCGTCCTCGGCGGCGATTTCGCCATGATCTTCATGGTCGAGGGTCGCTGGAACGAACTCGCCAAGCTGGAGTCTTCGCTCCCCGCCGCCGGTCGCCGGCTCGGGCTCGATGTGCAGGCCCGACGCACTCGTCCCCGGCCGCCCACCGCGGACGCGTTGCCCTACAGCGTCGAGGTGATCTGCGTCGATCACAGCGGGATCGTCCATCAACTGGGAAACTTCTTCTCCAGTCGCGACATCAACATCCGCGATCTGACAACCACGACCTACGCAGCCGCCCACACGCGAACGCCCATGTTCCAGCTGCAGATGACCATCGATGTTTCGGCATCGCTGCATATCGCACGGCTTCGCGAGGAATTCATGGATTTCTGCGACCAGCTCAACCTGGACGCCATTATCGAACCACTGAGGCACTGATCGCATGACTGGGATGACCGTCGACCAACCCGTTCCCGACTTCGAGCGCACGACCGACACCCACGAAACCTGGCGACTGGCGGATCAGCGCGGCCGCTGGGTGGTGCTTTATTTCTTCCCCAAGGCGAGCACACCCGGCTGCACCGTCGAGAGCGAGGCGTTCCGCGACCTCGATCCGCGGTTCAACGCCCTCAATGCGCAGGTGGTGGGCATCTCCCGTGATGGACCAAAGGCCCTCGCCAATTTCCGCGCCAAGCACGACTTCCCGTTCCCGCTGCTCAGTGACAAGGATGAGACAGTCTGCGGCCAGTTCGACGTTATCCGTGACAAGGTCATGTTCGGCAAGCCGGCCCGTGGCATCGAGCGCAGCACCTTCCTGATCGACCCTGAAGGCGTGCTGCGCGAGGCGTGGCGCAAGGTCAGCGTCGAGGGTCATGCCGAAGCCGTCCTCGAGACACTGTCACGACAGCACAGGGGTTAACACGCGCCATGCACCGGGCCTGCCTGCTCGACACATCCGTACTCCTGCACGATCCGGCGGCTCTGTTCCGGTTTCAGACGCAGGATATCTATCTCCCACTCGCGGTTCTGCACGGCCTCGACGCGGCGCGGCATGGCAATAGCGAGGAAGCACGAAACGCCCTGCAGGCATCACGGTTCCTCGATCAACGCCTGGCCGGCGTCTCACCCGAGGCCCTGGCGGATGGGCTGTCGCTGGGCGAGGGGCTGGGGCGGCTTTATTTCCTGACCGACACGGAAGGGAGTCATCCGGCATCCGTGCTCGCCGCAGCCCGCACGCTGGCCAACACTCACCCCGACATGCGACTCACCGTGGTGGCGCGGGACATCAATCTGCGCATCCAGGCGAGCGTGCTGGGGCTCGAGGCGAGTGATCATGAGAGCGAGGCACAGCTCGATGATCCCGACCTGCTACCCGACGGCATGCATCGGCTGCCCGCGAGTGCCGAGCCGGCAGAAACCGTACCCGCCGCGGCCACCGCCAACGAATTCCTGATCCAGGAGGACCGGGCCTGGCGACTACAGCCGACGCACGACGATGGCCTGCAGGCAACGCGGGTCGCCGACTACGGGCCTGACGGTGACTCAGTCTGGGGCATCCATGCCCGCAATCAGCAGCAGGCCCTCGCCCTCGATCTGCTCCTCGATCCGGATGTCGATCTGGTCACCCTGCTGGGACCGGCGGGTACCGGGAAGACGCTGCTGACCCTCGCCGCCGGGCTGGCGCAGACACTGGAAGCATCCCGGTATGATGAGATCCTCATGACCCGCGCCACGGTGGCCATCGGCGAGGAGATCGGCTACCTCCCCGGCACCGAGGAAGAGAAGATGTCGCCGTGGATGGGCGCGCTGATGGACAACCTTGAGGTCCTGAGTGCGCCATCAAAGGGGGCAGGCGGCGGTCATCGGTGGGGACAGGCAGCCACGCAGGACTTCCTGCAGAGCCGCATCCGCATCCGCTCGCTGAACTTCATGCGTGGCCGGACGCTCCTCAACCGCTTCATGGTGCTCGATGAGGCGCAGAACCTGACACCCCAGCAGATGCGCACCCTGATCACCCGGGCGGGACCGGGCACCAAAATCGTTTGCCTGGGCAATATCGCGCAGATCGATACGCCGTGGCTCACGCCCACCACCTCGGGGCTGACCTATCTCGTGCGGCGCTTTCGCGAGTGGCCACACAGCGGCCATCTGACACTGACACGGGGCGAGCGCTCCCGGCTTGCCGCCTACGCGAGCGATGTCCTCTAGCGGCGGTTGTCAGACGGGACGGACATCGTCCTCGGCCATCTCTTCTGCGTCCTCCTCCTCTAATCCCGGTTTGGGCCAGGCATTCATAACGGCCTGGATCAGGTTGGCGAGCGGAATCGCGAAGAACACGCCCCAGAACCCCCAGATACCGCCAAAAATCAGAATCGCGATAATGATCGCAACCGGGTGGAGGTTGACGGCCTCGGAGAACAGCAACGGCACAAGCACATTGGCGTCGATCGCCTGGATGATGGCGTAGGCGATCAGGATCCACATGAACTCGCTACTGGCGCCGAACTGGAAGTAGGCCACGATCGCGATGGGCAGTGTGACCACGATCGCGCCGACATACGGGATGATGACTGACAGGCCGACCATCAGTGCCAGCAGCATCGCGAAATCGAGCCCCAGCAAAAGAAAGGTGAGATAGCTGCCCACCCAGACAATCGCCACTTCAACAAACTTGCCCCGCACGTAGTTGCCGATCTGCAAATCCACCTCGCGCCACACCGAGTCCACTAACCCGTAGTGGCGGGGCAGAAAGCGCACCGTCCAGCCCAGAATCCGCGCCTTGTCCCAGAGGAAAAAGAAAATCAGCACCGGCAGCAGGACCGCATAGACCATCACCGTGACCACCATCACCACCGAGGCCAGGGAAAAGGACGACGCCAGCGAGCGTGCATACACAATCGCCTCGCGACGGATAGCGTCCAGCAGTGCAGCGACCTGCTCGGCAGAGAAATAGGCCGGATAGCGCTCCGGCAACTGCAGTAATGCACGCTGACCCCGCTCGAGCATGGCGGGCAGATTCTCCACCAGCTGGATGATCTGATTGACAATGGTCGGCAACAGGGCCACCAGCGTGGCCACCAGGCACAGTATGAAAAGCAGGTAGACGATCAGCACCGCCACCCCGCGCCGGACACCGTAGTGGGTCATTGCGCGGACGACACCCTCGAGCAGGTACGCCAGGACGATGGAGGCGAACACAGGCACCAGCATGCTACCGAGAAAGGTCACGACTGCCGCGCCCACGACGAGCATGACCGTAAGCCCCACCACCTGGGGATTACTGAGGTGGCGGTTAAGCCAGTTGCGGATGGGGTACATGGGCGTCGACAAGGCAACCTCCTGCAGCCGGGTTATACTGTCCCATAAACGACCGCGCGGTGGAACGCGATGGCGGCACCGTCAGTCTCTGGAGGCATGATGTGGCATAAAAGGGTCAACCGGGTCCGGACACTGCTCGGCGCGGCGGCCATGGTCGGCGTGCTGGCGTTGTCGCCCGCCCCGGCCTCCGCCCAGCAGAACGGTCTCGACCTGTCTCTGCCCGACCTCGGCACTCCATCGAGTCAGGCACTGCCGGCGAGCGAGGCCGCGCGCATGGGCCAGGAGATGATGCGCGAGATCCGTCAGGAGGTCGATCTCGTCGACGATCCGGCCGTTAACGCCTATATCCGCGACCTGGGATCGCGTATCGCTGCGGCGACCGATACCCCGGCCGCAGCGTACCGTTTTTTCGTAGTGGATGACCCACGCATCAACGCCTTCGCGATGCCCGGTGGTTATATCGGCGTCCACAGCGGGCTGATCACCGCAAGCCGCAACGAGAGTGAGCTCGGGGCCGTCATCGCCCACGAGCTTTCGCATGTCACCCAGCGGCATATCGCCCGCCGGATCGCCGCCGCCGAACAGACCAGCCTGCGTACCGCCGCCATGGTCCTCGCCGGGCTGGTGATCGGCTCGCAGAGCCCCCAGGCGGGCATGGCCGCCGTCACCACCGGTATGGCTTCCGGTATCGACAGCCAACTGGCCTACTCCCGCGATCACGAGCGTGAGGCGGACCGAACCGGAATGCGGATCCTCGCCCGCGCCAATCTCGATCCCACAGGAATGGCGGATTTCTTTGAGGTCCTTCAGGCCGACAATCGCTACCGCAGCCGTGCACCGGCATTCCTCAGCACTCACCCGCTAACGCGGGCCCGTATTGCTGATACACGGTCGATGGCTCGGGACATGAAGCCGGAGTCGGTGTTCGAGAGCCCCGATTTCGCCTACGTCCGGGCGCGGGTCCAGGTGGCGACCGCCAGCAGCCCGGAGGACGCGGTCGAGGATTTCCGCGCCCGGCTCGAGGCGGACGCGTCACCGGCACTCCGCTACGGGCTCGCCATCGCCCTGATCGCGGACGACAGGCCGGATGCCGCTGTCGATCGCCTCGAGACACTGCTCGATTCAGAGGGGGCACACGACCTTCTCCATGTCGGCCTTGCCGAGGCGGCACTGGCGGATGATCGGATCGACCAGGCGCTGGCACGGATTGAGGATGGCCTGAGCCTGTTCCCCGAAAGCACCGGATTACGGGTGGGTCGCGTCGAGGCGCTCCTACAGGCGGACCGGGCTCAGGATGCGCTCGCCACAACCCGTGACCTGACGCATCAGCAGCCCAATGCACCGGGGATCTGGGCGCTGCACGCACGTGCGGCCAGCGCCGCCGACGACCCCAACGAATCGGCGCTGGCAATGGCCCATCACTACGCGGTACAGGGCGATCTGCAAGCCGGTCTCTCTCAGCTCCGACGGGTGAGCGAGATAAGCGCCACCCCGCAGCAGCTGGCCCGCGCGGATGCACTGCGCAGCCGCTGGGAGGAGCGGTTGACCACCGCCGGCTGAGCGGCCGGGTGATCGGGGTGTTAGCATGACCCTGTCTGAAAGGAGGGGGTCATGGTCAGCGACGGGTCAAGCGAACAGCGCGGTACCGAGTCCAACGTCTGGGCAGCGTGGCTGAATGAGTTCGCGACGCATGCCGATCCACTCGGCATACACGGGCTGATCATCCGCAGTGCGGAAGCACTGGATGGTGTCCGGACGCCGGCCGGTGCGATTCAGGCGCTGACTGATGCGATCGAGGCGGAGCGCGCGCAGCGCCAGGCGCATGGAGAACAGCTCGAAACACTACTCAAGCAGTGGTCGAATACCCTGCAGGTGATTGCCCCCGCCTTCCCCGACACGCCTGCCGCGGACCTTCCAAGCCTCGGTCCCTACCCGCGCCGCCAGACCCAGTTGCGCGCGCTGACCGAACAGCTCGACAACTACCAGACAGCGCTTTGCGGTCATCTCGAGGCCATGACGGACCTTGGCGAACGATGCATTGCCGATCTGCAGACCGAGCTTGGCAATCAACCGCCAACCCAGGTCGATCCCGCGTGGCTGGCAGAGCGCTGGTCCGCCATCGCCGAGCCGCGCTACGAGGCCTGGCTGGCAGAGCCGGATACCCAGCAGCGCATCGCCGATCTCGTCAATGCCTGGAGCCAGCTGGTCCAGATCCTGCGTGGTCTTGCCGATGAATGCCTTGAGGGTCTGGGTCTGCCCTCGGGCCGTGGCATGGACGACATCGCCGCGGAGCTCCAACGCCAGCGGCGCCGTCAACGCCGCGAAACCGCCGCCCTGCGTGCGGAGATCGCCGCCCTGCGCCGCGAGCTCCACGGCGATGGTGAGTCGGCGATCTAGCGCCCATGGCTTCGTCATCGATGCCGTTTCCGGATGACCTCCAGCGCGTTCTGAGCCGCGCCGCCCGCATCGGCCGACGCAGCGAGGACATCACCCCCAGCGAGCCTGTCGCTGACACAGACAATGGCACGCTCCATCGCTACGGCGATCCCAGCAATCCACCATTGCTCATCGTCTATTCGCTGGTCAATCGACCCGCCATCCTCGATCTCAGTCCCGAGCGCTCAGTGGTGGCGCGTCTGATCGCCGGCGGCTTCTGCGTCTACCTGCTGGCCTGGCACCCACCGGGGGCCGCACGGCGTTATCTCGGGCTTGCGGATTATATCCTCGGGGATATCGCAGATGCCGTGGACTGGGTGACCGACCGGCATGAACGCTGCCCGCACCTGCTCGGTATCTGTCAGGGCGGTGTACTCGCCCTCTGCCACGCCGCCCTGGCCCCGGACCGTATCCGCAGCCTGGTTACCCTCGCCACCCCTATCGATACCGCCAGTAACGACGACCGCCTCGCGCAGCTGGCTCGAAGCATTGATTTCGATGCGCTGGTGGCGGCCACGGGCAATGTCACCGGCCAGGGACTGGCAACGGTATTCGCGAGTCTCAAACCGTTCGCACTTGGTCCGCAGCGCTATGGCGATCTGGCGGCGCTGGCCAGAGCCGATGATGCAGCGCTTGAGGCGTTCATGCGCATGGAGCGCTGGATGTACGACGGGCCCGATCTAGCCGGTCGTGCATTCGCCGAGTTCGCCCGCGAGATCTATCAGAACAATGCGCTCATGCACGATACGCTGGTCCTCGATGGGCAATCGGTCCGTCTGGCTGCGATTGATACGCCGGTGTTCAATGCCTGGGCAGAGCACGACCACCTTGTTCCGCCGGCGGCGGCGCAACCGCTGAGCGCCTGCATTGACAGCGACTGCGAGTGCCATGGTGTCCCCGGTGGACATCTGGGGCTTTTTATCGGTGGGCGGGCCCACAAGCAGCTCTACCCCACCCTCATCAACTGGCTGAGGAGCCACTGACCATGTCCACTGTCACGGTACTCGGCCTTTTCTGCGCCGATCTGATCACCCGAACCACCCGCATGCCTGCCTGGGGAGAGACCCTCCATGGCCGGGGTTTCAGCCTGATGGCCGGCGGCAAAGGCTCGAATCAGGCCGTCGCCGCCGCCTGCCAGGGTGCATCGGTGACGTTCATTTCACGCCTTGGCGACGATGCCTTCGCGCCGCTGGCGCAGGACCTGTACAGGCAGGTAGGCATCGATACCACGTATATCGGGATCGATACGGCGGCCAGCACTGGCACGGCCACCATCCTGGTGGATGACACAAAGGGTGATAACGCCATTGTGATCGATCCCGGCGCATGCGCTGGAATGACCGAGGACGACATCAGCGCCGCCGCCGAGCGCATCGCCGCGGCGGACGTCTTCGTCTGCCAGCTGGAGCTGCCCCTGGCACTCTGCAGGCACGGCATCGCACTGGCACAACGCGCGGGAGTGCCCGTCATCCTCAATCCGGCCCCCGCCTGCCAGCTACCCAAGGCGTTTTTCCAGTCGATTGACTATCTGACCCCGAATGAGTCCGAGGCCGCGGAACTGGTCGGCCATACGGTGGAGACCGATGACCAGGTGATCCGGGCGGCGAAAACGCTTCGTCAGTGGGGCGTGGGCAATGTCCTGATGACTTTGGGTGCGCGAGGCGTGTATATCGACAGCGACGGTTTTCAGGGGATCGTCCCAGCGATCAGCGCTGGACCGGTGGCGGATACCATTGGCGCCGGCGATGCATTCAACGGTGCTCTGGCAGCGGCCCTGGCTGACGGCGAGGATCTACCGGCCGCGGCGCGCCGGGCATGTGCGACGGCTGGGATCTCGGTCACCCGGTCGGGCGCGGCCGCTTCCCTACCGACCCGCGGCGAGGTGGAGGCGCAGCTTGCCAACCCGGTCTGAAAGGCTGTGACAGCGTCGTGCGGCGCAACAACGAAAATCCTTGCGTCGGGCTGGCCAGCCCATTACGGTCAAAAGCGTAGAACGATAAAGCGCCAAGAGGAGGAGGCGGCGCTCTCCACCGATGATCCGTCATCAGAATGCGTGGAACGTCCATGGATAAAGCACCCCGACACGAGGGTGCGGTTTATCAGGGAGACTCGGTCTCCCCTTTTTTGGCGTGACGTGCTGCAGCGCAGCACGTCGGCTTCATCAGAAGCTGCAGAAAAGCGCACCGTTGACCGGCAGGTTAGCGCCATTGATGTAGCTGGCTTCATCCGCGGTCAGAAAAGAAACGGCACGGGCGATGTCTTCGGGCCGTCCCATATCCCCGGCGGGGATCTGCGAGACGATGGCCTCACGCACTTTATCCGGCATGGCGTCGGTCATGCTGGTCTTCACATAACCCGGCGACACCGTGTTCGCCGTGACCCCCTTGGGGGCGCCTTCCTTCGCCAGCGCCATGGTGAAGCCGTGCATGCCCGCCTTTGCGGCCGAGTAGTTGGTCTGGCCAAACTGCCCGCTCTGACCATTCACCGAGGAGATGTTCACAACCCGGCCAAAGCCCTGCTGACGCATCCCGGCAACGAACTGGTGGGTGACGTTGAATACACCGCTGAGATTGATGTCGATGACTTTCTGCCAGCTGTCCGCTGACATCTTGTGAAGGAAGCCGTCACTGGTAATGCCGGCGACGTTAACGAGGATATCCACCGTTCCGAAACGTTCCTGAACCGTCTCGGCCATCCTGACGCAGGCGTCGTGATCGCTCACGTCACACTGGACCCAGTCGGCCTCAATCCCATCACTGCGCAGCGCCTCGACCCAGGCCTCGATATTCTCGGCCTCCGGGTCTACACAGGTGCTGACGATACGGCGGCCGTCCGCGGCCAGCTGCCGGCAGATCGCGGTACCGATACCACCCGCTCCGCCCGTTACCAATGCCAGTCGCTGCGTCATCATTCATCTCCTTATCAGTTGTGCGTTGCACAATAATTTGTGCTGCGCATCATAAGGAGGATGCAGTTGTGCTGTCAACGCCCGCCAGGAGCGTGGTATCACCTCGCGGCGGTCAGCAGAAAATGACCGGCACGGAGCCGGTCATGACGATCAGGCTGGACGGGGTCAGTCGCCTTTACTCCCGACCATCATCGCTCGACGATGAATCATTGCCCTTCGCGTCATCGGTGGATTGCTCCTTGCCGGTTGGGTCAGCCTGCTCCTGACGGAACCGATCCATGGTCTGCTGCCACATCGACAGATTCTGTTCGGTAATCTGCGAGAGCACATGTACCGGGTTGCTGGCGTCCATGAAGGTTCGGGCCCGCTCGCGGAGTTCCTTTTGCTGACCAGCCCAGAGATCCATGCTTTTTTCGAGATAGCTCGTGAGCAGGCTCTGCATATTGCCGCCGTAGGCACGGATGACTTGCGCCAGTAGCTCACTGGAGAAGATCGGCTCGCCCCCTTCCTCCTCTTCGCTAATGATCTGGAGCAGAATTGTACGGGTCAGATCAGTGCCGGTCTTGGCATCAGTCACCTTAAAATCGACACTGTCGAGCACCAGGGCTTTTACGTCCTCCAGCGTGACGTAACTGCTGATGGCCGTGTCATATAACCGGCGGTTTGGATACTTCTTGATCAGACGCTTGTCCGCCATGGCTCTTCACCCTCTCTGGGTTAACGTTCCACGGCCAGCGCTACGCCTTGACCGCCACCGATACAGAGCGTTGCGAGACCGCGATTGACATCCCGACGCCGCATCTCATGGAGCAGCGTAACGAGGATTCGTGCGCCGGACGCGCCAATGGGATGGCCGATCGCGATCGCGCCACCATTGACGTTGATCTTGTCCGGATCCCAACCCAGCGCCTTATTAACCGCGAGCGCCTGCGCCGCAAAGGCCTCGTTGGACTCAATCAGCTCGAGGTCGTCGATCGACCATCCGGCCCGCTCGAGACAGCGCTGTGTGGCCGGAATGGGCCCGCTGCCCATGACACTTGGTGCGACACCCGCGTTGGCATAGGCCTTGATACGGGCGATGGGCTCAAGGCCGAGCGTCTTCGCCCGGCTCTCGGACATCATGAGCACAACGGCGGCCCCATCGTTAATCCCTGAGGCATTGCCGGCGGTAACGCTACCTTCCTTATCAAACGCTGGCCGCATCCGTCCGAGTCCCTCAGCCGTGGTGCCATGACGCGGGAACTCGTCGGTATCAAACACCACCGGATCACCCTTGCGCTGGGGAATCTCCACCGGAATGATCTCGTCATCGAAGCGCCCGGCCTTCTGCGCGGCCTCGGCGAGCTGCTGGGAGCGTGCGGCAAACGCATCCTGTTCCTCGCGGGTGATGCCGTATTCCTTGGCCAGGTTCTCCGCGGTGACGCCCATGTGATAATTATTGAAAACGTCAGTCAGGCCGTCCTTGAGCATCGTGTCCTCGAGTTTCCAGGGCCCCATCCGCTGACCATTGCGGGAATTGGGCAGGGCATGCGGGGCCTGGCTCATCGACTCCTGGCCACCAGCCAGCACAACGCCCGCATCCTCCATAGCGATGGACTGCGTGGCCATGTGGGTTGCCTTCAGACCGCTCCCGCAGACCTTGTTGATCGTCATCGCCGGTGTCGTCTCGGGCAGTCCGGCATTGAGGGATGACTGACGCGCGGGATTCATACCACAGGCCGCGGTAAGCACCTGACCGAGCACAACCTCATCGACCGCCGCTGGATCCACATTCGCCCGTGAGAGCACCCCCCGAATCACCTGCGTGCCGACGTCAGCGGCTGACAGGGGCGCCAGCGTCCCACCGAATGATCCGACCGCACTGCGTCCAGCCGCTACAATGACCACGTCTTCCATTGATTCACCCTCCTGTCCGACCGAAGTCGCTGCTTGATTGTGTCTTTACCCTATCACTGCCGGTGCGCCGTTGCCCCGCGCTGGAATGCTCCTCACCAATGGCGATCAGATGCCGGAAGGCGGCCGCCTTGGATTCGGTCTCGTCAAACTCCGCCCGGCAGTCGGAATCATTCACCAGACCACCGCCGGCCCGATAGTCGAGCTCACCACCGCGAGCGGTCAGGGTTCGGATCGCGATACTGGTGTCCATGGCCCCATCGTCGCCGATATAGCCAATCGACCCGCAGTAGATCCCGCGTGGCTCACCCTCGATTTCGTCGATTATCTGCATGGCCCGGTACTTTGGTGCGCCGGTGATAGAACCGCCCGGCAGGCAATCCCGCAGCAGGTCGGTCGCGCTCCGGTCGCCCCTCAACTGTCCGGTCACGGTGCTCACCATGTGATGTACCGTGACAAACGATTCCAGCGCGAACAAGCGCGGCACCCGGACAGAGCCGACCTGGCAGGCCCGGCCCAGATCGTTGCGCAGCAGATCCACGATCATCAGGTTCTCGGCCCGATCCTTCGGGCTTGTCAGCAGATCATCGCGCAGGAGCTCGTCCTGAGCCGGATCCGCCACCCGCCGGCGTGTTCCTTTAATAGGCGCCGTTTCCACCCGTCCGTCGCGCAGACTGAGGAAGCGCTCGGGTGAGCCACTGAGGATGGGCCCACCGGGGAGCTCGAGGTAGGCCGCAAACGGGCCACCGGCAGCGTCACGAAAGTCGGCATAGACGCCGAGCGGATCACCCGCAAACGACGCCCGCAGGCGACGCGCGAGATTGACCTGGTAGCAGTCACCGGCCTGCAGATAATCGCTCACCCGCTGGAAGGTCCGGCCATAGGACGCGTACCCCGGCGTCGCGCACACATCGCCCGGTGACCACCACGCGCCCGGTGTGGCATGCGGACTGTTGCCGAGCCAGTCCGCAATGTGCGCGGGCGGCTCGCCCGCGAGCCAGGCCCTGCGCTGGCGATGGTCCAGTACCAGTGCCCAGTCGTAGAGTCCCACCGCCATGTCTGGCATCCCCGCGTCGGCGCTCGGCTGCTGCTGCAGCCGGCGGCCCAGCTCATAGCCAAAATAGCCGATCGCCCCGCTCGCGAAGGGCAGGGAGGGGTGCGGACGGTCATCCAGATAGGTGTTGAGGATGGCGAGCGGGTCACCGTCGCCAAGATCGCGGCCGGCCTGGGGATCATCGGCCACGCTGCGGTGAGCATCGCCCGGAAACCACCGCGTGCGCCCCCAGCGACTGACCAGCTGGCCGCGCGGGGCCGCACTCATAATGCTGTACCGCCCTCCGGCGGCCCCGTCGAGCCAGACCGCCGCCGACTGATGCGCACGCAGTGCCGCGAAGGTCGTCAGTGGACAAGCCGGGAAGGCGAGCGGGATGTCGGTCATGGGCTGTCAGCCACCCATCGGTGCCGGGTATGCGGGCATGGTAATCTTATCCGTCGACAAACACGATCAGCCGGTTGAGACGAGGGGGATCATGGCAGGGCACAGCAAGTGGGCCAACATCCAGCACCGCAAGAAGGCCCAGGACGCAAAGCGCGGCAAAATCTTCACCAAGATGATCCGCGAAATCACGGTGGCAGCCCGTCATGGCGGGGATGACCCGGATTCCAATCCGCGGCTGCGCCTGGCCGTTGATCGCGCGCTCGCGGTGAACATGCCCAAGGACAAGATTGACAAGGCCGCTGCCCGTGGCGCCGGTAATGACGAGGGCACCGCCTATGAGGAAGCCCGCTTCGAGGGCTACGGCCCGGGCGGCGTCGCGATTATGGCTGACTGCATGACCGACAACCGCAACCGGACCGTGGGCGAGATCCGCCACGCCTTCAACAAGCATAACGGCAACATGGGGACCGACGGCTGTGTCGCGTTCATGTTCCAGCAGCGCGGCGTCATGATCTTTCCGCCCGAGACCGGCGAAGATGCATTGATGGAGGCAGCTCTCGAGGCCGGTGCCGAGGATGTCATCAGTAACGATGACGGCTCATTCGAGGTGCTCACCGCACCCGAGGACTTTACAGAAGTCCGCGATGCACTCGTGCAGGGTGGCTTCGAGCCCGCGGATGCCGAAGTGACCATGCGGCCCGAAAACACCACCGAGCTGGCGGATGATGACGCTCGCAAGGCAGTCAGGCTGATAGAGCGGCTGGAGGACCTGGACGACGTTCAGCACGTCTACACCAATGCCGAGCTGCAGGCCGCCGCCTACGAGGATACCTAGCGCGACATGACGGCGATGGCGGATGAACGCCGGGTGCTTGGCATCGACCCCGGTTCGGTGCGTACCGGCTTTGGCATTATCGCCGTCGATGGCGTCCGCAGCCGCTATGTCGCAAGTGGCGTCATCCAGGCAGGACGGGGCGCCTTCGCCGAGCGCCTGCATACGATTTTCACCAGTCTCGCTGCAGTGATCGCCGAACACGGCCCGACCGAGAGCGCTGTCGAGGAGGTATTCGTCAACCGCAATGTCCAGTCAGCGCTCAAACTGGGACAGGCACGGGGTGCGGCCATCTGCGCCTGTGCCAGCGCGGGACTGGCGGTGGATGAGTACAGCGCCCGTGCCGTCAAACAGGCGCTGGTCGGCCGCGGCGGCGCTGATAAGGATCAGGTCGGTTACATGGTGCGCACCATACTCACGCTCAAGGGCGACCTGCGCGAGGATGCCGCCGACGCCCTCGCGGTCGCTCTGACTCATGTCCAGCATGACCGATTGACCGCACAGCTCGCCGGCCAGAGCCGCGGGGGAGCGACATGATCGGTCGTATCACCGGAGAACTGGTCGAAAAGCAGCCACCATTGATCGTCGTGGATGTGCATGGCGTTGGCTATGAGATCGAGGTTCCAATGTCCACCCTCTATCAGCTGCCGACGCTGGGCGAGACCGTCGGTCTGCGGATCCATCAAGGGGTGCGTGACGAGGTGGCCGTCCTCTACGGGTTTTTCAGCGAGGGTGAACGCGAGCTGTTCCGAGCCCTGATCCGGGTCAACGGCGTTGGCCCGAAAATGGCACTCGCTATCCTCTCGGGCATCAGTGCCGAGGAATTCCGGCGCTCGGTGGAACAGCGTGACACGGCCACCCTGACCCGACTGCCCGGCATCGGCCGGAAAATCGCCGAGCGCCTGACCCTGGAGATGCAGGATCAGCTCGATGGTCTCACCAGCACCCCGGGCAGACTGCCCGGGGCACCGGCCGGAACCGCCGCCGGCACAGTCCCCGACGATCCCATGGCCGAGGCCAGCGCGGCGCTGGTCGCGTTGGGCTATAAACCCGCCGAGGCACAGCGGCTGCTACAGGGCCTGGAGGGCGACGACAGCGAACAACTGATCCGCGCGGCCCTGAAAAAGGCGGTACGCTAGTCCATGCAGCGACCCGAGACGCCATGATCGATAACGACCGCATCACCACCAGCAACGCAGCCCCCGACGATGAGGCCGTGGATCGTGCGATCCGGCCCCGGAAGCTGAGCGACTACATCGGTCAGCAGGGCGTTCGTGAGCAGCTCGAGATCTTTATCGGCGCAGCCCGAGGCCGGGCTGAGGCACTGGACCATGTCCTGGTATTCGGCCCACCCGGCCTTGGCAAGACTACCCTCGCGCACATCATTGCGCAGGAGCTGGGCGTCAACCTGCGCCAGACGTCAGGCCCGGTTATCGACCGTCCCGGCGACCTGGCCGCACTGCTCACGAATCTCGAGCCCGGTGACGTGCTGTTCGTCGACGAGATCCATCGCCTCTCTGCCGTGGTGGAGGAAGTCCTCTACCCGGCGATGGAGGACCAGCAGATCGACATCGTGGTTGGTGAGGGCCCGGCGGCCCGCTCCATCAAGCTCGATCTACCGGCATTCACCCTTGTCGGCGCCACCACCCGCGCCGGGCTATTAACCTCTCCGCTACGCGATCGCTTCGGTATCGTCCAGCGACTCGAATACTACTCAGTGGATGAACTCACCACCATCGTCGATCGCTCGGCTGGTCTGCTCAACCTGGCGATGGAGGCGGATGGTGCCACCGAGATCGCCCGTCGGGCACGGGGCACCCCACGCATTGCCAACCGCCTGCTGCGCCGGGTCCGCGACTATGCCGAGGTACGCGCCGATGGGCGTATCAGCCAGGGCGTCGCGGCGGCCGCCATGGACATGCTCAAGGTCGATGACAGCGGCTTCGATATCCAGGATCGGCGACTGCTGTCCGCCATTATCGAGAAGTTTGACGGTGGGCCGGTCGGCGTCGAGAGCCTCGCCGCCGCCATTGGCGAGGAGCGTGGCACCATCGAGGATGTCATCGAACCCTATCTGATCCAGCAGGGCTTTCTGCACCGGACACCGCGGGGGCGTATGGCCACCCGTCATGCCTATGTGCATCTCAATGTTCCAGCGCCGCCGCGTATCGAGGATCCTAATGGTGAGCTGTTCCGGGGCGATTGATGGCGCTGGTTGCGCGGTCCCGGAGCGATCGTTAGTGTTTCTAAGCAATAGCACCGCCGGTGGCCCCGCCATGGCGGGGATTGTCCGACCCGGGGAGACCAATGTCCGTTGACCTGTCCATCACTCAACTCATCATCGAGGCGAGCTTTGTTGTCCAGCTGGTGATGCTGGTGCTGCTGTTCGCATCCATCAGCTCCTGGGCAATCATCCTCCGCAAGAGCCGGACGTTCCGGCAGGCCCAGCGCGGCGCGGTTCGATTCGAGGACATGTTCTGGTCGGGCGGCAACCTCAACGATATTTACGCGCAGAGCGAACAACCGGACATCACCACCGGCGGCATGGAGCGCATTTTCCGCGCCGGGCTCCGCGAATTCAGGCTGATGCGCCGCCAGAACGCCCAGCCCGAATCCACCATCGAGGCCGCGCAGCGCGCCATGCGAATCGCCCTGAGTCGTGAAATGGACCAGATCGAGCAGTCGGTCCCCTTCCTTGCGACCATCGGCTCGACCAGCCCATATATCGGGCTTTTCGGGACGGTCTGGGGCATCATGAACGCATTCCTGGCACTGGGGGCGATGCAGCAGGCGACACTCGCGACTGTGGCGCCCGGAATCGCTGAGGCGCTCATCGCGACCGCCCTTGGCCTGTTTGCAGCCATTCCGGCGGTGATTGCCTACAACCGCTTCGCCAACCGCTCCGAGCAGATGACCAGTCGCTACGAGATCTTCATCGAGGAGTTTACCGGGATCCTCCAACGGCATCTCCAGGGCGGGTCCGCCAACGCCAAGGGACGACTGGATCGTGAACCGTAACCCGCCGCTGCGCCGCCGCAGCCACCGCAAACCCATGGCGGAAATCAATGTCGTTCCCTACATCGACGTCATGCTGGTGCTGCTGGTGATCTTCATGGTGACTGCGCCGCTGCTCTACCAGGGCGTCGAGATCGATCTTCCCCAGTCCAGCGCCGAGCCGCTCCCGCCCCAGGACCAGGAGCCGGTGATCGTCGAAGTGGACGAGGCGGGCCGTTATTACTTGAGCATTGGCGAGCAGGCGGACGATGAGCCGGTCAGCGCCCGTGAGGTGGTGCTCAACATCACCGCGGTGATGCGCGCCCGCCCCGAGACTCCGGTCTATGTCCGTGGCGACGGCGATGTGGCCTACTCGCGCGTGATCGATGTCATGTCCGCATTGCAGCGTGCCGGCGTGCCACAGGTCGGTTTGATGACTCAGCCGTCGGGCGATGGCTCGACCCGTAGCGGGTAGGGTACGGCGCCGATGCAGGGCTTCAGAGAGATCGGTCTATCAGTGCTGGCACATGCCGTACTGCTCGGTTTTTTCGCCGTCAGTTTCCAGATGAACGGGGTGACCGATCAGGCTACCCCTGGGACCGAGCAGGCGGTGCAGGCAGTGGCCGTTGACGAGGCCGACGTCCAGCAGACCATCGATGCGCTCGAGGCGCAGGAGGCAGCAGAGCAGCGTCAGCAGCAAGAGGCACTCGACGCGTTGGAGACCGAGCGTCAGCGCGAGGCCGAACGGCTGGCAGCGGAGCGTGAGGCGCTGCAGGCGGCGGAGGAGCGTCGGCGTCAGGCGGAGGCGGAGGCGGAAGCCGAGGCCCAGCGCCAGCGCGAAGCTGAGCAGGCACGCCGTGAAGCGGAAATAGCAGAGGCAGAGGCAAAGGCCGAGGCACAGCGCCAGCGAGAGGCTGAGGAGCAGGCCCGCCGTGAGGCCGAAGCGGAGGAACGGCGCCAGCGCGAAGCCGAGGCCCGGGCACAGCGTGAAGCCGAGGCCGAAGCCCAGGCCCGCCGTGAGGCCGAAGCGGAGGAGCGGCGCCAGCGCGAAGCCGAGGCCCAGGCACAGCGTGAAGCCGAAGCAGAGGCGCAGGCCCGCCGTGAGGCCGAGGCCCGGCAACAGGCACAGGCCCAGCGCCAGGCGCGCGGGACTTATGATGCCGCTATCCGCCAGAAAGTCGAAGGAGTCTGGCGTCGGCCTGCCGGTATTCCCGACGGGCTGAGCGCGCTGGTAGCCGTCCGCCTGGGTCCCGGCGGGATCGTCCTCTCCGTCGAGGTCACTCGGTCAAGTGGCAACGCCGCGTTCGATCGCTCTGCTGTGACCGCAGTGCGACGGGCCGACCCGCTGCCGATGCCCGACGATCCGGCACTCGCCGAGCCCTACCGGGAGGGGGTGGAAATGGTGTTTGCACCGGATGCCTGACAAGCAGCACAAGCCACCGCCATCCGTTACGATAGAGGTCCAATGAAAGCCCTTGCCGAGGTGGGATCGTCCCCCATGAAAGCGCTCGCCCTTGTCCTCATCATGTTGATGGCCTCGCCGGCCATGGCACAGGTCCGCATCGAGATCAGCGGTGGCGAGGCCGCCGCGCTGCCCATCGCGGTGGTCCCATTCACGATGGAAGAATCCGTAGCGCCCGACGTCGAGATCGCCGCGGTCATCCGCGATAACCTCTTCCGCAGCGGGCTATTCGCGCCGCTTGATCCGGCCAACCATCTGGGCCAGCCGGCTCAGCTCGGGGATATCCGCTTTCAGAACTGGCGGGCACTGGGCGCCGACACGATCGTGGTCGGTCGAGTCGCACCGCTGGAGGATGAGCGCTACAGGGTCCGCTATGAGCTCGTGGACATCTATGCCGGCGAACGCATCACCGGTCAGCGCTTTCGAGTGACACCGAATGGGCTTCGCAACCTCGCCCATACCATCAGCGATCAGATCTTCGAGTCCCTGATCGGTCGGCCCGGCGGCTTCAATACCCGCATCGCCTATGTTGAGGAAGCCGGCGGTGTTGATGAGCCCTCGTACCGGCTAACGGTCGCCGAGGCCGACGGTCAGCGGCCGCAGACCATCCTGACCTCGAACGAGCCCCTCCTCTCGCCAGACTGGTCACCGGATGGCGGGCGCATCGCCTACGTGTCGTTCGAATCCGGTCGCAGCTCGCAGATCTTCGTGCAGGATGTCGCCTCGGGTGATCGCCGGGCGGTGGCGCGCTTCGAGGGGATCAATGGTGCACCCGCCTGGTCCCCGGATGGCGAACAGCTGGCTGTGACGCTGTCCCGCGACGGCAACCCGGACATCTTTCTGATTGATCCGGACGGCGAACGCGAGCCACGAGCACTGACCCGGCACTTCGGCATCGACACCGAACCGGCCTGGTCCGCGGACGGTGATGCGATTTACTTCACATCGAACCGTGGTGGCAGCCCGCAGATCTACCGAATGCCCGTTGATGGCGGTGACGCGGAACGCATCACATTCGAGGGCGGCTATAACGCCAGCCCCAGCCTCTCTGACAACGGCCGTTTCCTCACTTTCGTCCATCAGGGTGGGGACGGCTTTCAGATCGCCATCCAAGATCTGGACGAGGACGTGATGCGCGTTCTCACCGATGGCCCACTGGATGAATCGCCCAGCTTTTCGGCGAGTAGCAGTATGATCGCCTATACGCGGGATACGGACGAAGGGACCGAGTTGGCAACCGTCTCGGTCTTCGGCCGCGTTCAAGGCGAACTGACCCGCTTCGAGAACACCGTGCGCGAGCCCGATTGGGGTCCGCTGCCCTCAGACAGCAACAACTGAATCATCTGACTCAATGGAGAACGACCCATGAAACCGATCCGATACTGGCTGATCCCGCTCGCATTGACCGCCCTGCTGGCCGGCTGCGCAACCACCGATGACGCGATTGACGACGCCGAAATGGCAGAGATCGATCAGGCAGCCGCCGCTGAGGCAGAGACTGGCGGTGACGGCGCCGACAGTAACGGCGCTGATGCAGCCGGCGCCACGGACGCCACCGGCGTTTCCGGCGAGCCGCTCGAAGATCCGGACAGCCCGCTGTCTGATCGGGTCATCTATTTCGAGTACGACAGCTCCACGCTGAGTGACGAAGCAATGACGCTGATCGAGGCGCATGGCGAGTATCTCGCCGACAACGGCAACCGTCAGATGCTGGTTGAGGGACATACCGATGAGCGCGGCGCCCGGGAATACAACCTTGCACTCGGCGAGCGGCGCGCGGAATCGGTCAAACAGGCACTGCTGATTGCCGGAGCCGACGAGGAGCAGATCGAGATCGTGAGTTATGGCGAGGAAAGCCCGGCGGTCAGTGGCAGCGGTGAGTCCGTCTGGTCTGAGAATCGGCGGGCCGCGCTCGTCTACGAGCGCTGATCAGTGAAGCGGAGAGCACTACCCATGGCGTTTGCACTATCCAATCAACACGCTGCCGGCCGCTCGCGCGCCGGTGCGCTGGGACTGGCCGTTATGATCGGGCTCGGCTCGGTGCTCGCCGTCAGTCCGCAGACCGGGATGGCCCAGACGCTTGAGCGTCGGGTCGACCGGCTGGAAGAGCGTGTCTCGGGGCCCGCCATGATGCGGATGATGAACCAGACCGAGACCCTGCAGCGCGAGATCACGACCCTGCGGGGTGAAATCGAGCGCCTCCAGCGCCAGATAGACGACATTCGCGATCAGCAGCGTCAACTCTATCTGGATCTGGATGGGCGGTTGCAGGCACTGGAAACCGCTGACAGTGGCGACAATGCTGATGAAGCTGCCGAAAATGCTGCTGAAAACGCTTCTGACAGTGCTGCAGCCGATCAGGCAGAGCCGTCCGACAGCAGCAGTGAAGCGGTGGATGACAGCTCGTCAGCTGATCAAACGGCGGCCCGCGACGCCTATGAGGCGGCCTTCAGCGAGCTACAGGCGGGACGATACGATGCCGCTGTAGAGGCCTTCCAGCAGTTCCTTGACGATCATGCCGATGCGGATCTTGCCGCCAACGCCCGCTATTGGCTCGGTGAATCACACTACGTCGTTCGCGATTTTGACGCGGCCATGACGGCCTTCCAGCAAGTGGTTGATAACCACGCCGACAGTCGCAAACACCCCGATGCGCTGCTCAAGATCGGCTATGTCCACCTGGAACAGGATCGGAACGAGGAAGGACGCGACACCCTGCAGCAGGTTATCGAGGCATTTCCTGACAGCACGGCCGCCAAGCTTGCCAGGACACGGCTCGACGAGCTCTAGAACCGGTTCATCGCGACGTCATAGAGGATTAATAATCCTGTCATAAGCGCTCCGCAGAATGACGGTTTAATTCGTCAGGAAGCGGAGCAACAACATGTTCAAGACGATCCTCAGCGGCGGCGCAGCCGCCCTTGCACTCAGCGGTGGCCTGATGGGGACCGCCCTCGCCGACAATCATCCGGCCGATGTCTGCCCATCGTCCCTGTCGATGGCCGATACGGGCATCGAGGGAATGGGAACGCTTGAGGAGGCATTCGCCCCGTTCGCCAACGACTTCGAAGAGATGACGGGCGTTGAGCTCGAGCTCTACTCGATCGCCAACCGGACCGCTGCCGGTACGGCCCTACAGTACGACGAAGTCGACATGGTCTTTGCGGGCCCCTCGGAGTACGTACTGTTCGAAGAGCTGGCTGACCTCGATGTCCTTTTCTCGATTGTCCGGCCAAACTATGGCTCGAGCTTCGTCGTCAAGGCGGATAGCGACATTCAGGAGCTCTCGGATCTCGCCGATAAGCGGATCGCGCTGAAGGATGTGGGCTCCACTTCCGGGCACATCTTCCCGTCCAAGCTTCTCGCCGAAGCCGGTCTGAATCTCGACCAGCTCGACATCGTGATGGCTGGAGACGCCCGCGTGCAGACCCTCATCAATGGTGACGTCGATGCCATGGGTGGCGGTAACAAGGACTGGGATGCGGTCCGCGAACAGGATCCGGATACCGAGTACCGGCTGCTCGCTCAGACCGACACGCTGCCCGGTGATCCGGTCATCATGCGCGCTTCACTGGCCCAGGACTGCCGCGATGCCCTGCGCACGACGCTCTCTGAGAATAGCGATCAGGTCTGGGAGTCGCTGACCTCCACCGAGCGCAACGCGGATAAGTTCATCGAGCGTGACGCCTACCTCTCGTTCGAGACGGATCCGGCGATCTACGACCAGGTCCGTCAGGCTTACGACGCCGCCGGCATTCCGCTCGGCGAGTAAGCAGTCCGTCTTTGCCGGTTGCGCCCACAGGCCAGCCGGCTGAGCCCTGAAGGCCGCCCCGACCGCGTCGGGGCGGTTTCTTGTTTTCAAGCAGGAAGCACTCCATGAGCGATACCAGCCATCCCGTGAGCGTTGACTCTGTTCATGTCCGCTACGGCAGTCTCGAGGTGTTGCGCGGCGTTACCTTCGACATCCAGGCCGCACAAGGCGTTGTGCTACTGGGGGCGAATGGCTCCGGCAAATCGACGCTGATGCGCACTCTCAATGGCCTCTCCCGCGCGCAATCCGGCCAGATCCGGATCGGAGGCGAGGCGGTCACCACCGCCCGCGGGGCTCACCTCCGTGGCATTCGCCGACGCATGGGCTACGTTTTCCAGCAATTCAACCTGGTCGCTCAACTGACAACCTTTCAGAACGTCCTGATGGGTGTCCTCGGCCAGCGCCGGTTCGGCCTGATCAACTGTGTGGGCGGATTTGCATCGGCCACCGATCGCGAGCAAGCCATGGCCTGTCTCGAGCGGGTCGGCCTCGCTGATCGCGCAGGTCATCGACCCGCCGAGCTCTCCGGCGGCCAGCAGCAGCGCGTCGCCATTGCCCGAATGCTCATGCAATCGCCCGAGGTCGTCATCGCCGACGAGCCCATTGCCAGTCTCGACCCCCGCGGTGGACGTGAGGTCCTCGAGCTCCTCTGGGAAATCGTTCGCGAGCGCAATCTCGCCATGCTCTGCACGCTGCATCAGCTGGAACTGGCCACGGACTACGCCGATCGCATCATCGGTCTCAAGGATGGTGTCGTGGCGCTGGACGAGGCGACCACGGACGTGAGTGAGGCCCGCCTCGGCGAGCTCTACAACCGGGCAGACGACACCCCGGTCGAGCCCGCACGCCAGCCAGTCGGCACCCGTGATATGCCGGAGACCATGACCTCATGAACACCACGACCACCCGCAACGCCATGCCGCCGCGCTTCCGGCGCCCCTCCCCCATCGCCTGGGCCATTGGACTGGGCTTTTTCGCGTTCTTCATCCAGGGGATCATCGCGGCCGATATGACGATCGGCAGGCTCATCGCCGGGGCTGGCAATCTCGTCCGCTTCCTCGGTCAGGCGATGCCGCCCGACTACAGCGGCGCTGGCGGCATCGCCTCAGCCATGCTCGAGACATTGAATATCGCCATCGTCGGCGTGACTTTCGGATGCCTCTTCTCAGTCCCGCTCGGACTACTGGCCGCGCGCAATACCACCCCCAATCGCGTCGTCCATGCCGTTGCGCGACTCGTCATCGCTATTGCCCGAACCATCCCCGATCTGATCTGGGCACTGATCTTCGTGGTAACCGTCGGACTCGGCCCGCTCGCAGGGATACTCGCGATCATCATGGATACCATCGGACTCGCCGCGCGCTTTTACTCGGAGCGATTCGAGGAAGTGAGCGATGGTCCTTCACAGGCACTGACATCCACCGGCGCGGGCCGTATTTCGGTGATTTTCGGTGCGGTCATCCCGGAGAGTTTTGCATCGATGACGGCGGTCTCGCTGTTCAGCGTGGAGAAGGCGATTCGTTCGGCCGTCACGCTCGGGCTTGTCGGTGCCGGCGGTATTGGCGTTGAACTCTCCACCGCCATGCGGCTTTTCCGCTACGACGAGGCCGCTGCCGTCATCCTCTCGATCCTTGTGGTTGTGATTGGTTTCGAGCAGCTGTCATCGGCCATTCGGCGACGCATCATCGGCGGCGCGGGCGCGATGGGCTGACCCATCCGCCCACGCGGCACGATTCAATATTGCCGCAAAGCCGGGCGCGCCGTATCATATCGGGCTGTTGGGTCGTTAGCTCAGGTGGTAGAGCATCGGACTTTTAATCCGCTGGTCGCAGGTTCGAATCCTGCACGACCCACCACTTCTCAAGGCTGAGAGCCAGTGAGAGGTTCGCGCTGCATGCTCTGATATTCCTTTCGGTCCCGTAATTTCGAGAGACGGACCGATGATCCGCACCGCATCCCCGAATGCCGCCACCCCCGACGGCCGCACACGCCGCGGCCAATTCCGTGTGCCGATCGTGACGGTTCTAATACCCGGGGTTTTGGGGTAAAACCGGGGATATGCGCGCTCATCCACCCCCGGGACTCCGCCCGATGGCCTATGCCGTCCTGGTCGCGCTGGTGCTACTGACCCCCTCGCTGGCATCGGCCTACACAGCGGAGTCAGCACTTGCACACCAGCTCTACTACTGCCCGCCGGAGGGACGAGCGGATACGCCCGAAGCCCTGCGCCGCTGCACGCTGACCGAACGCCCGGCGGCGCAGAGCGGCCAGCTTGGCAACCAGCCCCAGTGGATGCGCGTGCAGATCGACAACCCCCGCTCCATCACCCAGCCCGGCCGTCTGATCATTGGTCCTTACTATCTGGCCACTGTGGAGGTGTTCAGCACCAGAGATGGCATCCAGCCGATCGGAACGGGCGGAGCGTATGCCGGCGGGGCCAGGGCCAGTGCCCGCATCGGCGGGCATGCCTTTGCGGTTGCGCTCGATCCCGGTCGCAATGACTTTCTGGTGCGCATCGCAGCGCCAGGGGTCGCGCATCTCACGGTGCGTGCCGAGGCGATCGGCGGCGCCGGTGCCGGTATGGATCCGATGGCCTTTTCCATCGGCCTGCACCTGGGCATGCTCGCGATCCTCGCCGGGCTCGCGCTCGTCCCGGTCGTGCTGCGACCGGGGCCCGTCAGCCGCCGGCTTCTGCTGCTCAATAGCGTGATACTCGTGCAGGTCGCCCTCGGCAGCGGGACCCTCCCGACTCTGCTGCCCGAGCTGCCCGGCAAGGCGGCGATGCAGGCGTTCATGATTTTGATCATGCTCCGGACGGCCGCATGGGGATGGCTCTATCAGGCGCTGATCAGCCCGCACTATGCTGCTCCCGGCTATCGCTGGAGCTGTAACCTGAGCTATGCCGCCGCGGCGCTGGCGGGCGGCCTGTACCTCATCGACTGGCTGGAGCCCGCCCGGGTGATCAGTCTGCTCCTGGTACTTGCGATCCCGGTGATTCACACCATTGCCGGTCTGCGCGCGCAGACCCTGATGCCCTCGCTCAAAGGCGCGCTGGTGGGCTCGCTGATTGTTTATGATGTCCTGCAGATCGCCGCCATTGGGCTTTTGATGCTGGCCAGCGGCCAGTCGGATCTGCCGGTCATGATCTCACGGTTTCTGGATCTCGCCGTACCGCTGCTTGCCATCGGCATCGTGCTATTACGCAACCGCGCGAGCGATCACCAGCTTGCCGCCACGGAACAGGCGCTGGCCCGCCGCGAAGCGCAACTTGCCGCCGAGACCCATGCCCGCGAGGAGATGCGCACCCTGATGGACATGCTGACCCACGAGATCCGCAACCCGCTCGCGACGCTCAAACTCGCCACCCGCGGCCTCCAGCGGCCGTTGGTGGACGCCGGGGCAAGCGCGCAGCAACGACTCGATCGGATCGGCGAGAGCATCGGCGCCATCGACGCGGTCATCGAGCGCTGTGATCAGCACAGTCGACTCGAGACACCGGGTATCGCGGCACAGTCACGGCGGGTGGATATCAATCGCCTGCTCGATGACCTCATCCACCGATATGGACTGACGGCACGGGTCCGCCGCGAGGGGGATGACTTGCCCGAAACCGACACCGATCCAGTGCTGCTGGAGATCCTGCTCAGCAACCTGCTCGACAACGCACTCAAATATGCCCCCGCCGGTACGCCGATCACCGTGACACGTCTCGCGCCCTCGGTACCGACGCCCGGAGAAGGTTGGGGTATTCGGATCAGCAATGCGGTCGAGCCCGCGATGATGCCTGATCCCGACCGGCTCTTTGAGCGCTACTACCGCCACGATCACGTCCGTCGCGAAGGGGGATCAGGCCTTGGGCTCGCGCTCAGCCAGCAGGTGGCCGGGCTGCTGGGCGGTCGTCTGACACCGCGCCTTGAAGCGTCCTGCATCCACTTCGAGTTGCGTCACGAGGGGCATTGATGCGTCACGAAATCGCGGTGGTTGAGGATGATGCGCTGCTGCGCGAGGAGCTGGTCAGTCTGTTTGAGGACGAGGGCTATGGTGTGCACGAAGCCCTCAATTACGAGGGGCTGCTGGATGTGCTGCGCCTGCACGCGGTGCGCCTGGTGATTCTTGATCTCAATCTACCGGGCGTCAGTGGCTATGAGATCGCCCGCAAGCTACGCGAGACCCAACCGGCCATCGGGCTGATCATGCTCACTGCCCGGGCGCGCATCGGGGACCGCGTCAAAGGCTATGATGTCGGTGCCGATCTCTACCTCACCAAGCCCGCCGACCCACAGGAACTGACCGCCGCCGCGGCCAGCCTCAGCCGCCGGGTGCTCTCGGACCAGCGCGCCGATGATCTGTGTCTGGACTGCGCCCGCCAGTGCCTGAGCGCCGGTGGTGGCGAGGGCGTCATCCTGACCGGCGCAGAGACCCTCATCCTGCGATCGCTGGCGCTGGCACCGGACATGACGCTGGACAGCGGATCGCTGATGGACCTGCTCGCGGAGAAGTTCCCCGACCGCACGCCGACTCAGCGGTCGCTCGAGAACACGATCAGTCGCATTCGCGGCAAGGCCACAGGGCAGTTGCCCGCCGACGCCACCCTGATCCGCTCCGTCCGCGGACTGGGATATCAGCTCGGCCTACCGCTGCGATTGATTGACTGACCGATCCGCGTGAGAGGCATTGAGAGGCTGGCGCCGACCGCTGTGCTTTATTGCCGCCTTGAACCTGTAATCGAGCGGTTTGCAATGGCAAGGCGAGAGGACAACATTACGGGGCACCCGCGATGGCAGCCAGACGGACCCATCCGCAGCCTCGATACGCTTGAGCCCGATGCCACGGGTCCGCGGGAGCGTCTCCGTCGCGAGGCAAGCAGTGCCCGCCAGGTGGACGCCGATCTGGCCGCGGCGGGGTTATCACCAATGGATCGCGTCGACGCCCTTCAACTGCCCTGGCTCGAGGCGCTGTTCCACCAGCCCCAGCACAGTGCCAGCGTTCTCGATGCGCGTGCCCTCGCTGTTAAGGTCGATGAGGACGCAATGGCCGCGGCCCAGGGCTTACCTGCCTCCGCGCTGACCTCGGAAGTGGCATTGATGGAGGCCGTCTACCAACAACTCACGGTCGCCCGTCGACTGTGCCGGATCACCGCCCGACCCGGACTCGTTCGCGCTCAGCTCAAGCGCCGCTGGACGACGCTCACTGGTTTGCTGGCAGTCTGGGAAGACACTCTGCGCGATTGAGGTGCGCGTGTAACCAACACAGCTCCTTGTGCTCGCGCTCCAACGCCTTTCTTTGGAGATCCGGATAGCGATGTAGTCGAATGTCCATTGTTAATGGGCAAGGTCACGCTCGAAACCTGCACGACCCACCCCATATCAGTCAGTTAATGAGGCGCGCCAGGGCGCTGGCTTCAGCCAAGAGTTTTTCGTCCTGGCCTACGGGCCGGAGAAGTGTCAGGCCGGCCGGAAGCTCGCCCTCCCGAGTCGCCATGGGCACCGTGATGGCCGGCCAGCCGAGCATGTTGGCCGTCAGATTAGAGAAAGTCATCGCGTCTTGGGTGGATACAGTCCCACTTGGCAACTCTACTCTGCTCTGCCCCACTTTTGGGGCGACAATGGGCAGCGTAGGCATACAGATGAGATCGTAACTGGCAGCAAGCTCGGCGATGTGACGACCATAAAAGGCGCGGAAACGCTGCGCCTGCAGGTATGTCGTCGCGTTAACGTGTCGGCCTGCCTCAAGCTGGGTGCGGACGGTAATGTCGAAATCACTATAGCGCTCGTCGAGCAGGCGCTCGTAACGAGCGCTCGCCTCAGGGTACATGATGGCGAGCCAGCTCTGATGACCCTCGCGGGTATAGGTCAAATCGAAATGATCGACGACATGGCCAGCCCCCTTGAACGCAGCCAGAGCCTGACCAAAGCGCTTGCCTACATCGGGATCAAGGGCTAAGTCCGGGAAGCGAGCGACACCGATCCGAAGCTCCGATGGCGATGGCGTCAAGGCTGCGGTGTCACCCGATCTGGTTAGAACAGCGGAGAGGGTAGCGGCATCCTCAACGGTTCTGGCAATGGGTCCGACGTGATCCAAGGTCCAGGATAGGGGCATCACGCCGCGGACGGAGATATGATCAAAGCTGGGCTTGAACCCAACCACACCGCAGGTGGCAGACGGGATACGCACGGAGCCGCCAGTATCTGAGCCGAGCGCGGCTGGCACCATGCCCGCAGCTACCGCAGCGGCGGATCCGCTGCTCGAACCGCCTGCCAGGCGGCCGGAGTCCCGTGGATTACGGATCGGTCCAGCGCTGGAAACCTGCCCGGTACCGCCGTAGGCAAGCTCGTGCATGTTGGTCTTGCCAATAATGATGGCGCCGGCCTCACGCAGTCGGGTAACGACCTCGGCATCCGACGCGGCGATATTGTCACGCAGAGCTTCACAGCACCCGGTGGTGGCATGACCGGCACAGTCGAAGTTGTGCTTGAGTGCAACGGGAACGCCATGCAGCGGCCCGAGGTCGAGACCGGATGCGCGTTTCTCATCGGCTCGTTTGGCGGAGGCGAGAGCCTCCGCTTCGAAAACGACCGCAAAGGCGTTGATCCGGGTATCATCCGCGTCGATGCGCTCAAGGCAGAGCTTGGTGAGATCCACGGCATCCAATTGACCCTCGCGCAGGGCGCGGGAGAGACTTGTGATGGTTTCGTCGGGGGTGGCGCGCATCACTCCCGCACCGCGGCTGCGCCAGGTTGAGGCTCATAGGCCAAAGGTAGGTCGCCATCAAGCAGTTCGTCGGGGATCATGTTGACCCCATCGATATAAGCAACGAACCCGCAAATGGTCTCAATCTCCCCAGCGTCGATGCCACGGCTGCGCAGCGCCTCAGAAAGCGCCCGGCTCTTTTCTTCCATCTCTGCGTCCTTCATACACCCAACATCTCCTGAACCAGCTGGGGATTGCTCTGGATATCCGCCATAGGCATCTGCTGCTCCATTCGACCTTTGTTCATGAGGTAACACTCTTGAGCGAGGCCGCTGACGAAATCCAGATTCTGTTCAGCGAGCAGTATGGTCACGCCTTCACTGCGATTGAGGTCCCGGAGAATGCCTTGTATCTCCATGATGATCGAGGGTTGGATGCCCTCGGTCGGTTCATCAAGGATCATGACACTCGGCCTGAGCGCTAGCGCCCGGGCAATGGCGAGGATCTGCTGCTGACCACCGCTCAGGTTCCCGCCCATCACATGAGCCCGTTCGCGTAGCGCGGGAAACTGCTCGAATGCACTCTCCACAGCATCATGGGCATCATGACCACAGGCGTGGGCGGCCACCTCGATGTTCTCGATGGTCGTCAGTCGGGGGAAGATTTCTCTGCCTTGCGGGACGTAGGCAACGCCAAGTCGAGCCCGGTGGGCCGCCGAGACCGGTAGGTCCTCACCCCGTAGGGAGACTGTCCCATTTCGCGCCGGCAGTACGCCAGCGATGCATTTCATCAGCGTACTCTTGCCCACACCGTTGCGCCCAAGCACCGCTTTTATCTCCCCCGCGCCCAGGTCGAGGCTGACTTTCTCGATGATGATGGCGGATGTATAGGCAGCGGTGATGTCGCGTACCTCAAGCATCAGTGGGCCTCCCAAGGTAGATGTCGAGCACGCGCTCGTCCTCTCGCAATTCGTCAATGGTACCGCTGGCGAAGACACCACCTTGGTGAAGCACTGTTACAGGCGAGTCCAACTCGCGTATGAAATCCATGTCGTGCTCGACAACCACCACACCGGCGAACTGCGAGATGCGCTTTAGCATGGCTACGGTGTGCCGGCGCTCCTCACCGGTCATGCCCGCAGCTGGCTCGTCCAGAAAGATGAGTTTGGGCTCGAGACTGAGCACGACGCCGATATCGAGCCACTGCTGCTCACCGTGGGATAGTGCGCCACCCAGTTCATCCGCCCGGGCGGCGAGCCCGATGGTCTGGAGCACGAGCCCTACCCGCCGCTCGGCAGCCGCCTTATCCCTGAGCTTGCTGTAGGCGGCGAGCCAGAGGTTTTCCCGGACAGTGCATTCCTCGAGGATGCGCGCCACCTGTAACTTGATGCCAAGCCCTTCGCGTACTCGGCGATACGGCGCCCAAGCAGTGATTTCCTGGCCCTCGAACAGCACCCGGCCATTGTTGGGTTTCAGCAGACCCAAGCAGGTAGTAAGGAAAGTGCTCTTACCAGCGCCGTTGGGGCCGATAAGGCAGTGGATGCCACAGTCCTGGAACTGAAGGGAAACGTTATCAGTGGCGGTAACGCCGCCGAAGCGCTTCTGCAGGTCCACGGTCTCAAGGAGCACACGACCCGTGACCTCCCGACCGAAGAGCTCGTCTACGCCAGAGAGATCTCCGCGCTCGGTCGTCGTGCTGTGCTGCTCGCCGCCGGCAACACGGCGGCGCCTGACGATACCAAGGATCCCCCGAGGCGCAAGCAGGATGAGCAGGATAAGCCCGCCACCAAGCACGAGCGTGGTCTGACCACCGACCACGCCGCCACCGAGCCAGAACGAGAGCCCACCGACAAAAACTGCCCCGAGAAATGCGCCCCACAAGCTACCGCGACCACCCACGAGTACGTATATAGGAATGAGCAGTGCTTGAGTGACACTGAATATATTGGGGCTGACATACATGGCCCAGGCGCCATAGATCGCGCCACCGATGCCAGCGATCGCTCCGGAGAGAGCGAACAGCAACAGGCGGTAGAGCCGAACGTCATAACCCAGTAGCTCGGTTTTGAGCAGATTCTGGCGTATGCCGCTGATCACCAATCCAAATGGGTTGCGCAACAGCGCCAGAACACCGATGAAAATCACCAGCGCCAACGCCAGGGTCACCAGAAAAATACCGTGGGGTGACAGCGGCGCAGCCCCGTCACCGAATCCGAGGGTCAACATGGGCACCGTCGTCATGCCGTTGGCCCCGCCCACATAGGCGTCACCTACGTTGAAGGTTAGACCGACAGCCGCTGTATACATGACCAGCACGAGAGCATACGTAATAATTGTCGTCTGAAGCGGGCCAAGCCGGCCATAGAACAGGAAAAAGGCGACCACGGCCGCGGCCAGCGCGCCGATAAGCGCGCCGGCGACGATGCCAATGACAACTGTGCTGCCGATGAGCGGCGCCAGGTTGGTCCCCGCGATGCCATAGGCATAGGCGCCCAAACCAAAGAAAACGGTATGACCGAGACTTAAATCACCGCCCTTGCCCCAAACCAGATCGAGGCCCAGGGCCACCAGACCGAAAGCGAGCCAGGAAGTGGCGATATGGGCAACGTACTGGTCTGCATTCCAACCGAGTACGGCGGCCATGGCGGCGACAGCGATGGGTAACGACCACCAGCTGATTCGTTTGAGTCGCTTAGAGCTTTCCACGCCACCCCCTGGAAATGCCGTTCGGGAAGAAGCGCAGGATAACGATGGTGACGACGAAGAAAGCCACATCACCGGCCACTGAGGTGAAGATACTGCTCGTTAGACTGGATAGCCCACCAAGCCCGCCCATGGAGGCGAAGGTACCGGTCAATGTCAGAGGACCAGCCATAACGACCGCCAGGAAAGCCTTGGACACGAAAGCAAGGCCCATGTCGGGCGTTGCCGGAAAAGCCGGCACCAACAGCCCGCCGGCAAGCCCGGCGAGGCCGGCCCCGAGGCTGAAGGTGATGGTATTGATGCGCTTGGTTTCGATGCCGACAGACGCGGCCATGGACGGATTCTGGATCGCTGCCCGAGCCATTATGCCGTAACGCGTCTTCACAAAAATGAGGTATACCGCAATAAAGGTTATCCCGGTAACAGCTGTGAGGAACAGGTAATACACCGGCATGGAATAGCCCCCGACATGGAAAGAACCCATGGGCAACCCGATCCCGGAGGTAGAAGCACCGAACATCAAAATGGCGAGCTGGTAGAGGATCATGCCAAGCCCCCAGGTCGCCAAGAGGGTGTCGAACAATCGTCCGTACAGGAACTGAATGATAGATTTTTCGACAATGGCACCGAAGACGGCAAGGCCGAGTGTGGCGAGGAGTACGGCGAGTGGGAACGGCACCCCGGCCTTTGTGGCGACTAAAGTGGCGTAAGCACCCATCATCAGGAATTCGCCGTGGGCGAGGTTGATGACGCCCATCATCCCGAATATGACCGCGAGCCCCACGCTCGCAATCAGCAGAAAGCTGACGCTGAATAATGCCGTCAGAGCTGTAGAAGCCAGCTGATCGATTCCCATGCGCCCCCCTGTGCTTGCGAAAACCTCGGAAATGGATAGCCGCGACGGCGGTATCACCGCCGCGGCTATAGGTCTGACCACTTATTGCTGTGGCGTAAACTGCTTGGAGACCTGGGGATTCTCAACGAGGTTGCAGACGTCCTGCTCGTAGCTTGGCAGCACGTCCTCGAAGTGCTGAATGACCTCAAAGCTGTGGTTGTCGTCGCCACGCACCAGATAGACCTGATGCATGAGGTGGTGGGATGGCAGCATCTCCACCCGTCCCTCGGGGCTATCGATGCCGATACCCTGCTCGAGAGCATCGATCACGGCCTCGGGCTCGACGGAACCGGCTTCCTCGGCCGCTGCCGCCCACAACATCACCGCGTTCCAGGTGTCGTTGGCTTCGGAGATGATGGGCTCATCGATGCCGTCGTACTCCTCACGCCAAAGCTCGGTGAATGCCTCGTTCTTCGCCGTATCGACCACCATGAAGTAATTCTGCGAAGCATGGATGCCATCGCCGGCCTCCGGCGAGACCACAACCTGCTGGTTCCCCGAGCCATAATTGGTGGAGATAATGCCGGTGTCCGCCTTCATCCCCGTTGCGGCGAACTGCTCATACAGAGACGTCTGGCTGGCTCCTACGGGTAGGGCCACGACGACGTCTGGCTCGGTGTTCTGGATCTTCTGCAGAGTGCTGGAGAAATTGCTCTGGGACAGCGGCAGGAAATCCGTACCCACTACCTCGCCACCCATTTCCTCAGCGTATTGCTCCACCCAATGCGTGGAGATGGTGCCGAAGTTGTAGTCCGGCGCCACAACATAAAAGCGATCCCCGTACTCTTCCGCCGCCCAGTCCATCATGACCCCGAGCTGCTGCGAGGGAGTCACCCCGGTGAGAAAGGTATAGCGGTCGCAGACACCTCCCTCGTAGAGCGCACTGTAGAAGTAAGGAACCTTGCTCTGCCGCGCCACCGGTCGCACTGCCTCACGTGAAGAGCTGGCCAAGCCGCCGAACATGGCGCTGACGTTGTCGCGGAGGTTCAGCGTACGGGCGTACTGGGTGTATTTGGAATCATCAGACTGTGTGTCGTACTCCACGACCTCAACAGTGCGTCCGTTGACACCTCCATCCGCATTGATCTTTTTGACCGCCAGATGCAGGGCCTGACTCTGTTGGATGCCGTAAATGTTGAGGCCGCCGGTGAGGTCGTGCATAGCGCCGATGGTGACACTATCCTGGCCCTGCACAACGCCGCCGACGAGCAGCGAAAGCGCGGCGATACCACTTTTGATAATCCCTTTGCGGTGCATGAGATGGCTCATATTCGTTCTCCGTTAATGATGTAACATATCAAGCTGGAAAAATGGCTCACAGCAATCGGTCGGCGAGAAAGCGGTAGCTCGTCCGCGCCTCCGCCAGTTCCTCCGTGCTGAGCACTGCGCCTATCACCTCCTCTTCCGTTCCACCGGCCCAGGCCAGTCGCCGGCCAGTTGGCGCTACGATCTGGCTTAAGCCGAGACGCTCCCAGGTGCCTGCCTGGGTGCCCATATCCAGATTTCCACAGGCACTGCAGGCAACCACAAATGCCTGATTCTGGATGGCGGTGACCATGGGCAGCGCTGACCAGTAGTCCCGCTTGAGGTGCTCCACGCCAACTCCGCCCTTATCACCACCCGCCCAGATCGAGCCGGTGATGACCGCAATGTCGGCTCCCTGATCGGATAAAGCCTTGAAATACTCCGGGAACATGGAGTCATAGCAGATCGCGATTCCGATACGGCCGAGCCCGCATTCAAAGACTTCCACAACCTGGCCCGGGGTGTAGTAGAGCTTCTCCAGCCCCGGCATATGGAGTTTCCGGGTAATCCCGACGATGCCTTCGGGACCAATGAGGGCTGCGCTGTTATGGATGATCCCCGTCACTGATGTCTGTTCTGCGAAGCCGACGACCGTATAGGCATCCAGCTCTCGAGCCGCGTCGGTGATGGTTGTCAGCTCCGGACCGTCCAGCCTTACAGTGCCCTGTTCCCAATAACGGCGCAGTCCGCCAGGCTCGTGACGGAAGAAGCTGGTGATTCCGACCTCAGGGAAAACGACGAGCCGGCTGCCGCGGCCAGCTAGCTCATGGAACCGGGAAAGGATGTATTCGACGTTATTGCTGCGCCGGTCCATCGCCTCGGGCTCGTGCTGGACCACCGAAACCTCAATGTCCTGCTGCATCATTCGCCCGTTCCACGTTTCCAGATCGAAAATTACGTCTGGATTAAACGTAGCGCCTTACCGGGCCTAGGGGTACAAAAATAAAGTTACACGCCTTATAAGCTGAATTACAGGCGGGGCAACCAGGAACTAATTGCGGAATAACAGCCGTTGATCGGCGGCGCATTGCTTAATGATGAAATGCCAGACAAGGCTCACCGCCTCGAAACGGTGCAGATCTCGGTTGGTTGAGATCCAATAATGACGCACGAACTCGACCTCCGGCAGCACCCGCACCAGTCTGGAATCGTCCTTGGCCATGTAACTCGGGAGTATCGATAGACCGAGACCTTCCCGCGTCGCCTCCTGCTGAGCGCGGATACTAGTACTCTGAAAGATAAAGTTGAGCTCCGAAGATATCTCGTAATGGTATTTGAGCTCTTCGGCAAACAGCATGGTTTCGATGTAGCCGATCCAAGAGTGCATCACCAGCTGCGAACGATTAGTAATGGGTCCGTGGGCATCCACATAGCAGCGGCTGGCATAAATCCCAAGCAGGTAGTCGGTCAGCACACGGCGAATCACGTATTCACCCTGGGGCTCTTCGAGCGTAATACTGATATCCGCCTCACGGTTGGTCACACTCGTGGGCTTGGGCAGGGAGATGAGGTCCACATCCAAGGCATGGCCGCGCATCCAGGCGGCGATCCGTGGTGAGAGATAATTATCCCCAAGCCCTTCGGTCACACCTACTCGAACCTTGGGCCTAACCCGGACGTCCCGCTCCGAGCCCTCCAGGCCAAGAATCAACTGGCGCTCGAGCTCCTCGGCGTGACGAAAGAACTCGGCGCCGGCCTTGGTAAGATCAAAGCCACTGTCACTGTGACGCAGCAACTGCGTTTCCAGCGCCTGCTCGAGGACGGCCATGCGGTTGGCTACGGTCACGTGGGTAATGCCGAGCGCCCTCGCGGCCCGTGTCAGCCTACCGTGGCGTGCGAGCGCCACGAACACTTTCACGTCATTCCAATTCATCGCGAGGAGTTTGTCCTCGTTCGGCATTCACTCGGCCTCGCTTGAAACCCGGTAGCGCTCGAGACACTCTCCCGAAACGCTCTTTCTCTAATGGCGTGAGCGGCCGAGCTAGCCTGCCGCCGCCAGCGCCTGATCGACGTCGGCGAGGATGTCGTCGATGTGCTCGATACCCACCGATATCCGCACCATATCGCGGCTGACCCCGGCGCTCGCCAGCTCCTCGTCGTTCAACTGCCGGTGCGTGGTGGTGGCCGGATGGCAGGCCAGAGACTTGGCATCGCCGATGTTGACCAGACGCACGATGAGCTGAAGCGCGTCGATAAACTTTGCCCCCGCTTCTTCGCCGCCCTTGATCCCAAAACTGAGAATGCCACCGGCATTGTTGCCGCCCATATATTTCTGCACCAGCGGATAGTAGGGACTGTCAGGCAGGCCAGCGTACTTCACCCAGGTCACGCCCGGATGCGCTTTCAGATGCTCGGCCAGCGCAATGGCGTTTTCGCCGTGACGGGCCATGCGCAGGGGCACGGTCTCAATGCCCTGCATCAGCAGAAAGGCATTCATCGGCGAGAGCGCCGCGCCCATGTTGCGAAGCGGTGCGACCCGGCAGCGCCCGATATAAGCCGCCGCCCCCAGCGCCTCGGTGTAGACCACGCCGTGGTAGGAGGGATCGGGCTCGGTGAGCATGGGGAATTTCTTGGCGTAGTCGGCCCAGGGGAAGTTGCCCGAGTCGACGATTACGCCGCCCACCGTGGTGCCGTGCCCACCCATGGCCTTGGTCAGCGAGTGGATGACGATGTCGGCGCCCTGCTCGATGGGCCGCCAGAGCACGGGCGTCGGCACCGTATTATCGACGATCAGCGGCACGCCGTGGCGATGGGCGATGGTGGCAAAGGCCTCGATATCGACGACGTTGCCGTTGGGATTGCCGACGGTCTCGGCGTACACCGCCTTGGTATTGTCATCGATCAGCGCCTCGATGGCGGCTGGATCGTCGCCGCTCGCAAACCGCACCTCGATGCCCATATTGGGCAGCGCGTGGGCGAACAGGTTATAGGTGCCGCCGTAGAGCTGGCTGGTGGTGACGATGTTGTCGCCAACCCGAGTGATGCACTGAATGGCGTAGGTGATCGCGGCCATGCCGGAAGCAACGGCCAGACCGGCGATACCGCCTTCCATCTCGGCCACGCGCTGCTCGAGTGCCCCGTTGGTCGGGTTCATGATGCGGCTGTAGATGTTGCCTTCGACCTTCAGGTCAAACAGGTCCGCCCCATGCTGCGTGTCGTCAAAGGCATACGAGGTGGTCTGGTAGATCGGCACCGCCACCGCCTTGGTGGTCGGATCTGGCGAGTAGCCGCTGTGGATGGCCTGGGTTTCGAGTTTCATGGAGGGATCTCGCTGTTGGTCTGTGATCGGAGCGCGTTATCTCTCGAAACTCTAACGCGTTTGAACGCAGGCGTCTGGAATATGTGGTGATAAGGAAAGACTGGGATGGAATAAAGGCCGGCTATCAGGTGGTGGGCACCGCCTGGCGTCGCGGGCGGCGATATCGAAGGGGCGTGTTGTTAACTGTCTTCCGCAGCCCGCGCACACGCTGAATACACACGCCCGATACACACTAACCAGGCAGACGAAGACATGGTTCTCGGCACTCGAACACCCCGTATGCCGCTTGAGAAAAAGCGGATCAATGTCAGCATCGATCCCGAGCTCCTCGACGAGGCCCGGGCGCTGGAGATGAACCTCTCAGGATTCTTTGAGGATCATCTGCGTGAATCCCTGCACGCGCTGCGCTGCCGTGCCTGGCTCAAGCGCAATCGCCGCGCCCTGATTGAGAATCGGATCGACCCCCCGAGCGCCCGGAACAATCCGCCGAGCAGGCCAAGACCATTCATCAATATCGACGATATCGACGATGCCGATGGAGCCGATGGAGCCGATGGTCATGACGATTTTCTGACCGACGAGTGGGTCCGGGCGATGATCGATCGCGTGCCGATTCTCAAGGAGTCGGTGGATCGACGGCTAAGCGGCCAGCTAGCCGCGACAACCTACCCGGTATACCGCGCCGACAAATTCCGCATCGACTCGCGGGCGCCGTTTCTGGTCAGCCTGCAGAACGCCCGGCTCCAACCCCTTGGCCGGGCGATTGTCGCGCCGCTTGTACCCACGGGCCATTTTGAACGCCCGCTGCAGGAAGCCCACCCAATCGTTGCGCTCGAGTGCTCGCCCGGCAGCCATTTTGTCGTGGTGGTCGACCGGCTCATGACGGTATCGGATAACGCGCTCGGCAAACCGGCGGGATCCCTCACCGGCGAGACACCGCAGATCATGCGCGCCATCGACTTTGTGTTCGGCGGAATATAGGCGCGCCTCTGCCCCGCGTGTATATCGCACCCACATTCTAGTGATGTGGACTAGGCGTGTGGATAGCCCGTGTGTTGCGCGCGTGTTCACGGGACAGGAAAGGGGATGACAACGCGCCCTCCACAAAAAAACGACCGGGGGCAGACGCATCCACCCCCGGCCGCGACGGCGATCAACGCCGTATCAGCTATTCAAGCCGAAGCATCACTCCTGCGAGCAATCCAGCGATCACTCCAGCGATCACTCCAGCGATCACTCCAGCATGCTGCGCAGCATCCACGCTGTCTTCTCGTGGAGCTGCATACGCTCGGTCAGCAGATCGGCGGTCGGCTCGTCATGCGCCTCATCCGCCGTGGCAAACACCTCGCGCGCCGTGCGGGCGACGATCTCGTGGCCGGTGACCAACTGACGGATCATCTCCTGGGCATCCGGTGTGCTGCTCTCCTCGGGGATCGAGGTCAGCTTTGCATACTCACTGTAGCTGCCGGGCGCGCGGGCACCGAGTGCGCGGATGCGCTCGGCGATGTCATCCACCGCCGTGGCGAGCTCGGTGTACTGCTCCTCGAACATATTATGCAGGGAGTTGAACATCGGCCCAGTGACGTTCCAGTGGAAGTTATGGGTTTTCAGGTACAGCGAATAGCTGTCGGCCAGTACGCGACTGACCCCATCCGCGATCTCCACGCGGGCGTTTTCCTCGATGCCGATATTGATTGCCGGTGTGGCCATGATGACCTCCTTTTTGCGTCGTCCTGACGCGCTGTTTGAAACCATTCCAATTTAACATTGCGGCATCCCAAGCCCAAGCTCAAACCATTGATGCCCTGTCCGTGAGATATCCCACCTCAACCGGCCAGATTCAACCCCACCAGCCCCAGGATGATCAGCAGCAGGCTCCCCGCCTTAACCCAGCTCATCGTCTCACCAAAAAAGAAAACCCCCACCAGGGCCACCAGTGCGGTGCCAAGCCCGGCCCACACCGCATAGGCCACGCTCACCTCCATACGCTTGAGCACCAGACCCAGCGCGATGAACGCGAGCCCATAGCCCGCCACGACAATGAGGCTCGGCCATAGGCGTGAGAAGCCGTCGGATAACTTGAGCGCCGTGGTGCCGATCACCTCCATCGTGACCGCTCCCACCAGCAGCAGCCAGGCAGGCATAGGATCTCCTTGTCTGAATCAACCGACCCAGCTTAGCAGCAAGTGAATCAACCGCGGCAGACGTCACCCCGCCGATCCGGTAGCCTTTAGCCCATGAAACGCTGGATAGTCCGTATTATCGCCGGTCTCGTCCTCGCCGGCGCCATCCTACTGGGCAATGCCGGGTTAGTGGGCGATAGCGCGGGTGCCCGCTCCGAAAGCGGGGCGGCGGAACGGCCGACGGCCTGGCAGTCGATGGCCGCTGGCGAGGTCATCATTGAACCGACCACCGACGCCGAGTCGCGGCGGATCCGCGTACGCATCGCCGACGAGGCCTCAGAACGCGCACAGGGTATGCAGCACCTCCCGCCGGAAGTCATCCGCGCGACGCCGATATGGTTCGAGTTTCCAGTACCGCGGCGTACAAGCTGGCACATGCGGAACGTGCGTGCCGCCCTCGATATCGCCTATGTCGACGATAACGGCAGGGTCATCGGTATCGAGCGCATGACGCCCGGCGGTAGCGGCTATGGTAGTGATGCGGCGATCGCCGCCGCCCTGGAGCTTGCCGCCGGCGAGGCCGAGCGGCTGGGCATTCAGGTGGGAACGCGCCTGCGCAGAGCACGCTGACGCATGACCGGGTGCAGGGTCAGCCCTTCTGCGGGCGCCGGACCCGGATATGGAGGTCATCGAGTGCGCCGCTATCAACGCCGGCTGGCGCCTCGGTAAGCAGACAGGTGCCGGTCTGGGTCTTGGGGAAGGCCATGACATCGCGAATGGAGCTGGCGCCGCCGATGAGCATCACCAGCCGATCCAGCCCGAAGGCAATCCCGCCATGCGGAGGGGCCCCATATTCCAGCGCGTCCAGCAGGAATCCGAATTTCTCACGCGCCTCGTCCGCGTCGATTCCCAGACGCTCAAACACTGCCCACTGCATCTCCGGGCGATGGATACGGATCGACCCCCCTCCCAGCTCAGTACCGTTCAACACTAGATCATAAGCGCGGGAGATCAGCGCTTCGGGATCGGCAGCGCGCAGCTCGTCCACCGAATCGGTCTGCGGCGCCGTAAACGGATGATGGAGCGCATAATAGCGCCCGTCGGCCTCGTCGTACTCGAACATCGGGAAATCCACCACCCAGAGCGGCTTCCATTCGCCTTCGAGCAGATCGAGGTCATGGCCAACACGCACTCGCAGCGCCGCCAGCGACTCGTTGACGACTTTGGCGCTATCGGCCCCGAAGAAAACGAGATCCCCGGCCTCGGCGCCGGTCCGCGAGAGGATGTCGGTCACCACCGATTTCGGCAGGAACTTCACAATCGGACTCTGCAGACCATCGACGCCGGCACTCGGATCATTGACCTTGATATAGGCGAGCCCCTTAGCGCCATAGCGGCCGACGAAATCGGTGTAGCCGTCGATCTGCTTGCGGGTCAACGAGGCACCACCCGGCACCCGCATCGCCGCCACGCGGCCACGGGGATCCTCAGCCGGTCCGGCAAAGACCTTGAAATCCACGCCAGTGAGGAGATCGCTCACGGTCACGAGTTCCATGGGGATGCGCAGATCCGGGCGATCGATCCCAAAGCGCTCGATGGCCTCCGCATAGGTCATGCGCGGGAAGGCATCCGGCAGATCGATCCCGGCGACGTCGTGCATCAGCCCACGGATCATCTCCTCCATCAACGCTGTAATCTCGCCCTCGTCCATGAACGATGTCTCGACATCGAGCTGGGTAAACTCGGGCTGGCGGTCTGCGCGTAGATCCTCGTCACGGAAACAGCGCACGATCTGATAGTAGCGGTCGAGTCCCGACATCATCAGCAGCTGCTTGAACAGCTGCGGCGACTGCGGCAGGGCGTAGAAGCTGCCCGCATGCAGCCGGCTTGGCACCAGGAAGTCACGCGCTCCTTCGGGCGTCGCACGGGTCAGCATCGGCGTCTCGATATCGAGAAAGCCATAACCATCGAGGAAGCGGTGCATGAAACCGGTCACCCGCGCACGGGTGACCAGGTGCTGCTGCATTGCCGGGCGGCGCAGATCCATGTAGCGATGGCGCAGACGGACGTCTTCACCAACGTCATCCTCATCGAGCTGGAACGGCGGCGTCTTGGCCTGATTGAGCACCTCAATGGTCTGCCCGAGCACCTCGACCTGGCCGGAACCGAGTGTGTCGTTGGCCGTGCCCTCGGGCCGGCGACGAACCCGGCCCTTGATCTTTAGCACCCACTCGGGCCGGACCCGGTCAGCGGTGGCGAATGCGGCCTCGCGATCGGGATCGAAGACCACCTGCAACAGGCCTTCACGATCGCGAAGATCGATGAATATGACGCCACCGTGATCACGCCGCCGGTGCACCCAGCCGCAGATTTCCACATCCTGATCAAGCAGGGCCTCGGTGACATCGCCACAGTAGTGCGTGCGCATAGGGATCAAACCGCCATTAATGAATCGTTGTAACCGGCAAATGTTAAGCGGTGGGGGGTCGGCAGGCAAGCCGCCGGAAACGGCGGGGCCAGTGCGATTCAGCTATCCTTCGCGCGACTGGCCTGCTTGCCCGAGGCCTGCCCAGCCCCCTTAGCGCTGCCTTCGCCCTTGCCGGAGGCGCTCGCGTTATCAGCGGGCTTCTTTGCCTCCTTGCCCGTGTCCTTACCGCCCGATGACTGCTCGCCGGCGATATTGCGGCGGTTGTCCTTTTTGAAATCGGTCTCGTACCAGCCGCTGCCCTTCAACCGGAAAGCCGCGGCCGAGATCTTGCGCCGCAGCGTGGCATGCCCGCAGTCGGGACAGTCAGTCAGCTCCCCGTCCCTGAGCCCCTGCAGAGCCTCGAGCTCGTGGCCGCAGTCGTCGCAAACGTATTCATAAATCGGCATGCTGTGAATCTCCCTGATATCGACACACTATGATAGCCGAATAAAGACCGCCCATGCCGCTTCAGATACTCGCTGCGATCTTTCTATTCGCCACGCTGTTCGTGTTCATCCAGATCGGCGTGGTCACGGTTGCCTTTGACAAGCTGGGCCTCTCGCAGGGATCGGCCATGCTGCTGCTGATCACCTCACTGGTGGGCAGTGGCATCAACCTGCCGCTGTTCACCGTCGATGCGACCCGCGAGCCCGACCCACGCTGGGCCGAGCGGCTGCGCTGGATGGCTGCTTTTTACCGCAACCTCGATCCGAAAAAGGTACTGATCGCGATCAACGCCGGTGGAGGCATCATCCCGGTGGCATTCTCGGTCTATCTACTCAATCACAATCCGTTGTCGCCGCTGATCGTACTCGCGGCGATCGCGATCCAGAGCGGCATCTGCTACGCATTCAGTCGCCCGATCGCCGGCGTCGGAGTCGGCATGCCGATCCTGATTGCACCGATCAGTGCAGCGGTGACCGCGGTCACGCTGGCGCCCGATAACAGCGCTCCGCTCGCCTATATCTGCGGAACCCTGGGCGTGCTGATGGGGGCCGATGTGCTACGGCTGCGCGACGTGCGCGGTCTGGGGTCGCCGCTCGCCTCGATCGGCGGTGCCGGTACCTTTGACGGGGTTTTCATTACCGGGCTCGTCGCAGTCCTCCTCGCCTGAACCCACGCATTGCACACAGGAGCCGCTCATGGACTTCAACGCGTACCGTGACAAGCTTGCCCAAACGGTTGGCCGCCAACCACTCGCGTTCGACGAGGCCGAATATACACGCCGCCGGCACGAAGTTGCCGACGCAATGGGCGGTGACGCGCTGGACGCGCTGCTGGTGACAGACCCCGCGGATATCGGCTATCTCACCGGCTACAACACTTTCGAGGTCTCGGTGCATACAGCGCTGCTGCTGACCGCGGGCGATCCGGGGAGTGCGATACTGCAGGTACCCTCCATCGAAACCGGGCCAGCGGTCACAACCGCTCGGGTAGACGCCGTTTTCGGTTACCGCTGGGAGGGGGCAGCGGGCGCCGTCGATCAAATGGCGGCGATCATCCGTGACCTCGGACTCACGCCAACCGGAACGCGCATCGGCATGGATCGCTGGAGCGCCTCACTGCGCAGCGGCTTTCGGGACGGGCTTGCCGCCGCCCTGCCCGAGGCGGATTTAACCGATGCCTCAGGGCTCGTCGACGCCATCAGAATCGTTAAAAGCGACGCCGAAATCGCCCTGCTCCGGGAAAGCGCCCGGATCACCGAGACCGGCATCGCCGCTGCCGAACAGCTGATCGCCCCGGGCGTGACGGACCAGCAGCTCGCCGCCGCTGGATCGGCGGCCATGATCAACGCCGGCAGCGAGTTCATGAGCCTGCAGCCGATCGTCACGGCGGGCTGGCGATCGAGCGTCATCCACTGCAACCACCAGCGTCACACCGTGGCGGCCGGTGACCCGGTATTCCTCGAGTTCGGCTCGGCCTGGCATCGCTACACGGCCCCGATGATGCGCACACGCGTCGCGGGGTCGGTAACCGATGACATGCGTCGGGTGGCGGATGGCATCCGTGACATCCACACAAGCCTGATTGAGCAGATGCGCCCGGGTGTGTCGATCGATACCGCGGCGGCCGCGGCCGAGGCCGCCCTCGCGCCACTGGCCGACCGGGTTTTCTTCTCGGGTGTGTTCGGTTATACGGTCGGTCTGCAGTTCCCGCCCTCTTGGGTGGAGGGTTCCGGGTTCATAGCCCGCGGCGTCGAGCGCGAGTTCCAGGCCAACATGGTCTTTCATCTACCATTGATGCTGCGTATTCCCGGCCAGTGGGGCATCGGGATGAGCAACACGGTGCGGGTGACCGAGGCCGGCGGCGAGCCGCTGACCCATAACGACCTGCGACTGACGGGAACGGACCATGCCTGAGACCCCGCAACGCGGCGAAACAATACCAGTCATTCTGATTACCGGCTGCTCGAGCGGCATTGGGCGGCACTGTGCGTTCGCCCTTCAGACCCGCGGCTGGCGGATATTCGCGACGGCCCGCCGGGCGGGTGATGTTGAGGCACTGCGAGCCGATGGTCTGACGGATGCGCTACTGCTCGACGTCGATTGCGATGACAGCATTCAGCATGCCGTTGACACCATGCTTGCTCGGACCCGGGGCCGGATCGATGCCGTATTCAACAACGCGGGGTTCGGTCAGCCGGGTGCGCTGGAGGATCTGCCCCGCGCAGCACTGCGCGAGCAGTTTGAGACCAATGTCCTCGGCGCCCATGCTGTCACCCGCAGGGTGCTGCCAGCCATGCGCGCTCAGGGGCATGGACGGATCATCCAGCACAGCTCGGTACTCGGCTTTATCGGCCTGCCCTGGCGGGGCGCCTATAACGCCTCGAAATATGCCCTCGAGGGTCTCACTGACACGCTGCGCCAGGAGCTCCACGGCACCGGGATTGAGGCGGTGCTCATCCAGACCGGTCCGGTCACCAGCCGGTTTCGGGCGAACGGCCGGTCGAAATTCGAGCGTTGGATCGACGCAACCGCCAGCCCGCACCGGCAGGCTTACGCGGCGGTCACAGAGCGCCTCTCACGCGCCGGTGACCCGCCTTTCACGAAGGACGCCGACGCGGTCGCGCGACGACTCATTGCGGCGCTCGAATCGACACGGCCCAAGCCGCGCTATCACGTCACCCTGCCGACTCATGTCTTCAAGGGACTCAAGCGGGCCCTCGGCACACGGACATTGGATCGTATCGTTCGCCGGACCGGCGGATGAGCGACGGAATGGACCGCTCGATTCCAGGTTCATTCACTCGATAGCAGGCGGGCAACGAAAGCCTCGGCGGACAGGGGTTCCGCGTACAGAAAGCCCTGCCCGAACTCGTAGCCATGTTCACGCACATAAGCGGCCTCCTCCGCGGTCTCCACCCCTTCGGCTACGCGCTTGAGGCCGAGCGCCTCCGCCAGGGTCGAAACACTGGCCACCACTGCCGCACCCGGACCATTGGGGCTGTCGGAGACGAATGCGCGATCCACCTTGAGAACCTGAAAGGGCAGATGCGTCAGCCGGCTGAGTGAGGAGTGGCCGGTACCAAAATCGTCGAGAGCCAGCGAGAAACCCGCTGTTATCAGCCGTTCCAGCACTGTGCCGATGGAATCGGCCTGCTGCATCAAACCGCTCTCGGTGATCTCCAGGCGAATCTGGGCCGGCGTGACGCCGGCCTGCCGGGCAATCCGCTCGAGCTCGCTGGCGAGTGCGGAGTTGGCGAGCTGCCGTGGCGAGACGTTCACCGACATCCATAGCGTGCGGCCGGTCTGCTCGCACCCGTGCCGAAGCGTTCGACACGCCTGCTCAAACACCCATTGGCCGAGTTGGTCGATCACCCCGATCTCCTCGGCCAACGGCACAAAAACACCAGGACTGATGCTCGGCCCGGACGGCTGTGGCCAGCGTACCAGGGCCTCGGCGCCGACGATTCGATTGCCTGCGGTCAGATCCACGATCGGCTGGTAGACCACGCGCAGCGACCCTTCCTCGATGGCCTGACGCAACCGATTCTCCAGACCGACATCCTCTTGGTATTCCGCCTCCAGCCCTGAATGACTCCAGCACAGCCCGCTTTCATCCGGGTAATCACGCCGCGCCTTGTATACTGCGCCATCGACGCGGTCGAGAAGCGTGTAGAGACTGACCTGACGGACGCTCGCATACGCGACGCCGAGCTGTGGAATCAGGTGTAACGGGGTATCCTCATGGCGGAACGGCGTCTCGAACTGTTCCATGACCGCCTCGGTCCGGGCCTCAAGAGCGGCCGCGAGCGCCGACTGGACGTCCGGCTCGTGCGCACCGGATTCGATGCGAGCAATGAGCAGTTGCGCATCACTGATCCGGGCTATCCACTCAGTCCGGGCCAGCAGCGGCCGGAGGCGGTCGATGGCGGCGCCAAGGACCTGATTGCCGAATCCGCTGCCATAGGCGTGCTTCAGGCGGGCGAGACCGTGCAACCGAATCTGAATCAGGCCGACGCCAGCGTGTCTCGCAGTGCTCGAATCGAGTGATTCAACGAGACGCGTCGTTAGCCCCCACCGGTTCAGCAAACCAGTCACCGCGTCCTCTTCGCCCACGCGAAGCAGACGCTGCTGGCTGGAGCGATGAAGATCACGCAGTGCCATGGTTTGAACCACGGCCTCCGCAAGGTCCCGATAAACCGCGACCTGGTGGTCCGAGAACGCCCGGTGGATGTTGGCCCGGCTGTCCAGCAGACACAGGGTGCCGATCACATAGCCCTCGTCGGTTCGCAGCGGCATGCCGGCATAGAATCGCAGCTGCTCGGGCCCGGTCACGAACTCGCTCGCGCTGAATCCAGTGTCCTCGCGCAGATCGGGGATTAACACCAGATCCTGATACAGCACGGTACGTTCGCAAAAGGTTTTTCCCAGCGGGACATCCGGCGCACAGACCCCGTCGGAAGAGGCCTGCACAGACTGCCGCTCATCATCCACCAAGTGAACCGTTGCACGCTCGACGCCAAAAAAGCGAGCAGTCACTCGCGTGAGCGCCTCAATCGCCGCTCCGGTCCCCCGGTCAGCCACCTCCAGTCGATCCAGCGCCTCGAGCCGGGCTGGATCGGACAGATAATCGCGAGCGCTCATCGACCCCCTCACTCTTCAGGCGGCCGCCTCTCTGTCAGGCGTCCGCGGGTTCGCTAATACGCTCCAGTTTCAGGGTGTCGCCCGCCGTTTCATCCGTCGACGCATCGGCATCCACCCGGATGCGATCGCCTGGACTGAAATCACCCGCAAGGATGCCCTGCGCAAGGGCGTTTTCCACCCGCTGCTGGAGAATGCGCCTGAGTGGCCGCGCCCCGTACATCGGGTCAAACCCGGCCTCACCAATCAGATCCAGCGCCGCATCGGTGAGCTCAAGCGCCATGTCCCGCTCGCGCAGCCGCTCGGAGAGGTCGCGCACCTGGATCTCAGTGATCCGGCGGATCTGCTCGCGCTCGAGGGGGTGGAACACCACCACGTCATCGACCCGGTTGATGAACTCCGGCGGGAAGTGCTGGCCGACCACGCCCATCACCTCGCGCTTCATCTCGTCATACTGCGCCTCGCCGGCATGCGACTGGATGAGGTGCGAGCCGAGGTTTGAGGTCATCACGATCACGGTATTGCGGAAATCCACCGTGCGTCCATGGCTGTCGGTCAGACGACCGTCATCGAGCACCTGCAGCAGGATGTTGAAGACATCCGCGTGGGCCTTTTCCACCTCATCGAGCAGCAGCACCGAGTAGGGCTTGCGGCGCACGGCCTCGGTCAGATAGCCTCCCTCCTCATAGCCGACATAGCCCGGAGGTGCCCCGATCAGGCGCGCCACGGAATGCTTCTCCATGAACTCCGACATATCGATGCGGACCATCGCTTCTTCGGTATCGAAGAGGTAAGTCGCAAGCGCCTTGCAGAGCTCGGTCTTACCCACACCGGTCGGGCCCAGGAACAGGAACGAGCCGTTGGGCCGATTGGGATCGGACAGCCCTGCCCGGGAGCGACGGATGGCATCAGAGACCGCCGCGACGGCCTCGGACTGGCCGATCACCCGCTCGCCAAGGCCCTCTTCCATGCGTAGGAGTTTGTCACGCTCGCCCTCGAGCATCTTCGAGACCGGGATACCGGTCCACTTCGAGACCACCTCGGCCACCTCTTCCTCGGTCACCGAGTTACGCAGCAGTTGCATCTCCTGATGGCCCTCGGCCTGGGTGGCCGCTTCGAGCTGGTGCTCGAGCTCGGGGATGCGGCCGTACTGGAGCTCGGACATGCGCGTCAGGTCGCTTGCCCGACGCGCGGTCTCGAGCTCCTGGCGCGCCTGCTCCAGCGCCTCCTTCAGTCCGGTCGTCCCCTCGACCGCGGCCTTCTCGCTGTTCCAGACCGACTCCATTTGGTTGTACTCGTGCTCGATCTCGGCGATCTCCTCCTCAAGGGTGGCGAGCCGCTTTTTCGACGCCTCGTCCGCTTCCTTGTTGAGGGCCTCGCGCTCGATCTTTAGCTGGATGAGCCGACGCTCAAGCCGATCCATCGCCTCGGGCTTGGAGTCGATCTCGATGCGGATGCGGCTGGCGGCCTCATCGATCAGATCGATCGCCTTATCCGGCAGCTTGCGATCGGTGATGTAGCGCTGCGAGAGCGTCGCCGCGCTGACAATGGCCGGGTCAGTGATCTCGACACCGTGGTGGACCTCATAACGCTCCTTGAGGCCACGCAGGATGGCCACCGTATCCTCGACACTGGGCTCGTCGACCAGCACTTTCTGGAAACGCCGCTCCAGGGCTGCGTCCTTTTCGATATTGGTGCGGTACTCATCCAGCGTCGTCGCGCCAATGCAGTGCAGCTCGCCCCGCGCCAGGGCCGGCTTGAGCATGTTACCCGCATCCATCGAGCCCTCGGCCTTGCCGGCGCCGACGATGGTATGGATCTCGTCGATGAACAGGATGATCTCGCCTTCCTGCTTGGCGAGATCCTTGAGCACCGCCTTCATGCGCTCCTCGAACTCGCCGCGGTACTTGGCGCCGGCGACCATCGCGCCCATGTCCAGTGACAGGACACGCTTTTGCTTCAACGCCTCAGGGACCTCCTGATTGACGATCCGCAGTGCCAAGCCCTCGACGATCGCGGTCTTGCCGACGCCGGGATCACCGATCAGCACCGGATTATTCTTGGTCCGCCGCTGCAGGACCTGGATCGTGCGTCGGATCTCCTCGTCACGGCCGATCACCGGATCGAGCTTGCCCTGCTCGGCCCGCTCAGTGACATCGATGGTGTACTTCTCAAGCGCCTGACGCTGATCCTCGGCGTTGGGGTCGTCGACGCTCTCGCCGCCGCGGGTGTTGTCGATGGCCTTTTCCAGCGCAGCCTTGTTACCGCCGGCCTGCTTCAGCGACTCGCCGAGCCGGCTCTTGCCATCCTCGAGCGCGGCCAGCAGAAACAGCTCGCTGGAGATATAACTGTCGCCCCGCTTCTGCGCCCGCTTGTCGGTGAGGTTGAGCAGCCGGTTCAGATCATTGCTGACATGCACCTCACCACCATCGCCGGAGACCGTTGGCAGCCGATCCACCGCGTCGCCCAGCTGCGAGCGCAGCAGGTTGACGTTGATGCCCGCCTGCTGGAGGAGGTGCCGGACACCACCGCCCTCCTGATCGAGCATGGCGAGGGTCAGATGCTCGGGCTCGATCATCTGGTTGTCGCGCCCGACGGCCAGCGATTGCGCATCCGCCAGGGCCATCTGGAATTTCGTCGTCAGTTTGTCCGTTCGCATGTCACAGACTCCTTCAATAACCGTTCGATTCTGTTACCGAAAGATATTGGGGACAGGCGGACGGTTTACAAGCCAGTGCCGGTGATTGGATCGGCGCTCGGAATCAGGGCCTGGATGGCGGCGCGATCAGCCCCGCCATGCGACCGGTCGTCCCTTCTCCACGGTGGGAGTAGAAGCCGTTCGAGCCGCCCCGGACAGCTGCATCGATGACATGGACCCGGGCGACGCCGGATTGATCGAGAACGCAACGTGCAGTCGCACTCAGGTCGAGGTGGAAGGGCGGGCGCATGCAGCTGGGGGGCCCGTCGGCGAGCTGCGGCTCAACGCCCGCGGTCATCATCCGCTCGACCACCTCGGCACCCACCTCATAGGCATCGGGCCCGATACAAGGGCCGATACAGGCGCTGATCCGCGAGGCGGTGACAGGCATCGCTGCCACCGTCTGCTGGATCACGCCGGCCACCAGCCCGCGCCAGCCGGCATGCACGGCGGCCACACAGTCGCCATCGTCTGATGCCAGCAGGATGGGGATACAGTCTGCGATCAGCACGGCACAGACCTGGCCCGGCTGATCCGTCCACACCGCATCGGCCTCGGTGCGATCGCGCTCAACGTCACTGGCATGGACGACGCGGCGACCATGGACCTGGGAGAGCCAGCGGGGCGGTTCCGGCAAATGTTCATGCTCGATCAGTCGGCGCCGATTCTCGTGCACAGCCATTGGATCGTCGCCAACGTGCAGGGCCAGATTAAGACGATCGTAGGGCGGCTGACTGACCCCCCCATAGCGGCGGGTGAATCCCGCCTTCACCGGGAGCGTCCAATCCGGACGCACCAGCTCGATCGCGGTTACTGGATCGCTCATGGCCGCCATCGCCCATCGCCCGCCTCGTCGGCGGCAATGGCCTCGCGATGAGTGCGCAGAGCAGCCAGCAGCTGCTCGTAATCCGCCGGCAGTGGCGTTGACCAGGTCAGTGTCTCGCCGGTGACCGGATGAGCCAGACTGAGGGTTTCCGCATGCAGGGCCTGGCGGTGGAAGCCCCGCAGCACATCGGCGATAGACAGCGATGACCCGACCCGCAGTTGCTCGGCGCCCGAAGGCAGCTGCAGTCGGCCGCCATAGAGCGGATCCCCCACGATCGGATGCCGGATCGAGGCCATGTGCACGCGGATCTGATGCGTCCGACCACTCTCCAGCCGGCATCGCAAAAGTGTATGCGCGGCAAAGCGCTCTTCGATCCGATAGTGCGTGACGGCCGGTTTACCGGAGACTTCCCGCACCGCCATGCGCAGACGATCCCTGGGGTGACGACCGATGGGTGCATCGACCCGGCCGCCGGCGGTGAACGTCCCCAGTGTGAGCGCCAGATAGGCACGTCCCATCGTCCGGGCCTGGAGCTGCTCGACCAGGTGAGCATGGGCCTCGAGCGTTTTCGCCACCACCATCAGACCGGTGGTATCGCGATCGAGGCGGTGGACGATGCCAGCGCGGGGGATCGCATGCAGCTGCGGGTCATGATGCAGCAGGGCGTTCTGCAGGGTGCCATGCGCATTGCCGGCGCCGGGATGAACGACGCGCCCGGCCGGCTTATTGATCACCAACAGCGACGCATCCTCGAAGACAATATCGAGCGGGATCGGCTCGGCCGCCACCGGACCATCATCTGGCAGGTGCGCCTGGATGGCCACCTCCTCGCCGCCCTGTACGGTCATCCGCGCCCGCGGCGAGGCACCGTCCACGGTGAGCTCACCGGATTTGAGCCAGCGCTGCAGGCGTGATCGCGAGAACGCGGGGAAACACTCGGCCAGCACCGCGTCGAGCCGACGACCGGCGGCCTCATCGGGGATCCATGCCCGTTCATTGATTGTTGGTTCGGTCACGGATACCTCATCCTGCTGGGCGAAGCCCTCGGTTTTGTCTAGACTGCGCAGCATTGCCGCTCGCATTGGAAACCAGCTGCCATGACGCGTCTCATCCTGATTCTACTGACAATCACCCTGCTTGCGGGCTGTGCCAGCAACAAGGATAACGCCAACCGTCTCGATAATGCCGAGGCGGCATCGCTCTACGAAGCAGCCGATCGAGCGGCCGATCGGAATGACTGGCAGACGGCCATCTCCGAACTGGAGTCACTGCAGGCCCAGTACCCGTTCGGACTCTATGCCACACAGGCGCAGCTCGACATCATCCATGCCTACTATCAGGCCGGCGAAGTGGCCTCCACGGTAGCCGCCGCGGAGCGCTTCCGACGCATCAACCCCCGCCACGACGCCGTTCCCTACAGCTGGTATATGCAGGGCCTGGCGCTGGAGGAGAAAAACCGCGGTCCGGTGAAAGACTGGGTGGGTGTCGACGCGACGCTGCGCGACCCGGTGCCGCGCCGGCAGGCCTTCGATGCCTATACGACACTGGTCGAGGACTTCCCGGACAGTGATTATACGGACATGGCACGGCGGCGCCTCGATGACCTGTATGAATCAGGCGGACGTTTTCAGCTGAGTGTTGCCCGCTTCTACGCCGATCGGCAGGCATGGGTGGCGGCCGCGCGACGGGCCATCACGGTCATCGAGGCCTTTGAAGACACACCGTCAGTAGAGCCGGCCATGGACCTGCTGATCGAGGCCTACCAGGCGCTTGAGCTCAACGACCTCGCCGAGGGCGTGATGGCCGCCCGCAACCGCCAGCCCACGGCAGATGACCGCGACGTGCCCGAGACACCCGCACTCTACGAGGAAGAAACGACGGAAGTGCCACCCGCGCCGACATCCGAAGGGCCCTCCGGCGGCTCAGGCGGTCTGGGATCCCCAACGGGTGGCGGTCTCTAGCCGCCGTCGGGGGCGCTGGCGATCAGAGTGCCTGGTCGCCGGAATCGCTGGTGCGGATGCGAATCGCCTGTTCGACCGGCATGACGAAGACCTTGCCATCCCCAATCTTGCCGGTATTCGCGGCGCCGACGATGGATTCCACCACACGCTCGACCTGATCATCGGGAACGACGACCTCGATGCGCATTTTGGGCAGGAAATCCACCACGTATTCCGCGCCGCGATAGAGCTCGGTGTGGCCCTTCTGGCGACCGAATCCCTTGACCTCGGTCACTGTCATGCCGGTGATGCCGACTTCGGCGATCGCCTCGCGCACGTCATCAAGCTTGAACGGCTTGATGATGGCCTCGATTTTCTTCATCCAATTTCTCCGCTAGTCCATGGAGGCGTGAGTGTATCAGGCGATCAGTCAGTGCGACTGACGACCAAATCCGGAGGTGATGGGATAGCGCCGATCACGGCCGAATGCCTTGGTGGTGACCTTGACGCCGGGAGCCGCCTGACGGCGTTTGTACTCATTGCGATGGAGTAGCTTGACGACCTTGAGCACCGTTTCCCGGTCATGCCCCTGCTCGACGAGGAGATCGATTCCGGCGTCATCCTCTACATACGCGGCGAGAATGCTATCGAGCTCGGCATAGTCGGGCAGGCTATCGGTATCCTTTTGATCCGGCGCCAATTCGGCACTGGGTGCACGGGTAAGGATACGCTCCGGGATGACGGGTGCCAGGGCATTCCGGTAGGCCGCCAGACGGTAGGCCTCGGTCTTGAAGATATCCTTGAGTGGCGAGAATCCGCCCACCATGTCGCCGTAGAGCGTGGAGTAGCCGACCGCCATCTCGCTCTTGTTGCCGGGCGCGAGCACCAGACCACCAAGCTTATTGGAAACCGCCATCAGCAGCGTCCCGCGGATCCGTGACTGGAGATTCTCCTCGGTGACATCCGCCGGTCGGTCACCGAGCACCGGCTGGAGGATCTCGCGGAAACCATCGAACACCGACTCGATCGCCACCGTGTCATAGCGCACGCCCAGCGTATCCGCGAGCGTGGCGGCATCGGTCTGGCTCATACCGGCGGTATAACGAGTCGGCATCATCAGGCAATGCACCCGCTCTGGACCCAGGGCATCGGCGGCGATGCAGGTGACCAGCGCCGAGTCGATCCCGCCGGACAGACCGATCACTACGCTCGGGAAGCCGTTCTTCTCGACATAATCACGGACCCCCCAGACCAGCGCCTCATAGACCACCGCCTCGGGGGAGAGCGAGGGCTCGATCCCGCCTTCCAGCGGCGTCCAGCGCCCGTGAATGCGCTCCACATCCACTGCGTGCAGACCGGTGTCGAAATGCGGGGCGCGCACCATTAAGTCGCCCTCGCCATCAAAGGCGCAGGAGCCACCATCGTAGACCACCTCATCCTGGCCGCCGGCCATATTGCAGTAGAGGATGGGCAGTCCGGTCTCGGCGACGCGGTCACGCAGCACGGACTCCCGGGCGGCACTCTTGTAGTGATCGAAGGGCGACGCGTTCAGGTTCACGACCACGTCAGCGCCGGCCTCCGCCGCCTGATCGACCGGGCCGCGATGCCACGCGTCCTCACAGATCGTCACGCCCACCCGGCAGCCATCGACATCGACCACACAGGATGACCGACCCGGCGTGAAGTAGCGCAGATCGTCGAACACCCCGTAGGTGGGCAGTTCCTGCTTGGCGTAGTGGCCCACCACCGCTCCGTCGCGAATGACGCAGGCGGCGTTGTAGAGCTGGCCCTCGACCAGCTGCGGGGCACCAACGATGACCGTTATGCCGCGGGTCGCGGTAGCGATCCGCTCAAGCCCCTGATCCACGGCGGCGATGAAGTCCGGCCGCAGCAACAGATCATCCGGCGGATACCCGGTGAGCGTGAGCTCCGGGAAACACACCAGCCGCGCGCCCAATTGGTCCCGCGCCTCGTGCGCGGCCTCGATCACCGCATCGGTGTTCCCCGCCACATCCCCGACGAGCAGGTTGAGCTGGGCCATGGCAAATCGAAGGCGCTCATTCATCCGCCGGGGTGCCCCTCGATCAGCCAGTGAATGCGTCGCTGACGCGCTGACCGATCTCAGCAGGCGAGCGCACAGTGGCCACGCCAGCACGCTCAAGCGCGCCGAACTTGTCAGCCGCAGTGCCTTTCCCGCCGCTGATGATCGCGCCCGCATGCCCCATGCGCTTGCCGGGCGGTGCTGTGACACCGGCGATGTAGGCCACCACGGGCTTGCGGGCATGATCCTGGATATACTCCGCGGCCTCTTCCTCGGCGGTACCGCCGATCTCGCCCACCATGACAATGCCCTTGGTATGACGGTCGGCCTCGAAGCGCGAGATCACGTCGATAAAGCTCATGCCCTGGATCGGGTCGCCGCCGATGCCGACACAGGTGCTCTGCCCCATGCCGATATCCGTTGTCTGCTTGACCGCCTCATAGGTGAGCGTCCCCGAGCGGGAGACGATGCCGATCGACCCGGGCATGTGGATGTGACCCGGCATGATGCCGATCTTGCACTGATCCGGCGTAATGATGCCGGGGCAGTTGGGGCCGATCAGCGTCGCGTCATAGAAGTCCAGCGCCGCCTTGACCTTGAGCATGTCCAGCACCGGGATGCCTTCGGTGATGCAGGCGATGACCTTGATCCCCGCCTCGGCGGCCTCGAGAATCGCATCCGCGGCGAAGGCCGCCGGCACATAGATCATCGAGGCATCGGCACCGGTCCCATCCACGGCGTCACGCACCGTATTGAACACCGGCCGGTCGAGGTGCGTCTCGCCCCCGCGACCCGGCGTGGTACCGCCAACGATGTTGGTGCCGTAGGCGATGCACTGCTCGGCGTGGAAGGTGCCCTGCTTCCCGGTGAAGCCCTGGACAATGACCTTGGTGTGTTTGTCCACCAGAATACTCATGTGAATTCCTCGTCTGCTGTCCGGGTTACGGGATCAGGCGCTGACCGCGCCGACCACTTTGTCTGCGCCATCGGTCAGGTCGTCCGCGGGGATGATGTCGAGCCCGCTCTCGGCCAGGAGCTGCTTGCCCTGCTCGACATTGGTGCCCTCGAGGCGCACCACCACCGGCACATTAACGCCCACTTCCTTGACGGCGGCGATGACGCCCTCGGCGATCATGTCGCAGCGCACGATACCGCCGAAGATATTGACCAGAATGCCCTGGACGTCAGGACTGGCGGAGATGATCTTGAACGCCTCGGTGACGCGCTCTTTGTTGGTCCCGCCACCGACATCAAGGAAGTTGGCGGGCTCGCCGCCATGCAGCTTGATCACGTCCATGGTGGCCATCGCCAGGCCCGCACCGTTGACCATGCAGCCAATGTTGCCGTCGAGGGTGATGTAGTTGAGGCCGTGTTCGGCGGCCTGCACCTCAGTCTCGTCCTCCTGGCTCAGGTCCCGCATATCGGCGATCTCGGCCTGGCGGTTCACCTCGATGGCGTTGTCATCGACATTGATCTTGGCATCCAGCGCAAGCAGCGTGTCGTCAGCGGTCACGATCAGCGGATTGATCTCGATGAGGCTCAGGTCGCGCTCTTCAAAGCAGCGGTAGAGGCCTTTCATGATCTGGGTGAGCTGCTTGATCTGCACAGGCGTGAGCCCCAGCGCGAAGCCCATCTGCCGGCACTGATAGGGCTGCAGCCCGGCCACCGGATTGACTCGCACGGTCACGATCTTTTCGGGCTCGGTAGCGGCCACCTCTTCGATGTCCATGCCGCCCGCGGCGGAGCCCATGAATACGACCCGCTTGCTGGCGCGGTCGACCAGCGCGCCGAGATAGATCTCGCGGGCGATGTCGAGGCCCTCCTCGATCATCACGGCGTTGATCGGCATGCCGTGCTCGTCGGTCTGGTGAGTCACCAGACGGGTGCCGAGCATGCCCTCGGTGTACTCGCCGACCTCGTCAAGGCTCTTGGCGAGCTTGACGCCACCGGCCTTGCCCCGGCCACCGGCGTGGACCTGCGCCTTGACCACCTGCACCGAACCGCCCAGCTCCTGCGCAGCGGAGCGGGCCTCGGCCGCGGAGCGGGCCACGAAGCCCCTGGGGATGGGAATACCGAACTGGCTGAAGATATGCTTCGCCTGAAACTCGTGAAGGTTCATGGGCGCTCCGCCTCCTCCATTAAAAGTGCCGTCATTCTCCACGATTCATCGGACCGATTCAAAAGATCAGCGACCCGGTGGTAACCGCCGCTTGTCCGGTCCACCCGCGCGGCGGGTGGGTTGTGTGACCCTGCCCGCAGATCGGCAGCGGCGCCTGGGGCTGAATGGACCGGCAGGCCGCGGTCCGGCCTGAGCATGACAACGGAGGTTTTCCATGAGAATGCGACAGAAGGGGTTCACCCTGATCGAGCTGATGATCGTCGTCGCGATCATTGGCATTCTGGCGGCGGTGGCCGTACCGGCGTACTCGGACTACACGGTGCGGGCCAAGGTCACCGAGGCCATCACCGCCGCCGGCGCCGCCAAGACCAGCGTGGCCGATTACTACTATGCGAATGGTGAGTTGCCGGCAAACAATGATGAGGCCGGACTGGGACCTAATACTGATTATGAAACAGATGTCATTAGCGCCGTTTCCGTGGGAACCGAGACTGGAGCTGGCTTCGCCCTAGGGACAGTAACCGTGAGCTTCAAAGACACTAAGGGTATCGAACCAGCTAGCGTTCTCAGCTTCGTACCGGACACCTCTAACAACAGCCTGGCCTGGAACTGCGAGATCCCGGATACTGACGGCCTCCCCGCTCAATACGCCCCGGCCAATTGCCGATCCACGACCAGCGCCACCAACTGAACGGTCCATCGGTCATAACCCGGCCCTGAGCATGCGCCGACGTGCCGGCCAGTCCACCTCACGCGGCAGCGGGCGCATCACCGGCAGCATCATGCTGGAGACGGTGATCGCCCTGCCGGTTGTGCTGGTGCTCGGGCTATCGATCACGCAGTGGGCACTCATCCATCAGGCGCGGGCGATGACCGATCACGCCACGCTGATGGCGGCCCGTGCCGGGGCACTCAACCATGCGCAGATAGCCCCCATGCGCAATGCATTTGCCCGGGCGATCGTGCCGATGCATCTATCAACGGCAAGCGCGACGGGGTTTGAGACGGCGTTTCTGACCCGCGCAATGCCGGACGCCCGGATCAACCTCCAGCTCAACATCCTCAACCCCACCCGCGAGGCATTCAGCGATCACGCCCTACGCGATCATCGCGGACGCCGCTACCTTCCCTTCCGCAATCTCGAGCGCGCATCAACCCGCCCCGGACGACAGAGCCATATCAACGTGCAGGACGCGACGCTGCTGCGCGTTCAGGCGGTCTATGGCTATGAACTCAAGGTACCCTACGCCGGCGCTTTCATACTCCAGGCCGTGCGCATGGCCACGCGCTGGACGAAAGCCTTTGGGGCGCGTGAGCGTGTAATGATTGCATCGGGCCGGCTGCCGATCGTCACGACGGCAACGGTGAGAATGCAGACGCGGGCTTTCAGCGGGCGGCAGTTCCCGCTCCGTTCCGATCTACCCGGAGTCGCCCGCGAGCCGCTGAATTCCGATTAGATCGCGCCATTATCGTGCATTTTCCGCATCATTTTGGCGCGAATCGCATCGACTTGACCGCCATCAACAGCGCGGGATAGCGTTAACCTGTCTGTCACATCCGTGACGGCTGGTAATCGGCAAGTGCTCGGCGTGTTGCCGTCACCCGAAACAGCAAAAGGGAGACTCGTTAATGAAGTCATCCGCACTCTTTACCCGCACCGCGGTCGGTGCCCTCGCCTTTGGTCTATCCACAGCTGCCTTCGCTGAAACGTGGCGTTATGCCCATGAGGAGTTCGAAGGGGACGTGCAGGACGTCTATGCAGTGGCCTTCAAGGAGTATATCGAGGCCAACTCTGAGCATACCCTTGAGATCTACCGCTTTGGTGAGCTGGGCGAGTCCGACGACATCATGGAACAGGCCCAGTCCGGGATCCTCGAATTCGTCAACCAGTCGCCGGGCTTCAGTGGCGCGTGGCTGCCCCCGGCGCAGATCTTCTTTGTTCCCTACCTCCTGCCCACCGACGAGCAGACGGTTCTTGAGTTCTTCGACGAGAGCAAGGCCATCAACGAGATGTTCCCCGAGCTCTACGCCGAGCATGACCTGGAGCTGCTCAATATGTACCCAGAGGGCGAAATGGTGGTGACGGCCGATGAGCCGATCACGAGCCCGGAGGATCTGAACAACAAGAAGATCCGGGTCATGACCAACCCGCTGCTCTCCGAGACCTATGACGCATTCGGCGCCAGCCCGACCCCGCTCCCCTGGGGTGAGGTCTACGGCGGTCTGCAGACCGGCGTCATCGACGGCCAGGAAAACCCGATCTTCTGGATCGAGTCCGGCGGTCTCTACGAGGTCTCGCCCAACCTGACGTTCACCGGTCATGGCTGGTTCGTCACCGCCTCGATGGCAAACCAGGACTTCTTCAATGGGCTGTCCGACAGCGATCAGGAGGTGGTGCGTGAGGCCGCCGATGTGGCCTATGATCACACCATGGAGCACATCCAGGGTCTGGCCGATGAGTCGCTGGAAAAGATCCGCGAGGACTCCGACGAGGTCACCGTGACGCGCCTGACCGACGAGCAGCTCGAGGCCTTCAAGGCCCAGGCGCCGCAGGTCGAGCAGGCGTATCTCGAGATGACCGGTGAGGATGGCGAAGCGCTGCTCGAGCAGTTCAAGGCCGACCTCGAGGCGGTTCAGTCCGACTGAACCCAATCCTGACACCCTGTCAGGCCAGAGGCGGTCCGCCATGCGGGCCGCCTTTCCTTATTCAGAATCCATGCGGGAGGCGGACCGGATATGAATGCCGAAGACGAAGCCGCGGAAAAAGCGTACCGGTCCGACCTACCGGGTCCCCTCGGGACCCTGGACACCTTCCTGTCACGCCTCGAGGCCGTCATTCTCGCCTCAGGCGTCCTGCTCATGGCCACCAATACCATCGCCAACGTGGTGGGGCGCTTCGCGCTGGGGCAGAGCATTTCCTTCTCAGGGGAGATCAATCGCATCCTGATCATCCTGATCACCTTTGCGGGCATCGGCTACGCGGCCCGTCACGGTCGCCACATCCGCATGTCGGCGATCTATGATGCTTTCCCGGTTGGCGGTCGCAAGTTCGCCATGATCATCATCGCCCTGATCACCTCGTCAACGATGTTCTTCCTGCTCTATTTCTCGGTCGGCTACATCATCGAGGTCCGTGAGAGCGGGCGCGTACTGCCGGCGCTCGGCTTTCCAATCTGGACGATCTATGTCTGGGTACCGCTCGGATTCGGTATCACAGGCATCCAGTACCTGCTCACCGCGGTGAAGAACCTGCGGGAGAAAGACGTTTACCTGTCGACCGCCGTGATCGACGGCTACCGCGACACCGAAACCGAGGTATAGACCATGGCCGCGATCATGTTCAGCGCCATGGTGCTTTTACTTCTGCTCGGATTCCCCATGATGGTGCCGCTGATTACCGGGGCGGTGATCGGCTTTACCATGATGTTCGGCGGCTTCGGGCAGATGGAAACGCTCATCCAGCAGATGCTCGCCGGTATCCGGCCGGCCTCACTGATCGCGGTGCCGATGTTCATCCTCGCCGCCGATATCATGACGCGTGGCCACTCGGCGGAGCGATTGATCAACATGGTCATGAGCTTTATCGGCCATATCAAGGGCGGGCTCGCCGTGAGTACGGCCGCGTCGTGCACGCTGTTCGGCGCGGTCTCGGGCTCCACCCAGGCGACGGTGGTGGCGATTGGGTCACCGCTGCGGCCGCGCATGCTCAAAGCCGGCTATAAGGACCCGTTCACCCTGGCGCTGATCATCAACGCCAGCGATATCGCGTTCCTGATCCCGCCGAGCATCGGCATGATCGTCTACGGCGTCATCTCCGAGACCTCGATCGGCGAACTGTTCATCGCCGGCATCGGCCCGGGGCTGATGATCCTCACGATGTTCTCGATCTACTGCATCATCTACGCGCATATCAAGGACGTTCCCACCGAGGACAAGGCCAGCTGGCGTGAACGACTCTCGTCGGTGCGCCTCGCCCTCTGGCCACTGGGTTTCCCGGTGATCATCGTCGGCGGCATCTACGGCGGCGTGTTCAGCCCCACCGAGGCCGCGGCCGTCTGCGTGCTCTACGCGCTGATCCTCGAATTCGTGATCTTCCGCTCGCTGAAAACCACCGAGATTTGGGCGATTGCCAAGTCGACTGGTCTGATCACGGCGGTCGTGTTCATTCTGGTAGCGGCCGGTAACGGGTTCTCGTGGATCATTTCCTTTGCGCAGATCCCTGAAGCGGTGTTGAGCGCAGTGGGGATCAACGAGGCCGGCCCGGTGGGCGTGCTGATCGCGATCTGCGTGGCGTTCTTTGTTGCCTGCATGTTCGTTGACCCGATCGTGGTGATTCTCGTGCTCACACCGATCTTCATGCCGGCGGTGGAGGCCACGGGCCTCGATCCCGTTCTGGTGGGCATCCTCATCACACTGCAGGTGGCCATCGGCTCGGCGACGCCTCCCTTCGGCTGCGATATATTCACCGCGATCGCGATCTTCAAGCGTCCTTATATGGAGGTCATCCGGGGGACACCGCCATTCGTCATCATGCTGGTGGTCGCGGCCGCGTTGTTGATTATGTTCCCGCAGATCGCCCTGGGTCTGCGCGACCTGATGTATAACTAGGGGCAGCGTATGGCGTTATTCAACCGAATCCTGGTCCCCGTCGATGGCTCAAGCGGTGCGATGTCGGCCCTGCACAAGGTCATCGGCCTGCAGCGGCTGACCGATGCCGAGGTGTTCATACTCTGCGTTTTCAAACACCACAGCCTGCGTGAGGCATCGCTGTCGATGGTCCGGCCCAGCCGCGCAAACATGCCAGACGACGCGCTCAAGGAGTATGCGACCGATATCGCCATGTCCGCCAAGCAGTCGGTCATCGATCACCATGTCCCACGTGATCGGGTCAGAGCATTCGTCAAGGGCGGTCGACCCGCCAGTACGATTGTCCAGTTCGCGCGTCAGCGTGATTGCGATCTGATCGTGATCGGGGCCCAGGGCACCACGGACGAAACCAGTATGCTGCTCGGCAGCGTTGCCCATCGGGTCGCCGGCGGGGCCCACTGCCCGGTCCTGGTGGTATAGCCGGCGGTCAGCCGATCGCGAACAGGACGCCTGCGGCCACTAGCGCCAACCAGACGTAGATCGTGCGCCGCAATAGGGCGTGAGCGTCGTCCACGGCATCGGCGGTCAGATCCCGCGGGGCATCAGCCAGCGGCACGCCCAGCGCCGCCATCCCGGTCTCCGAGAGTCGGCGTCGTGGCGGTGCAGCGGACTCCTCTTCCCAAACGTTCCAGGCGGCGCTGAAATGCCCCGCCAGCGCGAGGGCCATCGCCATCAACCGATCCGGCAGCCAGTCCAGCAGCGCCAGGAGTTTCTCGGCACGACCGCAGTAACCCGGACCCGCGTTATCACGACAGTCACCGAATGCCCGTGCCATCACCACCACCCGATAGCCGAAAGCCCCGAGTGGGCCGATCAGGACAAACCACAGCACCGGCGCGAACAAGCGCGTCCGGGCCCGCAGCAGCAAATGCCCGATCGCTGCCTCCGGCATGGCCTCGAATGCCACTGCGTCATCACGGCCGCCGGCGAGCTGCTTGAGCGCCGCCGCAGCACCCGCCTCATCGCCGCGGCGCCAGGCCGCAGTAAAGGCCGCGACCTCGACCTCCAGCGCCTCACCTCCGCCAAACGCGAAACACAGCGCGGCCACGCTGAGTGCCAGACCGACCAGGCCCGACAGGGCTCCACCCAGCGTCCACTGGATCAGTGCGACTGGCAGCAGCAGCGGCAGCAGCACGAGTGCCAGGCCCAGACCATTGTCCCAGGCGCGCAGCGGCATGAGTCGGGCCTGCAGTCGGGCCGCGTAGCGAAAAAAGCCCCGCGCGCTACGCCAGCCACCGGACGGAAGATAACCGTTGATCAGCAGCGCCGCGATCAGGGCCAGCAGCTTCATAGCGAGAGCGACCGACGCTGGGTGATCGGACAGCGGATACCAAGATTGCGGTGCAGCCGCTGCCACTCGAACCCGGGCCCCGGATCACTCTTGCGCCCGGGCGCGATATGGCAATGGCCGACGATCCGATCGTCACCGATGGCGGGATAGGCCTCACGCAGCGCCACGATCAGGCCCTCGAGGATCTCGTACTGGATCGGGCGATAGCCCTGCGTATCCGTGCCCTCGAGCTCAATGCCGATGGAAAAGTCGTTGCAGTCATGCCGCCCCTCAAACACCGATTCACCGGCATGCCAGGCGCGCTGATCCAAGGGCACATACTGAGTGACATGCCCATCCCGGGCGACCAGCAGGTGAGCCGAGACCCGCACCCCGGCCAGATAAGCGAATCGGGCATCACCCCGGGTATCGAGCTGATTGGTGAAAAGCTGGGTGATGAAGCCACCGCCGTACTGCCCGGCGGGCAGGCTGATGCCGTGGATAACGATCAATTCCGGCACCTGCCCGGCTGGCCGCGCGCCCCGATTCGGTGAATCCACGAAGGACGCATCGACAACCCGCCCCGATGCCTCATCTACTCGCATGACTGCCCGTTCCCGTTCACCGCCACCCCATCAACCCGGAATGATAGCATTCTGTCCGCCACACTACTGTCGGGGATCATGCCATGTCCCAATCGCCGCTCTCCACCAACCGCCTGGCGGACGCCAGCAGCCCCTACCTGCGCCAGCATGCCGACAACCCTGTGCACTGGCAGCCCTGGGACGACACCGCACTCGCCGCGGCCCGGCAGCTGGATCGCCCGATCCTGCTCTCGATCGGTTACTCGGCCTGCCACTGGTGCCATGTCATGGCGCATGAGTGCTTCGAGCATCCGGCGATCGCCGAACAGATGAATGCATCGTTTATCAACATCAAGGTCGACCGCGAGGAGCGCCCGGATCTCGATCGTATCTATCAGACTGCCCACCAGCTGCTGGTGGGCCGCGGTGGTGGCTGGCCGCTGACGCTGTTTCTCACGCCCGATCAGATGCCGTTTTTCGCGGGCACCTACTTCCCGGCGGAACCGCGGCAGGGGATGCCCGGCTTTGGCGATGTCATGGACCGCATCGCCCGTGTCTGGCGCGACCACCGCGACGAAATCGACGCGCAGAATGCCGACCTCCAGCGCGTCCTCGACCGGCTGAGCAGCGTGGAGAGCCGCGGCAGGATCCCGGACAGCGCTCCCATCGACACCGCCCGTCGCCAGCTGGGCGAGCGCTTTGATCCCGCCCATGGAGGGTTTGGTAGTGCCCCGAAATTCCCACAGCCCATGGCCCTTGAGCGCCTGTTGCGAGGGTATGCGCGCAGCCAGCAGCGCGGTGAGACCGATCGCGGTGCATTGCACATGGCCTGCCACACGCTGCGACGGATGGCGCTGGGCGGGATCTATGACCAGATCGGCGGGGGATTCGCCCGCTACAGCGTCGACGGCGAGTGGATGATCCCGCATTTCGAGAAGATGCTCTGTGACAACGCGCTTCTGATCGGTGTGGCCAGCGACGCCTTTCAGGCCACCGGCGACCGGTTTTTCCGCCGCATCGCCCGTGAATCCGCCGAGTGGGCGCTACGCGAGATGGCATTGCCCGACGGGGGCTTCGCGACCTCACTGGACGCCGACAGCGCTGACGGGGAGGGAGCGTTCTATCTGTGGACGCCCGAGGCGGTGCGCGAGGTCGTGAATGAGGACGAGGCCGAGCTCGTCATTCGCCGGCTCGGCCTTGATGAGAAACCCAACTTCGATGGGCGCTGGCATCCACAGGTGCATATGGCGTTCTCAGAGCTCGCCAAGGCGCTACAGACACCGCGGCAGACACTGGTCGAGCGCTGGAAATCGGCCCAGCAGAAACTCCGCGACGCCCGCGAGCAGCGGCCTCAGCCCAGTCGTGATGACAAAGTGCTCACCGCCTGGAATGCCCTGATGATCCGTTCACTGGCGCGCGCTGGTCGCTTTCTTGAACTGCCTGAACTCATCGATGCCGCCGAGCGGACCGAGGCATTCATCCTTGCCCGGCTCAGGGATGGGTATCTGGATGACTACGCGTTTCTCCTGACCGCGCTGATCGAGCTGCAGCAGGCACGCTGGTCGGATGCGCGGACACAGTGGGCGCAGACCATTGCCGAGACGTTGCTGACACGGTTCGAGGACAGCGATGCCGGTGGGTTCTATTTCACGGCGCAGGATCATGAGGCCCTCATCCAGCGGCCACGCACCTGGACCGACGATGCCCTGCCAGCGGGCAACGGCCTGGCGGCGCTGTCACTCAATCGCCTCGGTCACTGGCTGGGCGAGCCGCGCTACCTGAAGGCGGCGGAACACACCCTTGCCGCCGCGGCGGACAGCATCGAGGAGGCACCGGCGGCGCACTGCACGTTGCTCGACGCCCTCGATGAGCAGCTCGATCCCCCGCAGCTGGTCGTCATTCGCGGGGACAAGGCCACCCGGGCGGATCTGCGCGACACCGCGGAGGGAAGCTTCCAGCCACAGCGGCTGATCTTTACGCCCGACCCGGCTCAAGCCACCGCCGCCGCGCCCATCGAGGGCACGGGGGCATGGGTCTGCCGCGGACAGACCTGCCTGCCCCGAGCCACTAGCGCCGCCGAGCTCAGGGACCGCCTCGCCAACACCCAGTAAGCGCTCGATCGTCTCGTCGCCGCCACAATCACCCGAGCAATCCGGATGAGTCGTTGGCGGCGCGCGACGCCCTTCATCGCCTTGCAATATCGCTGTCACTGAATCGAAAACGATTTGTCATCAAACCCTCATCGCCTCGTCACATTGTCCCGGCATTGTCATCGCGAGTCGGGACAGCGGTTGATCCAGCCGCCTGTCGCGTCAGCGCAACGCCACAATCAAACGAGGATTCAAGTGATGAAGCACACATCGAAGCTGGCCCTTTTCATGGCCGCCGGCATGGTCTCTGCCGGTGTCCAGGCTGCTGATTTCGAGGTCGGCGAGGACACCGTTCTGACGCTCGGCGGCGAGGTCGTTCTTAACTATATCGACACAGATGAGATTGGTGGCGACTCGACCACCGAATTCAAAGACGATGGCTCGATCGTGATCCTCGGCGGTGAGCGGGATCTCGGCAACGGCTACACGGCGTACATTGAGACGGAGTTCGCGTACGACACGCTAGGTGAAGGCGACGGCTTCAGCCGCGACGCTACCGTATTCGGCTTCACGGGCGACTTCGGCGAGATCCAGGTCGGTGACAGCGATAACGTCTTCGTAGACTTGATCGCCGATCCCATCGACCCCTTCGAGAACGCGACACTGTCCCAGGTCAGCGTCACCGACGAGGACAGCATGATCACCTATTACAGCCCGGACATGCAGGGCTTCTCCTATCGGCTCCAGACCCGGGTCAAGGATGAGACCGACGGCCGTCAGACCGGCAATGAGGTCAGCCTGATCGGCGCTGCCCAGTACGACTTTGGCAACTTTGCCCTGTCCGCTGGTTATGATGATCGGGGCTCGATGGATACCGGCAGTGGTAACAGCTTTGAGTCCGAGGATGGCGTCTACGGGCTTGCCGCGACCGCGAACCTTGGCGACAACCTCGAGGCAGGTTTCCGCTATGCCCAGCAGAGCAACAAGAACGGCGATGACGCAGACGCCTCCGGCGCCGCGCTGGTCTACAACTACGGCGCAGGTGATCTCTACGGGGCCGTTCAGGATTACTCCGAAGACAACGCTGACAGCCGCACCCAGTTTGCCGGTGGCGTGAACTATGGCGTCGCCGATGGGCTGCTGATCTTCGCCGAGTATGGCAACTTCGACGGTGTCAGCAGTGGCGATGACGACAAGCTGGCGGTTGCCGGCCTGATCCTCGAGTACTGATCCCGACGCCGGGTTTTCCCCCACGCCAACCGTCAGCCGGCATCGCTACCCGGCTGGCGGTTTTTTATGCCTTAGAGATCGAGCTCGCCCTGACCGGGGGCCTGATGACGGCGGGTTGGCCGCGGGCGCTCGGGACTGGGGCTTCGGCTCGCATGCTGACGGCGTACCCGGGCGGACTCGCGGGCCAGATCGCGACCGGCGCGGTGGGCCTTGATCTTCTCTCTTGCCTCGCGGGCGGCCTGTTCGTGATCCACGATCGGCCACGGGTAATCCTCCCCCAGACGCACGCCATAACGGCGCTGCAGCCCTGCCGGCAGGCGCCAGGGTTCATGCACCCAGTCCGCGGGCAAGCGCCCGAGCTCGGGCACCCAGCGGCGGATATAGGCCCCGTCGGCATCCTGGTCCCGGGACTGCTTGATCGGGTTGTAGATGCGCAGGGTGTTGATGCCAGTGGTCCCCGACTGCATCTGGAACTGGCAGTAGTGGATGCCCGGCTCGTAGTCGGTGAAAAGCCGCGCGAGATGTTGCGCGGGCTCCCGCCAGTGCATCCACAGGTGATAGCTCGACACCGCCACGAGCATCGCCCGCATGCGAAAGTTGATCCAGCCCTCGGCGCGCAGCTGACGCATGCAGGCATCGACGAACGGCAGACCGGTACGGCCCTCGATCCAGGCGGCCAGACGCTCGGGATCGGCGCGGGTCTCATCACGCAGGCCATCATAGCCACGGTGCATGTTGCGGTGCTCGAGCGCTGGCTCATCCTCGAGCTTCTGGATGAAATGACAGTGCCAGTGCAGGCGTGATTCGAACGATTTGAGCGATCGTGCCCAGTTCGAGCGCGGCGCTTCGGCCTTGAGCGCCATCCAGCGCCGGCGGTGGGTCTGCACGATCTCGCGCAGCGACAGGGTGCCGTAGGCGATATGCGGCGAGAGCCTTGAGCAGACACGCCATGCCGACGCTGGGCTCGACATGCCCTGGCGGTAGGTCTCGGCACGCTCATCCAGAAAACTCGATAACAGCGCCTCACCCGCCATCCGGCCACCGCCCTGACGGCCCGGACAGGCGATATCGCCCGGGCCGGAGTGCTCGGGCAGGGCTTCGATGGGATGGGTGGCCGAGCGCACGACTGGCCCCGGATCGAGCGCGGCGCCCCGATCCGGCAGTGCCACCGGGCTCCGCTTCATGCGCCGCTCCCAGTGCCCCGCCCACTCGTCGCGATTCGCCAACGGCCGGACCACGCCGAACTGCGGGACCTCATGGAAAGCAATGCCGGCCTCGCGGCACATCCGACGCACGGCGTGGTCGCGCCGATAGGTCCAGTCATTACCGGTCTCCTCGTGGGCATGAATCGCCGCCACACCCACTGTCTCATGCAGCCAGCGAAAGATCGCCACGGCCTCGCCCTCGAACACCCATAGCCGCAGCCCGTGGCACGCCAGTGCGGTATCCAGCTCGATCAGGCTCTCGCGGATGAATGCCCAATGCCGCTGGGCCGTATCCGGCTGGCGCCAGTAATCGGGTTCGATCACATAGACCGGCAGCACCGGCCCCTCCGCCATGGCCCGGGCCAGGGGTGCATGATCGGCGGTGCGCAGGTCGCGCTTGTACCAGACGACCTGTGCGCTCACGAGCGCCGCCGTGCCCTGCCACTGGGAACGGGGCGCGGGCTGTCGGCTTCGCCTTCGTCATCCGCCAACCGCCGCTGGCGTCGGCAGCGCTCCGAGCAGTAGCGCACGTTCTCCCAGTCGCGCGCCCACTTACGGCGCCACTTAAAGGATCGCCCACAGACCGGACAGGTCTTGCTTGGCAGCGGCTTTTGCGCCATCAGTCCGCCACCGCCCCGGCGGGCAGCGCCCGGATGATCCGCGCCAGACCCTCGGCGCAGTCGGCGGTCAGCCGCCCGCTGGCCTCAGCGTCGCCGCGGGTGACGCCCAGCCCCAGCACATAGACGGGTTTGCCGGCGGCGGCGGCGGCCCGCACGAACCGATAGCCCGACCAGACCATAAGTGACGAGCCCACCACCCATAGTGCGGAGGCGGCTTCCAGCGCCGCGAATGCCGCGGCCACCCGGGGCTTCGGGACCATCTCACCGAAGAAGGTCACGGCCGGCTTGAGCATGCCACCACAGGCCTCGCAGGCAGGGACTACGAAGCGATCATAGTCGACATCGCCGAGCTCCACGTCGCCATCCGGCGCCGTATATCGGGCCTGCGCAGCGGCAGCCCAGTCGGGGTTGGCGACCTCGAGCTGTGCCTGATGGAGCGATCGCGGGATGATCCGACCGCAGTCACGACACTCCACCCGGTCGAGGCGGCCATGCAGATCAAGGACATTCGGGCTGCCGGCGGCCTGATGCAGGCCATCCACGTTCTGGGTAACCACCGACCCGACCACACCGCGATCACCCAGCGTCGCCAGCGCCCGGTGCGCCGCGTTGGGCCGCGCCTGCTCCACCGTCCGCCAGCCCACCAGGCTCCGCGCCCAGTAGCGCTGACGGCCATACTCGCTGCCGGTGAACTCACTCAGTTGCATGGGTGAGCCACGTTTCCAGCTCCCCTGGTGATCGCGGTAGTCGGGAATGCCCGAGCCAGTGGAGACCCCGGCCCCGGTGATCACCATGACCGGGGCATGCGCCTCGAGTGCGGGCGCCAGGTCCGTCACCGACCATTCATCGGCGGCATCGGGCAGTGGCCGGGATTTCGCCACGATGGTGGAACTCCTCTGTCTGATCGGCCTCAACAACGCTACGTTATACTGACAGGTTCAGGCGACCGGAATTCGGTGGCCGGATGCCCCAGGAGAGCCAACCCTTGTTCGGACCCGTCAAACCCGCTCGCGCCAACGGCGTGGCGATGATCGTCATTCTCGGTGTCATCACCGCGTTCGCGCCCTTGTCCATCGATCTTTATCTGCCCAGCCTGCCACTGATCGAGGAGGATCTCTCAGTCAGCCCCGGGCTCACCCAGCTCAGTCTGGCACTGTTCTTTATCGGTCTCGCGGTGGGCCAATTCTTCTATGGGCCGCTCGCGGATCGTTATGGGCGCCGTCGCCCGCTGCTGGTCGGTATCCTGCTCTATCTGGTCGCGACGCTGGTCTGCACGTTCTCCATGAACATCGAAATGCTGCTCGCCGGGCGCCTCACGCAGGGCTTCGGCGCCGCCGCCGGACCGGTCATCGCCCGCGCGGTGGTCCGCGATCTCTACGCCGGCCGTCGCGCCGCCCGAGTGATGTCGTTCGTCATCCTCGTGATGACGATCGCACCGCTGATCGCGCCGGTCCTGGGCGGCTGGATCAGCACCATGCTCGGCTGGCGGGCGGTATTCTGGGCGCTGACCCTCTTTGCGCTGGCCTGCGGCGCGACGCTGCTACTGGCGCTGCCAGAGACGCATCCGGTCGAGCGGCGTCAGAGCGATCGGCTGGGTCGGCTGTTCATGGGCTATGTGCCCATCGTGCGCGACCCGCTCAGCCTCGCCTATCTGGGCGCGGGCGGCATGGCCTTCGCCGCGCTGTTCGCCTATGTCGCCGGCAGTCCGTTCGTCTATACCGAGGTATTCGGCGTCTCGCAGGCGAACTTCGGCTACTTCTTCGCCCTGAATGTCGTCGGGCTGCTGATGGGTAATCTCACCAACGGCCAGCTGGTCATACGCTTCGGGCACCGTCGCATGCTCACCGCGGGTGTATTGACCATGGCGCTGGGGACCTCCGCGCTGGTGGCGATGGTGGCAAGCGGGATCAGCGCCCAGTGGCTGATCACGCCAGTGCTTTTCGTCACCCTCAGCACGGTCGGGATCATCGCCGCCAACACGGTTGCCGGGCTGCTCGATCGGCACCCGGATCATGCCGGTTCGGCATCGGCGTTATTCGGTGTCATGCAGTTCGGGCTGGGCGCGCTCAGTGCCGCACTGGTGGGAACGATCGAGGGCGATCCACTGGTGACAATGGTCATGGTGATGGCGTTGACCGCAGCGCTGGCCCTCGCCTCGCTCTCGGTGCTCTGGCACCAGCAGCGGCGCATCGCCGCGGTGGGCTGATCCATGGCACGCGAAGACGACCGCATCGGCAGCCGCATTGCCTGTCTGCGCACCGATCAGCTGCCCGCCAGTCTGATCTCAGACGCCGGCTATCACTGCGAGGTGTGGCGGAGTAGCGGCAGTGTCCTCCGCGATGGCGAGCGCCAGATGCTGGATCGGGTGATCAAGGTACCCCGGACTCGCACGCCAGCGCGGGAGGTCGAGATCCTCCACCGCGATCACCGCCGCCTGCGTGAAGCCCTCGGCGGCATCGTCCCGCCAACGGTCTTTGTGCGGACACGCATTGATGGCGAGGAGAGTGTCATTGCCATGGCACCCAATATCCGGCGCTGGTTCGATGTCGCCAACCCCAGCAATGAGGCCGATCTGGCGCCGATGATCAACCGTGATCCGCGTCTGCGCGACGCCCTGGCGCATTTCATTACCACCGCCGAGCGCTGGTACCGACAGGAGGATCGAGTCCTCGACCTGTACGGCATCGACAACCTCGTCCTCGACAGCAATCATCACCTCCACTACATCGACAGTTTCGGTGTTTTCTTCCATGCTGATCTGTTGACGATACTGCCTGACCCCGACCCGGGGCTCGCGGAACGAATCCGGCTGTCACGGATGCGTCTGGAATATCTCAATCACCTCCTGGAGATCGCTCATGACCCGAACGAGAACCGCGATGCTGAATCCGCTGGCGATACTGACGGCAACGCTCATCATGCTGGGATTGAGCACCGGCACCGCTACCGCTGAGACGGATGATGTCCCCGCGACACCCAAAGCGGTGGTGGAGCACGTGGTCACCGATGCCCTCAACAGCATCGCCGAGCGTCAGGAAACCCTGGCTGCCGATCGGGACGCCGCTGTGGAAATCTTCAATGACCAGGTCCGGCCGTGGGTCGACACGCAGCTGATGGCGCGCTTTGCCATGGGGCCGGCCGCGCGTACCGCAGACCCGGCGGATATCGACCGCCTCGCCGAAGCGCTCGCCGATCGGGTCGCCAATCTCTACGCCGGAGCCCTGCAGCGCTATGCCGAGGATGCAGCCGACTTCGCAGAGCGCGGCAGCGTTGACCTGCGCCTGGTCAGTGAAAAGGACGAGCGCGCCATCGTGAGTGCGCTGGCCGAGGGTCCCGGGATCGATAAACTCCAGCTCCGCATCCAGCTCTATCAGCGCGATGATCGCTGGCGGGTCTTCGATATCGAGACGAGCGGCGTGAGCATCCTGCTGGTCTTTCGCGATGCCCTCCAGTCGGCCGCCGGTCGTGATGGCGGCGTCGACGCGATGATCGAGGCGCTCGAGGACGGCGCCGTGGATGTCGAGGAGGCCTGGGAAGAGGAAACCGTAAACGGCGACGGGGCCTGAGCGGCCACCCGCGCTCAGTAGCCGGTCATCTCCAGATAACCGACACCCTCGGCACTGCCCGTCACGGCTACCGCGCCTTCCCAGTAGCGCACCGTGGTGGGCATTTCCTGATCATCAAGACGAGCCTCCACACTCAGCTCCATGCCCTCCCCCGGGAGCTGCAGCCGCCACGCCACCGGATAGCGTGATCCGGTGCGGGGGCTCTCCCAGTAGCGCTCGGCCGTGAGCCGGAAATCATCGGCCGCCAGACGACGGCTCTCGCCGTCCGGTCCCACCAGGATACCGGCGGAGTGCCGATCGGTGCTGCCATCATTGCGCCGCAGCCGATACACCATCAGATCCCGGCCATCGGCGAGCTGCAGCGCGAACCAGTCCCAGCCCGCCTGACTGGCATCCAGCGCGCTGGTGCTCCACTCCCGATCCAGCCAGGCGCTGCCGGTGACCGATGCGGCGGTATTCGCGAACGATACCGTCCCCTCGGCGGCAAGCCGCGTATAGGAGTAATACCGCGAGGCATTGGCAGGATCCTCGCCCTTCTGGCTATAGCCCCGCTCCCCCTGCAGGACATGTGGCTTGTCGGCATCGATGGCCAGATCGATGGCAATGCCATTCGCCGGATCACTCGCCTCGACCTGCAGCGGAAAGAGCCGATCCGGGCCCTCGCTTCGGATCTGCCAGTCATCCATCCACACCCGCACCGGACGGGTGGTGGCCCCGGCGAGGCCCAGGGCCCCACGCTGATAGCGCTCCGCAGCCCGGTGCTCCCCGGCACCGAGATCGGTCACCGCGAAGTGCCCCATCCACACCTGGCGTGTCGCCCAGTCGGATGCCCGCTCAGGGGACTCGGGCGCCAGTGCAGTGCGGAACAGCGTTAACTGAAAGCCATAGTCCTCACCGGTTTCGCTGGTGAGATTGCCCGTGAAATACCACCACTCGGTCCGGTGGTCGGGATGGGCGCCATGGTCGGCGGGGAATGACAGCGGGCGCGGCCCGGTGACCCGGGCGAATTCATCGGCATCGCCAGTCGGCCCCATCACCGCCGCCAGACTCTGGGCCTCGGGGGTTGGAGCGGCGCTGGGGAGGCCAAAACGCAGCGCTCCAATAATGACCGCCCCGAACAGCAGCCCCAGTAGGCCCATCAGACCCGCATCGATGCGTTCGCGCATCACTCCCCCTTCAGCGCCGCGGCGATCCGCAGCCGTGTTGCCCGCCATGCCGGATAGAGCGTCGCCAGTAAGGCCGCGATCACCGCGAGCATGACGCCCTCGATGATCGGCCCGGCCTGGAGCTCAAAGCCCATGGTCCAGCCATAGGCACGGCGGTTGATGACAAAGACCAGTAACGCGGCGAGTGTCACACCCAGTGGTATCGCCCAGAGCCCCGCAATCAAGCCGAGCAGACCACTCTGCCCGCCGATCAGACCTGCCAGTCCAGTACGGCCGAGGCCAATCGCCCGCAGCACCGCGAACTCGCGCAGGCGATCGAGCTGCAGGGCCATGAGCGCCGAGATCACGCCCACGAACGCCACCAGCCCCGCCAGCCAGCGCAGGACCTCGGTGATCGCGAAGGTCCGGTCGAAGATGCGCAGCGACTGCTCGAATACCGCCGCATTATCGGTGACCCGCGCGCCTGGAACACCGGCAAGGCCAGCCTCCAGCCGCCCGATCAGGTCCTCGCGATCGGCGTCATCACTGGCATGGACGCCGATGCCGGCAAGACCGGCATCGTCGTAGAGCGCGCGATAGAGCCCCCGGCGCATCAGTACTGCGCCGGTGGGTGAGGCGTAATCGCGATAGACGCCGGCGACCGCAAGACTGGCGCGATCGCTACCTACCGGCAGGGTCAGGGTATCGCCGGGCTCAAGGGACCGGCGGGCCGCGAATGGCTCGCTCACCAACACCGCCTGATCGGCCTCGAACGCGGCCAGCGCCGTCTCGGCCCCGGGCCGGCGGATATCGATCTGTGGGGACTGGTCCGCCGGCAGGCCCAGCGCCCAGATCGTCACCGGCCCATCGTCGGTGGCAAGGTCATACCACTGCGAGCGGCTGACGAAATCAACGCCGGCCATCCCGGCCAGTCGATCGGCCTGGGCGTCATCGAGGGCAGCGGGCGCTGAGACATAGAAATCCGCGGCGAGCGATCCCTCCAGCCACTCGATCACGCTGACGCGGAAACTCGCGATCATCACCGCTACGCCGATCACCGCCGCGACCGCCACCGACAGCGCGGCCACGGCAACACCGGTGCGACTGAGCGAGGCCACCGCCCCCTCGACGATCAGCCCACCCACCGGGCGGCCCCGCATCAGCGGCCGCAGCAGGGCGCCGACACCCAGGATAATGGCCGGTGCCAGAAAGGCGGCGCCGAGGATCAGTGCGAACAGGCCCACAAACGCGGGCACCAGCCCATCACTGAGGATAATCACAAGCGCACCGGCGGCCAGCACGCCACCGCCGGCCCAGCCGCCCCGCCGGGCCAGCTGCCGGGCGCGCTGCTCGAGATCGGCGCGTGACAGCGCCGCCCGCGGTGGCGTCGAGGCGGCATCCCGCGCCGGCGCCAGCGCCGCGGCGATGGACCCGACAAGCCCGACCAGCAGCCCCGCCGCCAGACTCCAGGGCGAGAGCACCAGATCACCAGCAGCGCGCTCGAAGTACACGTCATTGACCGTCTGTAACACCAATCCCACGAGTCCGTGGGCGAGTGCGAACCCCAGCCCCAGTCCGACCACCGTGCCAACGACACCAATCAGCAGGGCATCACCGATCATCTGCCCCATCACCTCGCGTCGCTGCACACCCATGGCCCGCAGGATGCCGATGGTCGCCCGCCGGCGGACGCCCAGAAAACTCAGGGTGTTGAACACCAGAAAGGCGCCGACCACGACCGCGAGCAGCGAGAGCGCCGTCAGGTTGATCTGGAATGCCCGGCTCATCTGCAGCACCGACTGGGCACTCGCGGCGGCGGGCACAATGCGCACGCCCTCGCCGAGCGTCTCACCGAGGGCCTCAGCACGCGCGTCGGAGAGGATCAGGTCAATACGATCAAGCCGGCCGATCTGATCGAGCAGGGTCTGCGCGGCGGCGATGTCGGTGAGCAACAACCCCCGGGCCTGGTCCTTGGGATCGTCGACGACGGAGACCACCGTGACCGGCCTGCGCCCGCCCTCGACCCGCAGCGTCAGGGTGTCACCGGCGCTGACGCCAAGCCGCGCCGCCTCGCCACTGCCAACGGCTACCGCATCATCGCGCAGCAACAGGGCATTGAAGGCATTTCCCATACTAATGGTACTGCCCAGTGGGCGCTGGAACGGTGCCTCGGCAAAGGCATCCACGCCCAGCAGGGTCAGGGAGCGCTCGGTACCACCCGCCCGCACAACGCCGCCCTGTACCACCGGGGCGGCACGGCGGAGCCCCTGCTCGGTCCGAAGGCGGGTATAGAGGCGCTCGTCAACGCCCGCCGGCCCGGCCACGATCTGATGGGTGGCGCTGCCAGTCACCGACTCCAGCGACACCCGCATGGCCTCGCGGGCGGAGTGGTTGGCGAGATCCACCGCGACCACCACCGCGACGGCGATCGCCACACCGAGCATCGCCAATCCCGTCTGGAGCGGATGGCGGCGCAGATCGGCACGCCCGATACGCCCGATCAGTCGGTTCATTCGGCATCCACCAGGCGGCCATCACGGATGGTGAGCAGCTGATCGGCCAGCCCCACCACCTCCTGGGCGTGAGTGACCATGATCAGGGTGCGCTGCTCGGCGCGGCAGAGCCCATCGAGCAGCGATACGATGCGCTCGGCATTCTCCAGATCGAGGTTGCCCGTCGGTTCGTCGGCAAGGATGAAATCCGGCTCATGGATGAGCGCCCGGGCGATGGCGACGCGCTGCTGCTCACCCCCCGAGAGCCGATCCGGCCAGTCGCCGCCGCGTCCCTCAAGATCGACCCGGGCGAGCCACTGATCCACCCGCCCCTCATCGTCGAGGCCATTGAGGCTGAGTGGCAGCCGCAGGTTGTCGGCGACGCAGAGGGTGGGAATGAGGTTATAGGCCTGGAACACAAACCCCATCCGCCGGCGCCGCAGCGCGGTGAGGGGGCGATCGCCCAGGCCGGCGATATCCGTGCCGTCGATGCGCACCACCCCCTCGCTGGGGGACTCGAGGCCGCCGAGGAGGTTGAGCAGGGTGGACTTTCCCGACCCGCTTCGCCCCACCACGACCACGAACTCGCCCGCGTGGATGGTGCCGGAGACGCGATCGAGCACCGTCCGCTGCGGCGCCTCGCCATACCAGCGGCTCAGCGACTCGAAGGCAATATCGGCCATGAGGGTGGGCTCCGTTGTTGATTGGAAGGACGAGCGTGACAGAGGCACGAGCGTCGATTCCAGCACCGGCTCTGTTATTCTCAGGGACCGACTTTCGCGCAAGAGATTCCATTATGACCGACCCCGAGGGCCCGACCGCCGGGCCACGCCGCTACCAGATCCCCGATGGCGACGACCGTGAGCGGCTCACCTGCCCGGAATGCGGATTCATCGCCTATGAAAACCCTCGCATCGTCGTCGGCGTTGTCGCCCGGGCGGATGATGAGCGCATCGTCCTCTGCCGCCGGGCGATACCGCCCCGGATCGGCTACTGGACGCTGCCCGCGGGCTATATGGAGCTGGGCGAGACCGCCGAGGCCGGCGCCTGCCGCGAGGCCTGGGAAGAGGCGCGGGCCCAGCTCAAACTCACCGGCCTGCTCGCGGTCTACAGTCTGGCACGCATTCATCAGGTCCAGCTGATCTATCGCGCCGTGCTCACCGACCCGCATGTCGAGGCGGGGCCGGAATCGCAGAGCGTGGGGCTGTTCCACTACTCGGAACTGCCCTGGGACGAACTGGCGTTTCCCACCGTGCGATGGGCACTCGAGCAGGACCATCAGGCCCACATGGAAGGCCATGGCGAGGCTTTTGCCAATCCAACCGCGGAGGAAGACTGAATGGCGACAGCAACACTGGGCGGCGGCTGCTTCTGGTGCATCGAAGCGGTATTCCAGCGCCTGCAGGGCGTCCACTCCGTCACATCCGGCTATGCCGGCGGCGACACCCCCGATCCGGACTACCGCAGTGTCTGCACGGGGCGGACCGGCCATGCCGAGGTCGTGCGGATCGACTACGATCCGGCGGTCATCGACTTCGACACGCTGCTGTCGGTTTTCTTCGCGATCCATGACCCGACCACGCCCAACCGTCAGGGCGCGGACGTCGGGCCACAGTACCGCTCCATCGTGCTCTATGAGGATGAGGATCAGCGGGCGAGTGCGGAGGCGCATATCCAGCGACTGAGTGACGAGGGGGCGTTCCGCGCACCCATCGTGACCGAGGTCCGGCCGCTGGCGCGCTTCTACCCGGCCGAGGGCTATCACCAGGACTATTATCTTCAGAACGCGCCGATGCCCTACTGCCAGGCGGTCATCGATCCGAAGCTGGAGAAAGCGCGCACGCTGTTCGCGGAGCGGATGAACGACTAGTCCGCCGACGCGGGCTCCTGCACCAGCACCCAAGGCGCGGCGACCACCGCCCAGAGGTCGGGGTCGCGGTCGTGCCAGCCCCGGGCATCCTCAGCGGTGGCCCGGGCGATCTGCCCGTCGGTCATCCACGCCATTACGGCCTCCTCATCGTCGCGCACGAAGGCGGCGGCCACCGTGACCAGATCCAGACCGGCATCCACCCGCACAACGACGCCACGCGCGAAGTGGCGCTCCAGCTCCGACCAGCGCACGCGCCCGGTTTCGGTATTGAGCTGCGTTTCTAACGGAATCTCGGCGTCGGTCATTGCTCGCTCCCGGTTGATGGCTTTGCGTTGCGCACAAGCAACGTTGTGAGGACGATTATAAGCGTCATCCGCCAAGCCCCTGAAAAATTCTGCAGTTTCGTTGATCAAAGGGTTTGCAAGGGAAATAAAACTAGGCTACCGTTCAACTCGTGCGCAACAGCCGCTTCCCGTTTGTGGTAAGAATCCAACGGTGAGCGCTCAACAGCACACTATACGAACAGTCGGGGTAGCTACCCGACATGATTGTTCAAAACCTATCCCATATGGGGGAAAAGCAATGATGAAGAAGACAACTTCGGCCCTGGCCATCGCGGCCCTGCTGGGCACCGGCGCGGCCACTGCCGCCACCTTCCAGATCAACGACACGACCACGGTCGGCGTCGGTGGCGCGTTCTATCCGTTCTATGGCGACGTTAACGACGCCAACGGCGACAGCTCATCTTTCAACGGTGATGCGAGCCGGTTGATCTTTACCGCTGAAAAGGCTGCCGTCAATGGTATGACCGCCTCCCTCTACTATCAGCTCCGGCCGCAGGATGGTCTCGGTGACGGCGCTGACGGCTCTGACGATAACAATGGTGTTTCGACCCATGTTGCGCATGCCACACTCTCAGGTGACTTCGGTTCCGTAACCTATGGTAAGAACGATAACCTGATGTATCGGTATATCGACGTGCTTCGTGACTACAACGACACGCTCGTATTCACGTTCTCAGACGCCATTCAGCGTCGTCGCGTAGCGACATATGCGTCGCCGGACTTCGGCGGATTTGGCTTTGAGGTCGAAGCGGAGCTTGAAGCTGACGACTCCAAAACCCCCGTCTCTGATGGCAGCTCGAGCAGCTTTAATGCCGCTGCCTACGCAGATCTGGATCCGGTGCGGGTCCATGCGACCTACACTGCGGGTGATCTGCAGGACGCCGATTCTGATGGTGCTTATGGTCTGGCCGCAGTTACCAGCATCAACGTCGTCGACCTGAGTGCGGTATACACCAATAGCCAGATCAATGCCGATGACCAGGTCATTACCGGCCTCTATGCCTCGACCGATTACGGTTTCGGTTCGCTCCATCTGGGCGCCCAAGAAGTGGACGTTGACAACGCGGAGAGCCGCACTGAGGTCATCGGCCGCGTGACCTACGACATCGCCGACAGCGTTTACACGTCGCTTGAATATGCTAGCAAGGACGCCGATAACGATGCCGGCGACGGCTTCGGCGTTGCACTCTGGTACGGCTTCTAAAACTGCCTAGCAGTTAGAGCCCTTAAAGGCGGCCCTCGGGCCGCCTTTTTTATGGGCGGGTGCTGGACGTAGCGGGTTGAGCGGCCTAGGCTTGCCCGCCATGAACGCCCGCGACTGGTTACTCCTGCTGATCCTCTCCACTGTCTGGGGTGGATCGTTTTTCTTCTTTGAGCTTGCGCTCGAGACGCTGCCACCGTTCACGATCGTGTTGGGGCGGGTGAGTCTGGCGGCGGCTGCGCTGCTCGTCATCGCCCGGCTCCGTGGGGTGGTCCTGCCTTTCAACGCGACGCTGGTCCGCCGGTATCTGATGCTGGGTCTGATCAGCAATGCGATGCCGTTTTCCTTCATTGTCTGGGGGCAGACCCAGATCCCCAGTGGTCTCGCCTCGATCATCAACGCCATGACACCCATCTGGGCGATGCTCGTGGGGCTTTTAATCGGCAGTGATGAGCGCCTCACCCCTGGCCGAACCATTGGCATCGTACTGGGATTCTCGGGGGTTGCGGTCCTCATGGGCCCGGACCTGTTACGCGAGATCGATCCCTACAGCCTCGGCCAGCTCTCGGTGCTCGGTGCAACGATCTGCTACGGGTTTGCGGTGCACTACGGCCGGGGCTTCAAGGGTACACCGGCGCTGGTCAACGCTGCCTATATGCTCACGGCCGCGACGGTCTGGTTGATCCCCGTGGCGCTGATCGTCGATCAGCCCTGGACCCTGACACCCGGTATATCCGGCTGGGGCGCACTGCTCGGGCTGTCGCTACTCTGCACCTCGTTCGCCTACCTGCTCTACTTCCGGCTGCTGGCCTCGGCCGGCGCCAACAATATGTCGCTGGTGACCTTTCTGGTGCCGGTCTCGGCCATCACCCTGGGTGCGGTTTTCCTCGACGAGCGGCTGGGCTCCACGGCATTCCTCGGCATGGGTATCCTGTTTGTGGGACTGGCGGTGATCGATGGCCGGCTCTGGCGCCGGCTGCGCGGTGGCTAGACCCTAGTCACGGGCAGGATCATCGCCGCCCAGCGGCTCAAACAGTGTCTCGATGGCCTCGGCGTCGAGGGCATCACCCGCCCGGGTCGTATCCCCCTCCCCCAGCAGCCGCTCACCCAGATCCGCCTTGTCGCGCTGCATGGCCATGATGCGGTCCTCCACTGTGTCACGAGTCAGCAGGTGATAGACGAACACCGGCTGATCCTGACCAATGCGATGGGCCCGATCGGTGGCCTGCCGGGTGACCGCCGGGTTCCACCACGGATCATAATGGATGACGCTGTCGGCGGCCGTGAGGTTGAGCCCTGTGCCGCCCGCCTTGAGGCTGACCAGGAAAATCGGCACCTCACCGGCCTGAAACAGCGCCACTGGCGCCTCGCGGTCGCGGGTCTCGCCAGTGAGCAGGGCATAGTCCATGCCACGCGCCTGCAGCGCCGATCCGATCAGCGCAAGCATACGGGTGAACTGCGAGAACACCAGAATGCGGCGGTCGGACTGGCGCAGGTCATCGATCAGCGACAGCAGCCGATCGAGTTTCGCCGAGCCCAGGGCAGTCTGTGGGGCATCGCGGACCAGACGTGGATCACAGCAGACCTCACGCAGTTTCAGTAGCGCATCGAGGATCTGCACCCGGCTCTGCGGCTGATCGGGTCGGGCCAACGCCGCTCGTACCCTCGGCTCCTGGCCCAGGCGGAGCTGCTCGTAGAGCTCACGCTGATCGCCACTGAGCTCGGCATACACTGGGATCTCGGTCTTCGCCGGCAATTCCTCGGCGATCGCCCCCTTGGTCCGGCGCAGCAGAAACGGCGCTACCCGGGTGCGCAGGGCCGCCAGCCGGCTGTCATCACCCTCATCCTCAATGGGCCGGCGATACATCCGCTTGAACGAGGCGGCCGTCCCCAGCAGCCCCGGGGCGATGAAGTCGAACTGCGACCAGAGCTCACCGAGGTGATTCTCGAGCGGCGTCCCGGTCAGACTCAGCCGCTGAGCGGCCGAGAGGGTGCGGACCGCCCGGGCGGCCTGGGCACGCGGGTTTTTGACCGCCTGTGCCTCATCGAGCACCAGCAGATGCCAGGGCTGCGCCTGCAGGCGCTCAATGTCACGCACCACCAGGCTGTAGGTGGTGAGCACCAGATCCTGATCGGCCAGATGGGCATAATCGGCGTGACGCTGCGGACCATGCAATCGCAGCACACGCAGTCCCGGTGCAAAGCGCTCGGCCTCGCGCTGCCAGTTGAACAGCAGACTGGTCGGGACCACCACCAGACTCGGCGTCCGCGCCCGGCCACTGGCCTTTTCGATCAACACATGACTGATGACCTGCAGCGTCTTGCCAAGCCCCATATCATCCGCCAGCACACCGCCCAGCCCGAGCTGGGCGAGCCGCTGGAGCCAACCCACACCCTCGCGCTGGTAGGGACGGAGCTCGCCTTCGAGGCCGGGCGGCGTGACGGATGGTTCGGCCGCCGGATCGTCGCGGTTGAGCGCCCGGCCAAGCCGACGCAGATCGGCCTCGTCCTGCCACTGCAGGGTATGATCCTGCGCCTGCGCCAGATCATCGAGGACATTGGCGCGACTGGTCGGGAGCACCAGCTGCCCGTCATGCAGCTGCGTGGTCGGGTCATAGAGTTCGGTCAAGCCTTTGAGGAGCGGAATCAGCCGGCGGGCGGGGAATGGCACGAGCCGGCCGTCACCCAGATCCACCAGCAGACTGCTATCCGGATCGATGGCATCGAGATGACGGCTCGCCATTGCCTCGGGATTGTCGCGGATGAGCGCCAGTAACAGCGGCATGACCGGCTGCCACTCGCCGTCCACTTCAATGCTCAGCCCGAATCCAAACCAACCCGGCTGCCTGGACTGCGACCGGGTCTGCGCCTGCCACTGATCGGGTGTGACCAGCCGCCACGGGAAGCCGCGCTCCACCGTCACCCGCCAGCCCTCAGCCTCGAGCGCCGGAACGGTCTCGACCACGAACTTTCGCCAGTCGCGGGTGTGATCAGGCACCAGCCGGCCCTCGGCCATGGTGCCGGTGGCATGCAGCCCGGCCTTGATCAGCCGTTGACGGGCGCGGGACTCCGCGGCGGTATCGCGGCGGTAATCGAGGATCTCACCCGCCACGAACACCGATAGCCATTGACCGCTGGTCTCGGCGTTAACCCGATGATCGGCATAATCGAAATGCAGCTCGGCGACCGCTTCCTCCAGACGCGTCAGGCGCAGAACCGGCGTAGGGCGGATGTTATCGATCCGACGCCGCCGGGGCGCCTCAGGGACGGGGATAGGCAGACTGTCGCCATTGAGCGCCTCGGCCACCGCCGGCACTTCCTCCGGCGGGATAACGGGACCTGCCTGTAACTGGGCAACCAGCGCCGCGGGGATACCCGTATCAATGACACCGAATGCACCCGTCTCTGATGCCAGCCAGATCGGTGGGTGCGCAGTCAGCGCGATGCGCTGGGCGCCCGCGTCCACCGTGAGCCGCTGACTGCCATCCGCCAGCGACTGCCAACTGAACCCACCATCAATCGCCGATGACTCATGGATCGCCGGGGCCTCGGCGCGTTGCCAGTGGGCCCGATGCGTAGCGGCAAGCGCCTGGAGCAGGAAGTGCGCATCATCGGGCGCTACCGGACAGCCAGTCTCCGGGAGCAGTCGCAGCAGCCGGCGATCCGCGGCGGTAAGCATTCCCTCCGGCGCGCGTCGGACGCCGGCGAATGGCAGCAGTCGGCCGTAGCCACCGCGCCGCCGCAGCCGGGCGCGCTGCAGCGTGACCGTGAGCTGGCCATTGGCATCGCGGTCGAGCAGATAGATGAGCGCCTCACCCCGTGCCGCGGTGGTGGTCGCTGATGCCCTGTCGGCGGTAAGGCGCCGGGCCCGATCGAGCCACTGGCAGACCGCCGGGTTCGCACGCGTCATACCGGCAGGCGCCGTGCGCCCCAGATAGTAGAGAATCGCCGCGACGGCATGGCCGCAGCCCCCTCCCGCCGGACAGCTGCAGAGGGTCGTCACCGGTCGGTGCGAGGGCAGCGGGTGAACGCGGATATCGACGGAATGGATGTGCCGGTGGTCCGCCTGGACACGGGCAAAGAACCCCTGCCCGCCAGGACTGCAGTCGAGGACGGCTCTTGACTGGATCAGGCGCTCACCGGCCTCCAGTGCCTCGCGCGGGAAATCCGCCCAGATGGCGGCCTCACCGTGTTCCGAGATCCATTCCGTGAGAGGGTCGGTCAACGCGTTCGCTCCGGTCGGCTGTCATACACAACCCGACAGCATACCGCTTAATGACCGCAAAGGGTGGCGTATGAGTGCTGATCAGCCACCACTGACCGGCGGCAACAGCACGAGGGTCTCACCGCCATACAGATAGTCCTGACGGGCGCGCATCGCGTCACCGACAGCGCAGGCCACCCGAGGCAGCTGATCACTGAGTGCGGGGTAGTGCTCAATCAGCGCCTGTAGCACGTCGGCGATCAGGCAGGGGACCCTGACGGGTATTTCAACGGCGTCTGCACCGGCGACTTCGCGGAGTACGCCATAAAGCTCGATTTTGATAATCGCTCCCTGTCGAACCTTCCAGCTTCGAACCCTGGCTCTCAATTATCCATAAAAAACCCCGCCGGGGGCGGGGTCCTTTATGGATGGCTGGGGGACCAGGATTACTCGGCCTGCGGCCTCGCCCTTCGGGCCGACACGCGCTGTGCGCGGTCGTTCTGCTCCCTCGCGGTCGCAGTCGAACCTTCCAGCTTCGCACCCTGGCTCTCAATTATCCATAAAAAACCCCGCCGGGGGCGGGGTCCTTTATGGATGGCTGGGGGACCAGGATTCGAACCTGGGTTGACGGATTCAGAGTCCGTAGTCCTACCGCTAGACGATCCCCCAATAAACCCTTTAGCGCTTGGAGAACTGCGTCGCGCGCCGTGCCTTGTGAAGGCCGATCTTCTTGCGCTCCACCATGCGGGCGTCACGGGTCACGTAGCCAGCCTTGCGAAGGCCGCCCTTGAGCTCCTCATCGTAGTTAATGAGTGCCCGGGTGATGCCATGACGGATGGCGCCAGCCTGGCCACTGGAGCCCCCACCAAAGACGCTGACCTTGATATCAACCTTTTCCTTGGTGTCGGTGAGCTCGAGCGGCTGGCGGACAACCATCCGTGCCGTCTCGCGACCGAAATACTCATCAAGCGGCTTACCATTAACGGTGATCGTACCGTTGCCGGGGCGCATGTTCACGCGTGCCGAGGACTTCTTGCGCCGGCCGGTTCCGTAATACTGTTCGACTGCCATCGGTTATCGTCGCTCCGATTCAGATTTCCAGCGCCTGAGGCTGCTGGGCGTGGTGCTGGTGTTCGCCGCCGCTGTAAACCTTGAGTTTCTTCAGCATCTGGCGGCCGAGACGATTCTTCGGCAGCATTCCCTTGACGGCGAACTCGACGGCGCGCTCAGGATGCTCCTTGATCAGTGTCTCGAAGTTCGTCGCCTTCATGTGACCGACATATCCCGTAAACCGGTGATACGTCTTCTGCTCGGCTTTACGGCCAGTCACTTCCACCTGCTCGGCGTTCACGACGACGATGTAATCGCCCGTGTCGACGTGCGGCGTGAACTCTGCCTTGTGCTTGCCCCGAAGCCGGAATGCGATTTCCGAGGCGAGTCTTCCGAGGGTCTTGCCGGCGGCGTCGACAACGTACCAGTCGCGCTGGACGTTCTCAGCTTTGGCGCTAAACGTTTTCATGGGTGCTGTATCTCCGAAGCCAACGCTCCCGAATTAAGATGCCAGAGTGTACAGAAAGGCCGTCACGGCGACAAGCCGTGACTGACTTCCCCGGCATCGATCACTTCATGGCTGTGCGTCACCTGGCAGGCCTCCGCCAGCATGATCGAAGCCGAGCAGTATTTCTCCGCCGACAGTTTCACCGCACGGCCTACAACCGCATCCTTTAGATCGCTGCCACTGACGCGGAAGTGCAGATGGATCGCAGTGAAGACTTTGGGTGGGGTATCGGCCCGGCTGGCCTCGATATCCACCTCGCAGCCCGTCACCGAGTGGCGGCCGCGCTGGAGGATGTACACCACATCCACGGCCGAGCAGGTGCCCAGTCCCTCGAGCAGCACCTCCATGGGCCTTGGCCCCTGATCCCGACCACCGAGATCCGGCGGCCCATCCACCGTCAGTCGGTGCCCGCTACCCGATTCAGCCTCAAATGCCATCCCGTCAAGCCAGCGTACATGCGCTTTCACGGCCAATCCTCCCTGCCAGACCCCTCCATATGGGGCATTTCCCGGTATCAGTCCTCAGTATAACGTCGATTGCCCGGGTCACCGACAAGCAAACAGAAAACAGGGAGGTTTTTATGTCACCCGCGAGCTATCGGTTCTTCCAGCGTCCGTCCATTGTCGAGCTGTTGCGTCATTGCGGTCGCAGCCGCTATCGCCCCCATTCAACACTCATCCACCAGGGAACGATCAGTGACCGCCTGTACCTGTTGCTGCGGGGATCGGTGAGCGTGGTCGAGGAAGACAGCGATGGGCGGGAGCTGATTCTGGCCTATCTCAACCCCAGTGACTTCATTGGCGAGATGGGGCTTTTCCTGGAGGCACCACAACGCAGTGCCTGGATCCGGACGCGGACGACCTGCGAGTTCGCGGAGATCAGCTATAAGCGGTTCGCGCGTCTGCAGACCGAACACCCCGTGGTGCTGCAGCCCCTGCTCGAGCAGATCGCATGCCGCCTGCGGGACACCAATCGACGCTTCCGGTCGCTGGCGTTCGAGGATGTGCGCGGTCGGGTCACAGCCACCCTGCATGATCTGGCGGACCAGCCCGATGCGATGACCCATCCCGACGGCATGCAGCTCAAGGTCACGCGCATCGAGCTTGGCCGCCTGGTGGGTTGCTCACGGGAGATGGTCGGCCGTGTGCTGCGGGATATGGAGGATGAGCGGCTCATCTCCGCAAAGGGGCGGACCATCGTGGTCCACGCCGCGGACTAGTCAGTCGAAGAGCTCGGCGAGTCGATCGCCGGGTGAATCGGCCCGCATGAAGGCCTCACCCACCAGAAAAGCATCAATCCCCCGCGCGCGCATCGCCGCCACATCGTCGCGGGTATGGATACCGCTTTCGGTAACCAGCCGTACGCCCTCGGGCACCGAGGGCGCGAGACGCGCCGTGGTCTCGAGCGTCGTCTCAAAGGTCCGCAGGTCGCGGTTGTTAATGCCGATGAGATCCGCGCCGAGGGTCAGCGCACGATCCAGTTCGGCGCTGTCATGGACCTCCACCAGCACGTCCATCCCCAGCGAGCGGGCCCGCTCGTAGAGTGCCAGGAGCTGGCCATCATCCAGCGCCGCGACGATCAGCAGAACGCAGTCGGCGCCCAGCACCCGGGCCTCGAGCACCTGGTAGTCCTCGGTAATGAAGTCCTTACGGATCACCGGGCACTGACAGGCTGCACGCGCCTCCTTGAGGTGGGCATCGGCACCCCGAAAGAAGTCCTCCTCGGTGAGGACCGACAGGCAGGCGGCCCCGCCCTGCTCGTAGCTGCGGGCGATCGCGGCCGGATCGAAATCCTCACGCAGTACCCCCTTGCTCGGCGAGGCCTTCTTGATCTCGGCAATGACACCCGCCTGGCCCGCCGCAACCCGCGCCTCGAGTGCCGCCCGAAACCCGCGCACCGGCGGCGCATCGGCGAGCTGCGAGTCGAGGTGCCCGGCGCTGACTTGCCGGCGGCGTGCGGCCACTCCCTCGGCCTTTAGCGCGATGATCCGGCGAAGGATATCCGGCGTGTCGGGCCGGCCGCTCATGCCGATGCCCCGAGCTGCTGACTGGTGGCGACGAAACGATCGAAGCGGGTGCGCACCTCACCACTCGCCAACAGGCGGCGGGCGTGGGCGACGGCATCACCGAGGTGATCCGTCAGGCCCGCGACATGGATGGCCGCTCCGGCGTTCAGCGCGAGGAGATCCGCGGCGGGTCCGGGCAGGCCATCGAAGATCGCCTTGATCACCTCCAGACTGCGCTCGGCGGAGTCGACGCGCAGATCATCGAGCGACGCCGACTGGAGTCCGAAATCCTCCGGCCGGATGGTGTACTCACGCACCTCGCCATGACGCAGCTCTGCCACCTGAGTGGGTGCGGCAATACTGATCTCGTCGAGGCCGTCTTCGGAATGCACCGCCATCACACGCTCACTGCCAAGGGTGCGCAGCACTTCCGCCACTGGCCGCACCCAGCGCGCGTCATAGACGCCCAGCAGCTGGTTGGGGGCGCCGGCGGGATTGGTGAGCGGCCCAAGGAGGTTGAACAGCGTCCGGACGCCCATTTCCTTGCGCGGGCCAATGGCGTGACGCATCGCCTGATGGTGTTGCGGGGCGAAGATGAAGCCGACGCCGACCGTATCGATGCACTCAGCCACTGCCGCTGGCTCCAGGTCGAGGCGAGCGCCAGCGATCTGCAGCAGATCGGCACTACCCGAGGCACTCGAGACCGAGCGGTTGCCGTGCTTGGCGACACGGCCGCCGGCGGTCGCCACCACGAACGCCGTTGCCGTGGAGATATTGAAGGTGCCCCGCGCATCGCCCCCTGTGCCGCAGGTATCGACCAGGTGGGTGGGATCGACGGTCACCCGCATGGCGAGCTCGCGCATCACTCCAGCCGCCGCGGCGATCTCGGTGACGGTCTCGCCTTTCATCCCCAGACCGACCAGAAAGCCGCCGATCTGCGCCGGTGTGGCATCACCGGTCATGATCCGCTGCATCACTGCAGTCATCTCGGCATCCTCAAGATCGCCGTGCGCCATGACCCGGCGAATCGCCGCCTGCATTTCCATCGTTGCTCTCCCCGTATCAGGCCGCGGCCGCCGGCCGGGTCAGAAAATTGCGTAACAGGTCATGACCGGTCCGGGTAAGGATCGATTCGGGGTGGAACTGCACACCCTCGACATCCAGCTCGCGATGCCGCACGCCCATGATCTCCTCCCGGTCGCCGCTATCGAGCGCCGTCCAGGCCGTCACTTCAAGGCAGGCTGGCAGCGTCGCCGACTCGACCACCAGCGAATGGTAGCGCGTTGCCTCGAGCGGGTTGGGCAGGCCGGCGAACACGCCCTGATCGCGGTGATGCACCCACGAGGTCTTGCCGTGCATCACCGTCTGCGCCCGGATCACCGATCCGCCAAAGGCCTGACCGATCGCCTGATGGCCCAGGCAGACCCCGAGTATCGGCAGTCGCCCGGCAAAGCGCTCCACCGCCGCCAGCGAGATGCCCGCCTCATCAGGGGTGCACGGCCCTGGCGAGAGCACGATGCGCTCGGGCCGCAGCCGCTCGATCGTTTCCAGATCGATGGCGTCGTTGCGGTGCACCTCGACGTCGGCACCGAGCTCGCCGAGATACTGCACAAGGTTATAGGTGAATGAATCGTAGTTATCGATCATTAACAGCATGGGTCACTCCTGCTCAGCGCTGATCGAGGCCGGCTTCCGCCATGGCAACGGCCCGGAACAGCGCCCGGCCCTTGTTGACCGTTTCTTCCCACTCCGCCGCCGGGTCGGAGTCGTGGACGACGCCACCGCCGGCCTGCACATGAACCCGGCCGTCCTTGATGACGGCGGTGCGGATAGCGATGGCGGTATCCATGTTGCCAGACCACGACAGATACCCGACCGCGCCGCCATAGACACCACGTTTGACCGGCTCGACCTCGTCGATGATCTCCATCGCCCGAATCTTGGGCGCACCGCTCAGCGTGCCCGCCGGATGCGTGGCGCGCAGCAGATCCATCGGTCCCAGTCCCTCACGCAGGCGGCCAGTGACATTGGAGACAATGTGCATGACATGGCTGTAGCGCTCGATGGTCATGCGATCGGTCAGTCGCACGCTGCCCAGTTCGCTCACCCGCCCGATGTCGTTGCGGCCCAGATCGATCAGCATGAGGTGTTCGGCGCGCTCCTTGGGATCATCCAGCAGCTCCGCCTCCAGCGCCCGGTCTTCATCCGCCGTGGCCCCACGGCGGCGGGTCCCGGCGATGGGGCGCACAGTGGCCTCACCGTCCTCAAGCCGGGCGAGAATCTCTGGTGACGAGCCAACCACCTGGAAGTCACCGAAATCCAGGAAGAACAGATACGGTGAGGGGTTGGTACAGCGCAGCGCGCGATAAAGATCCAGTGGCCGGCCATGATAGTCGGCACTCATGCGACGCGACGGCACCACCTGCATGCAGTCACCGTCGATGATGTAGTCACGGATCCGCTCAACGATCGCCTCATAGTCCTCGCGCTCGATGGAGGAATCGAAATCCTCCTCAGCCACCACCCTTGGTGGCGTGCGCGGCCGGTCGCTCAGAGCCTGAATGCGCAGCTGCTCGGCAAGCGTATCGAGCCGCGCCTCGCCACGCTGCAGACCGTCGGCCTCCGCCGGGTCGATGTTGACCACCAGATAGAGCCGGCCGGCGAGATTATCGAAGACCAGCACCTCTTCGGATTCCATGAGCAGGATATCCGGCACGCCGAGGGTGTCCGGGTTGGGGCATTCCGCGAGCCGTGGCTCGATGTAGCGGATGGTGTCATAGCCGAAATACCCGACCAGCCCACCGATAAAACGCGGCAGCCCGGGCAGGTTTTCCGGCGGTGCGGCGCGTACCGCCCGATGACGACGCTCGACCCAGTCAAGCGGATCACTCACCGATTCGTTGTGACAGCAAACGCCGTCTTCCCAGGTCTCGATGCGGTGACCATGGATACGGTACTGGCGTTGGCAGGGCAGTCCGATGATCGAGTAGCGCCCCCACTTCTCGCCGCCCTGCACCGACTCGAACAGGTAGCTGCCGGCAGCCGCCGCCAGCTTGAGGTAGGTGGACAGCGGCGTTTCCAGGTCCGCGAGCAGCTCGCGGGTCAGGGGCACGCGGTTAAAGCCCTCACGGGCACGCTCAGCGATGGTTTCCTCGTTCATAGCACCTTCCTAGGCTCGGCCAGCCCGACGGCGAGCTGATCAACGGTGAGGGTCATCGCTGCCGGATGGTCGGCAAAGATAGCATCGTCACCGGGATAGCCGTAAGGCACCCGAACCAGCGGGGAACCGGCCGCTTCGGCCGCCGCCCGATCCGCATCGGAGTCGCCTACATAGAGGCAGTCTTCGATGGCGACACCCAACTGCCCGGCGGCATGGATGAGCGGCGCCGGGTCAGGTTTTTTGACATCGAGGGTATCGCCACTCACTGCTACGCCAAAGTATCCAGCAATCCCCAATGACGCCATTAACGGCGTCGTAAAGGCCGCGGGCTTGTTGGTCACCACGCCCATCGGCAGTCCCATCGCCTGCAGCCGCTCGAGGCCATCACGCACCCCGGGATACAGACGGCTGCCCTCATGCAGGCAGTCGTGGTAGTGGACGAAAAACCGGGCGAGCGCTGCGTCGGTGGCGGGTGGTTCAGCGGTGATGTCGCGCCTGCCAGCCAGTGCCCGGGCCACCAGCCGGCGCGCGCCATTACCGATCCAGGCACAGACCTGATCCTCGGTCAGGGCCGGACGGTCGATGTCGGCGAGGCTGCGATTGACGGCGGTGGTCAGATCCGGGGCGCTATCCACCAGCGTGCCATCCAAATCGAAGAGCACCGCGGCCGGCCGGAACCGATTCATGAACCCGCCTGGGCGGCGCGCTCGCGCATGTCGGTGAGCACCGCGGCGTAATCAGGCTGGCCGAAGATCGCCGAACCCGCCACCACGGTGTCCGCCCCCGCCGCGACGACCGCTTCGATATTATCGGGGCCGACACCGCCATCCACCTCGAGGCGGATCGGCCGCTCCGCCGCATCGATCATCGCCCGCGCCTCGCGCAGCTTATCGAGGGTGTCCGGCAGGAATTTCTGGCCCCCGAACCCGGGATTGACCGACATGAGGAGGATCAGGTCGACCTTGTCGAGCACATAGCGCAGGCAATCCAGCGGCGTCGCCGGGTTGAACACCAGCCCGGTCTGGCAGCCCTGATCGCGAATCAGCTGCAGGCTGCGATCGAGATGCTCGGTGGCCTCCGGATGGAAGCTGATCAGATCCGCCCCCGCCGCCGCGAAATCAGGAATGATGCGATCCACCGGCTTCACCATCAGATGCACATCGATCGTTGCGTCGATGCCATATCGGCGCAGTGCCTGGCAGACCACCGGACCGAAACTGAGGTTGGGCACGTAGTGGTTATCCATGACATCGAAGTGCACCCAGTCGGCACCGGCGCGCAGAACATGATCGACTTCCTCGCCCAGACAGGCGAGATCAGCGGCGAGAATCGAGGGCGCAATAATCAGATCATTCATGGCCCAAATCCTAGCAGAACCACGCCTCAGACGCCCTCTGAGATCAGCCCCGCGAGGATCGCCCGGCGCACCGCAGCAAAGTCGCTGCGACCATGAACGCGAGCGAGCTGCAGACCGCCCTGCGCCGCCGCCATGAGCGCCCGGGCCTGATCGCCGGCCTCACCGGGGAAATCGAGCCGTCCTGCCGCTCGACCATCGATCAGTGTCGCCGTGAGCCAGTCGAGCAGGTCGTCGCACAGGGCCTCGGCCTCGGCACAGGCGCCGGCAGGCAGGCTGGCATACTCCACCGCAGCGACCCCCAGCGGACAGACCTGCTCGCCATCGATGTTGCGCGCCTCCAGATCGACGAAGCGCTCGATCTGTTCGCCGGCATCGAAGCGGCTATCCGCCATCTGCGCCCGCCACCGGGCAAACGCTTCACGGTACTGGCGGAACAGAGCGGTGGCCAGATCCGCTTTGGTCGGGAAGTGATAGTGGATGGCGCTGCTCCGCACCTCGAGTGCCTCTGCCAGCTGGGCGAAGCTGAAACCGTGATAACCGCGCTGCTGGAGCCAGTCGGCGGCCAGACGCAGGATCCGCCGCCGCATCTGACCGCGGGGGCGTTGCTGGTGCACGGCCGCCATCAGACCCCGAGGGCGAGCTCGGCGAGGTTGCAGGGGCGATGGCGGACATCGAGCTGCTCATGGAGGATGCCCTGCCAACCATCCCGACAGGCACCGGGAGACCCGGGCAGTGCCGCGATCAAGGTGTGGTTGGCAATGCCCGCGATAACCCGCGATTGCAGGGTCGAGGTGCCGACAGTTGCGTACGATAGCTGCCGGAACAGCTCGCCAAAGCCAGGCACCCCGCGATCAAAGAGCACTTCAACCGCTTCCGGTGTGACGTCGCGCTGGCTGAATCCGGTCCCACCGGTGCAGATCACCGCGTTCACCGCCGCATCCGCGATCCAGACCGAAACCGCCGCCCGGATCGCATAACGGTCGTCTGTGACGATCGAGCGGCCGGTGATGCGGTGGCCATCGGCCTCCGCCAGCTCCGCCAGCAGCTGCCCCGAACGGTCGTCATCCGGGCACCGGGTATCGGAGATGGTCAGCACCGCCAGATTGAGCGGGGTGAATTCACGCGTGGGGGTCACGGTCTACTCCGGTGTCATGAGGGCGAATGTCATCTGTCAGCGGTCAAGATACCGCGCCGCCGACCGCCCGCAAAGGCTGTAGAATGTGGCGCCTCAACCAACAGTGAGTTTTGCATGGAATCTCGGAAAATCGCGGTAGTCGGCGGCGGTGTCGCCGGTATTGGTGCCGCCTGGCTCCTCTCGCAACGCTACGAGGTCACGCTGTTCGAGGCGGCCGACCGGCTCGGCGGTCACAGCAACACGGTGGCCTGCGATCTGCCTGAGGGTTCGATCCCCGTGGATACCGGTTTCATTGTCTACAACGAGCCCAATTACCCGCAGCTCAAGGCATTGTTCGAGCATATCGATGTGCCCACGCAGGCATCGAACATGTCGTTCGCATTCGCCGCGACCGATATCGACCTGGAGTATGCCGGCAGTGGTCTGGGGACGCTGTTTGCGCAGCGCCGCAATCTGTTCCGCCCGCGGTTTCTGGGTATGGTGCGCGACATCCTGCGTTTCAATAAGGCCGCCAACGAGCGGCTGGCAAGCGGTGCGCAGGGTGATGACATCAGCCTGGGTGAATTGCTTGATCAGCTGGGCATGGGCGAGGCATTCCGACGCTATTACCTCCTGCCCATGAGCGCGGCGATCTGGTCCTGCCCGCAGGACGTAATGCTGGCGTTCCCGGCGCGGTCCTTCCTGCAGTTTTTCTACAATCATGGCCTGATCCAGCTTAAGGACCGGCCTCAATGGCGGACCGTGAGCGGCGGGAGTCGCGAGTACATCCAGCGCATGCGCCCGTCCATTGCCCACATCCACACGGCCATGCCCGTGCGCTCGGTCTGCCGGACTGAGACCGGGGTGCGTCTCAGCGGCAGGGATGGCGAGCTGGGTGAGTTCGACGAAGTGGTGATGGCCGCGCACGGGGATCAGACCCTCGCCATGCTGGAGGCCCCCCATGCCGATGAGGCCGGGCTACTGTCGGCCTTCGGCTACAACACGAATGATGCCTGGCTGCATACCGATACACGCCTGATGCCGAGGCGGCGCGCCGTGTGGTCATCGTGGAACCATCTGACCACTGAAGGCGTCGATGGAACACATCCAGTGTCAGTGACTTACTGGATGAATCGCCTGCAATCCCTGGCCACCGGGACGGACGTGTTCGTGAGCCTCAACCCACTGCAGACGCCCGAGTCGGAAACGGTCATCCGCCGCATGCGCTATGACCATCCGGTCTTCGATCAGGCGGCCATCGATGCCCAGACGGATCTGCCGACCATTCAGGGCAATGACCGGATCTGGTACTGCGGGAGCTATCACGGCTATGGCTTCCATGAGGATGCGCTGGCGAGCGCCGTCCGCGTCGCCGAACGGCTCGGCGCCCCCGCCCCCTGGCAGGGAGTGTCCATGGCATGACGGCGGCCGACGCACTCACGCTCTACAGCGGCCAGCTGGTTCACGAGCGCCGGATCGAGCCCCGGTATCACTTCAGCTACCGGGTGTTCAGCCTGCTGCTCGATATCGACCGTCTGGATGAGGCGGCCCGTCGTCATCGGCTGTTCTCGCACAACCGCTTCAACCTGATTGGATTCCGCGACAGCGATCACGGCCCCAAGGATGGCTCCCCCCTACGCCCGTGGATCGATGCGCGACTCGCGGAGGCAGGCATCGAGCTTGACGGCGGCCGGGTGCAGATCCTCTGTTACCCGCGGGTGCTGGGCTATGTATTCAATCCGCTCACGTTGTGGTTCTGCCGGCATGCCGACGGGACGCTCCGCGCCGTCCTCGCGGAGGTCCGCAACACCTTCGGGCAGTGGCATGGCTATCTGCTCCACGAAAAGGGCGATGCGCTCCCGGAGCGACTGCGCGACTCGGCGACCAAGGTCTTCCATGTCTCGCCGTTCCTGCCCCGCAACGGCCACTATCAGTTCCGCATACAGGCCCCGGACGAGCGCTATGGTGCGACCGTGAACTGGCATAATGTCGATCACCCGGAGACACCTGCCCTGATTGCGGTGCAGACCGGTGAGCGCCGACGCGGGGGGGACCGGGGCTTGCTCCGCGCCGCCGTGACGGTACCCTTTATGACGCTGAAAGTGATTGCTGCCATTCACTGGCAGGCCCTCAAGATCTGGCTCCGGGGTGGACGCTTCCACCGCAAACCGGCGCCGCCGGATTCGGAGATCAGTCAATGACGAGTCACCAGGAGTCGGTCATCGACCTACCCTCGCCCCTTCCCCTGGCCGGACGCATTCTGCTGGGCTGGCTCAGCCGTCTGCGCCGGGGCCGGATGGAGGGTCAGATGCCCGACGGCGAACCCTTCCTCATTCAGGGCCGCGAGGCCGGCCCCACCGGTACGATGCGGCTGCATCGGCCCCTCCGCATGGTGGCGCGGATCGCCACCCGCGGGTCAGTGGGCTTTGCCGAGAGCTATATGGCCGGTGAATGGTCGAGCCCCGACACGGCACATCTGCTCGAGCTGATGCTGCGCAACGAGGACGCCTTTCAGCAGCGCATGGAGCCCTCCTGGCTGCATCGCCTGCGTCTGTCACTGCACCATCGCGGGCGCCGGAACACCCAGCAGGGCAGCCGCCGCAACATCGCCGCCCATTATGATCTCGGTAACGAGTTCTATCGCCACTGGCTCGACGACACGATGACCTACTCGGCGGCGATCTTCGAGCGCCCCGATCAGCCCCTCGTTGAGGCGCAGCGCAATAAGTATGACCGGCTGCTCGACACCCTCGGTGCCCAGCCCGGTGAGCATATCCTCGAGATCGGCTGCGGCTGGGGCGGCTTTGCAATGGCCGCGGCGCGCCGGGGCATTAAGGTCACCGGCCTGACCCTGTCCACCGAACAGCTCGCCTGGGCCCGGCGCCAGATCGCCGAGGCCGGGTTCGCCGACCAGGTGGATCTGCGCCTCGAGGACTATCGCGATACCCGCGGTCGCTTTGACCACGCCGTGTCCATCGAGATGCTCGAGGCGGTGGGCGAGGACTACTGGCCCGCCTACTTCCGGATGCTCCATGACCGCGTCCGCCCCGGCGGGCGGATCGGGTTGCATGGCATTACGATTGATGAGGACCGATTCGAGGAATACCGTCGCCGGCCGGATTTCATCCAGCGCTATATCTTCCCCGGCGGCATGCTACCGACGCCGCAGCGGCTGGCGCAGGAGAGCAACAATGGCGGTCTCGAGGTCCTCGAGTCCACTGGCCTTGGCCAGCACTACGCCACCACGCTGCTGCAGTGGGATGCCCGCTTCGTACAGGCACTGCCGCGGATCCGCGCACTCGGCTTCGATGATTACTTCATCAATATGTGGCGCTATTACCTGGCCTACTGCTATGCCGGATTCCGCACCGAGAGCATCGACGTGAAACGCGTGCTGCTGCGTCGGCCGTGAGTCTGAGCCGCGCACAGATCCTGTTCTATGGGCTGCCGGCGGTCCCGCTGGCGGTCATGGGCGTGCCCATGTACGTGTTCCTGCCGGGGTTCTATGGCGAAACACTTGGCCTTGCCGCCGTGGGCACCGCGTTGCTGGTCGCACGGCTCTGGGATGTGGTCACCGACCCGCTCATCGGCAGCCTCGGTGATCGTCTGCAGACCCGCTGGGGCCGACGCCGACCACTGATCGCCGCCGGCATGCCGGTGTTACTGGTCAGTGCCTGGGCGCTGTTTCGGCCGCCCGAGGCAGTCGGACTGGGCTATCTGCTGGGCTGGGGGCTCGCCGCCTATCTTGGCTGGACGCTCATGTCGCTGCCCTATACCGCCTGGGGTGCCGAGCTCTCGGAAGACTATGATCAGCGCTCCAGCCTGACCGCAAGCCGCGAGGGCTTTATGCTCGCCGGCACCCTGCTCGCCATCGCCTGGCCGACCCTTGCCGGCGCCGGTCGGGCCGATGCCGAGACGCTCTCGGGCCTCGCCTGGCTGCTGGTCCTGGTGCTGCCGCCGGTGGTCGCACTCACGCTCTGGCGTGTCCCCGAGTACCGACTCACCTCGCATCCCGTTGGCTGGCGGGAAGGCTGGCACCTGCTGCGCAACAATCGCCCCTTCCTGCGTCTGCTGGCCGCCTATGTCATGAATGGCCTGGCGAACGGTCTGCCGGCATCACTGTTCACGCTGTTCGTGGTCCATGTCCTGCGCGCCGAAAGCTGGACTGGCCCGCTGCTGCTGGTCTATTTCGTGGTCGGTATCGCGGCGCTGCCGGGCTGGCTGTGGCTGTCGCAGCGGATCGGCAAGCATCGCGCCTGGGCGCTGTCGATGCTCTGGACCTCACTGATCTTCGCAGCGGTGCCGTTCCTGGGGCCCGGCGACACCACCGCGTTTCTGATCATCTGCCTCCTGTCCGGGGTCGGCGTGGCCGTGGACATGGCCCTGCCGGCGGCCATCCAGGCCGATCTGGTCGACCTCGACACCGCCGCCGGTGGTGGCCGGCGTACCGGGCTCTACTTCGGGATCTGGAACATGGCGACCAAGCTCGCCCTTGCCCTGGCCGTGGGCATCGCCTTCCCGCTTCTGGAGTGGTTCGGATTCGATGCCACCCAGGTCGAGGACCGGGATGGCACCTTCGCCCTCGCACTGTTCTACGGCGCCGTCCCGATCGGCTTCAAGCTCGCCGCGACCGCGCTGATGTGGCGATTCCCCCACGACCGGCGGGCGCAGGTCGCCACTCGGGCGCGGGTCCACGACGCGGAGAGCGGGCCCAGCGCAGCAGTCGACCCGACGCGCTAACGGTCGGCGACGGCGAGCCGTGAGCGCAGCCAGCGCATCAGCCCCCCAATGACCGGGAACTGCTCATAGAGCTGGCCGGCGGCATCCCAATAGTCGATATGTTCACGGACGCGCCCGTCTTCGGCGAGCACCACACGCGACACCCCATCGACGGGGCGACGCTTGCGCCGGTCGCGCTTGAGACGGAAGTGAAAACGCCAGCGCAGATAGCCGACCCGCTCTCCGCCCACCGACTCGAGCACCTCGAACCGCGCTTCAGCGCAATTGGCGTACATGTGCTCGAATACCGCCCGGATCGCGGCGATTCCCTCGACTTCGTTGAACGGATCGCGAAAGCGTGCGTTTTCGACGAAAACGATATCGAGGCGATCCAGATCGGTCGGCTGCATGCCGGCAAAGAACTCGCCATAGCGCTGCAGCGCCGTCACGACTGGACCATGCGCCGGGTCAGCGCGAAATACAGCTTATAGGGCAACAGCCGCAGCAGTTTGAGTGTGTAGGCGAAACGCTTGGGAAAGACGATCTCGAATCCCTCGTCGTCGATTTCATCCTGAATATAGTCCGCGGCGCGTTCCGGCGAGATGAGCTGCGGCATGTGGAATTGGTTCTTCTCGGTCAGACGGGTCTTCACGAAACCGGGGTTGATCACACGCAGTGATACGCCCGTTCCCTGCAGCGCCGGCTGCAACGCCTCGGCCATGTTCAGAACGGCCGCCTTACTGGCGCCATAAGGCGCTGCCTGGGGCAGACCGCGATAGGCCGAAAGGCTGGCAGTGACCAGGATCTGGCCCCGGGCGCGGGGACGCATGAGCGACAGCGCGGCGCCGACGCCGTTGACCGTGCCCAGATAATTGACCTCCGCCAGGCGCCGGAACACCGCCGGATCGAAGTCATCGAGGGGCATTGGGTCGTAGTCACCAGCATTGAGGATGATGGTGTCGATCTCGCCAACCTCGTCCTCGACCGCCGCGAAGACCTGTTCACAGGCCTGCGGATCGGTCACATCCAGTGGATAGGGATGGATTCGGTCAGCGATGTCCGGATGCGCCTCGCCGATCGCGCGCAGTGCCGCCTCGCGACGGGCACTGACGACGACCTGCCAGTGATCCCGGGCAAGCTTGATCGCCAGCGCTTCACCAATCCCTGCACTCGCCCCGGTAATAAGGACGACGCGTCCGCCCTGTGTCGTTGTTGCTGTCATGGTTTCCCTGTGCCCCTGATGACCGTATCGGTATGATTATGCGGTGAGACAGCCGCGGCTGGCCAACGACTCCGCTTAACACGAGGACTCCCTCCATGCGCCCTGCCCTCTACTGGATCCGTCGTGACCTGCGCCTTGCCGACAATCCGGCACTGCATGCCGCGGCGCGCGCGGGACGCCCCGTGATCCCGGTGTATATCCATGCCCCGGCCGAGGCGGGCGACTGGGCGCCGGGAAGCGCCAGCAACTGGTGGCTGCACCACAGCCTCCAGGCCCTGGCGGACGCCCTGGCCGCCCGGGGGCTGCCGCTGATCGTCCGCGAGGGCGAGAGCCTGGCGACGATCGTTGAACTGATCGCCGAGACCGGGGCGGAGGCAGTGCACTGGAACCGGCTCTACGAGCCGGCGCGGATCGAGCACGACACCCGGGTCAAGCAGCGTCTCAAGGCCGAGGGCATCGACGCCCACAGCCATAACGCCGCCCTGCTGCACGAGCCCTGGACCATCCAGACCGGCACCGGTGGCGATTACAAGGCGTTCACGCCGTTCTGGCGTGCCTGTCGGCGACAGGCCGAGCCCGCCCCACCGCTCTCGGTGCCGACCGATCTCGCCGCGCCCGATGGGGCCCGGGATCTGGCCGGTGCAGTCGTCCCCCCGGCGGGTATCACCGCCCCGCTGGACGCGCTCGATCTACTGCCGCGTGTCGACTGGGCGGAGGGGCTGCGTCGCACCTGGCAGCCCGGCGAGCAGGGCGCTCAGGATCGGCTTGGCGGCTTTATGGAAACCGCCCTTGCCGACTACCGCGAGGGTCGCGAGCAGCCCGCCGTGGCCGGTACCTCACGACTCTCGCCGCATCTCCATCACGGCGAGATCAGCCCACGCCAGATCTGGCAGGCGGTACAGACACAGCTCGCCCGGCATGGCGCCGAGGGCGACCGACTCGACAGTGCCGAGATGTTCCTCTCCGAGATCGGCTGGCGGGAGTTCGCCCAGCATGTGCTCTATCACCATCCCGAATTCCCCGATGCCCCCCTTAATCCGCGGTTCGCCGATTTCCCCTGGCAGGAGGATCCGGGTGATCAGCTCCTCGGCGCCTGGCAGCGTGGTGAGACCGGCATTCCGCTGGTCGATGCCGGCATGCGCGAGCTCTACACCACGGGCTGGATGCACAACCGCGTGCGCATGGTAGTGGGCTCGTTTCTGGTCAAAAACCTCCGTCTGCCCTGGCAGGCCGGCGAGGCCTGGTTCTGGGAGACGCTGGTCGATGCCGATCTGGCCAGCAACAGCCTGGGCTGGCAGTGGGTGGCGGGCAGCGGCGCTGATGCCGCGCCCTATTTCCGGGTGTTCAATCCAATCCGCCAGGGTGAGCGCTTTGATGCCGATGGCGCCTACATCGCACAGTGGCTGCCGGCGCTCGCCGGGCTGCCGGCCAAACATCGCCAGGCCCCCTGGCAGGCCCCGGCCAGCGTCCTGGGTGATGCCGGCGTCACGCTGGGCGTGCACTATCCGCATCCGCTGGTCGACCTGAAGGAAAGCCGTCAGGCAGCCCTGGCGGCATTCGAGCAGATCAAGAAAGGAGCCTGAATTGCCGCCCGAGCACCTCTATCAGAGTGAGATCCAGAGCCTGCCACTCCTGCAGCGGGGCAAGGTCCGCGACGTCTACGCGGTCGATGACCGCACGCTGCTCGTTGTCACCACTGATCGACTGTCGGCCTTCGACGTCGTGCTACCGGATCCGATTCCCGGCAAGGGCGCGGTCCTCAACCGATTGTCGGGCTTCTGGTTCGAGCGGCTCGCCGGTCAACTGCCAGACCAACGCCTCGACCTGCCGCTTGAGGCTGTTCTCAGCGACCCTGACGAGCGCGAGCAGATCGACGGTCGGGCGGCGATCGTCAAACGGGTCGAACCGCTGTCGTTCGAGGCGATTGCACGCGGCTATCTGATCGGTTCGGGCTGGAAGGACTACCAGGCAACGGGCCACCTCTGCGGAATCCGCCTAGAGCGCGGTCTGCGGCAGGCCGATCCGCTCCCGCAGCCGCTGTTCACGCCATCAACCAAGGCGGCGGCGGGTGATCATGATGAGAACGTCGGTTTCGAGGCGGTGGTGGCGGGGCTCGGCCGTGACATGGCCGAGCGCCTGCGCCGCATTACGCTATCGCTCTACAGTGAGGCCGCGGCGTTTGCCCGCGAACGCGGCATCATCATCGCCGATACCAAGTTCGAGTTCGGTCTCGACAGCACCGGTGACCTGGTCTGGATCGATGAAGCGCTGACTCCCGACTCCAGCCGCTTCTGGCCGGCCAGCGAGTACCGACCGGACAGCTCTCCGCCGAGCTTCGACAAGCAATACATCCGGGACTATCTCGAGATGCTGGACTGGGACAAGACCCCACCCGCCCCAGAACTGCCGGAAACAGTCATTGAACAGACAGCGGCGAAGTATCGGGAGGCGGAGAGGCGGCTCACCGGTCATTGAGACCGGTGAGCGCAGGGCGGGCTAGATGATCTCGCTGACCTTCACCACCTTCATGGCGTTGGTCCCACCCTGCTCGCCGGCAAGGTCCCCCTTGGTAATGACCACGAGGTCGTCATCACCGACCGCACCGAGCCCCTTGAGCTCCGCCACCGCTTCTCGGTTCACCGCATCATGCTCACGCTGGGTCGGATCGAACCGGATTGGGTTGACGCCCCGGTAGAGGGTCACCTTACGTCGCGTCCGCGGCTGCTCCGAGAGGGCGTAGATCGGGATATCCGTGCCGATCCGTGACATCCACATAGCGGTTGCACCGGATTCGGTAAGCGCCGCGATCGCCTTCGCCCCAAGGCTGTTGGCCGTGGTTATCGCCGTCTTGGCGATAGACTCGTCAATGCGATCGAAATGCACGCCGGGTGTCAGCCCACCCACCGGGCGCGTCTCGTCGGCATATGTCTCGGCCCCCACGCAGACCCGCGACATGGCGCCAACCGTCTCGGCCGGGTAATGCCCCATCGCGGTCTCCTCGGAGAGCATGACCGCGTCGGTGCCGTCGAGCACCGCATTGGCCACGTCCAGCACCTCAGCGCGGGTGGGCATGGGACTGTCGACCATCGACTGCATCATCTGGGTGGCGGTGATCACCACACAGTCCCGTTCGCGGGCCATGCGCATGATGCGCTTCTGTACGCCGGGCAGCTCGGCATCGCCGATCTCCACGGCGAGATCCCCGCGGGCGATCATCACCGCGTCGGCGGCTTCCATGATCTCGTCCAGGGCCTCTACCGCCTCGTGGCGCTCGATTTTGGCGACAATGCCGCCATGGCCACCGGCCTCGCGCAGCAGCGCCCGCGCCTCGTCAATGTCGGCGCCGTCGCGGGGAAAGGACACGGCCATGTAGTCGGCCTCGAGCTCGGCGGCGAGCTTGATATCCACGCGATCCTTATCGGTCAGGGCACGAACGGACAGCCCCCCGCCCAGCCGATTGATGCCCTTGCGATCACCCAGCGTGCCACCCACCTGCACCGTGGTGTGAATGCGGGTCCCCTCGATGCGCTCGACCTGCAGACGGATCAACCCATCGGCGAGCAGCAGGATATCGCCTGGGGCCACGTCAGTGGGCAGCCCGGCGTAGGCCACGCCCACTCCCTCGGAACTGCCCGCATCGCCATCGAGTGTGGGATCGAGGAAAAAGGCAGCGCCCTCGTCGAGCTCCACCGATCCGCCGGTGAAACGCTCGACACGGATTTTCGGCCCCTGGAGGTCGCAGAGCATACCGACCACCCGGCCGGCGGCCCGTGCGGTGCGACGCAGGGTCTGCTCGCGGTCGCGGTGCTCGTCGTGATCACCGTGCGAGAGGTTCATTCGAACCATGTCGACGCCGGCGTCTACGATCCCCCGCAGCGACGCCTCATCGGTGGTTGCCGGACCGAGGGTCGCAACTATTTTTGTCTGACGGCTCATCGTCGATTCTCCCTTATCGATCCAGCACAGCCACGGCGGGTAGCTCACGACCCTCGAGGAATTCGAGGAATGCGCCGCCGCCGGTGGAGATATATGAAATGCGATCCTCAACGCCGTACTTCGCAACCGCGGCCAGCGTGTCGCCACCCCCCGCGATGGAGAACGCCGCGGATTCCGCGATGGCGCCGGCCAGTGCCCGGGTGCCGGCACTGAAAGCGTCGATCTCGAACACCCCCACCGGACCGTTCCAGACCACTGTTCCTGCCTGGCGCAGACGCTCGGCGTAGGCCGCCGCCGTCTTCGGTCCCACATCGAGGATCATCTCGCTGTCAGCGACCGCATCAACGTCACGCACCCGCGCCTCGGCCGAGTCGCTCAGCTCATCGGCAACGATCACGTCCTCGGGAATGGGGATCTCGCCACCGGCGGCCCGGGCCTTGTCCATCAGCGACCGGGCGGTGTCGACGAAATCGGCCTCGATCAGGGACTTGCCCACCCCGTGACCGGCCGCAGCGATGAAGGTGTTGGCGATGCCACCACCGACAATGAGCTGATCCACGCGGTCGGTGAGCTGCTCGAGCACAGTGACCTTGCTGGACACCTTGGAGCCACCGATGATCGCCACCAGCGGTCGATCGGGGGACTTCAGTGCCTTGCCGAGTGCCTCGAGCTCCGCCGCCAGCAAAGGCCCGGCAACGGCGTCGGGCGCGAAACGGGCCACTCCGTGCGTCGAGGCCTGGGCGCGGTGAGCGGTACCGAAGGCGTCCATGACGAATAGATCGCAGAGCGCGGCCATCCGTCGCGAGAGCGCCTCATCGTTGTCCGTCTCGCCGGCGTTGAAGCGCACGTTCTCGCAGAGCATGATCCCACCAGCCTCGGGCACGGTCTCGCCATCCAGCCAGTCGCGCACCACCGGCACCTCGCGGTCCAGCAGTTCACCGAGGCGTCGGGCCACCGGCGCCATTGAGGCCTCGGGATCGAACCCACCACTCTTGGGCCGCCCCAGATGGCTCATCACCATGACCCGAGCGCCGCCATCGAGCAGCCGCTGCAGTGTCGGCAACGCCGCCCGCAAACGGGACTCGTCAACAATCGCGCCCGCCTTCAGCGGTACGTTCAGATCCTCACGAACCAGTACCCGCTGATCCGCGAGACTGACATCGTCCAATGTGCGTACCGTCATTACTTGGCCTTCATCATGGCCAGCGCGGTATCGAGCATCCGGTTGGAAAAGCCCCACTCATTGTCATACCAGGCGCAGGCCTTCACCAGCCGGCCGCTCACTTTGGTGAGGGTCGCATCGAACGTCGAGGAATGCGCGTCGTGATTGAAGTCCACCGATACATAGGGCCCGTCGCTGTAGGCCAGTACGCCCTTGAGTGCCCCCTCGCTGGCCTCATGGACCACGCGATTGACTTCCTCCACGGAGGTGTCCCGCGAGGCGATGAACGAGAGGTCAACGCTGGAGACGTTGATCGTCGGCACGCGCATGGCATAGCCATCAAGGCGGCCGTCGAGTTCGGGCAGCACCAGGCCGACCATGGCGGCGGCACCGGTCTTGGTCGGGATCTGCGACATAGTCGCGCTCCGGGCGCGGCGCAGGTCCTTGTGATAGACGTCGGTCAGCACCTGGTCGTTGGTGTAGGAATGGATCGTGGTCATCAGCCCCTGCTCGATGCCGATTGCATCGTTGAGCGGCTTGACCAGCGGCGCCAGGCAGTTGGTGGTGCAGGAGGCATTGGAGACCACCTGGTGTTCGGCGCGCAAGACGCTGTGGTTGACGCCATAGACCACCGAGGCGTCGACGTCACTACCACCCGGCGCGGAGATCAGCACCTTGCGGGCACCGCCCTGCAGATGCGCCGAGGCCTTTTCCTTGCTGGCGAAAAGCCCGGTGCATTCCATGACCACGTCAACATCCAGATCGCCCCACGGCAGTTTGGAAGGATCGCGCTCGGCCATGACCTTGATCTCGTCGCCGTTGACGACCAGGTTGCCATCGCGGACCTCAACGGTGCCGGGGAAGCGGCCGTGGGCGGTATCGACGCGGGTCAGATGGGCGTTGGTCTCGGCATCGCCCAGATCGTTGATGGCCACAACCCGGATCTCGTCACTGCGGCCGCCCTCGTAGAGCCCACGCAGCACGTTACGGCCGATACGGCCATAACCGTTGATTCCTACCTTGATCGCCATATTTCCAGACTCCTGTTATTGCTCTAATTGCTGCTCAAGGGCACTCACCACCGCTTCGGCGGTCAGCCCCATATGTTCATAAACGGTATCACCAGGCGCTGAGGCGCCGAACTCACGGAGCCCGACCAGTCCTACCTCGTTGCCCACCAGCGCCCGCCAGCTGTCAGGGACGGCCGCTTCGACCGCGGCCCGGACACCAATCGCGGCCGGCAGGACCGTCTCGCGATAGTCGGTCGGCTGAGCGAGGAATCGCTCGAGGCATGGAACCGAGACCACCCGTATCGCGTAGCCCCGCGCTTCGAGTGCATCGGCGGCCTCGACGGCCATCCCCACCTCGGAGCCGCTCGCCATGACGATACCCTGCGGATTCACCGCCGGTTCGCGCAGTATATACCCGCCGCGGCGGATCCCCTCGATCCCGTCATTCTGCCGCGGCTGGTGGGGCAGCTTCTGGCGCGACAGGGCCATGGCGCTCGGGCCGTTGGTGCGGGTCAGTGCCATCTGCCAGGCGACCGCCGTCTCGGTCAGATCACAGGGCCGCCAGACATCAAGGTTGGGGATGAGTCGCAGGCTGGGGAGCTGCTCGATGGGCTGATGGGTGGGTCCATCCTCGCCCAGACCGATGGAATCGTGGCTGTAGACCAGGATGCTGCGCACGCCCATCAACGCCGCCATGCGAACCGCATTGCGGGCGTAGTCGGAGAACACCAGGAACGTCCCGGCATAGGGGATGAGTCCGCCATGCAGTGCCATCCCATTCATGATGGCGGTCATGCCGAATTCGCGGACGCCATAGGACAGGTAATTGCCGCCCGGGTCCTCGGCGCTCACCGCCGAGCAGTCCTTCCACCAGGTGTTGTTGGACCCCGTCAGATCAGCGGATCCCCCGGTGAGCTCGGGCAGATGCGGACCGAAGCCATTGAGCACCGCCTGCGAGTGCTTGCGGCTCGCATCATTCCCACCTTCCGCCTGGGCTTTCTCGATGAACGCCTGGGCATGCTCAGCGAAATGCGTTGGCAGCTCGCCCGCCATGCGGCGCTCGAAGTCGGCGGCAAGCTCGGGATGCGCCTCACGATAGGCGGCCAGCGTCTCTCGCCACTGCGCCTCGGCGGCGTTACCGCGGGCCCGGGCATCCCAGCGGTCATAGATCGCGTCCGGGATCTCAAATGGCGCGTGGGTCCAGCCGAGGAACTCGCGGCTTGCCTGTATTTCCTCATCGCCCAGTGGTGCGCCGTGAACGCCGTGGGTCCCGCAGACATTGGGCGCGCCAAAACCGATCGTGGTCTTGGCACAGATGAGCGACGGCCGGTCAGTCACCGCACGGGCCGTCTCGATGGCGGCCCGAACCGCCTCGGCATCATGACCGTCGACTTCCTCAACCACATGCCAGCCATAAGCACGGAACCGGGCGGGCGTGTCATCGGTAAACCAGTTCCGGACCTTGCCATCGATGGAGATGCCGTTATCGTCGTAAACCGCGATCAGTTTGCCCAGCCCCAGCGTGCCGGCGAGCGAACAGGCCTCGTGGGAGATCCCCTCCATCAGGCAGCCGTCGCCGAGGAAGCAGTAGGTGTGATGGTCAACCAATGGGTGCCCGGGGCGATTGAACTGACCGGCGAGGATATGCTCCGCCAGCGCCATGCCCACCGCGTTGGCAAGCCCCTGTCCCAGCGGACCCGTTGTGGTCTCGACACCCGGCGTGTCGCCCACCTCTGGGTGCCCGGGTGTCCCCGACCCGAGGTGTCGGAAATGCCGCAGGGCATCCATCGGCACGTCATAACCACTGAGATGCAGCAGCGAGTAAACGAGCATCGAGCCATGGCCGTTGGAGAGCACGAATCGATCGCGATTGGGCCAGTGCGGATTGGCTGGATTATGCCGGAGGTAGTCATTCCAGAGGACTTCTGCGATGTCCGCCATTCCCATAGGGGCACCCGGATGACCGGACTGGGCAGATTGAACAGCGTCCATGGACAGGGCGCGGATGGCATTCGCGAGTTCGCGGCGAGTGGGCATGGGGCGGTTTCTCCGGCGCAGCGGCAATGGATGGAAGGCCTCAATTCTCCAGAACTTCCCGCATGCAGGCAACCAACGGTACACTTCTGGGCTAATCAGTGTTCGAACCACAGGGAGCGAACGGCCAAGCATGGGCAGTCAGTACCTCTTCACATCGGAATCGGTCTCGGAAGGCCATCCGGACAAAGTCGCCGACCAGATCTCCGACGCCATCCTCGATGCAATCCTCAAAGACGATCCCGCGGCGCGGGTCGCATGCGAGACCCTGGTCAAGACGGGCATGGTCATTGTCGCCGGCGAGATCACGACGTCGGCCTGGATCGATCTGGAGGATCTGGTCCGTCGCCGCATCGTCGATATCGGCTATAACAGCGCCGAGGTAGGATTCGACGGCGCGACCTGCGCGGTGCTGAACGCGATCGGCAAGCAGAGCCCCGACATCAACCAGGGCGTGGATCGCGAACTGCCCGAGGAGCAGGGGGCCGGCGACCAGGGCATGATGTTCGGTTATGCCTGTCGCGAGACCGACGTCCTCATGCCCGCACCGATCACCTACGCCCATCGTCTCGTCAAGCGCCACAGCAACGTGCGGCGCAGTGGCGTCCTGCCCTGGCTGCGGCCAGACGCCAAATCGCAGGTCAGTTTTGTCTACGAGGACGGTCGCCCGGTGGCGGTGGATACCATCGTGCTCTCGAGCCAGCATGACGACAGTGTCTCGCAGGCCGACCTGCGGGAGGCGATCATGGAAGAGGTGATCCGACCGGTCATTCCCGCCGAGTGGATCAGCGACCGGACGCGGTTTTTCATCAACCCGACCGGTCAGTTCGTGATCGGCGGCCCCGTCGGCGACTGCGGGCTCACCGGGCGCAAGATCATCGTCGACACCTATGGCGGCATGGCCCGGCACGGCGGCGGGGCGTTCTCGGGCAAGGATCCGTCCAAGGTCGACCGGTCCGCGGCCTATGCCTGCCGGTATGTTGCCAAGAACATCGTTGCGGCAGGGCTGGCGGACAAATGCGAGATCCAGGTGGCATATGCCATCGGTGTCGCCGAGCCGATGTCGATCTCCATCGATACCTTCGGCACTGGACAGATATCGGAGACGCGGCTGGTGGAACTTGTGCGTGAGCACTTCGATCTACGCCCATACGGAATTCTGCGGATGCTGGATCTGGTTCGACCCATCTATCAGCCCACCGCAAGCTTCGGCCATTTCGGCCGCGAGGAAGAGACGTTCACCTGGGAGCGCACTGATCGGGCGGACAGCCTGAGAGACGCCGCCGGGTTATAGCGCTAACCCAATCGCCCGGGCATCGAGGAGCGCTGCACCACGCCAGATGACAGGGTGGGAGGCTCGATGCCGGGGTTTCAACGAACAACGGCGCTCAACCGCAACACATGGAGTCAACCCATGAACGCTGTCGTTGAGACTAAGCTTTCTGGATCGATCATCGCCGACGCGGGCCTGGCCCCGTTTGGCCGTCGCGAAATGGATATCGCCGAAACCGAAATGCCCGGCCTGATCGCCCTGCGCGAGAAGTATGCCGGTGAAAAACCGCTGAAGGGCGCCCGCGTGGCGGGATCGATCCACATGACCATTCAGACGGCGGTCCTGATCGAGACCCTCGAGGCGCTGGGCGCCGAGTGCCGCTGGGCGAGCTGCAACATCTACTCCACTCAGGATCATGCCGCCGCGGCCATCGCTGAGAATGGCACGCCGGTCTTTGCCTACAAGGGTGAATCGCTGGAGGATTACTGGGAGTTCACCCACCGGATCCTCGAGTGGCCCAACGGCGAGCCGAACATGATCCTCGACGACGGCGGTGATGCCACCCTGGCCGTCACGCTGGGGGCCCGGGCCGAACAGGATCCCTCGGTGCTGGACAATCCGGACAGCGACGAGGAACGCGCCCTTTTCGCCGCTATCCGTCGGCGCCTGCAGGAAAATCCTGGTTTCTATGCGCGCACTCAGGCCGCGATCAAGGGCGTGACTGAAGAGACCACGACCGGTGCCAAGCGGCTGTATGAAATGCAGCAGACTGGCGAGCTGCCCTTCCCGGCCATGAACGTCAACGATTCGGTCACCAAGACCAAGTTCGACAACCTCTATGGCTGCCGCGAGTCACTGGTGGACGGCCTCAAGCGCGCTACCGACGTCATGATCGCCGGCAAGATCGCGGTGGTGGCCGGCTACGGCGACGTCGGCAAGGGCTGTGCACAGAGCCTGAAGGCACTGGGCGCCAGCGTCTGGGTCACCGAGATCGACCCGATCTGCGCGCTGCAGGCGGCGATGGAAGGCTACCGCGTGGTCACCATGGAAGAGGCGGCTGATAAGGCTGATATCTTCTGCAGTGCCACCGGCAACTACAACGTGATCAACCACGATCACATGAAGGCCATGAAAAACGAGGCCATCGTCTGCAACATCGGGCACTTCGACAACGAGATCGACGTGGCCGGACTGCGTCAGTATGAGTGGGAGAACATCAAGCCGCAGGTCGACCACATCCGCTTCCCCGACGGCAAGAAGATCATTCTGCTCGCCGAGGGCCGTCTGATGAACCTGGGTTGCGCCACCGGTCATCCGAGCTTTGTGATGTCGGCGAGCTTCACCAACCAGGTGCTCGCCCAGATGGCGCTGTTCAACAACGACGGCAGCTACGAGAAGAAGGTCTACGTGCTGCCGAAGGACCTCGACGAGGAAGTGGCCCGCCTGCACCTCGAAAAGATTGGCGCCCAGCTGACCGCGCTTCGTAAGGACCAGGCCGATTATATCGGTGTCACTGTCGATGGTCCGTTCAAGCCCGAGCACTATCGCTACTGATCCCGCAACCCGCCTGCATGTAACAGGCATTCCGCCGGTCGGAGAGGTCATCGACCTCCCCGACCCGGCGATCCGACATATACAGGCCCGTCGACTGCGAAGCGGTGACGGGCTTGTGCTTTTTGATGGCACCGGTGGCGAATACACCGCCCGCATCGAGACGCTGCAAAAGCGCCGCGCGCAGGCGCGGATCGAGGCCTTCTCGGCCCGCGAGGCCGAGGCTCCGGTCGGTGTCACCCTCCTGCAGGGCATCAGCAAAGGTGAGCGCATGGACTACTCCATGCAGAAGGCCACCGAGCTGGGCGTTGCGCGCATCATCCCGGTCATCAGCGCCCGCTGCGTGGTCCGGCTTGATGCCGAGCGCTGGGCCAAAAAGCAGCGCCACTGGCAGGCCGTGGCGGTGGCCGCCTGCGAGCAGTGCGGCCGCAATCGCATTCCACCGGTGGAAAAGCCCTGCGCGCTGGACGAGGCCCTGGCCACCGTGTCCGGCCTGCCCGGCGTCATCTTTGACACCGACGGTGACCGCGCCGCGCAGGACCTCGAACCCACCACCGAGCTGGCGACCCTGATCGGCCCCGAAGGCGGGCTGGCGCCCGAAGAAATCCAGCGCGTCACCGAGTGCGGCTGGCAGCGCATCCGCCTGGGCCCGCGCATCCTGCGCAGCGACACCGCCCCAGTCGCCGCGCTCGCGGTCATCCAGACGGTTATCGGGGATCTGGGGTAGCGCTCCGACCGGCGATCATGGCGTTGAACTGACTGACTCGCGCTGCGGATCATCCAGCTCCACGCCACCCAGCGGTTCGATACGGCGACGGATTGCCTCATAGAGCGATCCCGCCTCGGCATCGTCACTGGTCAGGGCAACCCGCAGGATGTCCCGGGCTTCATCCTCCATGGAACGACCATGCACAGCCGCCTGAATGCGCAAGCGGCGCTTCAGTGCTTCATCCAGATGACGAATTGTCATTGCCGCCATGACACATCCCATTTTGCGATCAATGAGTGCAAATTATTCTTTGATACAGAGGTAAGCAAGGCGCGGGCGACGCATTCGCAGTGATGGCTTATACTGCGCGCCTGCCAAAGGAGTGCCCGCTATGCCCTACCGCCTCGGCGTTGTCATGGATCCCATCGAAGGGATCACCCCGTACAAGGACACCACGCTCGCCATGCTGCTCGAAGCGCAGCGGCGCGGCTGGACGGTCCACTACTACACCCTGGCCGACCTGTCCCTGCGCGACGGGGTCGCCTACGGGGACGGGGCCGAGCTGACGGTGCGCGATGACAATCACGACTGGTTCAGCCTGGGCGAGCGCCGCGAAGCCCCCCTCGACCAGCTCGATGCCCTGCTCATGCGCAAGGACCCACCGGTGGACAGCGCCTTTGTCTACGCAACGCATATCCTTGAGGTTGCGGAACGCGCCGGCGTCCGAGTCATCAACCGCCCCGCCGGGCTGCGCAAAGTGCAGGAAAAACTCGCCATCGCCCATTTCCCACAGTGCTGCACGCCCACCGTCGTGGAAATGAAAGCTGCACCCCTCAAGGCCTTCATCCACGCGCAGGGGCAGGCGGTCCTCAAGCCGCTCCACGGCATGGGTGGCGAGGCCATCTTCGTGGTCCGGGCCGGCGATCCGAATACCAGCGTGATCATCGAGCAGCTCTCCGAACGGGGCACCCGGTACGTCATGGCGCAGCGCTATCTGCCCGAGATCAGCGACGGTGACCGGCGCATCCTGGTGATTGATGGCCGACCGGTTGACTTCGCACTCGCTCGCCTGCCCGCCGCTGGCGAGAGCCGCGGCAACCTGGCCGCCGGTGGTCGCGGCGTTGCCCGCGCCCTGACCGATCGCGAGCGCTGGATCGTCGAGCAGGTGCGACCGCTGCTGATCGAGCAGGGGATCCTGTTTGCCGGTCTGGATGTCATCGGGGGCTACCTCACCGAAGTCAACGTCACCTCGCCGACCTGCGTGCGCGAGATTGACACCCAGCAGGGCACGAATATCGCCGGCGAGCTGTTCACCGCCATCGAGGGGCAGCTGAGCGGCGATCGCTGATCATTCATGGAAGATGCCGCCCTGGTCCGTGATCGCCTGGTGATGGCGGTATTGCTGTCGGCACTGGTGCACCTGATCGTGATTTTCGGCCCCTTCGGACCCAATGCCCTGTCCTCACCCCGGATCGAGACGCGGGAACCCCTCGAGCTGGCCCTCAGGACCGCTTCAACAAGCCGGCGTTCATCGCTACGCCTGATAACCGGTGCCGCACCCGAGTCCTGGCAGGCGGAACCGACCTCCAGCACCCGTCAACGGTCGGTCGATGGCACCCCGGATGACGCACCGACAGCACGCTATCTGCGCGACTGGATCGTGCATACCGAGACCATCGGCAATCGGGAATATCCGCACGAGCTGATTGAGGCCGGCATCACCGGTCGGGTGATCATGGCCATTTCGCTGGATGCGGACGGCCAGATCGTCGGGATACGGATCATCGGCGGCAGCAATCATTCGGCCCTTCGCGATGCGGCACGCGCGCTGGTGCGCGACGCCGCCCCTTATCCTGCGGTGCCGCCGGAGGTGCTGCAGGGCAATGATGAACTGATCATCACCCGCACCTGGTCATTCGGCGAGGAACAGTCATGAGTGACACTTATCTGGGATTCGACGCCGGTGCCAAACGCCTCGGCATCGCGGTTGGCGAGGCCATCACCGGTCACGCACGGGCGCTGTCGGTGCTTGACTGCGACCAGGGCATACCCGACTGGCCAGCACTCGAATCGCTGATCCGTGAGTGGCGCCCCCGCGCACTGATCGTCGGCATCCCACGTCACGCCGACGGCAGTGCCTCGCACAGTACCCGCCTTGCTGAGCGTTTCGCAGGGGAACTGGCGCGACGGACCGGCTGCAGTGTGCATCGCATCGACGAGCATCTATCGAGTCATGAGGCGCGGAGCGAGCTGCGGGGGCGCGGCCACCCGGCAAAGGTGATCGATGCCGAGGCGGCGCGTATCATCCTCGAGACCTGGTTGAGTGAGCAGAGCCCGTGAAGATAGATCTACCTGACATCGAGCCCCTACTGGCGGCCCTGACCGAGCGTGTTGCGGCACTCGCCGAGGCTGAGGGCCCATCGCGGTGCACACTGGTCGGTATCCACCAGGGCGGAGCCTGGCTGGCACAGGCCCTCCAGCAACGGCTTGGCTGGCAGGATGCGCCGGGCACCCTGGATATCGCGTTCTATCGCGACGACCTGACGCGTGGCGGCCTACCCGATGCCGTGCGGCCATCGCGGATGCCGCTCGATATCGATGACCGCATCATCATCCTGGTCGACGACATCCTCTACACCGGGCGTACCATCCGCGCCGCGCTGAACGAGCTATTCGATTATGGGCGTCCAGCGGCGGTGCGACTCGCCGTCCTACTCGAGCGCTCCGGCCGCCAGCTACCGATTGCTGCGGACATCGTTGCCGCACCCATCGATCTGGCGCCGCGCCAACGGGTCAAACTGCGTGGACCCGATCCGCTGCATCTGGTGATCGAGGAGGCAAGCCCATGAGTGTGCAGCTCAACGAACATGGCGAACTCCGTCACTTTCTCACCACCGAAGGCCTGGATCCGCAGCTGCTGACGCGTATTCTCGATACCGCCGAGTCGTTTGCTGGGGTCATCGGCAAATCGATCAAGACCGTTCCGCTGCTGCGCGGCCGGACGGTGGTCAATCTGTTCTTCGAGTCGAGCACACGCACACGGACCACCTTCGAGCTCGCGGCCAAGCGCCTCTCCGCGGATGTGCTCAACGTCGCGGTGGATACCACCGCCACCAAAGGTGAGAGCCTGCTCGATATGCTGCGCAACCTGCAGGCCATGCAGGCCGACATGTTCGTCATCCGCCACGATCAGAGCGGCGCAGCGGAATACTTTGCCCGCCATGTCGATCCGGGCGTGGCGGTTCTCAACGCGGGTGACGGCTGGCATGCCCATCCCACCCAGGCGATGCTCGATGCCTACACGATCCGCCAGCAAAAGGGGGCATTCGAGCCACTTCGCGTGGCGATTGTCGGAGATATCCGCCACTCCCGCGTGGCGCGCTCACAGATTCATGCGCTGAACGGCCTCGGCGTCGGCGAGATCCGGGTCATCGCCCCGAACACCCTGCTGCCTGCCGACGTGGATACCCTCGGCGTCCAGGTCTATAACGACCTGGGCGCCGGACTGCGGGATGTGGATGTGGTCATCGCCCTGCGCCTGCAGCGCGAGCGTATGCAGGGGGCCTTGCTACCCGGCGAATCGGAGTATTTCCGCCATTACGGTCTGACTGAATCCCGCCTGCGCGCCGCCCACCCGGAGGCGATCGTCATGCACCCGGGTCCCATCAACCGCGGCGTGGAGATCGACTCCGAGCTGGCGGACGGGCCGCGCTCGGTCATCCTTGATCAGGTCACCAACGGCATCGCGATCCGCATGGCGATAATGACCATGGTGCTGGGTGTTCAACCCGAAACCCCGCGGGAGGCCACATGAGTCGTATCCTCATTCGTAACGGCCGGTTGCTCGATCCGGAAAGCGGACTCGATGAGGTGGGCGACATCGCGATCGCGGATGGCCGCATCGTCCAGCTCGGTGGCCGGATCGATGATTTCACCCCCGAAAAGTCCGTGGACGCTACGGGACGCTGGGTCATCCCGGGACTGATCGACCTGAGCGCGCGGCTACGCGAACCGGGGGCCACCCGTAAGGCGGATATCGCCAGCGAGAGCCACGCCGCGGCCGCCGCAGGCATCACGACGCTGGTGATGCCACCGGACACACACCCGGTCATGGACAGCCCGTCGGTCGTCGAACAGGTGACCCATCGGGCCGATCATGCCGCCGGGGCGCGGGTCGTGCCACTCGGAGCCCTGACCGTGGGACTGGCCGGCGAGCAGCTCTCCGGCATGGCCGGGCTGGCCGCGGCCGGCTGCCCGGCGGTCGCCGACGGCGGTCGTCCCATTCAGGATTCACTGGTATTGCAGCGGGCCCTCGACTACGCCTGTACCTTTTCGCTCCCGGCACTGCTAACGCCCGTGGATCCGTGCCTGGCAACCGGCTGCCTGAACGAAGGGCCAACCGCGACACGGCTGGGTCTGCCCGGCATCCCCGCCGCGGCGGAGACCGCCGGCCTCGGCCGTCAGTTGGCGGTCGCCAGCGCTGGCCGGGCCCGAGTCCATTTCGGTCGGCTGTCCAGCGCCGAGGGCGCACGTCTTCTGACCAGTGAGCTCGGCGAGAACCGTCACCTAACCGCGGATGCGGCGATCCATCAATTGTTCCTCACTGATCAGGACGCGATGGAGTACGATTCCCGCTTCCATCTCGACCCACCGCTTCGTGACATCGTCGATCGCCAGGCGCTTCGGCAGGCCGTTGCCGATCGGGTGATCCGTATCATCTGTTCAGACCATCAGCCCCATGATCAGGACGCCAAGGATGGCCCGTTCGCGAGCACCTCGCCCGGTGCCAGTGGCATCGACACGCTCCTGCCATTGGTGCTCCGTCTGGTTGAGGATGAAGTCCTGTCCCTGCCGCGTGCGCTCGCCACGGTCACCGTCGAGCCAGCCCGGCTGTTGGGACTTGAGGGCGGCCGTATGGCAGTGGGCGGTGCCGCCGACCTTGCCGTCATCGATCCCGTCTCGCCCTGGTTCTGCACCCGGGAGACACTGCGCAGCCGCGGTCACAATTCGCCGTTCCTGGGCTGGGAATTCAGCGCCCGCGCTACGCATACACTGGTCGCCGGCCGGCTGGTGCATCGACCCGACGAGGCATGACACCGGCGCGACTGATCGACGCAACGCCGGTCGTGGATGACTGGTGGCTGCTCCGCATCGAGTGGACTGCCGAGCCACCCGCGCCCGGGCAGTGGCTGTGGCTGGATATCAATGGCGAGCGTTGCTGCCTGCCGGTGCGTGATGCGGATACCCGCGAGGGATGGCTGGCGGGCATCCTCCCCGGCGCTCGACTGCCACAGGGACTGCGGCCGGGCCTACCGGTGACCGTATCATTCCTGCAGGGACAACCGATCCAGACAGACGGTGATGACCGGCTGCTGATCGTCGGCGTGGATCTTGGCGTTGGCCCGGCCATTGCTCTGGCCGAACGCCATGCCGAGCGGACGCGGCTGGCACTGCTCGGCGGGGGATATGGCATCCCTGGCCGTCTGGTCCCGTCACGATTTTTCATTCCGGCGCTGGCGGATGTCGCAATTGCCGGCCTGACGGCGCTGGAACAGGCTGGCGTGCCGGCTCGGGTTGCCCTCAACGACGACCGGCCGGGCGTGCATACGGGTAGCGTCCTCGACCTTCTGGGGCGCTATCTGAGTGACACACCCGCGGAGACGCGTCAGGCGCTGCGGCTCATCGCCTTCGGACCCTGGCACAGCCTGCATCCGTTCCGCGATGGACTGGCAGCGAGCATCGGCGCGGTGGAGTGGGTGGAGTTGCCGGTTACAAACCATTGATGATGGGCCGCACTGAGCCGACATTCGACGCCGTGACACCTCCGGCCGTATCATTTCCCCATGACGACAACCGAGCATGATGACATTGCCCGGCGGCTGGCCGCCGTACGCCAGCGAATCCGCGATGCGGAGGCCGCTTATGATCGTGAAACCGGCAGTGTCGAGCTGCTCGCGGTCAGCAAGCGCCAGCCGGTCTCGGCCCTGCGCACGGCAATCGCCCAGGGGCAGCATGCCTTTGGCGAGAATTACCTCCAGGAGGGGGCGGAGAAGCGCGAGGCACTCGCCGGCGAGCCGATTGAGTGGCATTTCGTCGGGGCGATTCAGTCGAACAAGACCCGGGCCGTTGCCGAGGGATTCGACTGGGTGCATACCGTCGATCGGCTCAAGATCGCGCGGCGCCTCTCGGAACAGCGCCCCGACGGGCTACCGCCACTGCAGTGCTGCCTGCAGGTCAACGTCAGCGGTGAGGCGAGTAAATCCGGCGCCGAGCCGGCCGAGGTGCGGGCGCTGGCGCATGCCATCGCCGCCCTCCCCAACCTCCGCCTACGCGGCCTGATGACCCTGCCCGAGGCAGTCACCGCGTTTGATGCCCAGCGCGCCGCATTCCGGCAGCTCAGTGAGCAGCAGACCGGGTTGATCAATGACGGGCTGGCACTCGATACCCTGTCCATGGGCATGTCCAACGATCTGGAAGCGGCGGTGGCCGAGGGGGCGACGATGGTTCGCCTGGGTACGGCCGTTTTCGGACCCCGACCGGAGAAACCGTCTTGAGTGAAAACACCATCGCCTTCATCGGTGGCGGCAATATGGCCCGCAGCCTGATCGGTGGGCTCATTGCCGATCGCCACCCAGCCGTCGGCCTGCGCATCGCCGAGCCTGATGCCGAACGTCGCGACGCCCTGACCCGGGATTTCGAGGTTCAGGCCTTCGAGGACAATGCCACGGCGATCCGCGGTGCCGATGTCATCATGCTGGCGGTCAAGCCGGCGCGCATCGCCGATGTCGTCCGCGAGCTCGCGCCCCATATCCGCGACCAGAAAAGCCTCGTGATCTCGGTGGCAGCGGGGGTGCGTTGTGCCGACATCGATCGCTGGCTGGGCGGCGAAAGCCCGGTCGTGCGCGCTATGCCCAATACGCCGGCACTGGTGCAGACCGGCGCGACGGCGCTCTATGCCAATGAGCAGGTCACCGACGAGCAGCGCGACCTCGCCGAGACCATTCTCCGCGCTGTGGGGATGGTCGTGTGGCTGACCGACGAGCGGGACATGAATGCCGTCACGGCGATCTCCGGCAGCGGTCCCGCGTATTTCTTCCTCACGATGGAGGCGATGCAGGCGGCCGGTGAGTCAATGGGTCTGGATGCGAGAACAGCGCACCTGCTGACCCTGGAGACCGCACTGGGGGCGGCACGCATGGCACTGGAGAGTCACGAGGACGTCGACGAACTCAAGCGCCGGGTGACCTCCCCCGGTGGCACCACCGCTGCCGCCATCGGCGAACTGGAGGGCGGCGATCTGGCCGGTCTTTACCGCCGGGCGCTGCAGGCTGCCGCCCACCGCGCTGACGAGCTGGGTCACGAACTGGGAGATCAGTAGCCATGGGACCGGGTTACCTCGCCAATCCCCTCGCCTTTCTGGTGGACACGCTTTTCAGCCTGTACATCATGGCGGTCATGCTGCGGTTCCTGCTGCAGTGGTCGCGGGCGGATTTCTACAATCCGCTCTCGCAGTTCCTGCTGCGCATCACCCAGCCCGTGTTGCAGCCATTGCGTCGATTCATTCCCAGCTGGGGAGGCATCGACATCGCGGCGATCGTGCTGATGATCATCCTCCAGATCATCGCGTTGAGCCTGCTGATGACCATCGCTGGCGTGACACCGCGGGTCGACTATCTGCTGCTGCGCACACCGGCGGAGCTGATCAGCCTGCTGCTCAATGTCTACCTGATCGCCATCGTGGTCCGGGCAATCCTCTCGTGGATCAGCCCCAATGACTACAACCCCGCAACCACCGTGCTGCTGGGTCTCACTGAGCCGGTCATCCGTCCGTTCCGTGCGGTCCTGCCCGATCTCGGCGGGATCGACCTGTCACCCCTGGCGGCGATTGTCGCCATCCAGGTGGTGAAGATGCTGGTACTCCCCCCGCTCGACCGGATCGCACCCGGGCTGATGATGTAGCGATGACAGCGCTGGCTGAGGAGAGATCGGTCGGGGTCATCACCCCCCAGACGGTGCATTTTGACGAGCCCCTGGCGCTGGACTCCGGGCGGGTTCTCCCGGGCTATACGATCGCCTACGAGACCTACGGTGAACTCAACGCCGACGCCAGTAACGCCATTCTTGTCTGCCACGCGCTGTCGGGGAATCATCACGCAGCGGGCTATCACAGCCACGACGAGCGTAAGCCCGGCTGGTGGGAGGCCTGCATCGGACCTGGCAAGCCGCTCGACACCAGTCGCTTTTTCGTTGTCTGCAGCAACAACATCGGCGGCTGTCACGGTTCCACCGGCCCAACCTCGGTCAACCCCGAGACCGGCGAGCTCTATGGCGCTGATTTCCCGCTGGTGACAGTGCGCGACTGGGTGCGCAGTCAGGCCCGTCTGGCTGATCATCTGGGCGTTGAACGCTGGGCCGCAGTGGCGGGCGGCAGCCTGGGTGGCATGCAGGCCCTGCAGTGGGCCATCGATCAACCCGAGCGCTTGCGGCATGCCGTGGTGATTGCCGCGGCGCCGCGACTGTCCGCTCAGAACATCGCCTTTAATGAGGTCGCGCGACAGGCGATCCGTTCCGATCCGGACTTTCAGGAAGGTCGTTATGCCGTCACCGGCGATCGACCCCGTACCGGTCTGATGCTGGCGCGGATGCTCGGTCACATCACCTATCTCTCGGAAGCGGCCATGGGCGAGAAATTCGGGCGCGACCGGCGGGGTACACCCGGTGGCTATCGCTACAACTACGATGTCGAGTTCGAGGTCGAGAGCTATTTACGCTACCAGGGTCAGTCGTTCGTGGATCGTTTTGATGCCAACACCTATTTGCTGATGACCCGGGCGCTGGACTACTTCGATCCGGCGGCGGCCCATGATGGCGACCTATCAGTGGCACTGAGCGGGGTTACGGCACCGTTTTTCGTCGCCTCGTTCACCAGCGACTGGCGCTTCCCACCAGCGGCGAGCCACGAGATTGTCCGTGCGCTGCTGGACACCGACAAGCGGGTCAGCTACGCCGAGATCCGCGCCAATCACGGACACGACGCCTTTCTCATGCCGGTGCCGCGCTATCGCGAGGTATTCACCACGTACATGCAGCGGGTCGCCACGGAGGTCGGGGTATGAGTCCACTGCGCTCGGATCTCGAGATTGTCGCCGGCTGGGTGAGTAGCGGAGATCGAGTGCTGGACCTGGGCTGTGGCGACGGCCGGCTGCTCAGACATCTGTTCGATCGCCGTCAGGCCACCGGCTATGGCCTGGAGATCGATCCCGCGGGCATCACCCAGAGCATCGCCAATGGCATCAATGTCATCGAAAGCGATATCGACGAAGGGCTCTCCGATTTCGATGACAATGCCTTCGATCAGGTCATCCTCACCCAGACACTGCAGGCCGTGCAGCGTCCCGATCAGCTCCTCTGGGAGATGCTGCGGGTGGGCCGGACCGGGATCGTCACGTTCCCCAACTTCGCCTACTACCGCCTGCGCTGGCATCTCGCGGTCAAGGGACGTATGCCGATGAGCCATGCGCTTTCCTATGCCTGGTACGAGACACCCAACATCCATTTCTGCACCATCCACGACTTTGAGGCACTCTGCGAGCAGCTGAGTATTCACATTATCGAACGGCGCGTGTTATCTCATGACTACAAACGCCCATTAATGGCGCGCTGGGTTCCCAATCTATTCGGAGAGGTCGCGCTGTACCGGATCTGCCGGGCCTGAAGGAGACTGAACATGAGTCACTACGCTCATCGCATCACTGCCTGGATGACAACCCTGTTGCTCGCCTTCCCGATGATCGTCAATGCGCAGCAGTCGGATCGTTTCGGTGAGTACGAGATCCACTACAGCGCCATCCCCACGGGCATGCTCAACGAACGGGTCGCCCGTGAATACGGCATCGTGCGCAGCCGCACCCAGGGTATGGTGATGGTCACCATCCTCCGCAATGGCGAGGCGGTCTCCGGTCGGGTGGACATCCTCGCCCGTGACGAGGACGACGAGCTGACCGAAATCGGCGCCCAACGTGTCCGCGAGGACGGCTGGGTCTCCTATGTCGGTACCTTCCCGATCGAGGCCGGCGATGCGTTCACTTTCGAGATCGAAGTCAATCCACATGCCGGTGGCGAGGTCTACCCAGTGGCATTCCAGCAGACCTTCTACCCGGGAGAGTGAGCGACGTGTCGACCTGGTTGATCAGCCACAGCGATTGCCTCCACCACGATACTGGCAGCAATCATCCGGAGCGGACCGAGCGGCTCGAGGCGGTCCTCGCGGCGCTCGACACGCCCGGATTCAACGACCTCCAGCGCCACGAGGCGGAAATGGCGTCGCGAACAGCGCTGGAGCGCGCCCACGCCAGTGACTACATCGACGCCGTCATGGCCGCCATCCCCTCCAGCGGTCATTCCCAGTTCAACGCCGACACCACGCTGTCGCCGGGATCTGGGGATGCGGCCTTGCGTTCGGCCGGCGCGGCGATCCAGGCCGTGGATGCAATCCAGAGCGGCGATGCGCGGCGGGTTTTCTGTGCCACACGGCCGCCGGGGCATCACGCCGAACCCGACGAATCGATGGGCTTTTGCCTGTTCAGCAACGCCGCCATCGCGGCTTTGCATGCGCAGGCCGTCCACGGGATCCAACGCATTGCGGTGGTCGACTTCGACGTCCATCACGGCAACGGTACTCAGGCGATATTCACCGGGCGCGAGGGGCTTTTCTACCTCTCCACCCATCAGTACCCCCTGTTCCCGGGGACCGGCAGCCGCAAGGAGAATCGGTCCGGCAATATCCTCAATATCCCCGTGCCGGACGGTACAGGGTCGGCGGACTATCGCCAGCAGTTCCACTGCGAGGCGATTTCCGCACTCATCGATTTCGATCCCGAGCTGCTGATCATTTCGGCAGGGTTCGATGCCGCCATCGAGGATCCGCTGGCGGGGCTCGCGTTGACGACGGATGACTTTGCCTGGATCACCGACGAGTTGGTCGCGGTGGCCAACTACTGCTGCGGCGGACACATCTGCTCACTGCTCGAGGGCGGATACGACCTCGACGCCCTCGCCAGAGGGGCAGCCGCGCATGTCGGCGGACTCATGAAATAGGTCTTGACAGAACCGGTTGTGCACAGCGCAAGACTCGGTAACCGCGTCGCAGCGCGGTAACTGCCTGACATCAGTGGATAAATAATAACTCATTGTTTTTGCTGGTTATTTTAAACTGGTCAAGGATTCGCCAATTTGTGAAGAGCCCCGACAGCAGGGCATTTACGCCATTCATCCCCGTGTTCCTCCACAAACTTGTCCACAGGGTCTGGGGACAACAATCACGGCCGGTGCGGCATCGCCAGATATTCGTGGGAGCGCATCTCCTGGAGCCTCGAGACAATGCGGCGGAACTCGAAATGCAGGTGTCTTCCCCGATACAGCCACTCGACATCCGCCGTGGCGGAAATGATCAGCTTGACCCCCCGGTCGTAGAACTCATCCACCAGCGAGGCGAACCGGCGGGCCGCATCCTCCCGCTCACGATCGAGGATCGGTAAGCCGGAGAGGATGACAGTGTGGAATCGACGGGCGATCTCGACATAGTCATCGGCACTGCGCGGGCCTTCGCACAGGTCGGCGAACCGACACCAGAGCACTCCATCACCGAGCGCGCGCACCGGGATGTCGCGCTGATTGATGGATAACTCGGGCGTGTCATGATCGCGCTCTGGACACATCCGCTCGAAGGTCTTTGCCAGCGCCGCCTCGGCGCGATCGTCCGCCGGGACATGATAGATCGGTGCACGGCTCAGCAGCCGGAGGCGGTAGTCGAGCCCACCATCGACATTGATCACCTGTAGGTGGCGCTCGAGGAGATCGATCGCTGGCAGGAACCGATCGCGCTGGAGACCATCCTCGTAGAGCCCGGCGGGAGCGATGTTCGACGTCGCCACCAGCGTCACCCCTTCCTCGATCAGACCATGCAGCAGGCCAGACAGGATCATGGCATCGCCGATATCGCTGACGAAGAACTCGTCGAAGCACAGTACCCGCAGATCCGCCGCCCATTCCGCGGCCAGGCTGCGCAGCGGATCAGGCTGCTCACGCAGCCAGCGCAGACGCTGGTGCGCCGATTGCATAAAGCGGTGAAAGTGCACACGCCGCTTGCCGATCGACGCCGGCAGGCATTCATAGAAGGTGTCCATCAGGTAGGTCTTGCCACGACCGACGCCGCCCCAGAGATATAATCCCGGAATCGCATCGCTCGACTCGCCGCGGCGACGGCGCCACCAGCCGCGCCACCCCGTCGGCCGCGGCGGTTGCGCCAGCAGGGACGCATGCAGCGCATCCAGCGCCTCGACCGCGGCGCGCTGCGCTTCATCATCGACGAAATCCCCACCGGCCAGATCGGCCTCATAGCGGCTGCTTGGCGTGGTCACCGCCTGTGCCTGCCCTTTCGCTTGAGTCAATGACAGAGTATGCCATCCCGATGGCTCCAGACGATGACTCAGGGCAATTGCCAGCCGCTCTGGAGTTTCGTATTTTCACGATATACTGCTGGTTTCATCACTCAATCAAGGACTGGAAATGGCCGATAATCGCCGTAGCCGCGCCGTCACCCAGGGACGCGCCCGTACCCCCAATCGCGCGATGATGCGGGCCGTTGGCTTTACCGACGAGGACTTCGAGAAACCCATCGTCGGTGTCGGGAATGCCCACAGCACGATCACGCCCTGTAACATCGGCATCGGTGCGCAGGCCGAGCGCGCCAGTGACGCCCTGCGCAATGCCGGTGCCATGCCGGTGAGCTTTGGCACGATCACCATCTCGGATGGCATCTCCATGGGCACCGAGGGCATGAAGTACTCGCTGGTCTCGCGTGAGGTCATCGCCGATTCCATTGAGACCGTCTGCAACGGCCAGAGCCTTGATGGCGTCCTCGCCACCGGTGGCTGCGACAAGAACATGCCCGGGGCGATGATCGGCATCGCCCGGCTGAATATCCCGTCGATCTTTGTCTACGGTGGCACCATCAAGCCGGGCCACTACAAGGGCGAGGACCTGACCATCGTCAGCGCCTTCGAGGCAGTGGGCCAGTCCGCCGCCGGGAACCTCTCGGACGAAGACCTCAAGGGCGTGGAGATGAACGCCTGCCCGGGGGCCGGCTCCTGCGGCGGCATGTTCACCGCCAACACCATGTCGAGCGCCTTCGAAGCGATGGGCATGAGTCTGATGGGCTCGAGCACGGTCTCTGCAGTGGATGACGAGTCCCGCGAGGTCGCTGCTCAGGCCGCTGACGTACTGGTCGATGCCATCCACCACCAGCGCCTGCCGCGCGACATCATGACCCGACCGGCCATCGAGAACGCGGTGAGCGTGGTCATGGCGCTGGGCGGATCGACGAATGCCGTGCTGCATCTACTCGGCATCGCCAATGCCTGTGAAGTGGATTTCTCCATCGATGATGTCGAGCGTATCCGCCAGCGCGTCCCGGTCCTCTGCGATCTCAAGCCCTCCGGGCGATTCGTGACCAGTGAGTTCCACGACGTCGGCGGGACACCGCAGGTCATGAAAATGCTGCTCGCCAGGGGCCTGCTGCATGGCGACTGCATGACCATCACCGGTCAGACCATCGAGGAGCTGCTCACGTCTGTACCGGCCAATGCGCCCGCCAATCAGACCGTTATCCGCGACTTCGATAACCCGGTGTATGCCGAAGGCCACCTGGCGATCCTGCGCGGCAACCTGGCCCTCGAAGGTGCCGTCGCCAAAGTCAGCGGAATCAAGAAGCGCCGTATCGAGGGTCCAGCCCGGGTGTTCGATTCCGAGGAGCTCGCCATGGAGGCGATCCTCAACGACAGCATTCAGGCGGGCGACGTGGTCATCATCCGCTATGAGGGGCCGAAGGGTGGACCGGGCATGCGTGAAATGCTCGCGCCCACCTCCGCGATCATTGGCCGCGGGCTGGGCGACGCGGTCGGCCTGATCACCGATGGACGGTTCTCCGGCGGCACCTACGGTATGGTCGTGGGGCATGTGGCACCGGAAGCGGCCACCGGCGGCAATATCGGCCTCGTCGAGGAAGGCGACACGGTGATCATCGATGCCGATGAGAACCGGCTTGAGGTCGCGGTCAGTGATGAAAGGCTGGCTGAACGCCGCGCCGTCTGGAAGCCGCGACCGCCGAATTACCGTCGCGGTGTCCTCGGCAAGTTCGCGCGGCTGGTGAGCTCGGCCTCCTACGGCGCCGTGACCGACAAGGACCTGTTCGAAGACTAACCCTCGGCGATGCGCCGCAGATCCGCCGCCATCGCGGTCACACTATCGCTCGGGCGGAATAACGCCCGGGCGTCACCCTCCGCGTCGAACACATACATCGCACTGGAGTGCGAGACGTTGTAGTCACCGAACTCATTGGGCTCGTCATAGCCAAAAGTGGCCCGATAGCGCTTGGTGAGTTCACGCAGTCGTTCAACTGACGCTGTCGCGCCCGTGACCCGATCGCTGAAAAAGCTCGTGTAATCCGCAAGACGCTGGGGGGTATCCCGCCCGGGATCCACGGACACGAACAACACCTGCAGCGAGGCATCCAGATCCTCACCCGCTGCCTCGGTGGCCGCCGTCACCCGCGCCATCGCCGTGGGACAGACATCGGGACAGTGGGTAAAACCGAAAAAAACCACCGTGGGCGCGCCCCGCATGTCGGCGGCGGTGAGGGTCTGCCCGGTCTCACTGGTCAGGCGGAACGACAGATCCGGCAGCAACCCCTCGATCCCTTTGGTCTGATAGCCACGACCGCCACAGGCGGTCAGGGCAAAGGCCACCACCACGAACAGGGCGCAGCGCGCGATCCGGCTCATTGAACGCTCACGCATGGCTCTCACTTCCCTCCAGACGGAATGCCAGCACGATCACCGCGGCGAGGACACTCATCATGGCCGCCGGGATCCAGGTGATCAGTCCGCCGATCTGCTGGTCGAGCAGCGGATCGATCGGAAACGCACGACCGCAGACATCGTAGATTTCGAATAGATTCTGACCGCTGAAGGTGATGTAGGCACCAAGCGCGATCTGCGGTGGCATGACCAGCGCCAGTAAAAGAATCCGGCGGCCGGGGCTGAGCCGCGGTGTCGACCCCGGATCGCCACGCTCGAAGATCAACCACCAGAACAGCAGCCCATCGAGCATCATCGTCCAGTTCATGAACCAGTAGAGATCGACGCTCAGCATGGCATCGAAATGGATCTCGGGGGTCAGCCAGAAATAGATCAAACCGACGAATAGCGTCCCCGCGATGAATGGCTGCTGGAACCCGCGGTAGATCATCCTGAGCACCCGGAAGGCCGGTGCCACGCGCCCCTGCGGCAGACTCCGGATACGTGCCGGCATGGCAGTGGCCAGCACCGTCGCCGGCATCGCCAGGGCGATCAGGAAAGGCCCGAGGTGGTGCAGAACCAGGTGCTGCAGACGATGGGCGGAGAACAGGTACTGCGAGTAATAGTCGTAATGGGTCTGCGTGACCGCGTAGATCAGCGCCACGCCCGCGAAGTACGACAGCGCCGCCCAGAACCCCGGTTTCGCGCCCCGCATCATGCCGATGGCGTACAGACTGACCGCCAGCGCACAGGCAAGGAATACCGGTAGCGACGGCTCCCAGGGCTGCAGCCAGGTGACGAGCGTGTTCATGGTGAATGAAGATTAGCAACGCCCTGCAGCTTCGTACAGGCATCGCGAGTCAGGAGGATCGCCACCTGGCTGCTTTGATACAGTGCGTGGGCGCGGTGCATCTGCTCGAGCAAACGGGCGGCGGGCTCATCGCTGGGTGCAGCGATGGTCTCGACGAAAAAATCGCGATCTTCCACCAACGCCGGCCGACAGCGCTTGAACGCCCGAAAAGCCGTGCCCTTCGGCACATCACTCGCCCGGTCGAGCTCACGCAGCGTCCACACCGCAACGCCGCGGTGGATGAATGGCGGTTCCTGTGTCACAGGCCTTTCCCTCCCCTGCGTCGGGTGGCTTCTTTCATGCGTTGGCTCGCGTAGACTCGGTGCTTTAACACGATCGGCATTCATCAAAGGAGAATGCGATGGAATTCGTGCAGGATTATGCCTCTTTCCTGGCCCGCGTGCTCACCCTGCTGGTCGCCTTCGGGGTGCTGCTGGGCATGATCGGTGGTATGAGCAACCGGCGCCGCGGCCGTCAGCGCGAGGCGCTCGAGGTCGAACCGCTCAACCGCCGTTATGAGGCGATGAGCCGTCGCATCCAGCATGGCCTTGAGCGCAATCGCCCCAACCTTCTGGCGCGTCTGAAAGAGCGCCGCCGGAAAAAGCGCCAGCAGGAGGGCGAAGGGCGACTGCCGCGTCTTTTCGTGCTCGATTTCGATGGCGATATCCGCGCCACCGCCGTCGATTCCCTGCGCGAGGAGGTCAGCGCCATCATCGCCAGTGCCAAGCGCGATGATGAAGTCCTGGTACGACTCGAAAGCCCCGGGGGCATGGTCCCGGGCTATGGCCTCGCCGCCAGCCAGCTGGCGCGACTGCGTGAGGCGAACATCCGCCTCACCATCTCGGTCGACCGCGTCGCCGCCAGTGGTGGTTACCTGATGGCCTGTGTGGCGGATCGAATCGTTGCCGCTCCGTTCGCCGTGATCGGGTCCATCGGCGTCGTCGGGCAGCTGCCTAACTTCCATGGCCTGCTCAAGCGCCATGATATCGAGTTCGAGCTGCATACCGCCGGTGAATACAAACGCGATCTGACAGTGTTTGGCGAGAATACCGACGAGGGACGGGAGAAATTCCGCGAATCACTCCAGGAAGTCCACGATCTGTTCAAGCACCACATTGGTCGGTACCGCCCACGACTCGACCTCGAGCGGGTCGCGACCGGTGAACACTGGCTGGGTGAGCGCGCGCTTGAGCTGGGCCTTGTGGATGATCTCGGGACCAGCGATGACCTGCTTCTCGAGCGTCGCGAGCGCATGGAACTGATCAGTCTGAGCTGGCACCAGGCGCCGTCGTTCAGCCGCCGTCTATCCGTCGTTGCGGAGTCGCTGCTGGCCCGGCTCAGGAGCCCTTCTCAAGCCAGAATGTAAGCACGTCACCGTGCTGCTCCTCATGCAACAGGTGATGCTCGGTGGTGTCACACAAGGCACGGAAGTCGATCACGGCATGTGGGTCGGTCGCCTGCACCGCAACGCACTCACCGACCGACATGTCACGGAGGGCCTGCTTGGTTCGCAGGATGGGCAGTGGGCAGCTCAAGCCGCGTAGATCCAGTTCGCGGTGGGCATGGGGTTGTGACGTTGCGGCCATAGAGGCAGTCCGTTTTCGAACGTATACTGGATTTTACAACAGATGATCAGGATTCGGAGGGTGTCGTCATGAGCAATGAGCGGCCGAAAGAGACAGAGCACGACCCGAACGCATCGCCGGATGACGGGCAGGGTCACGATCCGCGGCCGGTCAGCGATGACCGTCTACGCGAGGAAATGAGCCGCGAGGAGGTTGAAGCGTTCCGGAAGGATGCGGATAAGGCGCATGCCAACTGGTTCTCGGTCATGAACAACCCCTACGGCAAGGACTGAACCAGGCAAGGAGTCAGACATGCCGGAACTCAAGGGCATCCCCGTTGTTGTGAGCGGCCAGAAGGTCGACAAGGATAATGGGATCCGTGCAATCAAGAACGGCGTCAAGGCGCAGCGTGACACCGCACCGGTCGGGCGCGGCGATAAACCGGACTGGCTGCGTGTCAAAGTCCCGACGGGCGAGACCTATCAGAAGGTCCGCAACACCGTCCGCGAACACAAACTGGCCACCGTCTGCGAGGAGTCCATGTGCCCTAATATGGGCGAGTGCTGGAGCGCCGGGACGGCGACCATCATGCTCATGGGCGATGTCTGCACGCGCGCCTGCAAGTTCTGCGCAGTGGATACCGGTAACCCCAAGGGCTGGCTCGACGACAACGAGCCCAACGGCGCAGCGACCACGGTCGAGCTCATGGGGCTGAAATACGTGGTGCTCACTTCGGTGGACCGCGATGACCTACCCGATGGCGGGGCGCAGCACTATGCGGACTGCATCCACGAGATCAAGCGCCGTAATCCGAACACCGCCGTCGAAGCCCTGACCCCGGACTTCAACGGTCGTCATGAGGCGATCGACACGGTGGTCGATACCGGGCTCGAGGTATTTGCGCAGAACGTCGAGACGGTGAAGCGCCTTACCCATCCGGTCCGTGATCCACGAGCCGGCTATCAGCAGACCCTGGACGTGCTCGAGTATGCCAAGCAGCGTCGCCCCGATGTGCTCACCAAGACCAGCCTGATGCTGGGTCTGGGCGAGACCGACGAAGAGATCATCGAGACCATGGACGATCTCCGCGCTATCGGTATCGACATCGTGACCTTCGGGCAGTATCTCCGCCCCACGGTCAATCACCTGCCGGTGGACCGCTACGTCACCCCCGAGCAGTTCGAGCGCTACCGCGAGATCGGGCTTGGTAAGGGCTTTCTCGAAGTGGTCTCGGGCCCGCTGGTGCGTTCGAGCTATCGCGCCGACCGCGTCCTCGAGAAAAACAACGTCGGCCTGGACAAGGCGGCCGGCGAGGGCTGACTGTCAAAACGCGTCGCCGGGGATCCCGGAATCCCCGGTTGAGGTGCCATTCCGCCATGCTATGGAGGGTTGCTCCGCCTTCCAACGAAAAGGTTATCCCGCCACCAATCCCCAGGCCACTGGCAGGTAGGCATCCACCAGCAGCACCGCGAACAGCGCCATCAGATAGACAATGCTGAAGCCGAACGACTTCATCGGTAGCGACCGATCATCCGGCCGCGCAAGCAACGCATAGCCAAACCAGAGATAGCGCGCACCCAGAATCAACGCACCGGCGAGATAGACCGGACCGCTCATACCCGTGGCGAAGGGCAGCAGTGTGACGCCCACCAGTAACACCGTGTAGAAAAGGATCTGCCAGCGGGTGAACCGGTCACCATGCGTCACCGGCAGCATCGGGATATCGACGCTCGCGTACTCTTCGCGGCGATGGATGGCCAGGGCCCAGAAATGCGGTGGTGTCCAGGTGAAAATGATCAGGAACAGCAGCAGCGCATGGGCGTCAATGCTGCCGGTCACGGCCACCCAGCCCAACACCGGTGGGGCGGCGCCGGCGGCGCCACCAATAACGATGTTCTGCGGCGTCGCCCGCTTGAGGAACAGCGTGTAGATGAACGCGTAGCCGATCAGTGAGCCGAAGGTCAGCCACGCCGTCAGCGGATTGACCAGGAAATACAGCAGGGAGAGACCCGTCACCCCGAGTACCCCCGCGAACAGACTGGCATGGCTGGTACGCAGCCCACCGGTGGGCAGTGGTCGTCCTTCGGTGCGCTTCATCCGCGCGTCGATTCGGCGGTCCACCAGATGGTTGATCGCAGCAGCGGAGCCCGCCGCCAGCGCGATGCCGATATTCCCCACGGTCAGCGCCATCCATGGGATCGCACCGGGGCTCGCCAACAGTTGGCCAACCACCGCTGTAAATACCATCAACGCGACGACGCCAGGCTTGGTCAGTTCGTAATAATCACGCCAGTGCTGCAGCGTATGCTGCATGAATGCAGCAACGCCGGAAGACGGATGGGTTGTGGCGTCGGGATATCGGCTCATGGTTGCGCAATGGGCTGCCGGACGTGGATGGCGGTTACAAGCACCAGCATCAGCAATGCTGCGCCCGCATTGTGCGCGACCGCGAGAGCCAGCGGCAAGTTGTAGAGCACGTTACCGATGCCGATCAGCACCTGAAGCACCAGCGCCCCGGCGACAGCCATCCCCAGGGTGCGCCCCAGGCCACCGGCCCGCCAGAGCCAGAAGGCGAGCCCCCCCAACACCAGGGTCACGACAATCGCTCCCACCCGGTGCACGAGATGGATCGCCATTCGTGCCGGATGGTCCAGCACACCAAACTCGTAGTTGACGCCAAGGCCCCGCCACAGCACGAAGCCCTCGGCGAAATCCGCTTCATCCGGCCAGTACTCCCCGAGACTACACGCCGGGAAGTCGTTGCAGGCAAGGGCGGCATAATTGGTACTGGTCCAGCCACCCAGGCTGATCTGACCGACCGCCACCAGCGTTCCGATCGCCAGGAATGCCCCCAGTCCAGAGACTCGAGACAGCCGGCCACCACCCCCAAGGTGGTTGCTGCGCAGGGTCACCCACCAGAGCAGGGACAGGGTGGCGAGTCCACCGAGCAGGTGCGCTGTCACCACCGCCGGCTTGAGCTGCCAGGTGACGGTCCATGCCCCCAGCAATCCCTGAAAGCAGACCAGAGCAATGAGTAGCAGCGGAACCCGCCAGGGCTGGCCGGGGCGATGGCGCTGGCGCCAGGCGAACACGCCCAGCCCGACAATCAGCAGCCCCAGTCCGCTCGCGAGATAGCGGTGGACCATTTCCCGCCAGCCCTTACCAACATTCACGGGCGTATCCGGGAAGGCCTCGTTTGCAGCGGCGATCGCTTCCTGCGTGTTCGGCACATCCCACTGACCATAGCAACCGGGCCAGTCCGGGCAGCCAAGCCCGGCGTCGGTGAGTCGGACCCACGCGCCAAGGACAACAACACAAAGGGCCATGGCCGTTGCAACCAGACTCAGGCGGAAAAACCAGGGGTGAGCGTTCATTCAGTCACGACCTCCTCAAGGGCTCGGCGCTCCGCCTCTTCTTTCGCCAGACTCAGCAGGCTTTCCAGATCGTCCAGCAGCCCCGAGGCATCCAGAGGCCGGGCATAGCGCATCACGTGGTACCCGCGATAGTCGACAATATGCGCGGCCATCGGTTCGCCCTCATGCGTGGCGAGACGATCGACCACCGCGGCCGGCGCCGATAGATTAAGGATACCGGGGACGGGGTCGAACACCGGTGTCTCTCGCGAGTCGGGCTGGAGGACCACGAGCTGTACGCGTTCGATATCCCGATCGAGGGCGATCTGCGCCCGGTTGAGTTGATCCACGCGGTCGCGACAGTCACTACCACAGTCGCCGCGCTGCGGAGCGATGATGAGCCAGTCACCGGCCAATGTCGGTGCCGCTTCACTCACCCCTTGCCACTGTTCGGGACTGAGCTGCTCGGCGGGCTGGACCAGATCACCATTATTGGTGAATGTACTGGGGCGCCAGTCACTGAACACCATAACCATCGCGCCGGCGGTCGGCAGAATAAATAGCGCCAACAGCGCAAACGGCTGCCAACGGCCCTTGAGTCGTTCGATCAAGCGGCATCTCCTTGTTGTCGCCGGCGCGTATTCACCACCAGCCAGATCAGCGTGAGCGCAGCGGCCAGCGAAAACCACTGCACCGCGTAACCTTCATGACGCGCCGGCCCGAAGCGCCATGCATCGCGATCACTCGAGCGCGCCACCGCGTCAGTCGCCAGCGACCCCTCCACCAGCAGGTAATCGCTGAGCGGATAGTCGAGCGTGGCGTTCATGTAGTCGAAGTCCATGTACTGCAAACGCCTTGGCCACCGATCTGTACCATCCGCGGCATCACCCAGACGCATGCCGACGGACGGTCCAGCGCTGATCCGACCGCTGATACGTGCCTGTGGATCAACCGGGGGCAACGCTGGGAGTTTCTGGCGACTGTCGGCGATCGGGACGAATCCACGGTCAACCAGTACCGCCGTATCCCGTTCCTCAAGCCTCAAAGGGGTCATCACACGGTAGCCAATCCGTCCGTCTTCCACCTGGTTATCGAGCAGGAACTGGTGATCGGTATCGAAACGCCCGACCGCTGTCGCCCGACGGTACTCGTCGCGGTCCAGCGTCGCCGACTGCTCATTGATGGAAATCACCGGCGCCTCCGTGGCGGCGGCCCGTTGCTCGAGGGTCGTCCGCTTCTGATCGGCACGATCCAACTGCCATTGGCCAAGCCCGATCAGGCCCACCAACAGGATCAGGTAGACAACCGTTGGCAGCACACTCGGCGCGAACACGAATCTGCCGAGCTGAATCCCGTGGCGAGCGCGGGTCAAGCCAGCCAGTGCCCCAATCTTGGTTTATACTGCGCGCAAAACGATCGGGGATGACTGATGGATCTCGCAATTCGACTCACTATACTGCTCACATTGTTCGTCATTGTCGCGAGCCTTGGATCGGGGCTGTTCTATCTCATCCGCGACCGGGGCGAATCGCGCCGCACCCTGAACGCCCTGACCGTTCGCATCACCCTGTCGATCATCCTGTTTGTGCTGATCGTTATTGGGTTTCTGACGGGCACCATCTCCCCGAATAGCAGCCCGCTATCCTGACCCCTCAGAGGATGTAGACGAAGATGTAGAGCCCCAGCCAGACCACGTCCACAAAATGCCAGTACCAGGCGGCACCCTCGAAGCCAAAGTGGGATTCCGGCTGGAAATGTCCCTTCATGCATCGCAGGGTGATGACCAGCAGCATGAGGGTCCCGATCACCACGTGCATGCCATGGAAGCCGGTGAGCATGAAGAACGTCGACCCATAAATCCCGGTGTCCATACGCAGGTTCAGATGGGCGTACGCCTCATAGTACTCGTAGCCCTGCAGGCCGATGAAAATCATGCCCAGCAGAACAGTCGCCCACATGAACCCGATCAGCTTCGCGCGATTACCCGCCTTGAGGGCGTGGTGCGCCACGGTCAGGGTCATACCGGAGGTCAGCAGAATCATCGTGTTGATGGTCGGCAGCGGCCAGGCCGACATCGGCTGCCATTCCATGCCCGCGTTCGCCGGGCCAGCCGTTGGCCAGTCCAGCGCCATGGAATCCCACAGCATGCGGCTCGTCGCGGCATCCTCGCCGGAGAGCCACGGCACTGACAGTGTACGGGCATAGAAAAGCGCCCCGAAGAACGCCGCAAAGAACATGATCTCGGAGAAGATGAACCAGATCATGCCCCAGCGCAGCGACCGGTCGACCTGGTCGCTGTAGAGCCCCTTCACACCTTCGGTCACGACATCACGGAACCAGCCGAACACGAACCAGGCGGTAATCAGCCCGCCAGCCCCCATGACCCAGGTGCTGACGGCCATTCCCTCCAGATACATAGCGATGCCGACGACCAGCGTCGTCACGCCAACGCTGCCGATGATCGGCCAATTGCTCTGGTGCGGGACGTAATACCCGCCTTCTGCTTGTGCCATATGCTGTGCTCCCTCTCCCCCGGTGTAATCGCTAGAAGCGATCGAGGAAAACCCCCAGATAAATGCCCAGCACGACCAGCACCAGCAGGACCACAGTCCAGCGGATCCTGCGCCGTGTGCGCCGGTCGACTTCGCGGTTGATCATCGGTTATCGAACGACCGGTGGCGTATCAAACGTATGATGCGGCGCCGGTGAAGGCACATCCCACTCAAGCCCGGAGGCCCCTTCCCAGGCCTTCGCTTCAGCCTGCTGGCCGCCACGGATGCACTTGATGAGTAGCCACACGAAGATCAGCTGCGCGAAGCCGAACCCGAATCCGCCGATACTCGAGACCATATTCCAGTCCGCGAACTGCACTGAATAGTCCGGGATACGACGCGGCATACCGGCCAGTCCCAGGAAGTGCTGCGGGAAGAAGAGCACATTCACAAAGATCACCGACATCCAGAAATGCCACTGGGCCAAGCGCTCGCTGTACATATGGCCGGTCCACTTGGGCATCCAGTAGTACGCGGCCGCAAGGATCGCGAACACGGCGCCGGTCACCAGGACGTAGTGGAAATGCGCCACCACGAAATAGGTGTCGTGGTACTGGAAGTCGGCCGGCGCGATCGCCAGCATCAGGCCGGAAAAGCCGCCGATGGTGAACAGGAACACGAACGCCAGCGCGAACAGCATCGGTGCCTCGAAGGTCATCGCGCCCCGCCACATGGTCGAGACCCAGTTGAAGACCTTCACGCCGGTGGGGACCGCGATCAGCATTGTGGAGTACATGAAAAAGAGCTCGCCGGCCAGCGGCATGCCCACCGTGAACATGTGATGCGCCCAGACGATGAACGACAGGAACGCGATGGAGGCGGTGGCGTACACCATCGAGCTGTAGCCGAACAGCGGCTTGCGGGCAAAGGTCGGAATGATCGTGGAGATGATCCCGAACGCCGGCAGAATCAGGATGTACACCTCGGGGTGCCCGAAGAACCAGAAGATATGCTGGTAGAGCACCGGGTCACCACCGCCAGCGGCGCTGAAGAACGTGGTGCCGAAATACTGATCGGTCAGCAGCATCGTGACTGCCCCGGCGAGCACCGGCATGACAGCGATCATCAGATAAGCGGTGATCAACCATGTCCAGACGAACAGCGGCATTTTCATCAGGCTCATACCCGGAGCGCGCATGTTCAGAATGGTGGCGATCACGTTGATCGACCCCATGATCGAGCTGATGCCGAGCACGTGGATCGCGAAGATGACGAACGGAAAGGCCGTACCGGTCTGCAGCATCAGTGGCGGGTACATGGTCCAGCCACCGGCGGGACCACCACCCGGCATGAACAGCGTCGACAGGAGTACGGCGAAGCCGAACGGCAGCAGCCAGAAGCTCCAGTTGTTCATACGCGGCAGCGCCATGTCGGGCGCCCCGACCATGAGCGGTATCATCCAGTTGGCGAGACCGGTGAACGCCGGCATGACCGCGCCGAAGATCATCACCAGCGCGTGCATGGTGGTCATCTGGTTGAAGAAATACGGATCGACGATCTGCAGACCGGGCTGGAACAGCTCAGCACGGATCACGAGAGCCATCGCACCGCCAAGGAGGAACATAGCAAGCGAGAACAGCAGGTACATCGAACCGATGTCCTTATGATTCGTCGTCACCAGCCAGCGCTTGAAGCCAGTCGGCTCCCCCTCGTGCGCCGCGTGATCATAGGTTGTTGCCGTCATCTCAACCGTCTCCCCTGTCTGATTCTCGTTACCGGGCGGCGAGCTCGCCATCGGTCTCCGGTGTCTCATCGCTATCGGCGGTCATACCCGTGCCGCCGGCCTGGCGGTTCGCGAGCCATTCGTCGAACTCTGCCTTGGGCAGTGCCTCGACCACGACGGGCATGAATCCGTGGTCACGGCCGCATAGCTCAGCGCAGCGACCGCGGTAAACGCCAGGCTCCTCGATTTCCGTCCACATCTCGTTGACATAGCCGGGAATCGCATCCTTTTTCCAGCCGAGATCCGGCATCCACCACGAGTGGATGACATCGGCACCCGTGATCTGGAAGCGCACGCGCGTGTCAACCGGCAGCACCAGCCGCTGGTCGACATTCTGGAGGTAGTTATCGACCGAGGCGGGCTGTATTCCCGAGTCCAGACGCCGGGCGCGATCACTGTCGGTGTCCAGGCGGCTCAGGAACTGTACGTCCTCACCCTTGTACTTATACCCCCAGAACCACTGATAACCGGTCACCTCGACCGTCATCTCCGAGTTGGTCGTATCGTCAAGGTCGATCAGCACCTGGGTGGCCGGCACCGCCATCGCCACCAGAATCACCAGCGGAATGACCGTCCAGACAATCTCCATCGTCGTGCTGTGATGGAACTTCGATGGTTCCACGCCCCGCGATTTACGATGCCGGAAGATGGAATAGAACATGGCACCAAACACACCGACGCCAATCACCACTGTGATGGTGAATATCGTCATGTGCAGGCCGTAGATGTCACGGCTTGATTCCGTGACGCCCTGCGTCATGTTGAGCAGGCTGAAATCCGCACTGGCGGGTGCGGCGATCAGCGCGGCGGCCATCGCCACCCATTGAGCGAGTCGGGTCATTGCTGTCATCCCGTTTTTTCTCCAGCGTTTGCAGCGATGCCTGAGGCCCAGGACGCCCTTGGCTCGTCGGAATCAATCGCCGCCACCGGGCGATCGTCTCCCCACCGGGCCATTGGCCCGATGCAGGCACGGAGCGCCCGGTCCAGACTGCGCCGCTCTTGCGCATCGAGGAATGCTCCGATGGTCAGCGTCTGCTCCCGCGAGCGCAGGACCAATCGAGTCTCGCCCCAATGCCGGTGGAGCTCGCGCAGCTGAACCTCGGTCCAGCTGCGGTCCATCTCCCAGCGCTGCTCGGCCCGGCCGCATCCTTTCTCGACCGTGACCATATTGTCCACGACGTAGATCACTTCTCGATCCAGGGAGCGGCGCGCCGATGTATAGAGCGCCCAGCCCAGTGCGGTCACCTCAAGACCGGCAAAGGGCAGCACCGGCCAGAAACCGAACCAGGTACAGACCAGGGCGACGCCCAGGCAGACCGAGCTGATGCCGATAAAAATCCACACCGTCTGCCGCCAGTTCACCTCGATATTGGGCGCCAGCACAAAGCGGCGTCCGCGATCTCCCTCGCTTTCGGTCCGAGTGGTCATCGGCCTCTCCGCTCAGTTTTAACTGATATACGTCAAGTTTAGTGAATTCCATGCGTCGAGGAAAGCAACAAAACCAAACAATCAACGTCATCGCTGTCGTCGCGGCACCGACAGTGTATCGAGCGGCATCCGCACCGCACCGTCATCGCCCGTTACCTGCATCTGGGCGTCTGTTCCCCAGGCATGCCCATAAGCCACCTCCCAGGTCGCCGGGATACGGCCCTCCGCATCAGCGCTCGCCTCGTAGGCCGACTCCATGGCCCGCCAGCGGCGTGGCGATGTCAGCCCGGACTGACGCGCCGTCAATGCATTGCGCAGGCCAAGCGCATCCAGGTCACGGACCAGCGAGCGGACATTGGCGTATGTAAGCGTGAAATGCTCCATATCCATGACTGGATCCGCCAGCCGTGCCTTGACCAGTGCATCGCCGATATCGTGCATATCGACGAAACCGTGGACATGCGGAGTGTCATCCACCGCCTGCCAGGCCGACCGCAGTTCATCGAGCGTATCCGGACCAAAGGTCGCGAACAGGAGCACACCATCCGGGCGAAGGACGCGCTGCAGCTCACGGGCCGTCGCTGACAGATCGGGGACGCGGTGCAGCGCCAGGCTTGAAAACACGAGATCGAAGCTGTCGTTGCGGAATGGCAGGTGATCCATCCCCGCGCACACGCCCGGGACACGTCGCCAGCGCCCGGCACGGCGGCGCGCCTGGGCGACCAGGGGCGCGGCAAGATCCATCGCGACATAGTCCGCCTTCGGATAGCGCTTACGCAGCGCCCCGGTGTTCAACCCGCTCGCACATCCCAGATCGAGCATCGAGGCAGGCTGGAGACGGATGTAGTCGAGCCGCTCCACCAGCCGGCGGCCGACCTCGCGATGCAGCACAGCAGCCTCGTCGAACCCCGGAGCGGCCTTCTCCAGGCGTCGACGGAGGACACGCGAATCAAGCTGGAGGGGATCATCGGATAGATCTGACATCCACTTATCGTGACATATTCGGCCATTCGTCGGCAGATCACCGTCGGCCACTGGTCTTGGTACGATCCAACCGCCAGCGTGGCGGTATGAAAGCGGCAATCACACGACGTGCGTCGACGCTGCCATGGCGTCAACCCGGCCGGCGATCGGCCTGTCTGCATAATCTGTTCAGCGGGCGCTGTTGGTTCTGCCACGCCCGCAGCCTCTGCTGCGGACTCTGCCCCGGCTGTCGCGAGGATCTGCCCTGGATCAGCGCGGCATGCCGGCGCTGCGGATTACCGTTGGCCTCCGGGGCGTCGGAGTGCACCGGATGCCTCGCCGATCCGCCGCCGTTCCACCGCGCCCGGGTGCTGTGGACCTACGGGGAGGGGGTTGATGAGCTCATCCGCAGCTTCAAACTACACGAGAACCTGGCCGCCGGGCGGCTGCTCACCGAGCTGGCCGCCGAGTCGCTCCGCGAGCGCCATGCCCCCTGCCATGGCCCACTGGTGCCCATGCCCCTGCATCCGGCGCGCTACCGCGCGCGCGGATTCAACCAGTCGGCACTGATCGCCCGCTGGCTGGGAGGCCCAATGAAGGCGTCGCTGATCCGTCGGCACCGCAACACCCCACCCCAACGGGGCCGGAGCGCGGCCGATCGTCGGGTCGCCCTGCACAATGCGTTTCAATTGCAACAACCACCACCCCGCGTCGTCACGCTGGTGGATGATGTCATCACCACCGGCGCAAGCCTCGCCGCGGTGGCCGACTGCCTGCGGCAGGGCGGCGTTGAGCGCATTGAGGTCATCGCCCTCGCCCGGGCCATCTAGCCCATGGTCAGATACGACCCGACGATGCCCGCAAAAACGACGCCGCCGTAGATGTTGTTATTGAGAAACGCACGGAAGCTGCCCTCGCGACTGCGGTCGCGGATCAACCACTGCTGGCGGACGAACAGGCTACTGGCAATCACCAGCGCGAGCATATAGGGCAGGCCCAGACCTGCACGCCAGCCGATAACAGCCAGCAACAGGGTGAGCAGCATCTGCAGCAGGGCGATCATCGCCCGGTCATGGACACCGAACAGGACAGCCGTGGATTTGATCCCCACCTTGAGGTCGTCGTCACGATCGACCATGGCGTATTCGGTATCATAGACCGTCGCCCACACCACCGATGCCGCGAACACCAGCCACGCGAGAATGGGCTCGGCACCGGTCTGCGCGGCGAAGGCCATGGGCGCTGCCCAGCCGAATGCCGCACCCAGATGGACCTGAGGAAGATGGGTATGGCGCTTCATGAACGGATAGGTCGCCGCGAGCAGGACACCGCCCAGCGACAGCAGGACCGTCAGTCGATTCATGAGCAGCACCAGCGCGAAGGCGATCAGGCACAGCACGGCAAAAAGGACCAGGGCCTCGCGCTCGGTCACCGCCCCCGTGGTCAAGGGTCGTGACTGTGTGCGCTTGACGTGCCGGTCGAAGTCGCGGTCCGCGTAATCATTGATCACGCAGCCGGCAGCGCGCATCACCAGGACGCCGAGCACAAAGACCACCAGCACATCGGGCTGTGGCACCCCCTCCGCCGCCAGCCACAGCGCCCAGAGTGTCGGCCAGAGCAGCAGGAAATTACCGATCGGCCGATTGAGGCGGGCCAGCCTTGCATACAGCGACAGCCGATGTCCCCAGTCAGTCAGGGATGGGGTCATGCGCGAGCTCCTCGATCAGGGGTTGCAGAAAGACCTCGGTGACCAGCAGTGGCCGGCCGGTGATCGCGAATACCGAGCGCCGCGCCCAGCAGGGAGCAGCCCCCTGCGCCAGCGCCCGGGCACCGAGCCTCGACGCCGGCGTGAGGGGCGCGACCTCAATCGCCCCGCGGACGACCGGATAGCGCCCGAACAGCAGCGCCCCCAGTGGTTGCCGACCCAGCGAGCGCAGACGCCGAAGCGGCCCCCGGAGACTGCTACGCGGGATGACGCTCCGCGCATAGACCAGCGGTTGGTCACCCCGACCGAGCCGGACCTCGCGAACCCATAGCCACTCTTCATCCCGGCAGCGCAGGCGTTGACGTTCATCAGGCCAGACCCGACCCCAGTACTCTGCCAGCACCTGGACACTGAATGCCTCACCGGCGAGACCGCGCAGTCGCCGGGTCAGTGAACCGGGCTCATCCAGCCAGTCACGCAACGCACCGGGACGCGGCCGGGCGCCGGGAACGCCCCGTGGGCGCCAGTGACGCAGTCCCGGCTCAGCCATGCTGGAATTCCCTCATACCTGCGCGTAGCGCTCGCCCTCGCCCACCCAACGACGGATCAGTTCCGAGACGACGACCGGTTCATCACGGAGCAGCGACTGGGCCGCCGCCTGCACTGAGTCCAGCAGGTCACCATCGCGCATCAGATCGGCAATACGATAGGTCAGCGCGCCCGTCTGACGGGTCCCCAGCACCTCACCCGGCCCACGGATCTCCAGGTCACGCCGGGCGATGCGAAAGCCGTCATTGCTCTCGCGCAGTACGCCGAGTCGTGATTTCGCCGTCTCACCCAGCCGCCCATGATACAGCAGCACACAGCTGCTCCGAGCATGCCCCCGACCGACCCGACCGCGGAGCTGGTGGAGTTGTGAGAGCCCCAGTCGCTCGGCGTTCTCAATGATCATCAGTGAGGCATTGGGGACGTTGACGCCAACCTCAATAACGGTGGTAGCCACCAGCAGATCGATCTCACCAGCCTCGAACCGGGCCATGACGGCTTCTTTCTCGGCAGCGGGAAGGCGGCCATGTACAAGACCGATCACAAGCGCCGGCAGCTGCTCGCGCAGTCGCTCGGCGGTCGCCTCCGCGGCCTCGGCCTCAAGGACATCGGAGTCCTCCACCAGAGTGCAGACCCAGTAGGCCTGCCGGCCCTCCGCACCAACCGCCCGGATACGCTCGATGACGGCGTCGCGGCGGGTATCCGGCAGCGCCACAGTCTGCACCGGCTGCCGCCCGGGCGGCAGCTCGTCGATCACCGAGGTATCGAGATCGGCATAGGCGGTCATCGCCAGCGTCCGCGGAATGGGCGTGGCCGTCATCACGAGCTGGTGGGGCTGGCTCTGCTCACTGCCCTTATCGCGCAGTGCGAGGCGCTGGTGGACGCCAAAGCGATGCTGCTCATCGATCACGACCAGCCCCAGGGAGCGGAATACGACATCGGCCTGGAAAAGCGCATGGGTCCCGACCACCACCTGGATATCACCATCCGCCAGCCCCGCCAGCGTTCCGCGACGCCGGGCAGCGCCGGCGCGCCCGCTCAACCACCCCACCCGCACGCCAAGGGGTTCGAGCCAGTCGCGGAAGCTGCGCTCGTGCTGCTCGGCCAACAGTTCCGTCGGCGCCATGATGGCGACCTGCCAGCCGGCTGCTACAACGTGCAGCGCCGCCAGCGCCGCAACCACCGTCTTCCCGGAACCGACATCGCCCTGTATGAGTCGCAGCATCGGCGCAGGCTGGCCAAGGTCAGCCACCACTTCATCATGCACGCGATGCTGAGCGCCGGTCAGATCGAACCCCAGTCCCTGCAGGAAACGCCCGACCAGCGTCGCATCCCGCGGGATCACGGGCGCCGGCATGACCTGCTGCTGTGCCGCGCGCAGCCGCAGCAGACTCAGCCGATGGGCAAGCAGTTCCTCAAAAGCAAGTCGGCGGACGGCCGGATGCCGGCCCTCCAGAAGGGCCTCCGGATCGGCATCCGGTGGTGGCGCATGAACCAGTGCAAGGGCGTGCTCGAGCGCAGGCAGATCCAGCGACCTTCGCAGTGTCGCCGGCAGCCATTCGGTGACGGCGCCGGGTTTTGCCAGCGCGGCACTGATTGCCCGCCTCAGCGCCGGCTGGGTGATTCCCTCGGTCGCCGGATAGATTGGCTTGAATTCACCCGCCGTGGGGGTCGATCCCGGCTCGACGCGCTGCCAGTCCGGATGAATGATCTGAGGCACCACCGGACCCGCCCGGGCCTCGCCGAATACACGCAGATGAACGCCACGCGCCATCTGGCGCTGCTGGCTGGCGTAGAAATGGAAGAACACCAGCTCGAGGCTGCCGGTTCCATCACTGATTCGACAGATCAGACGTCGCCGCTGGCCACCCACGATTTCGGTGGCGGTCACCTCGCCCTCGACCAGCGCTGAGAGCCCGGGACGGAGCTCGCCAATGGCAAGCACCCGGGTTCGGTCCTCGTAGCGTATCGGCAGGTGGAACGGCATGTCCTCGACACGGACCAGGCCCAACCGTGCCAGCCTGTCAGCGAGCCGTGGACCGATGCCCGGCAGCCGGACCACCGGTGTCCCGGACACCGCAGCGCCTTCGACCATCGATCAGCGGTCTTCTGCCAGACTCAGAATCGCTTCGACTTCAACCATGGCGCCCTTCGGCAGTTCACGCACGCCCACCGCGGCCCGCGCCGGATACGGCTCCGCAAAGTACTCGGACATAATCGAATTAACGCTCGCGAAGTGATCCAGATCGGTCATGAAAATAGACAGCTTGCAGATCGAGGCCAGCTCACCGCCCGCAGCGACACAGACATTCCGCAGATTATCGAACACCCGCCGGGTCTGGGTATCGATATCGGCGTCGACGAGTGCCATCGTCGCGGGGTCCAGAGGGATCTGCCCGGAGATGAAAACTACGTCACCGACCTGGACCGCCTGTGAATAGGGGCCGATCGCTGCCGGCGCCTGATCGGTCTGAATGATACGGCGTGTCATGGGCGACTCCCTGTTGGATTGATCGTGATGTTCAGTGGCGGCGCCGGGAAATGCGCAGCACGGCCGAGAGACCGCGCAGCCGGCGCATAATGCGGGCCAGGTGGACGCGATCGCGGACGCCCATCACCAGCCGCAGGGTCGCAATCATGCCTTCCCTCTCCTCGATTTCAACCGCGTCGATGTTGGAATCGAGATCGGAGACTACCGCCGCCACACTGGCCAGCACGCCGCGATTGTTCATGACATCCATATCGACCGCGACCGGGTATTCGCCTTCGGCGATGGCATCCCACTGAACGTCCACCCATTTCTCGGGATGCTTGCGATACTCGCGGATGTTCCTGCAAGCCTGATGATGGACGACCACACCGCGACCGGCACTGGCGAATCCGACGATCGGGTCACCGGGAATGGGGCGGCAGCAACGCGCAAACGTGACCACCGCACCCTCATTGCCGTGAAGCGTCAGTGAGCCGCTGCCATCCCCTGTCCGTGTGATACCGCGGGCCGCGTCATCGCCCTCGGCGAGGTAACGTGCCACAAACCAGGGCATCCGCTGGCCAAGGCCGACCTCCTCGAAGACCTCGTCAACGCGCTCGACGCCGAACGAGGTCAGCGCCTGGTCGATCTGCTGATCGGTGAGGTCACCGAGACTCAGATCCATGGCATTCAGGCCGCGCTCCACGAGCCGTCGGCCAAGGTCGGTTGCTTCGGCTCCCTGCAGCCGCTTGAGGCTGTGGCGGATGGCGGCCCGGGCCTTGGCGGTGACCACGAAATCCAGCCACGCCGGATTCGGCCGGGCGATGGGCGCGGTGATGATCTCCACCGTCTGACCGGTCATGAGTGGTGTGCGCAGCGGTGCCAGTCGATTGTCGATATTCGCCGCGATGCAGGCATCACCGACTTCGGAATGTACCGCGTAGGCGAAGTCCACCACGGTCGCACCCTTGGGCAGCTCCATGATGTCGCCGCCGGGCGTGAAGACGTAGACCTCGTCGGGCAGAAGATCGATCTTGACGTTCTCGATGAACTCCAGCGAGTTGCCGACGTTCTCCTGAATCTCCAGCAAGCCATGCACCCATTCACGGGCACGGGTCTGGGCTGCATTGCTCGGCTGCCCCGGCTCCTTATAGAGCCAGTGCGCCGCGATGCCAGCCTCGGCAACCCGATCCATCTCGGCGGTGCGGATCTGGACCTCAAGCTGTATGCGGCGCGGTCCGAGCAATGTGGTGTGCAGACTCTGGTAGCCATTCGCCTTGGGGATGGCGATATAGTCCTTGATCCGCCCGGGCAGTGGCTTGTAGTGCCCGTGGCAATGCCCCAGGACGCGATAGCAGGTATCGACATCGCCAACGACAACGCGGAAACCGTAGACGTCGAATATGTCTTCGAACCCGGCCTGCTTGCTGCGCATCTTCTCGTAGATGCTCCACAGATGCTTCTGCCGGGCGGTGATCTGCGCCTCAATCCCCGCCTCGGTCAGGCTCGTCTGAATCTCGTCGCGGACGTTGTCGAGGAGTTCGCGACGGGCCCCCAGCTGCTCACGGACACGCGCTTTGAGCACCCGGTAGCGCATGGGATGCAGTGCGGCGAAACCAAGGTCCTCAAGCTCGACCCGGATGCTGTTAATGCCCAGACGCTGCGCGATCGGCGCATAGATCTCGAGGGTCTCCCGTGCAATGCGCGTGCGTTTGCTGGGCGGCATCACAAAGATCGTGCGCATGTTGTGGAGTCGATCGGCGAGTTTGATCAGGATGACGCGGATGTCTTTCGACATCGCCAGAATCATCTTGCGGAAGTTCTCAGCCTGGGCTTCCGCCTTACTGCGGAAGTTGATCTGAGTGAGCTTCGAGACCCCGTCAACGAGCTGAGCGACCTCGCTGCCGAACGCTTCAGCGATCTCCGCTTTCGCGGTCGGCGTGTCTTCGATGACGTCATGCAGGATGGCCGCGCAGAGGCTGTCCGCGTCGAGTCCCATTTCACCGAGCGTCCGGGCGACGGCGAGGGGGTGAGTGATGTAGGGCTCGCCCGACAATCGGCGCTGGCCCTGATGGGCATCGGCGCCGAATCGATAGGCCCGATACACCTTCTGAACATTGTGCGGATCGAGGTAATCCTCGAGCAGCGAGCACAGTTCAGCCGCCCGGCTTGCGGAGTCAAGCCCCGCCGTTTCAGGCGTTAATGCTGCATCGCTGCTGGCCATGGCGCCCGGTTCAGTCGCCGGGCCTCTCTTCGTTGTTCTCGGCCGGCGTCACGGGCTGGTCCGCGTCATCGCCGACTGCGTCTTCAACCTGAGCATCAGCGCTCTCCGCCGGATTGGCGGCGTCGTCCAACGCCCCCAATGCCTCGGCCGCCTCGGCCTCGACATTCAGGATCTCTGAGGTGACGTATCCTTCGGCAATCTCGCGCAGTGCAACCACGGTCGGCTTGTCGTTCTCCCAGTCCACGAGTGGCTGGGCGCCATGGGCGATCTGGCGGGCCCGACGGGTGCTGGCCAGCACCAGTTCGAAGCGATTATCGATGTTGTCAAGGCAGTCCTCGACCGTAACTCGTGCCATGGCGGCTTTCTCCAGAATCAGCGCAAATCGGAATTGACTTTAGTCTAGCGCGAAACGCCGCATTCAATAAAGGTCTGATTGTCCAGCCAGAAACCCCGCAGCTGCCGGTCACACCGGTGGTTTGTCGAGGCCGGTCAGGGCGGACAGCGCCTCGGCGTGGACGCTCAGCTGATAGCCCGCCTGCAGCCGTTTAGCACGGATGATCGCCTCCAGATCGGCCAGCGCCACCGCAAAGTCGTCGTTCCAGACGATGAAGTCGTACTCGTGGCAATGGCTCATTTCGCTGACCGCCGCCGCCATTCTCGACTCAATCACATCGTCGCTGTCCTGGCCGCGCGCCCGCAGACGTGCTTCCAGCGCAGACCGCGATGGCGGCAGGATAAAAACGGAGGCACACCCGGGGATCCGCTCACGGATCTGTCGCGCGCCCTGCCAGTCGATCTCCACCAGCACGTCCCGGCCCGCGGCGAGATCGGCTTCGATCGCCGCCCAGGAGGTCCCATAACGACGGTCGAAGACACGGGCGTGTTCAAGGAACGCATCGGCCTCCACCAGCGCCTGAAAACCCGCGTCGTCCACAAAGTAGTAATCGTGCCCATCGCGCTCGCCGGGACGCGGCTGCCGTGTGGTATGCGAGACCGAGAAACACAACCGGTCGTCGCGCGCCATCAACGCGCGAAGCAGCGAGGTCTTACCGGCGCCTGAGGCCGCCGAGACGATGTAGAGAGTGCCTGTCGTGCCCGTTTCCATCCCCGCAATGTTACCCTTGCGGGCATCTTTTCGCACCTTGCCAAACACCCAGGAGACCTGCATGCGCCCCAGCGGCCGAAACCCCGATCAACTCCGTCCCATCCGCCTTACCCGCGGCTTCACCCGACATGCCGAGGGGTCGGTACTGGTGGAGTTTGGCGACACTCGGGTGCTGTGCAACGCCTCTGTTGAAGATCGGGTACCACCATGGCTCCGTAACAAGGGGCGCGGCTGGGTGACCGCCGAATACGGCATGCTGCCCCGTGCGACCGGCAGCCGTACCGACCGTGAGGCGACCCGGGGTCGGCAGCAGGGGCGCACCATCGAGATCCAGCGCCTGATCGGACGCGGCCTGCGCGCGGCCGTGGACCTCGAAGCGCTGGGCGAACGGCGCGTCGTCGTCGACTGTGATGTACTCCAGGCCGACGGTGGTACCCGCACCGCCGCCATCACCGGCGGCTATGTCGCGCTCGCCGACGCCATCCAGACACTTCTCGATAAGCGCAGGATCCGCCGCAATCCGCTGCATGGGCACATTGCCGCCGTATCGGTAGGCATCCATCAGGGCATGCCGGTCCTCGATCTCGATTACGCCGAGGACTCTGAAGCGGAAACCGACATGAACGTCATCATGAATGAGGCCGGCCATTTCATAGAGGTGCAGGGCACTGCCGAGGGCCATGCATTCCGGCGCACCGAGCTCGACTCGATGCTCGACCTGGCGGCCGCCGGCATCGACGAGCTGGTCGCGGCCCAGCGTCTGGCACTGGAGCGCTGACATGGCACTGATCGAGCGACTGGTGCTCGCCAGCGGCAATGCGGGCAAGCTCGCCGAGCTGGCCAGTCTGTTGAGCGGACAGGTCGGCGAGATCATCCCGCAGTCGTTTTACTTCGTGCCAACCGCCGAGGAAACCGGCAGCACTTTCGTCGAGAACGCCATTATCAAGGCCCGTCATGCAGCCGCACACACGGGCCTGCCCGCCATCGCCGATGACTCGGGCCTGGAAATCCCGGCCCTCGATGGCGAACCGGGCGTCCGCTCGGCGCGCTGGGCCGGGGAGGACGCGAGTGATGCCGACAATAATGCCCGACTCCGCGATGCGCTGATCGATCTCGGTGCCCATGAGCGTGGGGCCGCGTATCGATGCGTGCTGGTGGCAATGCGGCATGCCGCCGATCCCGCTCCGTTGATCGCCGAGGGCATGTGGAGCGGGCAGCTGACTGAGACCCCACAGGGCGACAGCGGGTTTGGCTATGATCCGCACTTCTTTCTGCCTGAGGCCGGCTGCACGGCGGCCGAGCTACCGGCCGACACCAAGAACATGCTGAGTCATCGCGGCCAGGCACTCAGTGCGCTGCGACGGCGGCTGGAGCAGGAATGGCAGCAACCCTGAAAGCACCGCCACTGGGGCTTTATATCCACCTACCCTGGTGCGTACAGAAATGCCCCTACTGCGACTTCAACTCCCATGCGCTGCGTGGCGAGCTGCCGGAACAGGCCTATATCGACGCCCTGTTGCGGGATGCCGATCAGGAGGCAGTGGCTGCAGCGGGACGCGAGGTCGAGACGCTGTTCATCGGCGGCGGCACACCCAGCCTGTTCAGCGCCGGCGCCATACAGGGCCTGCTGGACGGCCTTCACCAGCGGATCAATATTCGTGCCGATGCCGAAATCACGCTCGAGGCAAACCCCGGAACACTGGAGTCGGGCCGCTTTGAGGGCTTCCTCGCAGCCGGCATCAACCGACTGTCAATCGGTGTTCAGAGCTTCAACGATCATCAGCTGCATCGGCTTGGGCGTGTGCATGGTGGTGACGAGGCCACGGATGCCATCGTTGCGGCCCAGCGCGCCGGGTTCAAGCGGATCAATGTCGATCTGATGCACGGTCTGCCCGGACAGTCTCCCGCCGCTGCCCTCGCCGACGTCGAGCAGGTGCTGGCACTGGGTATCGAGCATCTCTCCCACTACCAGCTCACCCTGGAGCCCGGGACGGCATTCCATGCAAAGCCACCGGTTCTACCTGATGACGATCAACTCGCGGACATCGAGGCCGCCTGCGCCGAACGGATCCATGCAGCAGGACTGCGGCGCTATGAGGTGTCCGCCTGGTCAACTCCCGGGGATGAATGCCGGCATAACCTCAATTACTGGCGCTTTGGTGACTATCTGGCAATCGGTGCTGGCGGTCACGCCAAGATCAGTGATCCCGACGGCAGCATTCGGCGCTACCGCAAGCAGCGGCTACCGCGGCTCTATCAGGATCTCGCCGGCACCGACGCGGCGACGGTGGAAACCCGATCCATCGCCGCGCACGAGCGCCCCCTCGAGTATCTGATGAATGCCCTGCGGCTGACTGACGGCACCGGCATACAGGCGGCGACCGAGCGGATCGGCCTGCCGGCATCGGCATTCGAGCCGGGACTGAGCGAGGCGCGGCGTCGTGGATTGCTGACCGACGACCCGTCACGGCTGCAGGCCACACCCTTTGGACAGCGTTTTCTGAACGATTTGCTGGATGTTTTCCTCGAGCCTGACCAACCGGATGACCGGGTGAGCGCAGGATGATCGAGACCGTGACGATCGAGTGCCCCTACTGCGGTGAGGCCTTCGAGACCATCGTCGACAGCTCAGCGGGGGATCAGGACTATATCGAGGATTGTGTGGTCTGTTGCCGCCCGATCGAGTGCCGGCTCACCGTTACCGCCGACGGCGCGCAGCTGTCGGTCCGTCGCGATGATGACTGATCAGATCGGCAGCGGCGTTTTGTAGAGCGCCACCATGACGATGTATCCATAGACTGCCAGCGCCGCGACGAATGCGGTGACCCGCACAGTGGCCGTGCGACCGCGCTTTAACGCGATGATGCCGAGTACGATATAGGCCACGAGCGCGACGACCTTGGCAGTGATCCAGTCGTGCGGGACAACGGGGTAGCGCCAGCCGATCCAGGCGGTCGCGAAGGCCGTCAGCAGCAGCGTGGTATCGATGACATGCGGCAGTATTTTCACCCACTTGCGCTGCAGCATCGATGAGCCCACTGCCATCCAGCCGCCGCGCAGAATGAACAGCAGCACTGTCAGTGTCGCTACCGTGGTGTGCAGGTGTTTGAGCCCGATGTAGAGCATGGAAGCAGTCCTTGTAATACGGCCAGATCTTGCTCTGCATCCTACCGCCGGGGGGGAACGCGGTCGAGCGTGTCCCTTGTACCGCCGGCGGTGACCGCCTAACATACGCGCATTCAATAACCAGCATCTCGAGATACCGCATGAAGAAAAGCATCCATCCCGGTTACCGTCAGGTGGTGTTCCAGGACATCTCCGCCGATTATTCCTTTCTGACGCGCTCCACGGTCAAGACCGATGAGACGATCCAGTGGGAAGACGGCAATGAATACCCCCTGGTCAAGGTTGAGATTTCAAGCGCCAGCCACCCGTTCTACACCGGCAAGCAGCGCGTGCTGTCGAGTGGCGGCCGGGTCGATCAGTTCCGCCGCCGTTATGGCGGAATGGCGAAAGGCTCCAAGGGCTGACGCGCGAGCGGCGGACAACAGGAGGCGACCCGATGGCTGACAAGACCGTCACGATGACTGACAACGAGACGGGTAAAAAGGCGGATATGCCGGTGCGCCAGGGCACGCACGGGTCTGACGTCATCGATATCCGCTCGTTGCACAGCGATCTCGGGTACTTCACGTACGACCCGGGCTATAGCACGAGTGGCAGCTGCCAGAGCGACATCACCTACATCGACGGCGATCAGGGTGTCCTGTTGTACCGCGGCTATCCGATCGAACAGCTCGCGGAGCATGCCTCATTCCTCGAGGTCGCTCGCCTGTTGATTCACGGCGACCTGCCCAACAAGAACGAGCTCGAGGCTTTCGATCAGGCGATCACGCACCACACGATGGTCAACGAGAGCCTGCGGATATTCTTCAACGGCTTCCATTACAACGCCCATCCAATGGCCATGCTCACAGGCGTGGTCGGTTCGCTGTCGGCGTTCTACCACGACACGATCGATATCACCGACCCCGAGAACCGCCTGCTGTCCGCGCACCGCATCATCGCCAAGATGCCGACAATCGCCGGTGCGGCGTTCAAGCATATGGTGGGCGAGCCGTTTGTCCATCCGCTCAATCGCCTGTCCTACACCGGCAACCTCCTCAATATGCTTTTCGCGCGGCCCAGCGAGGATTATGAAATCAATCCAGTCGCTGAGCGCGCACTCGATCAGCTCCTGATCCTGCATGCCGATCATGAACAGAACGCGAGCACCTCCACCGTGCGGCTCGCCGGCAGCACCGGAACCAATCCGTTCGCGGCCATCTCCTCTGGTTGCGCAGCACTCTGGGGACCTGCCCACGGTGGCGCCAACGAGGCCGTCCTGCGGATGCTGAGCGAAATCGGCACCGTCGAGGCGGTCCCGAAGTATATCGAGAAGGCGAAGGATAAGAACGATCCATTCCGGCTGATGGGCTTTGGTCATCGGGTCTATAAGAACTACGACCCGCGCGCGACCATTATCCGCAAGACCTGTCATGAGGTCCTCGACGAGCTGGGCGTGGGCAACGACCCGCAGCTTGAACTGGCGATCCGGCTCGAGGAAATCGCTCTGGCGGACGACTACTTCGTCGAGCGCAAGCTCTATCCCAACGTCGACTTTTACTCAGGCATTATCTATCGCGCCCTGGGCATCCCCAAGGAATTCTTCACTGTGCTTTTTGCGATCGGCCGGACGCCGGGCTGGATCGCTCAGTGGATGGAGATGCTCTCTGATCCGGAGCAGCGGATCGGTCGCCCACGCCAGCTCTACACCGGTGCGGCCCGGCGCGATTATGTGCCTCTCCACCGCCGCGGCTGACAACTAGTCCTGGACGGTGCTGGTGTCCTCAGTCACCAGCGCCTCCACTTCACGGCGCCCCGCGCGCTGCATCGGCCGCCCGTCGACAGGGCTTCTTGGCGGCTGATGGTTTCCCCGGCCCGAGAATACGGCGACCGTCACGGCGGTTTCCCCCGCCACAAAATGGTGGACCGGGATTGATTCGTGATCGTGCTCAAATCGAAACCGCTTCTCCAGCGTGTCGAAGGGGATATCGTGATCCATCAGGAAAAAAACGATGTCTTCCGGCGTTTCCGCGAAACAGTGGAGATCCACCGCGCTATCCGGGCCGGCCGTGCCGTCGAGCACCGAGCCAACCAGACGCGGTCGGAATGCCGCAAAAAACGCCATCGCCTCCAGCGCCGCCTCGCGTAGCGACTGCAACGCTGACTGTTGCCGCTCGCCACCGAACAGCCGCTGATAGTCCTGCAGCGCCGCCTGAATCTCGCGATTCTGGGGCAGGTTGGTCGTTCGTGGCGCATTCAGCTGCAGCGCCGCCTTGCGCTTGGCAATCGAGAAATCCCGTATACCCTCAACCGCCATGACCCGAGCCGATTCCTGAATCAGCCGCTCACGCATGCGCGCGTCCCGATTCGCTTTTCCTCTGGCCATTGGTCCTCACTCCGGATTAGAAAAGAGGCTGATCAGCGCCACGGTCATCGCCCGACCCGCCACCGTCCGCCCCTGCACCTGGCGGTTCCGGGAGGTTGGTGGCACGGAATGTCTCGAACACGGCATCCGCTGCATCACTGGGCACGCGTTTCCCGGTCTCAGGGTCGATCTTGACCGTCACCAGACCATCCGGACGCGGCCACTGCGATGGGGGTCGATCCGCCAGCGCCTCACCCATGAAATCCATCCAGATCGGCAGGGCCGCACGCCCCCCGGTCTCGTAGCGACCCAGGGTGCCGCGCTCGTCGAATCCCACCCAGACGGTGGTCACCAGATCGCCATTGAATCCAGAGAACCAGGCGTCCTGTTGATCATTGGTGGTGCCGGTCTTCCCGGCAATGTCTTCACGCCCGAGCGCGCGGGCGGCGCGGGCCGTGCCTTCCTGGACCACATTCCGCAGCATCGATCGCATCAGCCAGGCGTTCTCCGCACTGATCGCCCGTTCGCTTGGCGCGGCGCCCCCATCGTCGACCACACGCGGCGCATCGGCATCATGAACGGTCGCTCCCTCATTATCGACCACTCGATCAATAAAATGCGGATCGACCCGATATCCCCCGTTGGCAAATACGGAGTAGGCGCGCGCCAGCTCGAGCGGCGTCACTCCCGCCGCGCCGAGGGCCAGTGAGAGGTTCCGGGGCAGCCGTTCGCCCGGCAGACCAAACTGCGCAATATGATCGATCGTGGCCTCGACGCCGACACGCCGCAACACACGAATGGAGACCAGATTGCGTGAATACGTCAGCGCCTCGCGCAGACGGGTCGGGCCGAACACCCGGCCGCTGTAGTTCTCCGGCCGCCAGACATCCTCCAGAGCGACATCCGCGAACACCACGGGCGCATCGTTCACCAGCGTCGCCGGCGTTAGACCGTTGGCCAGCGCCGCCGAATAGATCAGTGGCTTGAACGCCGAGCCTGGCTGCCGCGACGCCTGAGTCACGCGGTTGAACTTACTGAACGAGAAGTCGTACCCACCGACCAGGGCCCGAATACGGCCGTCCTTCGGGGCCAGTGACACCAAGCCGCTCTGGGGTTCCGGCAGCTGCGCGAGCCGCCATCCCTGGTCGGTCTCGCGCAGATGGACGACATCACCCACGGACAGCACATCAGCCGCCTGGTCCGGACTGGGCCCCATGGCATTGCGACCGAGCTGCGGGCGGGCCCACTGCAGCGCCGTCCATGGCAGTTCCACACGCCCTTGCGTGCGGGTCAGCAGTGCTGCGGTCTGTCCCTCGGTCGCGCGGACCACTCCCACCTCCAGGTCGCCGGGACGCGGAAACTCAGACAGGCGATCGAGGAGTGACCCGCGGCTGTCCTCCACCACCGTCGGATCGAGCTCGGCGAGCGGACCGCGGTAGCCATGGCGCTCATCGTAGCCATGCAACCCATCCCGCAGCGCGGCACGGGCCTCGCGCTGACGCTCCCCGGAAACCGTTGTGTGGACGACGTAACCCTGCGTGTACGCGGCCTCCTGGCCATAGCGCTCGACCATCCATGCGCGCACCATTTCCGCGATATACGGGGCATCCACACTGTTCTCGCGGCGATGGTAGTTCGCCGTGATCGGGGCCGCCATCGCCTGCTCGTAGCGTGCCGCATCAATGACGCCGGTATCGCGCATCCGACCTAGCACATACCCCCGCCGGCGCAGCGATTCGTCAGGATTCGCCAGCGGATTGGAGGCCGACGGCGCCTTGGGCAGACCCGCGATCATGGCCCATTCGGGGAGGGTCAGTTCCGGGAGCGGTCGGCCGTAATACACCTGAGCGGCCGCGGCGACGCCATACGCCCGTTGCCCAAGATAGATCCTGTTGAGGTACAGCTCGAGGATCTTTTCCTTGTCGAGCTGCTGTTCGATGCGCAGGGCCAGGAGAATCTCGCGGAGCTTGCGCAGATAGGTCTGCTCGGAACTGAGGAACAGATTGCGGGCAAGCTGCATCGTAATGGTGCTGCCCCCGGGCCCTTTCTCTCCAGTGCGAACCAGGTACCAGACCGCCCGGGCAATCCCTTCATAATCGACACCAGGGTGTTGGTAGAAACGCTGGTCTTCAGCCGCGATGAAGGCCTTAATCATCGTCGGGGGAATCTCGTCAAGCGAGACCGGCGTACGACGGATCTGGCCGAATTCCTCGATGAGTTCGCCCTCGGCTGTGTAGATCCGCATCGGCACCTGGAGCTCGACATTCCGCACCGACTCGACACTGGGAAGCCCCGGGGCAAGCACGATATAGGCGATCACAAACGCCCCGATCGCCAGAAGCCCGAGCGACGCCAGACCCGCGAATAATTGCAATAACCGCCGAGCGATGACCGACATGAACCTTCTTGTACACAGCAAACCGACTGATGGCGAGTATATCACCAGCACGGACAGCTGCCGCCCCGAAAACGACCGGAGGCGGTGAGCGGATGCGCCTGATCCACCCATACCATCCCCCAACGGTGGGGATCGACCTGGGCACCACGGCGATCAAGGCCGTGGGTATGAGGCGGAGCGGCGAAAGGCCCGTGATCAGCGGCTTCGCCATTGAGCCGATCAGTACCGCTCCGGCGCCTGCAGACCCTGCAGCGCTTGACGGGGCGCTCACCGCCGCCATCAAGCGTGCGGTGCGCACGGCGGCACCGGGTGCCCGCGCTGCCGCGACCGCCCTGCCCGATGAAGAGGCCATCACCCGCGTGATCGAGGTCCCGACAGAGCTCGAGGAGAAAGCCCTGCGCATCCGGGTCAGCCTCGATATCGAAGCGTCGCTGAAACAGCCCCATCATGAGCTTGCCTGCGATTTCCGGCGACTCGCGCTCGACGCCGATCGTGGCAAGCAACCGGTCCGGGTGGTCGCGGCGCGCGCCGAGGCACTGACACGGCGGCGCAGACAGCTGGAGACCTCCGATCTAGAGTGCCGGCTCGTTGATCTCGACTCCCATGCCATCGCCCGGGCCGCGCTCGCCGATACCCAGCTGCATTCCGGTCCGGACAGCGCACCGGTCGCCCTCCTGGATGTCGGCACGCGACTCCATCTGACCATCTTCGATCGCCAGCGCATCCACTACCGCCAGGATCACGCCCTCGGCGCCGGGGCGGATGACAACGATTGTCTGCGGGTCATTGAGCAGGCAATGGCCATGCACCACGGGAGTCCAGACGCCCGCGCGCCGGGTGTTCTGAGCCTGACTGGCGGCGGCAGCAGCCCGCAACTGGCCGCTGCACTGGACCAACGCCTGGTGATGCGCTGCCGGCGTATTGACCCCTTGCACGCACTCGACATTGCCGAGACGGTCGACGTCAGTGAACTGAGCCGGTCGCTACCCCGGCTACTGACCGCCATGGGCCTTGCCCTTCATGCCGGAGATCCGAATGCCCATTGGCGTTAATCTCCTGCCCTGGCGGGAGACGCAGGCGCGCCGCCAGCGCCAACGCCTGCGACTGATCACGGTATTCGCGGTACTTGCCGGCCTGATGATCATGGTCGCAATAGCGGCGCCGGTCACTGACCGCAACCTGGCCGAGCGCGACCGCCAGAGTGGACTAAAGGCTCGCATCGCGGCCCTCGAAGCGGATGTCGAACGCGCCCAGCGCTTCGATCAGGAGATCGATCGCCTCAATGCCCGGCAGTCAGCAATGGATCGGCTCCAGCAGCGGCGAACCCAAGCCGTCGATGCACTGACCGGCGTGATGGCCGCGCTGCCGTTGCCGATCTCGCTCATCCGGCTCGAACAACGGCCCAACAAGCTTGTGATTGAGGGCCGGAGCTCACGGTCAGCAGCCATTCCGACACTCATCGATGCGCTCCGCGCCGAGCCGGGCTTCGCCGCATTCCGTGTCCATCGTCTCAGCAACCATCCCCTCGAATCAGCACCGGGGCAGCGATTCCGATTGGTACTCAACCGCCGACCCACTGCGTTATCCGACCATGATCGCTGAGACACTCAAGCGCACAGTCATGGCGCTGATTCTGGGCCTGACCATTGGCTGGTTCATCACCCTGCAACCGGCGCTGTCCAAGCGTGGCGCCATCGAACCGGGCAACGACGCGCTAAGTCAGCGTCTCGCAGCCCATCAGCGCACGGCAGCGGGACTGGCGGAGCAGCGTAGGGCCCTCGAGACCCTCAGTGAGGCGGTCAGCCAGCATCCCATGCGACTGCCAGGCCAACCCGATGAATCCGGACTGATCAGCCACCTCACCGCGCTGGCCGCCGACCGCGATGTCAGGATCATCGATATCGCGCCGGGTGAAACCGGCGAGACACCCGGCTACCGCCATCAGGCGATCACCGTCCGCGTACAGGGGCGATGGGAGGCGCTGGTGCGCTTGCTGACCGCGATCGACGCTACGACGCGGGCGGTCACAGCAACCGGCCTGGCGCTTGACCAGGTAGAGGCCGAGCATGATCGGCGACAGCTCACGATGGGGGTCAGCCTGAATGGCCACTGGCAACCCAATCCAGGCGGCGACGCCGCGACGGTTGACGCTGACAGCGGCTGGACGCAGGCGGCCGGAGCGGTCGATACCATGACTGTCCCGACGCCGTTACGCCGCGATCCCTTTCATCCAGCGATCGGCACCACGTCGGCCGATCCCCATGATGTCGCCTATCTAGGCCGGATCATGCGGGGCGATGCGCAGTGGGCGCTGATCCGGGATCACAACGGCCAGCTCCACCGCTCGCGCGTCGGTGACCCCGTACCCGGTATTGGACGCCTGACCCGAATCCGGCCCCAGGCCATCACGCTTGAACCGGTGAGATCAGATCGCGGCGGCCGGCCACGCATCATTCACCGCCATTCAGGCACCGAGGGGACAGGAGACTAGCGGATGCAGACCATCGGCATACAATATCGGGCAGTACTCGCCATCCTGACAGGGGTCATGGCTGGATCGGCCGTCGCCGACGAGCCCATCCGCCTGGATGTGGAGGACGTGACCCTCCCGGAGGTCAGACGGCAGGTAGAGGCCATCAATGGCCCCACAGCCACCGACGATCCCATCACCACCGCTACCACGACGGCACGGACCGTGTTCATACCGATTCAATACGCCGACGCCAACGAGCTCGCCCGCCTGCTCGAAAACGCACAGACCCGCGTCGATCCGCGCACCAACACCCTGATCATCAGCGGCAGCGAATCCGCCATCGCTCGTACCCGGAGGCTGGTCGAACGGCTCGACGTACCCGTCCAGCAGGTCCTCATCGAGGCACGCATCGTGATCGCCAGTGATGACTTCAGTGATGAAATCGGGGTGCGCTTCAACGCCCAGCGGCAGAACCGGACCGGCGACACCACCATCGAAACGGGTGGCACGCTCGACGAGGATGGCCTGATGGTGGACCTGCCCGTCGGCAATGCGGCTGGAGGCGCCGGGGTCGCGATCGGCAAGATCGGCAGCTATCTGCTCGAACTCGAGCTCTCGGCAATGGAGAGCGAGAATGAGGGTGAGATCATCTCCAGTCCACGGGTGGTCACCGCCAGCCATCGGGAGGCCGCGATCAAGCAGGGTGTCCAGATCCCGTTCGAGCAGGCCACCTCCAGCGGCGCCACCAGCATCGCGTTCCGTGAGGCCGTACTGGGGCTGGTGGTCACCCCACAGATCACGCCCGATGGCGAGGTACAGCTCGCGCTTGAAATCAATCAGGACAGTCGCGGCGAGGAAACCCCGGAGGGCCCAGCGATCAATACCCAGGCAGTGCGCACGCATGTCCTCGTCGCCGATGGCGAGACGGTGGTGCTGGGCGGCGTGTTTGAGCAGACCCGGCGCGAGGGGGTCAGCCGGATCCCGGTGCTCTCCGAACTACCGCTTGTCGGCGGGCTGTTCCAGCGCCGCTCCAGCGTCAATGATCGCAGTGAATTGCTGATCTTCGTCACGCCCCGCATCCTCGATGCCACGACCACCGGGACAAAAACGATAGACTCTGCACCATGACCATGACCATGACCAAGCGCGTATTCCTCATCGGCCCGATGGGCGCGGGTAAGAGCACGATCGGCCGGCGCCTGGCGGCGCGGCTGCGTCTATCGTTCGTGGATCTGGATGCCGCGATCGAGGCGCGGACCGGAGTGGATATCCCACGCATTTTCGATATCGAGGGTGAGGCCGGCTTCCGGCGCCGGGAGGCGGAGTTACTCGACAGCCTGACCCAGCAGTCCGGCATCCTCCTCGCCACCGGCGGCGGCGCCATCCTCGATGCCGATAACCGCCGCCACCTCAGCGAGCGCGGTCAGGTCGTGTATCTGCGGGCCAGCGTACCCGCGCAGCTTGCCCGAATACGCCACAGCAACCGCCCGCTGCTACGCGACGAAGACCCGGCGGGCCGTTTGCGCGCGATCCTCGCGGAACGGGCCCCACTCTACGAGGCGCTGGCCGACATCAGTATCGATACAGAAGATGGTTCGCCGGAGCGGATCGCCGAGCGACTCGCCCAGCGACTGCTGAAAACGGAGCTCTCCCATGAAGGATGAACCCCGCCGCGTGGAGGTCGCGCTCGGCGAGCGCCGCTATTTGATTGTCATTGGTCGTGGCCTACTGGATGACCGCGAGCTGTTACGCGACTGCGTCAGCGCCGACGAAGTCATGGCAGTCAGCAACGAAACCGTTGGCCCGCTCTATCTGGAGCGACTGGAATCGGCGTTTGCCGCCCGGCGATTCGCGAGCGCCTGTCTGCCGGACGGCGAACACGAGAAACGACTCGAATCGATGCTGCCGGTCTTTGACACGATGCTGGTCAACGGCCTGAGCCGTGACTGTCAGGTCATCGCCCTGGGTGGGGGAGTCATCGGCGATCTTGCCGGTTTCGTCGCCGCGACCTACCAGCGCGGCGTCGATTTCGTACAGGTGCCGACGACGCTGCTGGCGATGGTGGACTCGTCAGTCGGCGGTAAGACGGGCGTTAATCATCCCCGCGGCAAGAACATGATCGGTGCCTTCCACCAGCCACGTGCAGTCATTGCCGATCTGGCGGTGCTCGACACACTCCCCGATCGGGAGCTCCGCGCCGGTATGGCGGAGGTTATTAAATACGCACTGCTCGGCGATCGCGATTTCCTCGACTGGCTCGAGGCGCATATCGACGCAGCGATGGCCCGTGATCCAGCGGCGATGGCATTCATCATCGAGCGCTGCTGTCGCAACAAGGCGGCGATCGTCGCCGCCGACGAGCGCGAGTCGGGCGAACGGGCGCTACTCAACCTCGGTCATACCTTCGGCCATGCCATCGAGGGCGCCCGGGGTTATGGTGACTGGCTGCATGGCGAGGCGATCGCCGCGGGCATGTGCATGGCAGCCCGGATGTCGGCCCGCCTCGGATGGATCAGCGCTGCCCAGCGTGACCGCGCGATCACATTGGTCGAACGCGCCGGACTGCCGATACGGGCACCGGACGATATCGGCCCGGCCCGGTTCCGCGAATTCATGGCCCGGGACAAGAAAAACCGCAACGGCGAGCTTCGGCTGGTGTTGTTACGCAACCTGGGGGATGCGACCGTCACCGCAGATTACGATCCCCGCGCACTCGAGGCAACGCTGGAGGCCGTCGGCCATGAATGACCCGACCCAGGATCCCCTGGGCCTCGCGCCCTATGCCTGCCGTCCATCCACGAGTCGTGGCCGCCTCCATGAGGACACCCGACCGGACCTGCGCAACGCCTTCCAGCGCGACCGCGATCGGATTATCCACAGTTCGGCCTTCCGACGCCTGGAGTACAAGACGCAGGTGTTCGTGAATCACGAGGGCGATCTGTTCCGGACCCGCCTCACCCACAGTCTGGAGGTGGCGCAGATCGCGCGGACAATCGCCCGGGCACTGGGCCTCAATGAGGACCTCACCGAGGCGATTGCATTGGCACATGACCTCGGTCATACCCCTTTCGGTCACGCTGGACAGGCAGCACTCAATGACTGCATGACCGATTACGGCGGGTTCGAGCACAATCTGCAGTCACTCCGCGTGGTGGACCAGCTCGAGGCCCGCTATCCGGATCATGACGGTCTCAACCTTACTTTCGAGACCCGGGAAGGGCTCGTCAAACGTTGCCCACTGGCCAACGCCGAACGGCTTGGCGCGGTCGGGCAGCGCTTTCTCGATGGCACCCAGCCGGCGCTGGAGGCGCAGCTCACCAATATCGCCGATGAAATCGCCTACAACAGCCACGACGTCGATGACGGCCTGCGCGCCGGGCTGCTGGACCTGGATGCGCTGCGCGGCGTGGAATGGATCGACACACTGTACCGGCAGGTCGAGGCCGGACACCCGAAACTTGGCGGCCGTCGGCGGGTCTATCGGATAGTCCGCGAGCTGATCGCTGGTCAGGTCAACGACCTCCTGGCGACCAGTCGCGAGCGCATCGATCAGGCCGGACCGGACAGCCCGGCAGCGGTCCGCGCCCTGCAACAACCACTGATCGGGTTCAGTCCTGGCATGTATGCCCGACACCGCGCCCTCAAGGACCATCTGATGGAAAATCTCTATCGGCACTATCGCGTCCACCGTATGACCACGAAGGCGGATCATGTCATTCGCGCCCTGTTCCAGCGCTTCATGAATGATGGCCAGCTACTGCCCCCCGGATTCCGGACAAGCGCAGCAGATCAGTCTTCGCCGGAGAGCGAACGCGGTCGGGCACGAGTGATCGCCGACTACATCGCGGGCATGACAGATCGCTTTGCCCTCGAAGAATACGAGCGTCTCACGGACCCGAGGAAACTTACCTGAGATTGCCGCAAAACGGCGCCCGCGCTATATTGTCTAATCATTTGCCCGCTGACATGGAAGTCGCAGACTGATTGAGGACGTCAAACGCTGGCGCCGCCGGAGGCGTTGACGACATCCCGTCCCGACAGGATCCGAACGGATGAAAACGCCCAATCCCAGCCAATAACAGAGAGGCAGTTCGCGTGGAGCAACTACCCTTTAACGGCCCGACGCTATATCGGCCCGAGTTCGAGCGAGACAACTGCGGTTTTGGCCTGATCGCGCATATGGACGGCCAGCCCAGCCACTGGCTACTGGAAACGGCCATTTCCGCGCTGGCGCGGCTGACGCATCGCGGCGCGGTCGCCGCCGATGGCAAGAGTGGTGATGGCTGCGGTCTGCTGATCAAACCGCCGATCGCCTTCATGCGCCAGGCGGCCGCCGATCAGGGCATCGCGCTGAATGATCGATTCGCGACCGGCTGCGTCTTCCTGTCCCGTGACGAGGCGACGGGCCGTCATGCCCGATCCGTGCTCGAGCATGCGCTCGCCCACTACGAGGTGCCCGCCGCCGGATGGCGGGAGGTGCCGGTGGATACCAGCGCCTGTGGCGAACAGGCGCTGGAGACCCTGCCGGAGATCGCCCAGGTGTTCGTCAACACCCCTGACGACATGGAAGAGTCGGAGTTCGAGCGCCGCCTGTTCATGGCGCGCCGGCGTGCCGAGAAGGCGCTGGATGGCGTTGATCCGGCCTTCTATATTCCAAGCCTGTCAGCGCGCGTGCTCTCCTATAAGGGTCTGGTCATGCCGGAGAACCTGCCGGTGTTCTACAAAGACCTGCAGGATCCCGCCCTCGAGACCTCGCTGGCGGTCTTCCACCAGCGCTTTTCGACCAACACCCTGCCGCAGTGGCGGCTGGCCCAGCCGTTCCGGTATCTCGCCCATAACGGCGAGATCAACACCATCCAGGGTAACCGCAACTGGGCCCTCGCCCGGGCCTATCGGTTCAGCACCCCACTGCTGCCCGACATCGAGGCGATCCAGCCGCTGGTCAATCTCACCGGTTCGGATTCCTCGAGCCTCGACAACATGCTCGACGTGCTGATTACCGGTGGCATGGACATCTTCCGCGCCCTGCGCCTGCTGATGCCGCCGGCCTGGCAGAATGTCGAGACCATGGATCCCGATCTGCGCGCGTTCTATGAATTCCACTCCCAGCATATCGAGCCCTGGGACGGGCCCGCCGGCATCGTTCTGACCGACGGCCGGCACGCCGCCTGCGCGCTCGACCGCAATGGCCTGCGCCCGGCGCGCTGGGTGATCACCAAGGATCGGCACATCACGCTGGCCTCCGAAGTGGGCGTCTGGGACTACGACCCCGATCAGGTGGTCGAAAAGGGCCGGCTCAAGCCCGGTGAAATGCTCGCGGCGGACACCGAGACCGGCAACCTGATCCTGCCTGAAGACGTCGACGAGCGGCTCAAGAACCGCGCGCCCTACAAGCGCTGGCTGGCCGAGCACTCCCGCGATGTGCCCTCGGTGGACGGCGCCGGCGATCCGCGCGAGTCGCGCATCGGTGATCAGCTGGACGCCTATCAGAAGCAGTTCGGCGTGACCTTCGAGGAGCGTGACATCGTCACCCGCGCCCTGGCCCAGGGCGGCCAGGAGGCGGTCGGCTCCATGGGCGACGACACGCCGATGCCGGTGCTCTCGCGCCAGGTGCGGCCGTTATATGACAACTTCCGCCAGCAGTTCGCCCAGGTGACCAACCCGGCGATCGACCCGCTGCGCGAGCAGATCGTGATGTCGCTCGAGACCGTATTCGGCCCCGAGAAGAACCTCTTCGAAGAGGTCGAGGACCATGCCCGGCGCCTGGTGCTCGACTCGCCGATCCTCTCCGACGGCAAGTTTCTCGGCCTGATCGAGGAGCACCGCGACGGCGAGCGCGTCCACCACATCGACCTTGGATTTGCCACGGACGGTTCGCTGGAGGCGGCCATTCACGCCATCCGCGACGAGGCGGCCGAGGCCGTCCGCGGCGGTGCCACGCTGCTGGTGCTCTCCGACCGCGAGCTTTCCCGCGATCGCATCCCGGTGCACGCACTGCTCGCCACCGGTGCGGTTCACCATCACCTGGTGCGCACCGGTCTGCGCTGCGACACCAACCTGGTGGTGGAGACCGGCACGGCCCTCAACAGCCACGAGTGCGCGGTGCTGATCGGTTACGGCGCGACGGCGGTCTACCCATATCTGGCCTTCGAGGTGGTGCAGGATCAGCTGCGTACCGGCGAGATCAAGGGTGCCGAGCTCCCGGACCTGCTGCGCAACTACCGCAAGGGCCTGAACAAGGGGCTCTACAAGATCCTCTCGAAGATGGGCATCTCGACGATCACCAGCTATCGCGGTGCCCAGCTCTTCGAGATTGTCGGCCTGGGTGACAGTGTGGTGGACCTGTGCTTCACCGGCACCACTTCACGCATCCAGGGCGCGGATTTCGCGGACCTCGAGGAAGACCAGCGCAGTCTCCACGAACAGGCCTGGCGGGCCAGCGTGCCCCTCGCCCAGGGCGGGCTGCTCAAGTATGTCCATGGCGGTGAATACCACGCCTACAACCCCGATGTAGTGGCCGCCCTGCAGGAGGCCGCCTACACCGGCGATTACGAGCGCTACCAGGCCTATGCCGAAACGGTGAACACACGCCCGGTGGCCGCCATGCGCGATCTGTTCCAGGTCACAGACCGGACAGCGATCCCGCTCGATGAGGTCGAGCCGCTCGAGAACATCATCCGCCGCTTCGACTCGGCCGGGATGTCATTGGGCGCGATCTCGCCCGAGGCCCATGAGGCCCTGTCGATCGCCATGAACCGGCTCGGCGGGCGTTCCAACTCCGGCGAGGGGGGCGAGGATGCCCACCGCTTCGGCAACGAGCGGATGTCCAAGATCAAGCAGGTCGCCTCGGGCCGGTTCGGCGTCACGCCGCATTACCTGCGCAACGCCGAGGTGCTGCAGATCAAGGTCGCGCAGGGCGCCAAGCCCGGCGAGGGCGGACAGCTGCCCGGTCATAAGGTCAACGAGATGATCGCCCGGCTGCGCTACTCGAAGCCCGGCGTGGCGCTGATCTCGCCGCCGCCGCATCACGACATCTACTCCATTGAGGACCTCGCTCAGCTGATCTACGACCTCAAGCAGGTCAATCCCCAGGCGCTCGTCTCGGTGAAGCTGGTGGCGGCGCCCGGTGTGGGCACCGTGGCGGCCGGCGTGGCCAAGGCGTATGCCGACCTGATCACCATTGCCGGCCATGACGGCGGCACCGGCGCCAGCCCGCTGACCTCGGTCAAGTACGCCGGAACGCCCTGGGAGCTGGGTCTCACTGAAACCCATCAGACGCTGCGCGCCAATGATCTACGCGGCAAGATCCGGCTGCAGACCGATGGCGGGCTCAAGACCGGGCTCGACGTGATCAAGGCGGCCATCATGGGGGCCGAGAGCTTCGGCTTTGGCACCGCGCCGATGATCGCGATGGGCTGCAAGTACCTGCGCGTCTGCCACCTCAACAACTGCCCGACCGGCGTGGCGACGCAGGAGAAAGTCCTGCGCACCAAGCATTTCATCGGCACGCCCGAGCGGGTCGCCAACTACTTCACCTTCGTGGCGATGGAGACACGGGAGTGGATGGCGCGGCTGGGGATCCGCTCGCTCGAGGAACTGATCGGCCGGGTCGATCTGCTCGAGCAGCGCGCCCCCGAGACCTCACGCCAGGCGAAGCTCGATCTCTCGCCGATCCTCTCCGACGGCGGACTCGATCCGGACAAGCCCACGCACTGCATCACACCCAGCAATGTGCCGTTCGACCGTGGCGAGCTTGCCGAGCGCATGGTGGCCGACGCCCTGCCGGCCATCGAGTCCGCATCAGGCGGTGACTTCGAGTATGCAGTGCGCAACGACGACCGCTCCATCGGTGCGCGGCTGTCCGGCGAGATCGCGGTCCGCCACGGCAACCTGGGCATGAGCGGCTCGCCCGTCCGACTGCATCTGTCCGGCAGCGCCGGGCAGAGCTTCGGTGTCTGGAATGCGGGTGGCCTGAACATGTACCTCGACGGCGACGCCAACGACTATGTCGGCAAGGGCATGGCCGGTGGCAAGCTGATCATCCGTCCGCCGAAGGTCAGTGGTTTCGCGAGTCAGGACACCACCATCATCGGCAACACCTGCCTCTACGGCGCCACCGGTGGCAAGCTGTTCGCGGCCGGACTGGCGGGTGAACGGTTCGCGGTCCGGAACTCCGGGGCGCACGCCGTCGTGGAAGGCGTCGGCGATCACGGCTGTGAGTACATGACCGACGGTGTCGTCTGTGTACTCGGGTCCACCGGACTCAATTTCGGGGCGGGCATGACCGGCGGCATCGCCTTCGTGCTCGACATGGATAACCAGTTCGTCGACCGCTACAACCATGAGCTGATCGATATCCGGCGCGTCCAGACCGAGCCGATGACCGCCCACCGGGAATTCCTGCGCGATACCATCGCTGAGTATATCGACGAGACGGGATCGCCCTGGGGTCAGGAGATCCTCGATAATTTCCGGGATTACGTCGGCTGTTTCTGGCTGGTCAAGCCGCGGGCTGCTGACATCAACGAAGTACTGAGCACGCTGCGACAGGCAGCCTGAGAGAGCTATGGGTAACTACTTTCAGTTTATCGACGTCCCCCGGCAGGACACCGAGAAAGAGCCGGCCCGGGCAAGGGTCCAGAAATTCACCGAGATCTACGGTGACTTCAGCACCGAGCATGCGGCCGCCCAGGCGGACCGCTGCGTGGAGTGCGGCAACCCGTACTGCGAATGGAAATGCCCGGTCCACAACTACATTCCCAACTGGCTCAAGCTAATCGCCGAGGGCAATCTGTTTGAGGCGGCCGAGCTATCGCACAAGACGAACACGCTGCCCGAGGTCTGTGGCCGCGTCTGCCCCCAGGACCGGCTCTGCGAGGGCGCCTGCACACTGAATGACGGCTTCGGCGCCGTCACCATCGGATCGGTGGAGAAATACATCACCGACGAGGCGTTCAAGCAGGGCTGGCGCCCTGATATGACCGGGATTGTCGCCACCGGTCGGCGCGTCGCCGTCATCGGGGCCGGTCCCGCGGGTCTGGGCGCCGCCGACATCCTCGTGCGCAACGGCGTCGAAGCGGTGGTTTTCGATCGCTACCCCGAGATCGGTGGGCTGCTGACCTTCGGCATCCCCTCGTTCAAGCTGGAAAAGGAAGTGATCGCCAAGCGCCGCGAGATCATGGAGTACATGGGCGTAGAGTTCCGCCTCGGCGTCGATGTCGGCACCGACATCAGCTACGAGGCGCTCGAGCGCGAGTTTGACGCGGTCTTCCTCGGCATGGGCACCTATACCTACATGCGCGGCGGTTTTCCCGGCGAGGACATGCCGGGCGTCTATGAGTCACTGCCCTACCTGGTCTCCAACGTGAACCGCATCATGGGCTTCGAGAAGAGCCCCGATGAGTTCATTGACATGGCCGACCAACGGGTCGTGGTGCTGGGCGGTGGCGATACCGCGATGGACTGTAACCGGACCGCGCTGCGCCAGGGCGCCACCAGCGTCACCTGCGCCTATCGGCGTGACGAGGAGAACATGCCGGGCTCCCGGCGGGAGGTTTACAACGCTCGCGAAGAGGGCGTCGACTTCCAGTTCAACCGCCAGCCGGCGGAAATCGTTGGTGACGGCCGGGTCGAGGGCGTCAAGGTCGTCACCACACGCCTTGGTGCTCCCGACGAGCGCGGTCGCCGACGCCCGGAGACGGTGCCCGATAGTGAGGAAATCATCCCGGCCGATCGAGTGATCATGGCATTCGGCTTTCGTCCCAGCCCCCCCGAGTGGTTCGATGATCACGGCATCGGGGTCGATGAGCGGGAGCGGGTCCGCGTTAAAAAAGGCGGCAAGCACCCCTTCCAGACCGACAATCCCAACGTGTTCGCGGGCGGCGATATGGTGCGCGGATCGGACCTGGTGGTCACAGCCGTCTATGAAGGCCGCGAGGCCGCCAAGGGCATCCTCGCCTACATGGGCGTGTAAGGCGGTCATGTCCGATGAGTGAGCTCGATAACGACCGTCTGCTTCGGGCACTGGTCCGGGAACCGGTGGATCGCACACCGGTGTGGATCATGCGTCAGGCCGGACGTTACCTGCCGGAGTATCGGCAGATCCGCGAAGAGGCCGGTAGCTTCATGAATCTCTGCCGCAACCCGGAGCTGGCCTGCGAGGTCACGCTCCAGCCTCTGCGGCGGTTCGATCTGGATGCGGCCATCCTATTCTCTGACATCCTCACGGTGCCCGATGCCATGGGCCTTGGCCTTTATTTCGAGCCGGGCGAAGGGCCGCGCTTCGAGCACACCGTCCGCGATGCGGCGACCGTCGATCGTCTGCCGATCCCGGATGTGGACAGCGAACTGCGCTACGTGACCGATGCGCTCAGCCGCGTACGGCGGGAGCTGCGGGGCCGCGTTCCACTGATCGGTTTCGCCGGCAGTCCGTGGACCCTCGCGACCTACATGGTCGAGGGCGGCAGCAGCAAGGACTTCCGGCATATCAAGGCACTCGCCTATGATCAGCCGGCGGTCATGGAGCGGCTGCTGGATAAGACCGCGCGGGCGGTCACCGCCTATCTCAACGCCCAGATCGAGGCGGGTGCCCAGGCCGTCATGATCTTCGATACCTGGGGTGGATCGCTCGCTCACGACGCCTATCCGCAGTTCTCGCTCCGGTACGCCCAGCAGATCATTGACGGTCTGATCCGCAACCGTGAGGGCCGGCGCGTACCGGTCATCTTCTTTACCAAAGGCGGTGGTATCTGGCTCGAGACCATCGCCGAAAGCGGTGCCGACGCGCTGGGCATCGACTGGACGCTGTCAATGGACGAAGCGCGGCGCCGGGTGGGCGATCGCGTGGCCCTGCAGGGCAATCTCGATCCGAGCATCCTGTACGCGCGTCCCGAGGTCATCCATCGCGAGGTTGAACGGGTACTGCGGGAGTTCGGCTCCGGTAGTGGTCATGTCTTCAATCTCGGTCACGGCGTGCATCCCCAGATCCCCCCGGAACATGTCAAAGCCATGGTCGATGCCGTCCGCTCGCTGAGCCCGGCGTGGCATGACTAGGCAGAATCCCCGCATACTCTCCGCCGGCGTGGTTCTGGTCCGCGCCGAAAATGCCGCCTGGCGGTTCCTCCTACTGCGCGCGTATCAGTACTGGGATTTCCCCAAGGGCGGCACCGAGACCGGCGAAACCCCCCTCGAGGCCGCCCGCCGTGAAGTCGCCGAAGAAACCGGCATCACTGAGCTTCACTTCAACTGGGGAGATGACTTCACCGAGACCGGCCCTTATGCGCGCGGTAAAGTCGCGCGTTATTACCTGGCAGAGACACCCACCCGTGAGGTGGTCCTCGGCATCGCCCCGGATCTGGGCACGCCCGAGCACCACGAGTGGCGCTGGGTGGACCAGCAGACGGCCTACCGCATTACCGCGCCACGGGTGCGGCGGGTGCTCGACTGGGCGACTGCCCGACTGCCCGATCATCCGACTGGCTGAGCCCCCGACGAAAGGAGGGATTCAACCGTGAGCAATCAACCGTCCAACGGCCCGAGCTATCCCACTACCCGTCCGCGCCGCTTGCGCCGGGATGACGCCACCCGACGACTGGTGCGCGAGAACCAGCTGTCGGTCAACGACCTGATCCAGCCACTGTTCGTCATCGACGGGCATGACCGCAGCGAGCCGGTGCCCTCGATGCCCGGCGTCGAGCGACTCACTATTGATCGGCTCCAGGCCGAGGCGGCACATCTCGCGGCCCTGGGGATTCCCGCCATCGCGTTATTCCCGGTGACACCCGCCAACGCCAAGAGCGCCGATGCGGCGGAGGCCTGGAATCCGGACGGGCTCGCTCAGCGAGCGGTCCGCGCGATCAAGGACCACACCCCCGATATCGCGGTGGTCACCGATGTCGCCCTCGATCCGTTCACCATCCATGGTCAGGACGGCCTCCTCGATGCAGACGGCTATGTCGCCAACGACATCACCCTCGACGCCCTGGTCAGTCAGGCGCTCTCGCATGCAGCGGCAGGCGCTGACATCGTCGCCCCGTCGGACATGATGGACGGCCGGGTCGGGGCCATCCGCCGGGCGCTGGAGGCCGACGGCCACACCGAGACCCGGATCCTCGCCTATGCCGCGAAGTATGCCTCGGCATTCTACGGGCCCTTCCGTGATGCGGTCGGCTCCGCCGGCAACCTGGGCGGCGGCGACAAGCGCACCTATCAGATGGATCCCGGCAATGGTCGCGAAGCGCTGCACGAGGTTGGACTCGATCTCTCGGAGGGCGCGGACATGGTGATGATCAAGCCCGCCATGCCCTACCTCGACGTCATCCGACGGGTTCGCGAGCGCTTTGATGTACCGACATTCGCCTACCAAGTCAGCGGCGAGTACGCCATGCTGAACGCCGCTTTCGATAACGGCTGGCTGGACCGCCAGGCCTGTGTCATGGAGGCACTGCTCGGTTTCAAACGGGCCGGTGCGAATGCCATCCTCACTTATTTCGCGCGGGATGTCGCCGGCTGGTTGGCCGAGCGCTGACAATCCCGCCCATCGGAGGTCACCATGGATTTCTATGCCGTTTTCGGTCATCCCGTCGGTCATTCACTCTCGCCCCGCATCCACGAGCTTTTTGCCCAGGAGACAGCGCAGCAACTCGAATACACCCGGCGTGAACCGCCGCTCGATGGCTTCGCCGACGCCATCGCGGCGTTCCGCGCGGAGGGCGCCCATGGCGCCAACGTCACCGTGCCATTCAAGGAAGAAGCCTGGTCACTGGCGGATCAGCGCAGCGATCGTGCCGAGCGGGCCGGTGCCGCCAACACCCTGATCTTCGGCGACGCCATCTATGCTGATAACACTGATGGCGAGGGCCTGATCAACGATCTGCGCAACAACCTCGGCGTTGGTCTGGCCGGCAAGCGCATCCTGATCATCGGTGCCGGCGGTGCCGCCAGCGGCGTCCTCGCCCCACTGCTGAACGAAAACCCTGCCAGCCTGGTGGTGGCCAATCGCACCGCGGAGCGGGCGCACACGCTTGCACAGGCCTTCGCCAATGTCGGCGCCGTCGACAGCTGCGGCCTTGATGATCTGACGGGTGAGCGCTTCGAGGTGGTGATCAATGCCACGTCCAGCGGGCTTGAGGGCGATGTCCCGATGCTGCCGTCGAGTATCGTCGCCGACGGCGCGACGGCCTTCGATATGCTCTACGGCGCCGAGCCCACGCCGTTCCTGCGCTGGGCCGAGCATAACGGGGCATTCCGCACCCGCGATGGGCTCGGCATGCTGATAGAGCAGGCCGCGGCCGCGTTCGAGCTGTGGCGTGGAATCCGGCCCAGCACGGCACCGGTGATCGAGGCACTGCGTAACGACACCCGGCCCTGAGCCGCACCGATGGTCGAGGCGAGTGCGACCCCGGATTCAGTCATGGTCCTGCTGGTGGGCGGCGTTACGCTGCTCGCCATCCTGCTGCGCCACCTCTGCGCCCAGCTGAGGTTTCCCGCCCTGGTCGGCTATATCCTGATTGGACTGGGGCTGCGTCTGAGTCACGACGTCATTCCGATCATGGACCCGGCTGTGCGCGGCGCCTTCGATCTACTCGCCGCCCTCGGGCTCGTCGCCCTGCTGTTCCGGGTAGGTCTGGGCAGCAACCCCCAACGCCTCCTTGCGAAACTGCCCGGCGCGAGCGTGATCTGGCTGATCAGCGTGATCGTCTCGGGCGGCGTCGGCTACTACGCCGCCCGTTGGATCGGGTTCGATATGGTTCCCTCGCTGGTCGCCGGCGTCGCCCTGACTGCCACCAGCATTGGCGTTGCCCTGCCGCCCTGGCAGGCAGCGGGCGCGCTCGGTAGCGAACAGGGCTCTCTGGTGCTCGATGTCGCCGAACTCGACGATATCTCGGGCGTTGTCCTGATGGCGCTTCTGCTTGGCATCATCCCGACGCTGACCGCCGGTAACGGCGTAGCCTGGGGTGGCGTACTCACCACCGGTGCGGGGCTTTTGACGAGTCTCGCGGCATTCGCGGCCGGTTGCTACATCTTCGCCCGTTGGCTGGAGCCACCGCTCACGCGGGCACTCGTTCAACATGAACGCGCTCCGGCGCGAATGCTGATCGTGGTCGCGATGGGCAGCCTCATTGCAGCACTCGCGGGCATGCTCGGCTTTTCGCTGGCGATCGGTGCCCTGTTCGCCGGCCTGATGTTCAGCAAGGCGCCGCGGCGAATCCATCGGGACCGCGCCTATATCGTGCTCTACGACTTCCTCTCGCCGTTTTTCTTCATCGGCATCGGGCTTAAGCTCGAACCGGCTGCCCTGACCGGCGCGCTGGGCGCTGGCGGTCTCTTACTGGTGGCGGCAGTGCTCGGCAAGGTCATCGGAACCGCGTTGCCGGCCCGGCTCGTGGCGCCCCGCGGCAGCGCACTGGTTATCGCGGTGAGCATGGTGCCGCGGGCAGAGATCGCAATGGTGATCGTTGATCAGGCCGGACGCTACGGCTCGGAGGTGGTCCCACCAACGCTGTACGGCGCCATGACGATGGTCACACTGGCAACCTGTGCGCTGACGCCAGCGGTCGTTGAGCGTTTACTGGCGGCGCAGCCGACCGGGCCGCCCGATGCGAATGGGCCCAATCAGGTATCCGCGGGCCGGTGACGTCCCATCAGGCGGACGTAGTGATCAGCGGAATAGGCGAGCTGCTCGCGCTCGCGATTGCCCAACGCCCGCACGGGCCGCGCCGGGCTGCCGAGATATAGATACCCGCCGTCGAGTTGTTTACCCGGCGGCACCAGCGCACCGGCGCCGAGAATCGCCTCGTCGCCGACCACGGCACCATCCAGCACCATCGCCCCCATCCCCACCAGGACTCGGTCACCGATCGTGCAGGCATGGATGACTGCCCGATGGCCGACGGTCACCGCCTCGCCGACGATTGCCGGATGACCGGACTGGTGCGGTCCCTCATGGGCGACGTGGACGATCACGCCGTCCTGGATATTACTGCGGGCGCCGATCTCGATGCGGTGCACATCGCCCCGCAGTACCGCCGTCGGCCAGACCGAGACTGAATCATGGAGCGTGACATCACCGATCACGACCGCACTGTCATGGACCCAGGCCGTCGCCGGGATGCTGGGTTGGGTGCCTTGATAGGTCTCGATCATCGCGACACTCCCGTCGACTCAGGTCATGGTGACCAGTTCCTCAGCACTGGTGGGATGAATGGCCACCGTCTCGTCGAGATCCTGCTTGGTCGCGCCCATGCGGACCGCCACGGCGAATCCCTGCAGCATCTCGTCGCTGCCGACGCCGAACAGATGAACGCCGACAACCCGCTCTTCCGCGCCCACGCAGACCAACTTCATGGTGCTGCGCTGCTTGGCCTCTGCCGGGGCCAGGGCGAAATCCATAGGGACAAAGCGGGTCTCATAGACCTGGACCGCATCACCATGGACGGCCCGGGCATCGGCCTCGGTCAGACCCACGCTGCCAATGGGCGGATGCGTGAACACCACGGTAGGGACATCACGATACTCGAGATGCCGGTCGGCCTCTCCCCCCCAGACCCGGTCCGCGAGCCGCCGCCCCGCCGCAATCGCCACCGGTGTCAGCGGATAGGGATTATCGGTCACATCACCGAGCGCGAAGATATGCGGTTGGTTGCTGGCCTGCCAGGCATCGACCGGGATCGTCCCGGATTCATCGATGTCGACGCCAGCGGCCTCGAGCCCCAGCTCATCGGTATTGGGTAACCGACCGACAGCCCAGATCACCTGATCGAGCCCTTCCAGCGAGCGACCATCAGTGCCATGCAGCGAATAACCGCCCCATGCCGCCTCGAGGCCGGCTGGAGTGAAATGATTCACAAGCGTTGGACCATGCGCACCGATCGCTTCGACGTAGGCATCCTGAATCGCTGTATCAAAGCCGCGCAGCGGCTTCTCACGCCGGATCACCAGCTCCACATCGCTGCCCAGCTGGTGCAGGACGCCTGCCAGTTCCACGGCAATGTAACCGGCTCCGACCACCGCGACTTTTTCCGGGCGATCGGTCATCTCGAAGAAACCATCGGAGTCGATGCCCAGGTCGCCGCCCGGGATCCCCGGCCGACCCGGAGTGCCGCCGGTTGCGATCACGAAACGCGCCGCTCGGTAATGCTGGCCGTCCACCACGACGGTATGCGGATCGATGAAATGCGCATGCCCGGTGATCAGATCAACCCCAGACTTATCGAGATTACGGTCATAGATGCCATTGAGCCGCTCAATGTAGGCATCCCGCGCGCTCACCAACGCGCCCCAGTCGAGCGTCGGAGCAACGCCGCTGAAGCCATAATCGCCGGCCCGTGCCATGACCTCGCGGCTGTGGGCGGCCTGCCACATGACCTTTTTGGGAACACAGCCCACATTCACGCAGGTCCCGCCCAGACGCGATGCCTCGATGACGGCGCAGCGCGCGCCGTGCGCCGCGGCACGCCGGGCGGTGGCGATGCCGCCGCTGCCGCCGCCGATGCAGATAAGATCATAGGCGTGGTCGCTATCGGTCATGGTGGACTCCTGATATCCGTTCCTATAAGCCACCATTTTCACAGATCGGCACGAGAATGACAGTCACGCCGATCGATCCAGGGCGAACTGATCGGCGTTGCTGCGCTCGAAACAAACATGTCCGCGGGCTACCCTAGAGGATGAGCCCTAAGCGCTAACCTGTCCGATCACTGGAGCACCATGACCAATCCACTGCTGGAAACCGACGGGCTGCCCCGTTTCTCCGAGATCCGCCCCGAACACATCAAACCCGCCGTCGACCAGGTCCTTGCCGACAATCGCGCGGCGATCGATGAGTTGACCGCGCCATCGCTCCACCACGACTGGGACAGTCTGGTCGCGCCCCTCGAGCGACTCGAGGACCGGCTCGAGAAGGTCTGGTCACCGGTCTCGCACCTCAACGCCGTCATGAACAGTGAGGCGCTGCGCGAGGCCTATAATGCCTGCCTGCCCGCCCTATCCGCCTACCAGACCGAGATGGGCCAGAACACGGCGCTCTATGAAGCGTTTCGGACACTGCGCGACAGCGAGGCCCACGAGCGGATGACGGTCGATCAGCGCCAGACCGTCGACAATGCGCTGCGCGATTTCGAGCGCTCCGGCGTCGCCCTGGAGGATGCGGCGAAGACCCGCTACGCGGAGATATCCGCCCGGCTCACGGCGCTATCGGCGCGATTCCAGGAAAACCTGCTGGATGCCAGTGACGCCTGGACCTGGGACACGGACGCGGCCGATGACCTCGACGGCATTCCCGCGTCAGCACTGGGCGTCATGAAACAGAAAGCCGAACAGGCTGGTATCAGCGGATGGCGGATCAGCCTCGATATGCCCATCGTCCAGGCAGTGCTGGCCCACGCCAGCAACCGTGACCTGCGCTATCGCGTCTATGAAGCCTTCACCACACGGGCGTCGGATACCGGCCCGCAGGCGGGCCAGTGGGACAATCACCCGGTCATGGCCGAGATCCTCGATCTGCGTCAGGAACAGGCAGAGCTGCTGGGCTTCAGCGATTACGCCGAGCTATCGCTTGCCCCCAAAATGGCTGATTCCGCCGCACAGGTCGTCGGGTTCCTCGAGGATCTGGCGCGGCGGGCGCATCCAGTGGCGGAACAGGAGTATGCGACGCTCCAGGCCTTTGCCCACGATCGCGATGGTCTGGAGTCACTTCAGGCCTGGGATGTGGGCTATTACAGCGAGCGTCTGCGAGAGGCCCGATTCGAGCTCTCGCCCGAGGATCTGCGGCCCTGGTTTCAGGCTGATCGAGTCATGGCCGGTCTGTTTGCGGTAGTGGAACGACTGTTCGGCATCCATATCGCCGAGCGCGAGGATGTCGACACCTGGCACGCCGATGTCCGCTTCTACGAGATCCACGACGCCAACGGTGCCCTGCGCGGTCAGTTCTACACCGATCTCTACGCGCGATCGCACAAGCGCGGCGGGGCCTGGATGGCAACCGCCCGTGGCCGCATGCGGCATCACGACGTGGCGCAGACACCGGTGGCGTTTCTCACCTGCAACTTTACGCCGCCAGTCGGCGATCAGCCGGCCCTGATCACGCATGGCGAGGTGGAAACCCTTTTCCATGAGTTCGGTCACGGCCTCCATCACATGCTCACCCAGGTGGATGCGGCGAGCGTCGCCGGCATTAACGGAGTCGCCTGGGATGCCGTCGAACTCCCCAGCCAGTTCCTTGAGAACTGGTGCTGGGAACGGGAGGCGCTGGATCTGTTCGCGCGCCATCACGAGACCAATGAGCCGATCCCCGAGGCGCTGTTCCAGCGCATGACCGCGGCCCGAAACTTCCAGGCCGCCATGCAGATGGTCCGCCAGCTGGAGTTCTCGCTGTTCGATCTGCGCTTGCACGTCGAGCATGACCGTCATCAGGGCGAACGGATCCTCGAACTGCTCGGAGCGGTCCGCGATCAGGTCGCGGTTCTGCAGCCGCCGGCGTTCAACCGTTTCCCCAACAGCTTCGCGCATATCTTCGCCGGCGGCTACGCAGCGGGCTACTACAGCTATAAGTGGGCAGAAGTCCTCTCCGCCGATGCCTTCGCGCGGTTTACCGAAGAGGGGATATTCAACCCGGTCACCGGCCGTTCGTTTCTCGAGAACATCCTCGAGCGCGGCGGATCAGAGGATGCGGCGACACTGTTCAGCCACTTCCGCGGTCGCGAGCCGAGCATCGAGCCCCTTCTAAAGGCGAGCGGCCTGGCCGCCTGAGCGAGGACGACATGCAGGATTCCACGCAACCCGTCCTCCGGGACATCATCCTCGTCGGCGGCGGTCACAGCCATGTCGGGGTACTGCGGCGCTTTGGCATGAAGCCGGTACCCGGCGTGCGCCTGACGCTGATCTGCCGCGACACCCACACGCCCTACTCGGGTATGCTCCCGGGCTATGTGGCGGGGCATTACAGCTACGACGATGTCCACATCGATCTGCGCCGTCTGGCCGAATTTGCGGGTGCCCGATTCTTCCGCACTGAGGCGACTGGCGTGGATCGCGAGGGACATCGCGTCCTGTGTAGCGACCGTCCCGCCGTCCCCTACGATCGGCTGTCAATCAATATCGGCTCGACCCCCCGGGTCGCCGATGCCGGTGGTGCGGCGGATCACGCCGTTGCCGTCAAGCCGATCCACCGCTTCAACGATCGCTGGCTGGCGCTGCTTGAGCGGGTGCGCACGAACCCGGGCCCCATGCGTATCGCCGTGGTGGGTGGCGGTGCGGGTGGGGTCGAACTGCTGCTCGCCATGCACCACCGGCTGCGCAACGAGCTGCAGGCGCTGGGCTATGACCCGGATCTCCTCGCTTTCACGCTGTTCACGCGCGGCGGATCGGTACTGCCCACGCATGCCCCGAACGTCCGCGAGCGGTTCGCTCGGGTCCTCGCCGAGCGCGGTATCGCCGTCCACTGCAATGCTGAGGTTACGGGGGTGGACGCCACCGGATTGAGCACCCTTGATGGCCAGCACCATGCGGCCGACGAAGTGGTCTGGGTGACCCGGGCGGGGGGGGCTGACTGGCTGCGGGATACGGGACTGGCGCTGGACGACAGCGGCTTTATCCAGGTCACCGATACCCTGCAGACCGTTACCGATCCCGATATATTCGCCGCCGGCGATGTCGCCAGCATGGTCAATCACCCGCGCGAGAAAGCAGGTGTCTTTGCCGTGCGCCAGGGACCCCCGCTTGCCCGCAACCTGCGACTATCGCTGGTGGACCGCGAGCCCATTCCCTATCGACCCCAACGCCACTGGCTCGCCCTGATCAGCACTGGCGATCAGTACGCGGTGGCGTCGCGCGGACCGTTCGGTGCCGAGGGCCGGGCGCTCTGGCGCTACAAGGACTGGATCGATCGCCGCTTCATGGCCCGCTTCAATGACCTGCCCGCCATGGAGGAGAGCGGCTCGACGGGACCGCGCTCGCGCGTGCCGCTGGAGGGCGAGGAAGCCCGCCAGGCGATTTCGGCGGTCGCGATGCGCTGCGGCGGTTGCGGCGCCAAGGTCGGGGCCTCAACGCTGTCGAACGCGCTGGGCGCCCTGCAACCCGTCGAGCGCGAGGATGTGCTGATCGGCCTGCATGCCCCGGATGATGCGGCCGTCGTGCGCGTCCCTCCGGGTAAGGCGATGGTGCATACCGTTGATTTCTTCCGGGCGTTCGTCGACGACCCCTATGTCTTTGGTCAGGTGGCTGCCAATCATGCGCTCGGCGATATCTTCGCCATGGGCGCCGAGGCGCAGACCGCCACCGCGATCGCCACGGTCCCACAGGGCCTCGAGGCGAAGGTCGAAGACACCGTCTATCAGCTGATGGCGGGGGCCCTCGACATCCTCAACGACGCCGGCTGCGCCCTTGTCGGCGGCCATACCGGGGAAGGGCGCGAGCTCGCTCTGGGGTTCGCGATCAACGGACTCATCGATGATGAGCCGGGCCGGATCATGCGCAAAGGCGGTATGCAGGCTGGCGACGTGCTCGTGCTCACCAAACCGATCGGCACCGGCACGCTGTTCGCTGCCCATGCCCGCCTCGCCACCCGGGGTCAGTGGATCGACGAGGCGCTGCAGTCGATGCGCCACTCCAATCGCCTGGCCGCCGAGTGCCTCCACCGGCGTGGCGCCAACGCCTGCACCGACCTCACTGGTTTCGGGCTGCTCGGCCATCTGGTGGAAATGACAAGGCCATCGGCGGTGGATGCCACCCTCGAGCTCTCCGCGCTGCCAGTCCTCGAGGGCGCCGAGGAGACCGTCGCCGCCGGCATCCTCAGTTCATTGCAGCCCGCCAACGTCCGGCTGCGGCGGGCCATCCGTCATGCCGAAGCGATGACCGATCACCCCCGCTATCCGCTGGTCTTCGATCCGCAGACCGCTGGCGGCCTGCTGGCGAGTATCCCCGCCGATCAGGCGGAGGCCTGCGTGAGTGAACTCAAGGCGCTCGGCTATCACCACACGGCGATCATCGGCCATGTCGATGCACAGGGCGACGCGCTTGAACCGATTCAGCTCAACCCGTGACGCTGGTGATCGCCCGCAACAGGGCGGTGCGTTCGGCCTCGGGCGTAAAGCGTGGAGCAAGTGCCCGGCAATGCGCCGCGAGCATGGCGAGGTAGTCGGGCTCGTGCTCGATACGGCGCATCAGCTGGCTCAGTGCAGCGGTGTCCCTGGCCGGATAGAGTCCGGGATAGTGGTCGCCGAGCAGTCCGGTATTACCCGGAATGCGACTGGCGAGGATCGGCAGGCCCGCGACACAGGCCTCGGAGACGACATTCGCACCGCCCTCCATCACCGAGCTCATGACCATGGCTCGACTGCGGGCGTAGAGGCGTCGGATCGCGCCCTGGCCGATCTCGCCATACCAGGTGTAGCGCGGGTTGGCCGCCATTTCCGCCTCTGCAGCCGCGGCCCAGTCCGGCGTATGGGCACGACCGGCCTGCAGGACGTGGACCCGGGATCCGACGGGCAGGCTGCGTGCGGCCAGCGCCGCTCGCAGGCTATCCTTTTCGTCGCGCAGATGGCCGACCACACAGAGCTCGAAACGGCGACGGACCGGACCGCGGTCACTCGTCGGGAGGGGCGTCGCCGACTGGTGCACCGTGTGCAGAATGGCATGAAAACGGGCGGGAATATCCCGGCCAACATGATCATGCAGACCGATGAGCCCATCCGCCCGGTCGAGACTGGCGACGGTGACCGCCGGATCACTGTGCTGGAACTGGTAGATGTCGGTGCCGGTCAGTACGACCATCAGCGCCCGCTCGGGATATTGCTCGGCGAAGGCGGTAATGCTCGGGGCGCTGCGCCAGGCGTGGAGCGCGAGCATGACGTCGAACCCGGTATCGCCGGGCCGCCATTGCTCGAGCACGCTTACCTGATGCCCGGCCGTACGCAGCAGTCGCGCCCAGCGCGTGGCAGTGGCCCGATTGCCCGCCCGCGACCGTGGAGCCGCCGGGGTGACCAACCCGATCCTCATAGCATTCCGCCGACAAGGAGATCTCGATGATCCAGACGCCGCCCACTCATCCTGTCGCCTCCGAAACCCTGATTGCCATGCTTGATGACGCCCGGCAGCGGACCCTGGAACTCACCGGTGACCTGCCCGCCGAACGCCGGCTCGGGCCGAAGCTTAGCATCGTCAACCCGCCGCAGTGGGAGATCGGCCACGTCGGGTTTTTCTACGATCACTTCTTCCTCCATCACCGCCACGGCCTGCCCCACTATCAGATCGCCGATGCCGAACGGATCTATGACTCGATGGGCGTCGCCCACGACGATCGCTGGGATCTGGCACTGCCGACGATGGACGACACCCTCGCCTACCTGCGTCAGGTCCGTGCGGAGATGGTTGACCGACTGCCACAGGGAATGGCGGATGCCGTCACGAGCTATGTCTGGCAGCTCGCCGTCTTCCACGAGGACATGCATGGCGAGGCCTTTGCCTACACACGCCAGACGCTGGCGGATCCAGCCCCCGTCATCATGCCGCCCGTGCCTCTATCCGCCATCGATGAGGGCCCGCTGGACGGTGATGTTGAGATCCCCGGCGGCACCCACGTGCTGGGCGCCGATGAGCAGGTGCCGTTTCGCTTCGACAATGAAAAACAGTCCCATACGGTCACGGTTGCGCCCTTCAAGATTGCCCGCGCGCCGGTCACCGGCGCGGCCTTCGCCCGCTTTGTGGAGGCCGGCGGTTACCGGGAACCCGCCTTCTGGTCCGATGAGGGTTGGCGCTGGCGCGAGTCGAACGAGCTCGAGGCGCCGGTCTACTGGCGAGCGGGCGCTGAGGGCTGGGAAGTGCGGCATTTCGACGAATGGCGTCCGCTACAGCCCCACGCGCCGGTCGCTCATGTCAGCTGGCATGAGGCCGAGGCGTACTGCCGTTGGGCCGGTCGACGGCTGCCGACCGAGGTGGAGTGGGAGGTCGCTGCGAGTCGGGTCCCCGGCGACGAGGGGCTCGCCCCCGGCAAACGCCTTCACCCGTGGGGCGATTCCAGCGGGGACAGCCGGCATGCCAATACCGATGGCTATCGTCTGGGCGGTGTCGATGTGGCGGCGCTTGCCAACGGCGACAGCGCCCTCGGCTGCCGGCACATGCTGGGCAATGTCTGGGAATGGACGGCCTCGCCTTTCGGCCCCTACCCGGGCTTCAGCGCCGACCTATACGCCGATTACTCCGAGCCGTGGTTCAAGGATGGCCGCTATGTCCTGCGCGGCGGCAGCTGGGCGACCCGGCGACGGCACCTTAACAACAACACCCGCAATTTCTTCCCCCCGGGACGCAACGACATCATCGCCGGTTTCCGGACCTGCGCACGCTGAACAGCCCTTAAAAAAGGAATTCCCCATGCGATTCTTGACTCCGCTTGCCCTGCTCGCTCTGATCGCGGCCGTGCCGGCCCAGGCTCAGGTCTTCACCTTCACTGCCATCCCTGACCAGGACGAGAGCAAACTTGAAGCACGCTTCAATGCCGTGGGCGAGTACCTCGAACAGGAACTCGACGTCGAGGTCCGCTATGTCCCGGTCAAGTCCTATGCCGCTGCAGTCAGCGCCTTTCGTAACAACCAGGTCCAGCTCGCCTGGTTCGGTGGCCTCTCGGGCGTTCAGGCCCGCGCCCGTGTCCCGGGGTCCCAGGCCCTGGCCCGCGGTGAGGAGGATCAGGGTTTTCAGTCCTATTTCATCGCCCACGAGAGCACTGGACTGATGCCGGGTGACAGCCTGGATGAGGCGCTGCGCGGCCGGACATTCACGTTCGGCTCGAAGAGTTCGACCTCGGGCCGACTGATGCCAGAATTCCATCTGCGTGACCAGTTCGGCGAGGCCCCGGACGAGATCTTCGAGCGGGTCGGCTACAGCGGCAACCACAGCCGCACACTGCGCCTGGTGGAAAGCGGCAGCTATCAGGTCGGGGCGCTGAATTACGCGGTCTGGGAGCGTGAGCTCGCCGCCGGCAACATTGATACCGACGCCGTTGAGGTGATCTGGGAAACGCCGGGGTATCTTAACTATCAGTGGAGCATCCGCGGTGACGTCGACGAGCGCTTTGGCGACGGTTTTGTCGATCGGGTGCAGGACACCCTTTTATCCATGGATGACCCTGATCTACTCGAGCGCTTCCCGCGCAGCGGCTTCGTGCCGGTGTCCAACGACGATTATGCGGGGCTGAAGCAGACCGCACGGGCGATCGGTCTGATCGACTGATGAGCCCACTCGCACTCCGGGGCGCCCGGGCCGACTACGGCGGGGCATCGGTGCTCGGCCCGCTTGACCTCGACATTGCCGCCGGCGAGCGAGTGGCACTGGTGGGGCGCAGCGGCGCGGGCAAATCCACGCTGCTCGCGCTCCTGCATGATCGTGAGCGGTCGGACATCGCGCTGATGCCCCAGGACCTGGGGTTGGTGGACACGCTGAGCGTCTTCCACAACGTCTACATGGGGCGCCTCGGGCATCATTCGACGGCCTACAACCTCGCCAACCTGATCCGCCCGTTCCGGCGCGAGGTCGCGGCGGTGACAGCGGTGCTGGAGCGGCTCGACATGACGCCGACGCTCTGGGCGCGCACCGGTGAGCTATCCGGCGGTCAGCGGCAACGGGTGGCGGTCGCGCGGGCACTGTTCCAGGCCGGCAGCATCCTGCTCGCCGATGAGCCGGTCTCGGCCCTGGACGGACCCCGCACCGAGCGGGTCATGGAGGCGCTGACCGAGCAGTACGAAACGGCCGTGATCGCCATGCATGACCTGCCGCTTGCCCGCCGCTATGCCGATCGCCTGGTCGGTATCCGCGACGGTTTGATCGCTCTCGACGGCCCGGCGGATACGGTCGAGACCGAGGCGCTGGATGCACTTTACTGAACCCAGCCCCGGCGGGGGCTCCGCACTGTCCTCCCCTACCGTGCGCACGAGCCTGTGGCTGGTCGCCATTGCGCTGGTCTGTGCCGCCATGGCGGATTTCGAGATCCGATCAATCTCGCCCTGGGCCGAGCTTGGCCGGTTCGCCGGCGGGCTGGTTCAACCGGATTTCAGTACGCTGGATACCGCAGCGACGGCGCTGCTGCGCACGGTGACATTCGCTTTCACCGGCGTCGGACTGGCCGCGGTTCTGGGCATGGGCCTGGCGCTGATTTTCCACAGTCGCTTCGTGCGTGGTGCCTGTGCGTTCGTCCGGGGCATCCATGAGCTATTCTGGGCGCTGATCTTTCTGCAGTTCTTCGGGCTCCACCCACTGACCGGTGTCCTCGCGATCGCCCTGCCCTATGCGGCGGTGTTCGCACGGGTCTACAGCGAGATACTCGAGGAGGGCGACGAACGACCCGCGCGTTCGCTCCCGGCGGGCAGCGGTCTGGTCTCGACCTTCTGGTATGCGCGCGTCCCGGATGTCTGGCCCCACCTGATGACCTACACGAGCTATCGGCTCGAATGCGGCATGCGCTCCAGCGCCATCCTCGGTTTTGTCGGCATGCCGACGCTCGGCTTCTATCTCGAGAGCGCCTACGGCGAGGGCCTGTATGGCGAGGTAGGGATGCTGCTGCTGATCTTCCTCGGCCTCATCGCCAGTCTGCGACTGTGGGTGCGGCCGCGGCTGGTGCCTTTCTACCTGCTCGCAGCACCGTGGTTTCTCGGTAATGGGCTGCCCATCGTCTGGGGCAACGCCACGCGGTTTTTCACACAGGATATCGTGCCCGCACCGCTGCGCAGCGGTGAAGGACTCAGCGGGCTGGGCCCCTGGCTCTGGGAGCTGCTTGTCCATCAGGCGCTACCGGGGATCGGGGCGACACTGCTGCTGACCCAGATCGCGCTGGTGGCGACCGGCGTGCTGGCGCTCGCCAGCTTTCCGTTGATCTCGCGCCTTTTCGCCGGACGATTCACCCGCTGGGGCGGGAATGCCCTGCTGATCATCGGCCGCTCGACGCCGGAGTATCTGCTGGCCTATATCCTGCTCCAGCTCTGGGGGCCCTCGATGCTGCCAGCAGTGGCGGCGCTGGCGATCCATAACGGCGCGATCATCGGTCATCTGATCGGTCGTCAGAGCAATCAGCTCACACTCCGGCCGGATGCCGTCGGCGGATTCGATCGCTACACCCACGAGGTGGTGCCAAGGCTGTACCGACCGTTTCTTGCGTTCCTGTTCTACCGCTGGGAGATCATCATGCGAGAGACGGCCATCCTCGGCATCCTCGGCATCACCACGCTTGGCTTTTATGTCGACAGCGCCATTCAGGAGCTCCGCTTCGACCGCGCCATGGTGCTGATCCTCATCACCGCGCTGCTCAATATTGCCGTTGATGCCGTTGCCAGGCGAATCCGCCGGCATCTGCAGCTGCGCACGACGCCCACTGCCTCCACACCACCCACCCCATGAACGGACGGGTTCACGCCATGACCGACACACTGCAGCACGACGTGCTCGCCGCCCTGCGCGATCCGGCCCACCGCATCCCCTCGGCGTGGCTATACGACCAGCGCGGCTCCGCGCTGTTCGAGGCCATTACCCAATTGCCCAGCTATTACCCGACACGCACGGAAATCGGCATCCTCGAGGCCCACCTCCCGGCGATCGCGGCGGCGGTCCCCGAGCGCAGTCTGCTGGTCGAACTGGGCAGCGGATCGAGCCGCAAGACCGTTCCCCTGATCGACGCGCTCCACCAGCCGGCCGGCTATGTGCCGCTTGATATCTCCGCGGACTATCTCGCTGAGGCCGCCGATGCCCTCAGCGCCCGTTTTCCCGGGTTACCCGTGCATCCCTGGGTCGCCGACTTCACCGAGGCCTTCGATCTGCCCGCGGATCTGCCCGAGCACACATCGCGGCTCGGTTTTTTCCCCGGTTCAACCATCGGCAACCTGGAGACCGGGGACGCGCGGCATCTGCTGCAGCACTGCCGCGGACTGCTGGGTCAGGATTCGAGGTTTCTGCTGGGGATCGACCTCGACAAGTCCGCCGATATCCTGATCCCTGCCTACGACGATCCCGAGGGCGTGACGGCGGCGTTCAACCGCAACCTGCTGGTGCGTATCAATCGCGAGCTCGGTGCCGATTTCGATCCGGATGACTTCCGGCACGAGGCCCGCTATTTCGAGGCGCCCGCCCGCATCGAGATGCACCTGGTCTGCAGGCGCGCGGTCACGGTCCATGTCGCAGGCGAGCGTTTTGAGCTGACGGCCGGTGAGAGCCTGCACACCGAGACCTCGCGGAAGTACGACATCGGGGCGTTCACCACCCTCGCCGCCGAGGCGGGCTGGTCGGTCAGCGGGCACTGGACCGATGCCGAGGCGCGTTTCGCGGTCCTGCTCATGCACGCGAGTGAACCATGACGGCATTGTGCACTGCGCCGAAGACCGGCAGCCGTTACAATTCGCCGCATCATGCAAACCCCCACCGGAGCCGTCATCCGTGAAAGTTGCCTCCTGGAACGTCAACTCCCTGAATGTCCGCCTGCCGCACGTGCTCGAATGGCTCGAATCGGCACAACCGGACATCCTCGGATTGCAGGAAACCAAGCTGACCGACGAGAAGTTTCCCCGGCAGGCCATCCGTGAGGCCGGCTATGAGGTCGTCTTCACCGGGCAGAAGACCTACAACGGCGTTGCCGTTCTGGCGCGCTCGCCAATCAGCGACGTCATCACCGATCTGCCCGGCATCGAGGATCCACAGCGAAGGGTCCTGGGCGTCACGGTGGATGGGGTGCGCTTCATCAATCTCTATGTGCCGAACGGTAAGGCCGTCGACAGTGACAAATATGGGTACAAGCTCGACTGGCTGAAAAAGCTCCGGGACTGGTTGGCCGCGGAATGCGAGCGTCACGAGCGGGTCGTCGTGGTGGGGGACTTCAACATTGCCCCGACTGATGCCGATGTCCACGATCCCGACGCCTGGCGTGATCAGATTCTCTGTTCGGCGCCCGAGCGCGAAGCACTCCAGCGGCTGCTGGATCTCGGCTTCACGGACAGCTTCCGTGCCTTCGAGCAGCCCGAGATGGCGTTTTCCTGGTGGGACTACCGAATGAACAACTTCAAACGCAACCGAGGCCTGCGGATCGACCTGATCCTGACCAGCCCGGCGATCACGGCCAGCCTGCAGTCCAGCACCATCGAGCGTGATCCACGCACGTGGGAGCGGCCGTCGGATCACACACCCGTCGCCGCCCGCTTTGCGTAGCCAGGCCCGTACAATGACGATCAATGCAATCAGCCAGTGGCCCGATTCGGCCATTAACGGAGGCAACTCATGAGCTATCAGGTGCGCATTGCCGAGACCGACCATGCCTTTGATGTCGATGATGGCGAGAGCGTGATCGACGCCGCGATGCGCGCGGGTCTCATGCTGCCCTACAGCTGCCGCGGCGGCACTTGTGGGACCTGTATGGGGGATGTGGTCGAGGGCCGCATCGCCTACCCCGACGGCCTCCCTCCCGCCATCGACGGCGACCAGGATGAGGCCGGCAAGGCCCTGTTCTGCCAGGCCCGTGCGACGAGCGATCTGGTGATCCGCGTCGGTGAGGTGCGCGATGCCGGTGATATCCGCCCACAGCGTTTACCCGCCCGGGTTGAGCGGGTCGAGGACTGCGCGCCGGACGTGCGACGGGTGTTCCTCAAGCTGCCCCGGGACAAGCGCCTGGCGTTCCTGCCGGGACAGTACATCGACTTCCTCCTGCGCGGCGGTCAGCGGCGGAGTTTCTCCCTTGCCAACACCCCGCATGATGACGAATTACTCGAGCTGCATATCCGCCATCTGCCCGGTGGGCTGTTCTCCGGCTACGTCTTCAACGACATGAAGGAAGGGGCACTGCTGCGCTTCGAGGGCCCGCTGGGCAATTTCTTCCTGCGCGATGACAGCGACCGACCAATGATCCTGATAGGCGGCGGCACCGGCTTCTCACCGGTCAAGGGGATTGTCGAACAGGCACTGCACACCGGCGTGAAGCGTCCCATGCATATCTACTGGGGGGCACGGGCCCGCCCCGATCTCTATCTCGACGCACTCCCGCGGGAGTGGGAAGCGCAGCACTCAAACATCGCCTACACGCCGGTCCTCTCCGACCCGGCGGCGGAGGACGAGTGGAGCGGTTCCACGGGCTTTGTGCATGAACAGGTGGTCCGTGACCATCCGGACCTGAGCGGCTTCGATGTCTATATGAGCGGGCCGCCGCCGATGATCAACGCGGCCAAGACCGCCTTTGCCGAAGCCGGCCTGCCTGCCGACCGGCTTTTCTACGACTCTTTCGAAGCAGCACCGGAAACCCGATGAGCCACCGAATCCCTGAGCGCCCATCGCTGACAACGCTCACACGCGCTGTCGCTCTGCTCATGCTCGCCCTCGCGCTGAGCGGCTGTGCAACCAGTGGTGGGACGTCGGCGAATGACCCCATCGAGGGGGTCAACCGCGGGGTCTATGACTTCAACGAAGGGCTCGACACCTATGCCCTCGAGCCGGCCAGCGAGGGCTGGACGCGCGTGACCACCGACGGCGTGCGCACCAGCGTCGATAATTTCTTCACCAACCTCGAGGCCCCCGGGTATGTGCTCAACGACCTCCTCCAGGGGAAGGCGGTGGACGCCGGCCGCGAGTCGGTCCGCTTTGTGGTGAACAGCACCGTCGGGTTACTGGGGCTGTTCGATCCGGCGTCGGCCTGGCTGGGGCTCGAGGGTCGTGCCGAGGACTTCGGTCAGACGCTGGGGGTCTGGGGTGTCGACAGTGGCCCGTATCTGGTGCTGCCGCTGTTCGGTCCCTCGGATACCCGTGATGTCACTCAGTATCCAGTGGCGCACTACACCAACGTCCTCACCTACGTGACGCTGGACACCCTGACCTTCGGCGCCCTGACTGCGCTCAATGTCGTCAACACCCGGGCACAGGTCGCCGGTGCGGCGCGGTTCCGTGACGATGCCGCAGTGGATCCCTATGTCTTCACCCGATCGGCCTACCGGCAGTATCGGCGCGGACAGATCAACGACGGCGAAGTGTCGGTCGAGGACGATGCCTACTCCGACTTTTTCGATGAAATGGAAGCGCCGCCGGCTGAGTGACGTGCTAGTCGGTGACTGACTCAAGCCGCTGCCTGAGCGGGCTGCGGCGCGGGAAATGGGCGCGCAGGAAGGCCATCTGATCAGCCAGAATCCGGCGTCCCTGCAGATAGACGTACTCGGCATGGGTGGGAGCGAAGGGCACGGCCAGCAGCTGCATGCCAGCCTGTTCCGGCGTCCGGCTGCCCTTGAGGTTATTGCAGCGCTTACAGGCGGTCACCACATTTGACCAGGTATCGACGCCCCCGCGGCTGATGGGCTTGATATGGTCGCGGGAGAGCTCACGCACCGGCCGGCGTTCACCACAGTAGAGGCACAGATGGTCATCCCGCCGGAACAGCGTGGCGTTGTTCAGCGGCGGGCGATAAGCCGGATGGCCCTTGAGGCTGGTCTGCATCGCACCGGCGGTGGCGATGATCGAGTTGACGTCGACCACGCTGCGCAGCCCGGTACGGGCGCTGTAGCCGCCATGGACGCGATACAGCGTGTGGCCGCAGGTATAGGCCACCTGATCGAGGTGATAGAGGCGGACCGCGTCCTGGTAAGTCATCCACTCCAGCGGCATGCCGGATACGTCAGTTCGCAGGATCGGCTGCTGCAGACTCATCATGCCCAAGTCCCCTTGTCACACGTGTCCCCGCACAGGAACGACAATTCCTGATCATCCAGCGGTTTACGCTAGTCTGCAAGTATGACGGCATAATGACCCGGGCGGTTCCGGATGACCCGATACGCGTGGGGGTGTTTACCCGCGCAGATGTTGTAGAATCCACGATCCGACGGTCGAAAGCGACCGCCAAAGGACAGGAGTTAGCTCGATGAGTATCACCATCGCCGTCCCCAAGGAAACGGCCAACGGAGAAAAGCGCGTCGCCCTCGTGCCCAGCGTGCTCAAGCAGTTCACCAAGCTTGGCGTTGATGTGCGCATGCAGCGCGGTGCCGGGGAGGCCGCGGGCTTTCCCGATGATCTCTACGAGGGCGTCAGCTGGGCCGATGACCAGACCGCGCTCTACAACGAAGCGGACGTTGTGCTGCGCGTTCAGCCGCCCAGTGTGGAGGAGGCCGGCAAGCTCCCCGAGAAGAGCCTGCTGCTCGGGTTTCTGACGCCCCACGAGGGTGACAGCCGGATCCGTAACCTCAACAAGCGCAGTGTGAGCAGTTTCGCACTCGAACTGGTGCCGCGAATCACCCGGGCGCAGGGCATCGACGCCCTCTCCTCGCAGGCCAACATCGCCGGCTACAAGTGCGCCCTTCTGGCATCCTATCTGTCGCCGAAGCTGTTCCCGATGCTGACCACGGCGGCCGGCACGGTCCGCCCCGCCAAGGTTGTGATCATCGGCGCCGGTGTAGCGGGCCTGCAGGCCATCGCCACCGCCAAGCGCCTCGGCGCCATCGTCGAGGCTTACGACGTGCGCTCAGCCACGCGCGAGCAGGTCGAGTCGCTGGGTGGCAAGTTCATCGATACCGGCGTCAGCGCCGAGGGCGAAGGGGGCTACGCGCGCGAGCTCACCGAGGATGAGAAGGCCCGCCAGGCGGAAATCCTCGCTCAGCACATCGCGCAGGCGGATGCCGTGATAACGACGGCGTCGATTCCCGGCCGTCCAGCACCGAAGATCATCGATCAGGCAACGGTGGAGCGGATGAAGGCCGGTGCGGTCATCGTCGATATGGCGGCCGAGACCGGTGGCAACTGCGCGCTCACCGAGGCCGGCAAGGATGTGACCCATCATGGCGTGACCATCGCCGGACCGAAGAACATCCCCAGCATGGCTGCCACCCACGCGAGCGAGATGTACGCCCGCAATCTGGTCAACCTGCTGGGTCTGATCATCAAGGATGGCGAAATCCACCTCGACTGGGATGACCAGGTGGTGGCCGACAGCTGTCTGACCCACGACGGCGAGACCCGTCATGCGCCGACCCGCGAGCGCATGGAAGGAGACAAGTAATGGCGATCGAAGGCTTTGTCGCAATCTATATATTCATGCTGGCAGGCTTTGCCGGCTTCGAGGTCATCAGCCGGGTGCCGGTCATCCTGCATACACCACTGATGTCGGGTTCAAACTTCGTCCACGGGATCGTGGTCGTCGGCGCGATGGTGGTACTCGGTCATGCCGAGACGCTGCCGGAGCAGATTATCGGCTTCATCGCCGTGCTGCTCGCCGCGGGCAATGCCGTTGGCGGCTATGTCGTCACCGAGCGGATGCTCGAGATGTTCAAGAGCAAGGATGAGCAGAAGAAGGGGGCCCAGGAATGAACTTCGTTGTCCAGCTGAGTTACCTCCTCGCGGCGGTCCTGTTCATTCTCGGCCTCAAGGCCATGAGTTCGCCCAAGACCGCCCGCAAGGGCATCATGTGGGCGGGCGTCGGCATGATCCTGGCGACGCTCGTGACCTTCCTGCATCCGGCGGTACAGGGCGTCACCAACTATATCCTCATCGTGATTGCCATCGCCGGTGCCGGTGGCCTCGCCTGGTGGTCTGGCCGCCGCGTCGGAATGACCGAAATGCCGCAGATGGTGGCGCTCTACAACGGTATGGGTGGTGGCGCCGCTGCGGCCATCGCCGGCGTCGAGATGCTGCGGGCACTGCGTACGCTGCCCAATGATCTGCAGGTCCGGGCCGAGGGGCTCGCGATGGATGCCGACATCAGCGTCCAGGCCGCCGAGGCGGCCCTGCGTGCCGAGGGCGCTGGCAGTGTCGGTATCGCCGCGGCGCTCGGTGCCGACGTTGCCATCCTGGCGATCCTCGGTGCGTTCATCGGCACGGTGGCTTTCTCAGGCTCGCTTATCGCCTGGGCGAAACTCGACGGTCGAATGAAGCGTAGTCAGCTGGTGCCAGGACAGCAGATCGTGAACATCATCGTGTTCGCGCTGGCCGTCGGCTTTGGCATCCTGACCTTCTTCACCGACAGCGTCGCAGTGGTGGCCATCTTCTTCGCACTCGGCCTGCTGTTCGGGCTGTTCGTCGCCGTTCCCATCGGCGGCGCCGATATGCCGGTCATCATATCCCTGTTCAACGCACTGACCGGTCTGGCCGTGGGCTTCGAGGGCTATGCCATCGGCAACCCCGCCATGATCATCGCCGGTACGGTGGTAGGCGCTGCGGGTACGCTGCTGACACAGCTGATGGCCAAGGCCATGAACCGGCCCATCACCAATGTGCTGTTCGCCGGCTGGGGCAGCACCGAGGGGGCAGCCAGTGAGGGCCCCGAGGGCGAGATGAAGGATATCTCGGCCGAAGACGCGGGTATCATGATGGCCTATTCCGAGCGCGTCATCATCGTGCCAGGCTACGGCATGGCTGTCGCCCAGGCCCAGCACAAGATCTGGGAGTTCGTGGAGCTGCTGCAGGATCGTGGCGTCGAGGTGAAGTTCGCCATCCACCCGGTGGCGGGGCGCATGCCGGGTCATATGAACGTCCTGCTGGCCGAGGCCGGTGTGCCGTACGACATGATCTTCGACATGGAAGACATCAACGAGGAGTTCGCCACCACTGACGTGGCGGTGGTCATCGGTGCCAACGATGTGGTCAACCCTGCGGCGCGGGACGATCCGTCCAGCCCGATCTATGGCATGCCGATCCTCAATGTCGACGAGGCCGAGAACGTCATGGTCATCAAGCGGGGCCGCGGCGCAGGCTTCTCGGGCGTCGAGAATCATCTGTTCTTCGGCGACAATACACGCATGGTGTTCGGCGACGGTCAGAAGGTCGCCGGCGGCATGGTCCAGGCCGTCAAGGGCCTGTAGAAACAGACGGGAGTCAACATGACGGATCCGGAAACCCAGGAAACCCTGGATCAGCTCACGGTCAATGCCGATGGGCTCTACCAGGAAGAGAACTTCACCGACCGTCAGGTCGGTAGCATTCAGCGGCTCAGTCCGGTTACCCGCGATGGGCAGCCGGATGACAGCCGGCCGGTGCTGTACGTGGGCAGTACGCAGGTCATGACGCCGGCCGGTGCCCTGCCGCTCAACTTCGAGCTCGAGGCCAACAGCCTCGAAGAGGCCATGAATGCTTTCCCGCCGGCCGCTCAGGCCGCGCTTGAGCAGACCATGGAGCAGCTCAAGGAAATGCAGCGTGAGCAGGCGTCAAAGATCATGACGCCGGATCAGATGGGCGGCGGTGGCGCCCCCGGCGGGGGTGGTGGCATGCCCGGCGGCGGCATTCAGATGCGCTAGCGGCCCACCGCCACGCATGACCGAAGTCATTCGTGTCGCCGTGGCGGGGCCTTTCACCGACGCCCTTGATTACCGTCTCCCCGTCACCGGTCCGGCACCGGTGATCGGGGCGCGGGTCCGCGTTCCCCTGGGCCGACGCAACATCGTGGGGATGGTCACCTCCCGGCCTGAGGCGAGCGATCTTGCCGATGATCGTCTCCGTGCAGTGACCGAGGTCCTTGATTCCGCCCCGCTCCTCGACCCGGCGACCATCGAGCTGATCGAATGGGCGGCCCGCTATTACCACCACCCGGTTGGCGAGGCCTATCTGACCGCTCTGCCGGCGCGACTGCGTCGGGGACAGAGTGCGACACCGAGCGTTGAGACCGGCTGGCGGATCACTGAATCCGGCGAGGCCGCACAGATCGATTCGCGCAGCCGGCGTGCGCCGCGTCAGGCGATGCTGCTGGAGGCGCTGCAGCAGAGCAAAACCCTGACCGCAGTCCAGCTCGCCGGTTTTAGTGGCGATGCTCGGGCGGCGCTCAAGCGATTGGTCGAACAGGGCCTTGCCGAAACGGTGACCGCGCCCGATTACGGTCTGCTCCAGGGCCTGTCGAACGAACCCGGCGCGGTCCTCAATGCAGAACAGCAGAGCAGTGCCGCGGCGATTCAGCCGGGCGCCGGACACCAGGCGATCCTGGTTGACGGCGTCACCGGTAGCGGTAAGACCGAAGTCTACCTGGATGCGATTGAACGCACCCTCGCGCTGGGCCGCCAGACGCTGGTGGTCGTGCCCGAGATCGGTCTTACGCCGCAACTCGTCAGCCGCTTCCAGCAACGCCTTGCCGGGCGGATCGCCATCCTCCATTCCGGACTCGCGGATGGTGAGCGGCTCAACGCCTGGCTCGCCGCCCGGGCGGGCGAGGCGGATGTCGTCATCGGGACTCGATCGGCGGTATTTGCGCCGCTCAAGCATCCCGGGCTGATCGTCATTGATGAAGAGCACGACCCGTCGCTCAAGCAGCAGGAGGGGTTCCGGTACTCCGCGCGGGACCTGGCGGTCCTACGCGGCTACCGGCTGGATATCCCCGTGGTCCTGGGCTCGGCCACGCCGTCGCTGGAGAGCCTTGCCAACGCCACGACGGGCCGCTATCAGTGCTACCCGCTCAGACAACGAGCGGGCGATGCCCGGCCTCCATCGCTGCAGCTTCTGGATATGCGCGGCGAGCCCACCCGGGACGGCCTGTCGCAGCCCCTGCTTGATCGGGTCCGCGGCCATCTCGACGCCGGTGGCCAGGCCCTGCTGTTCCTCAATCGACGCGGGTTCGCCCCGACTCTGATCTGTCATGAATGCGGCTGGCTTGCCGAGTGTGACCGCTGTGACGCCCGCTACACCTATCACCGTGGCCGCCGGCGACTGCACTGTCACCACTGTGACCGCGAACGGCCCATCCCCCATCACTGCCCGAGCTGCGGCAGCGTCGATCTCCGTGCTCTGGGACTGGGGACCGAGCGGATCGAGGCGGCACTGACCGACGCCTTCCCGGACACGCCACCGGTGCGCATCGATCGCGACAGCACGCGCCGACGGGGCAGCTTCGAACAGGCCATGCGTCAGGCCCGGGATGGCGAGACCCGATTGATTTTGGGTACGCAGATGCTCGCCAAGGGCCATCATCTCCCCGCCGTGACACTGGTGGCGATTATCGACGCCGACCAGGGCCTGTTCGGAGCCGATTTCCGGGCACCGGAACGCCTCGCCCAGCAGATCGTGCAGGTGGCCGGGCGAGCCGGCCGTGCCGACCGACCCGGAGAGGTCGTCATCCAGACGCACCACCCGGAGCACCCCTTGCTCCAGCAATTGCTACACGGCGGCTACAGTGCCTTCGCGCGCACGGCCCTCGCGGAGCGCGAAGCGGCCGGGCTGCCACCCGCGCGGGCCATGGCGCTGATCCGTGCCGAGGCGACCGCACGCGATGCACCCAACGCCTTTCTGCAGGCGGCGATGCAGCAGACGCCCGGCGATGCGGCCATCGAACGGCTCGGACCCTATCCGGCGCCAATGGAGCGCCGGGCCGGCCGTCATCGCGCCCAGCTCATGCTGCTGGCCGATTCACGGAACAGCCTGCAGACATTCCTGAGCCGCTGGCTGCCGGGGCTCTCACGTATCCCCGAGGCACGACAGGTCCGCTGGTCGGTGGATGTCGATCCAGTCGAGGCACTATAGCGCTTGAAGACTGCGACCGAGGCCGGATAATGGTTGCTCATTTACTAGCCGGAAACTGACTCACCGATGAAACAAGACCTTGTCGATCTGTTGCGCCAGGCGCTTCGCTCGTTGGCTGATGCCGAATCCCTATCCCTGCCAGAACAGATCGACATCCAGCTCGAGCGCGGCCGTGGCAGCGGCCACGGTGACTACGCGAGCAATGTCGCCATGCGCCTTGCCAAGCCGGCGCGGCAGAGCCCCCGGGATCTGGCGGCAAAGCTGGTCAGCCATCTACCGATCCACCCGCATGTCGAGCGTGTCGAGGTAGCCGGCCCGGGGTTTATCAATTTCTTTCTCACGCAGGATGCCGCGAATGCGGTGATCGCCCGCATCCATCGCGAGGGGGCTCAGTACGGGTGTAGTCATCACGGTCAGGGCGAGCGTGTCATCGTCGAGTTCGTCTCCGCCAACCCGACCGGCCCACTGCATGTCGGCCACGGTCGGGGAGCGGCGTTCGGAGCGGCACTGGCGGATATCCTCGCGGCCACGGGCTACGACGTCCACCGCGAGTACTACATCAACGATGCCGGCCGTCAGATGCATATCCTTGCGGTGAGCGTGCTGGTTCGTTATCTGGAACACCGCGGCGAGACGCTCGATTTCCCAACCAATGGCTATCGCGGCGACTACATTCACGGCATTGCCCGCGATCTCGAGGCCAGTGGCGGCGAGCGCTACCGCATCACTGCCGCCGAGCTCACCACCGGGCTACCGGCGGATGCCAATGCCGGCGGCGATAAGGAAGCGCATATCGACGCACTGGTCGAACGGGCCCGCGCCTGTCTGGGTGAGACCCGTTACCAAGAGGTGCTTGAAGCCGCCGTTAGCACCATCACCGGAGACATCGACGAGGACCTCGCCGCCTTCGGTGTTCGCTACGATCGATGGTTCAGCGAGCGGGCATTGGTGAAAACCGGTGCCGTCGAGCAGGCACTCGAGCGCCTTCAGGAGGCGGGCAAACTCTATGATTCGGACGGTGCGCTGTGGTTCCGATCCACCGATTATGGCGATGACAAGGACCGCGTCGTCCGGCGTGCGGATGGCCAGACGACCTACTTTGCCTCCGACATCGCCTATCATCTGAATAAGTTCGATCGCGGTTTCAGCCATGCCATCGACGTATTCGGCGCCGACCACCACGGCTATATGGCTCGGGTACGGGCGAGTCTCGCCGCCTTCGACCATCCGCCCGAGGCGCTCACGTTCCGGCTGGTGCAGTTCGCGATTCTCTACCGCGGATCCGAGCGACTGCCGATGTCGACCCGCTCCGGCGAGTTTGTGACACTGCGCGCACTGCGCGAGGAAGTGGGCAATGACGCGGCACGATTCTTCTACGTCATGCGCCGCCCGGAACAGCATCTGGACTTCGATCTGGAGCTCGCGAAATCACAGTCCAACGACAATCCGGTGTACTACATCCAGTACGCTCACGCCCGGGTCTGCAGCGTACTGCGACAGCTCGAGGAGCGCGGTCTGCACCATGACCGGGACATGGGCCTTACCGCACTGGAACGGCTGACCGCCGATCACGAGCAGTCACTGATCGATTCGCTCGGTCGCTACAGCGAGGTACTGGAATCCGCCGCCGCCAGCCATGAACCCCATCAGCTCGCGGCCTACCTGCGCGAACTGGCCGGCGCGTTCCACACTTACTACAACGCCCATACCTTTCTGGTGGACGATGAGGCGCTACGGGACGCCCGGCTCACGCTCATCCAGGCGGTCCGGCAGGTGATCCACAATGGTCTGGCGCTGCTCGGCGTATCGGCACCGGAACGCATGTAGGCATGGCCGCGAAGCGCAACACGACAAGACCGCCGGCCCGCAAGAGCAGTGGTCAGGCGAGCCGGAAGACCCGATCCGGCAATAGCGCTAAAAGCAGCCGGATGCCGTTTGCATGGGGGGTGACCGGGCTCGCCATCGGGCTGATGGTGGCGCTTGTCGTGCATCTCGAGCATCGCCGGCCGGATACGGCCGCACCGGACGAAACGGCCACCACCGCCGATAGTGACAACGCGACGGCCGGTGGATCTGACCAGCCGCGATTCGAGTTCTATCGTCTGCTCAACGAGCAGGAGGTGGAAGTCGCTGAGGAAGAGACGCCGGCGAGTGACTCAGGGACACAGGCGCTACCCGAGGCCGAGTCCCCCACGGAACCGGCCCCCGACAGCGATCCAGCACCCGCATCCGAGGAGGGCAAACGCTACCTGCTCCAGGCCGGCAGTTTCCGTCAGGCGGCGGATGCCGATTCGCTGAAGGCGAAACTCGCCCTACTGGGGATCCAGGCCCGCATACAGGCCGTTGAGCTACCCGGCGGTGAGACCTGGCACCGGGTCCGCGTCGGCCCGTTCAGCGAGCTCCAGCAAGTCAACGGCGTCCGGGCGCAGATGGCCGATCAGGAAATCGAATCGATCCTGCTTCAAGCAGGGGGATAGCCCGCCGCCGCGACCGGTTCCTGCGTTTAGAGGCTTTTGCGGTTGCCGGACGCGAACAGGTCGCGCTTGAGCCGGAACAGCGCCGAGGTGTCCTCCTCGCCATACCCCTGCTCGAGGAGACGTTCGTAATGCTTGATCGTCATCTCCACCAGGGGGAGGCTGACGTCCAGCTTCTGCAGCAGGTCGCGGCACAGGTTCAGGTCCTTGTGATGCAGAGAGACGCGGAACCCGGGCTCGAAGTCCCCCGCCAGTATCCGGCTGCCGCGGCGCTCGAGCAGGCGGCTGCCCGCCGCGCCGCCGGTAAGGACCGGGAGCAGACGCTCAGTATCCAGACCACTCGCCTCGGCGAATGACAACGACTCGCTGATCGCCTGCACCAGGCCCGCTACCATGACCTGATTGACGGCCTTGGCGCGCTGACCATAGCCCACTGGCCCGAAATGCGTCGCACCACTGCCGATCGCCTGCAGCGCCGGACGGATACGCTCAAGCACGTCGGGATCGCCACCGACCATGATCTGCAGTGTGCCGGTGTCGGCGCCCTCGGGGCCGCCGGTGACCGGCGCATCGAGGAACTCCGCGCCGCGCGCCCGCAGCGTCTCGGCAGCGGCCTCCGCCGTATCCACGCCAATGGTTGAGGTATCGATCACCACATCGCCCTTGCTGACGCCATCGGCCAGTGCACCGACGACCTCACGGACATCCTGATCGGCACTCACACAGGTGATCACGACATCACACAGTCGCGCGAGCGCCGCTGCATCCTCGGTCAGCGGCACCTGCAGCTCTTCGGCCAGCGCCTCACCATTGGCCCGCGTCCGATTCCAGACGCCGGCCAGCAGACCCGCGGCTGACAGGTTCCGGGCCATTCCACGGCCCATAACACCGAGTCCGGCAACACCCACTTTCATGATTCTCTCCTTTGATGGATCAGACAGCGTCAGGCCCTGCAGTCTAGCAGGGCATTCTGCGACCCCACACAAAAAACGGGCGCCCGAAGGCGCCCGTTGAGCGTGGATTCAACCGATCCGCATCAGCGCGAGTAGTTGAATTCCGGGTAAGCCTCGACACCGCATTCGACGATATCCAGGCCGGTCTCTTCCTCTTCCTCGGTCACGCGGATTCCGACGACCGCCTTGAGGATGCTCCAGAGGATATAGCTGACGCCAAAGGTCCAGACGAAGATCGTGGCGATACCGATGAGCTGTGCACCGAAGCTGGCGCCTTCGGACCAGAGCGGGACCACAAGGAGGCCCCAGATACCGGCCGTCCCGTGAGCCGAGATGGCACCGACCGGATCATCAAGCTTGAGCTTGTCGAGCCCGACGATCGAGAAGACCACCAGCACACCGCCCACGACTCCGATCAGCGCGGCCGCGAGCAGGCTCGGGACATTCGGCCCGGCCGTGATGGCCACCAGCCCCGCAAGGCCTCCGTTCAATGCCATGGTGAGATCGGCCTTGCCGAACATCAGCCGGGCAGTGACCAGCGCGGCCACGGCACCGCCAGCGGCGGACAGGTTTGTATTGGCGAACACCAGTGCCACTGCGTTGGCGGAGCCCACATCGGACACCTTGAGTTCCGAGCCACCGTTAAAGCCGAACCAGCCGAACCAAAGGATGAAGACACCCAGCGTGGCGAGCGGCATGTTGGCGCCAGGGATTGGCTTGACCTCGCCGTTCGGGCCGAACTTGCCCTTGCGCGGACCCAGCACCATCACCGCCGCGAGGGCTGCAGCCGCGCCGAACATGTGGACGATGCCGGAGCCCGCGTAGTCCGAGTAACCGATATCGGCAAGGAATCCACCGCCCCAGCTCCAGAAACCCTGGATGGGATAGATCACGCCGGTCAGGATCACGGTGAACAGCAGAAAGGCCCAGAGCTTCATCCGCTCGGCCACCGCGCCGGAGATGATCGACATCGCCGTTGCCACGAACACGACCTGGAAGAAGAAGTCCGACACGTTCGAGTAGTAGGCATCGCTGCCGGCGGCCACATCGGCCGCCGCATTGTCAGCGGCCCCCAGAATCCCGCCGAAGGACGGAATCAGCGAGCTCATGCCGCTGCCATACATGATGTTGTAGCCCATCAGCATGTACATGATGCAGGCGATGGAGTAGAGCGCGACGTTCTTGGTGAGGATCTCGGTGGTGTTTTTCGAGCGCACCAGGCCCGACTCAAGCATAGTGAAGCCAGCGGCCATCCACATCACCAGTGCGCCCGAGATCAGGAAGTAGAAGGTATCCAGCGCATAGGCCAGTTCGTTGAATTCTGCAGACATATTTCAGACTCCCAGTGATGCCTTAGAGTGCGTCTTTGTCGGTTTCGCCAGTGCGGATGCGTACCGCCTGTTCGATCGCCGCGACAAAGATCTTGCCGTCGCCGATTTTCCCGGTATTGGCCGCCTTGCTGATGGCCTCCGTCGCCCGCTCGACGAGGTCATCGCCAAGCGCGACCTCGACTTTCATCTTGGGCAGGAAATCGACGACATACTCGGCGCCGCGATAGAGCTCGGTATGGCCTTTCTGACGGCCGAATCCCTTGACCTCGGTAACGGTGATGCCCTGTACGCCGATCTCCGAGAGTGACTCCCGGACATCGTCGAGTTTGAAAGGCTTGATAATCGCAGTGATCAGCTTCATGCCTGAACTCCCCTATCGGGACCGGACAAGACCGGCACCCATGAACGATATAAATGCATCTGGGTATATGCAGGGACCATGCCAACGGGCGATCACCAGTGCCTGGCGGGGATCAAATGCTCGCTCACGGTTCATTGCACCGAATAAGTGCAATCACCGTTCGTCAGTTGCACCAAAATCAACGCGCCGGGTGGATTGGGAATTCCCCGTCAACGGCTTAGACTGATCGCAAAGACAACGGAGGCCGAATAATGCTCGATCCGAAACAGTTCGATGAAATGGCGAAGCGTTTCTCCGAGAACCTGCCCAGCGGGCTGAGGGACTTTCAGGCGGAAGTCGAAAAAAATGCCCGCGTAGCGCTGCAGAGCACCTTCAATCGCATGGAGCTGGTCACCCGCGAGGAGTTCGATGCCCAGGCCAAAGTACTGGCCCGCACCCGCGAGCGGCTTGAGGCCATGGAAGCGCGGGTCGCAGCGCTCGAAGGCAATGCACCGATGGCCGATCAGTCAGCGCCGGACGACGCCAGCGAGTAACCCTGCCGCCTCCGACCATTCGCTTCGCACAGGGAGGTGCGTTGCCATGTCACTGGCACTCATTCAGGCCCGCGCCGCCGTCGGGATTGACGCACCGCGCGTGGATGTCGAAGTCCATCTCGGTGGTGGCCTACCCTCGCTATCCATTGTCGGGCTACCCAACACGGCCGTGCGCGAGGCGCGGGACCGCGTCCGTGGGGCGCTGACCACCAGCGGTTTCGAGTTTCCCCGCCGGCGCATCACCGTCAGCCTCGCCCCCGCCGATCTGCCCAAGGACGGTGCCCGCTTCGATCTGGCGATCGCACTGGGCATACTCGTGGCATCCGGCCAACTGCCCCGTGAGCGGCTCGACAATACCGTGGTCTGCGCCGAACTCGCCCTGTCCGGCAGTCTCCGACCGGTCAACGGCACGCTGCCGGTGGCGTTGCGCTGCGCGGCGGCGGGGGAATCGCTGGTCGTCGCGAACGCCAATGGCGCCGAGGCGGCACTGGCCGGCGGTGAGGTATATGGTGCCGATCATCTGCTCGACGTGTGCCGCCATCTCACCGCTACCTCCTTCCTGCCGGCGGCCCAACCGGATACGCCTGTCAATCCGCCTCAGCCACTCGATCTGAGTGATGTCATCGGTCAGTCCCACGCCCGGCGCGCCCTGGAAATCGCGGCAGCCGGTGGGCACAGTCTGCTGTTATCGGGACCACCGGGCAGCGGCAAGAGCCTGATGGCCGCCCGATTGCCGGGGCTGCTGCCGGCGATGAACGATACCGAGGCCATGGAATCAGCATCACTGCACTCCATTGCCAAGGGGCAGTTCGATCCCCGCGACTGGCGTCAGCGGCCGTTCCGAAGCCCACATCACAGCGCCTCGCCTCGGGCACTGACAGGCGGCGGCGCCCGTCCGCGGCCCGGCGAGATATCACTGGCCCACCACGGCGTCCTGTTCCTCGATGAGCTCCCCGAGTTCCCGCGCGAGGCGCTGGAGGCCCTGCGAGAACCGCTGGAGACCGCGGAGATCAGTATCTCCCGCGCCAGGGCCCAGATCCGCTTTCCTGCGCGTTTCCAGCTCGTTGCGGCCATGAACCCCTGCCCCTGCGGCCATCACGGCGAGTCCGACCACGATTGCCGCTGCACACCCGGCCAGATCCGCCAGTACGGCAACCGCATCAGCGGACCACTCCTCGATCGCATCGACCTGCAGATCAACGTCCCACGGCTGACCGCCACCGAACTCGACCAGGCCCGAGAGGGCGAGCCAACGGTCACGGTAGCGGCCCGGGTCGAGGCCGCACGCGCCCGACAGATCGATCGTGACGGTCTCGCCGCTACCCATCTCCCGGTCAACGTCATGCGTCGCGATGCCGGTCTGGACCCGGCTGGCCAGGCCCTGATGAAACAGGCGACAGAGCGTTTCGCGATGTCCGCGCGCGGATGGCATCGATGCTGGCGGATTGCCCGGACCATCGCCGATCTGGAGGGCACCACGGCGATCCGGGAACACCATGTCGCCGAGGCGTTGTCTTATCGGGAGCGGGTCCGATCTGACCCCCCGCGGAGACCGTTCCGCCCTGCAGCAGGTTAGACTGGTGGCGATGCGTTGAAGGAGGTTCTGTGCATATCACCGTGATTGGCGGCGGCCTGGTGGGCATAACGACCGCCTGGTATCTGCTCGACAGCGGTCATTCCGTCACGCTGGTGGACCGTGCGCCTGAACTTGCCTCGGAAGCCAGCCACGCCAATGGCGCTATGCTCCACGCCAGCCATACCGAACCCTGGAATACCCCCCAGGCACTCGGCCAATTGCTGCGCTGGATCGGCCGCGAGAACTCTCCGCTGCTGTTACGGCCCACGGCAATCCCCAGCCTCGTTGGCTGGGGCGTGGGCTTTCTGCGTTACAGCCGGGCGCACCACCATGCCCGCAACACAGCGGTGAATGCGCGCCTCGCGGTGTATAGCCTCAGACTCATGCGCGAGCTTGAAGACCGCGTGGCGATCGACTACACCCAGCAACATGCCGGTATCCTGAAGATTTTCCGCAGCGAGGCGGAAATGCAGACCGCGCACACCAGCAGCGCCTTGATGGCGGATGCCGGAGTACGTCACGAGGCACTGTCACCGGCCGCCGTCAGCGACTATGAGCCTGCGCTCGCCGACATTGAGGGCGATCTCGCAGGCGGTTTTTTCTATCCGGACGATGCCAGTGGCGATGCCCGGATTTTCTGCCAGCGCCTCGGCGAGGCGGCTGTCGAAAGGGGGCTGACGCTCCGGCTGGGAGAGTCCGTTCGAGATCTTCGGGTCGAGGCAGGTCGGTTGCAGACCATCGAGACCGATCACGGCACCATCGACGCCGATGCCTTCGTACTGGCGACGGGCGCGGAGGCACCGCGTCTGGCCCGTCAGGTCGGCGTCCGTCTGCCGATCCGACCGGTCAAAGGCTACTCCGCGACGCTGCCGGTGGGAGGCATCGAGGCAGCACCGGCGATGCCAATCATCGATGATGGCCGCAAGATCGTTATCACGCGCCTGGGTGACCAACTGCGCATCGCGGGTACGGCGGAGTTCACCGGTTATGACAGGACCATCCGACCACAGCGTGTACGCACCGTCCTTGAACAGGGACTGGCGAACTTCCCGGCCCTGACGGCTCAGATCGATGCCAGCGCCGCTGAGCAATGGGCCTGTCTGCGGCCGATGACCATCGACGGTCCCCCGATCCTCGGCGAGAGCGGTGTCAGCGGGCTTTATCTGAATACCGGCGCCGGCCACCTGGGCTGGACATTCGCAGCCGGCGCCGGCCGGGTCGTTGCTGATATGATCGATGGACGGACGCCGGCGATCGATCTCGCCGGTCTGACCCTCAATCGCTATCGCTAGCCCGGGAATCAATCAGAACGCATGGACGGCCTGCAAAGCATCATCCTGCTATTGGCGACCTCGGTGGCGGCCGTCGCACTTTTCCGACGCCTGTCGCTGCCACCGATCATCGCCTATCTGGCGGTGGGCATAGCGCTCGGTCCATCGGCGCTGGGCCTCGTCCCGGAGACCGAGAGCACACATCTGATCGCCGAGTTCGGCGTGGTCTTTCTGCTGTTCACGATTGGTCTGGAGTTCTCGTTCCCCCAGCTGCATGCCATGCGCTGGGCCGTGGGCGTACTGGGTGCCAGCCAGGTACTGGTTTGCCTGGTGCTGTTCGGCGGGATCGCCTGGTGGATGACCGGTTCACCGGAAATCGCGCTGGTGCTGGGCGGTGCCCTGGCCCTGTCCTCCACCGCGATCGTGACCAAGCAGTTGACCGAGCAGGTCGAGATCCACACCCGGCATGGCCGGCGAGCCATTGGCGTGCTGCTGTTCCAGGATCTGGCCGTTGTCCCGCTGCTGATCGCGATCCCGATTCTCGCCGGCAACAGTGATCATTCCCTGCCCGTCGAGATGGGGCTCTCACTGGTCAAGGGCGTTGCGGTATTCGGAGCGATGGTCTGGATCGGGCGCAAGGCGCTGCGGCCGATCTTCCACGAAGTCGCCCGGGCGCGCTCCAACGAGCTTTTCACCCTGACGGTCCTGCTGATCGCCGTCGCGGCAGCTTGGGTGACCCACCTGGCCGGCCTGTCCCTCGCCCTTGGCGCCTTCCTCGCCGGCATCATGCTGGGCGAGACCGAATACCGCTATCAGATTGACGCCGATATCCGGCCATTCCGTGATGTGCTGCTGGGGTTTTTCTTCATCACCGTTGGCATGGTGATCAACGTCCCGGTCCTCATGAGTGGCATACACTGGGTGCTGTTGATCGGGCTCGGCATGATGGCCGTGAAGCTCCTACTGGTCTATGCCATTGCCCGCAGCGTCGATGGGCCTCTGGATTCAGGCCGAACAGCCCTGATCCTCGCCAACGGTGGTGAGTTCGGTTTCGCGCTGATTGCCCTGGCGATCAGTGCCGGTCTGATGACATCGGCCATGAGCCAGCTGGTGCTGGCCGCCATCGTTATCAGCATGGTCGCGGCACCGTTGCTGATCCGTTACAACGACCGGCTGGTACAGGCGGTGCTGCGGCCTGCCGCCAACGATGCAGATCCATCCGAAATGGACTCGGAGGTCTCACGGGTCGCGGAACCTCTGTCCAATCACGTCATCCTGTGTGGCTATGGGCGGACCGGTCAGAACATCGGCCGCTTCCTCGATCAGGAGGGACTCCCGTTCGTCGCCCTGGACCTCGATCCAAAACGGGTAGAGGAGGCGCGTAACGCCGGCGATCCGGTCAGCTACGGCGACTCGGAGCGGCGCGAGATCCTCCATGCGGCCGGACTCGGCCGGGCACGGATGATCGTGCTGAGCTTCGACAACCCGGCTAGCAGCCTCAAGGTGCTTGAGCACACCCGCTCGGAGCGGCCGGATATCCCGATCATCGTGCGGACGCGCGATGATCGATGGATCGACCGTTTCGAAAAGGCTGGGGCCACCGTCGTGGTGCCGGAAATCCTGGAGGCGAGCCTGATGCTTTCTTCACATGTCCTGGCGCTACTGGAGGTCCCCCTGGCAAGGGTCTTCCGGCGTGTCCGGGATGTGCGGGGCGACCGCTATCGGCTGCTGAAGGGGTATTTCCACGGCGCCGAGCGCGTGGATCTGGAAAAGGTCGGACGTTTCCGCGAGCAGCTCCACGCCATTACGCTCAGCGGCAATGCAAGTGCGGTTGGCCGTCAACTGAGCGATCTCCACCCTGAATCGATCGGGGTAACGGTCAATGCGGTGCGCCGCGGCGGGATCCGTGGCCCACAACCATCACCCAACACCATTCTGCGTGAGGGTGACGTACTGGTGGTCTACGGAACGCCCGAGGCGCTGGAGCACGCCGAGCACATCCTCCTTGGCGGCGAGGCGGTGGCTGTCTCCAACTCGTAATGGCGGCTGGCCAGATCGATGGCCGGAATCAGGACTCGGGGACTTCCAGCCCGGTCTCGGATTCCACCATCCATTCAATCGCGGCGCGGATTTCCTCCTCGGAGGCTGCCCCGCCCTGAGCTGGCATGTTGCCGTAGCCATTGGCCACATTGCCGATCAGGGTTTCCCACCCCTTGCTGACCCGATCACCCCAGGCGCCGGCATCGCCGACGGCCGGTGCATTGAGGAAATCGCCCTGATGACAGGCGATGCACACCGCCTGCGTCACCTGTTCGCCACTGCGCACTTCTGTAACGCCGCCCGACTCTTCGGACTCCTCGGCCGAGGCAATGGCTGGTGCGGGCTCGCCGCTGAGCCTGACCGCGAACGAAGGCGACATGTTCTCTGTGGCGCGCTCCTGCGCCAATGCCTCACGGGCAGGGTCGTCATCACCGAACAACGAGTTCGCGATCACAATGAGCAGAACCGTAACGCCCAGCAGCGTGGCAATGACCAGGGCGAAATTACGGATGAAGGCACTATCCTGCTCGGCGCTCACTTGGTAATCCTCAATCTTCAGGGCTACGACAAAGTATAGCGGCATTGCCCGACACGGCAAACCGGGGCTATGCCGAAGCGGCCGCGGACGCTACAATGTCACTATTGCGCCTGTAGCTCAGCTGGATAGAGCGTCGGCCTCCGAAGCCGAAGGTCGCAGGTTCGAGTCCTGCCGGGCGCACCATCCCTCGAGCGCTCCACCGAGCATTACCGGCTCCCGTACCACACTGCTATCCTCGCTGTATGACTGATACAGCAACCGAAAGGTAGGAGCAGCCGCCGTGAAAGCCTATTTCGATCACCGTCAGGATCGCCATCACCCGAAAACCTACTTCACCCGCGGCCAGATGCGTGCGCCGCAGGAGATCCCGGAGCGGACCGGGCATATCCTCGCTGGCCTCGAGGGTGCCGGGGCGTCGATCGAGACGGTGAATGATCATGGCATCCAGCCGATCAACCGCGTCCACGATCTCGGTTATCTTCGCTTCCTTGAGTCCTGTCATCGGCGCTGGACCGGCATGCCCGAGGATTGGGGTGACGAGGTTCTGTCAAACGTGTTCGTGCGCTCACCCAATCCACTCCGGGGTATTCTGGCCGAGGCGGCGCGTTATCTCGCGGACGGCAGTTGCCCGGTGGGCGAACATACCTGGGAGGCGGCATATTGGTCGGCTCAGGGCGCACTCTGCGCTGCCAGCGACGTGATCGCCGGCGAGGCCATGGCGTTCGCACTCTGCCGTCCACCGGGTCATCATGCGCGCGTCGACGCGGCCGGCGGGTTCTGCTATCTCAACAATGCGGCCATCGCGGCCGAGGCTTTACGCGGCCACTTCCCGCGAGTCGCCGTTCTGGATACCGACGTCCATCACGGACAGGGCATTCAGGAGATCTTCTACGACCGCGCGGACGTCCTCTATATCTCTATCCATGGCGATCCCACCAACTTCTATCCGGTGGTCACAGGCTTCGAGGATGAACGCGGCGATGGTGACGGCTATGGCTACAACATCAATCTACCCCTGCCCCACGGCTCGGATGCCACGGCCTTCTTCGGGCGGCTCGACGAGGCATTGACCGCGATCCGGCTGTTTGCGCCGGACGCTCTGGTGTTCTCCAACGGCTTCGACATCTACCACGAGGATCCACAGGCGAAAATCGGGGTGCAGTCGAGTGACATCCAGACGCTGGGCGAACGCGTCGCCGGGCTTGGGTTACCCACCGTTGCCATCCAGGAGGGCGGTTATCACTATGAAAGCCTGACCGCCAATACGGCATCGCTGATGGCGGGCTTTGAATCAGGTTGCTGACAGTCCAGTCGTTAAGCAGTTCCCGAGCATTTGTGCGCCGGCGTCACAAGTGGTCATCCGATGGGGCTCTTCCGGCGGAGCCATCCAGCGACTAGGATAAGAATCGTTGTCAGGGCGAGTTCCCTGAACCGACTCTCCTCCTCTTGGCCGGCGACATCGTCGGCTTTTTTTTGTCCAAAATAAGGGCACCCGAAATACCCAGTGGGGCTTCTAGCCTCAGCGAGACCGTGCCTCGCCGTCGCCCATCACTCGGTCGCGCCCACATCGCTTGGCAGCATATAGCGCCTCGTCCACCCGCTGGGTAACGTCCTCGAGCGTCTCATGACTACGGCACTGGGCCACGCCCAGACTGATAGTCAAGCCTCCCACTGCGGAGAAGGCATGTTCCGCGACCTGGCGCCGGAGACTATCTGCCACCTGGCGCGCACCTGCTGCGTCCGTTTCGGGGAGGAGGATCATGAATTCCTCGCCACCCCAGCGGGCCAGCAGGTCTCCGGCGCGTAGCTGATCGCTTATCCCCTTGGCCAGTTCCGCCAGGGTTCGATCGCCGGCGTCATGACCGTAGGTGTCGTTGACCGCCTTAAAGTGGTCGATATCGAACATGATCAGGGCCACGGGTGCACCATAGCGCTGTAACCGATGGATCTCCTGTGACAGTGCTTCCTCGAAGGGCCGGCGGTTGAGCAGACCGGTGAGCGGATCGTGATGGGCTTGATAGCGAAGCTCGTGTTCGAGGCGTTGGCGCGCCAGAGCGCCTGCCAGTGTGTCGGCGGCAATGCGTAGCAGATGCTGCTCCGAGTCCGTCCATGAACGGTCTCCATTCACCACATCCAGCCCCAGAAAACCGATGGGTCCCTCATCGCGAACCATGGGTATCAGCAGCAAAGAGCGAATTTCACGCTGTTTAAAAAGCGCCCATAGCCCGGGATTCGCCACCTCGGCGACCGACTGGATCATTGGAACCGACCGCTCGCGGAGGTGCCGCCGCAGCCAGTCGAAATCTGATGCCGGAAGATCCCCCAGATCCCTGATCTGCGGGGCCACTCCCTCCGCATTCCAGTCATGGGTATTACTCATCCTCCGGTCGTCATCGACCCATTGAAAAATATAGCTACGATCGGCCATCGCTGCCTGTCCGATCCGGGCCAGGGCGTCCTTAATGGTCTCATCAATCTGATCGTAGGGTGCGGCGAGGAGAGCGGTGGAGATGGCCTGGACCATCGCTTCCCCTTCAGCTCGCCGGTAAAGCTCGGCCTCTGCCGCCTTCTTCTCCTGTAAATCCACCGCAACCGTGATGTAGCTGGTCGGTAGGTCGTCATCGCCACGCACCGCCGAGGTGGTGACGTCAGCCCAGATTGCTTGGCCATCAGGCCGGCGATAGCGTTTTTCTGTCCGATAATAGTCAGCTTCGTCCGATAGAATGCGACGGATGGTCTCCATATCCCCGGATGCATCCCCCGGGTCGTCCAGATCATCGAAGGGCAGCCCCGCCAGCGACGCCCGCGAAAGCCCGACCAACTCCGCAAAGGCATTATTGACCGCCATCAACCGCCCCGAGGCATCGGCCAGCGCGATGCCGCTGGCGGAGTGCTCGAAGATGCCCCGAAACCGACGCTCCGCATCCAGCCGGTCGCGAACAGCTTCTTGACTTCGGATGTACCAGTTGGCGGCGACCATCCACAGCATAGTCATCGCCACAACGATGCAGCCGAGTATGCTCACGACCACCGCCAGTGCTCTGAGCGGGTCCGGGTCAGTCAGAGCTGTCCCGCTCACGCCCACAATGACGGCAGAAGCGGCATGACCGAGATACACCACCGCCAGCAGTAGAAACACAGCCGCGGTCAATCGCCCCACCGTGCGCATGCGCCTCGGGAACCGCCACCAAAGATGCGCCGCGCCCGCCAGATGGAAAAGACTGAAAACGATGAAAAAATTCACGATGCGGGCTGTCATGGAGGGATCGATCAGCCCCCAGTAGGCATGTGCCAGGGTAAAGACAGCCAGTACGGAAAAGGCCAAGCGATCGGGAAAGCGGTGCCCCGTGTAGCGGCACAGGCCACGCACGACGAGTAGAATATACAGCTGGATGAGCAGGGCGGCCGCGACAATGGAGAGCGCATCGGGCGCCACCCCGCGCAGCGCTGTACCCAGGGTACCCACTGCGGCGAGGCCGAAACCGGCTGCCCAGTGACCAGCTGGACCTCCCACTTCGGGCCGACGCCAAGTCACAGTGAAGACCACGGCAATCAACGCCGCAATCAATCCGATGATCACAATCAGCGTTCGGATATCCAGCAAGAGTCCGTCCCCCCCCTCGTGATCATCCGCTAAGCGGTGCCCGCAATGGCGGGCACCTTTTTAGTCGAACCAGGCGACCATTCGCGGCAGGAACCGCGCCAGTTCCTCCGCCATGATCACGAAATCGGCATCGAAGCGCTCCTGCGACGACTCCGCCTCCCGATCGTCGACATCATTCTGCACGCCATCGGTGAATTTCAGGCGCTTGATCGATAGATCCGAATCGAGCACAGCATTGACACGGTCATCCCAGGTCAATGCCAACCGACGGACCCGTTTGCCAGCCTTGATATGCCCACGGATCTCGGCACTGCGCAGATCCTGACGTTTGCAGCGGATCTCGGCCCCCTCACTGCGCGGATCCTCGAAAACGGCCTCCTCGCCCGGCTCAAGGTCCGAGGGAAACTGATCGTGGGCCAACCAGTCGGTCATCACCTGGTGCGGCGCACTCTCGGTCTGCAGCGGCCGGATGGGCAGACTCCCCAGCATTGCCCGGAGGTCATCGGTCAGCAACTCAGCCTCGCGCCAGGTCGCGGCATCTACGATCAGCCAGCGGCCGGTCAGATCCAGATAGGCATAGGATCGCTTGCTACGGGTAAACGCCCGTGGCAGCAGATCAATGGTGACCTCCTCTTTGATCCGTGCCTTTTCCCGCCGGCCCAGCGGCCTGGCCATCGCATCCTCGCGCTCGGCCACCCGGGATTCGACGTTCTCGCGGATGACCGCCGGTGGCAGCACCCGTGTCTCGGTCTGCAGACAGACCATCAGCCGCTGCCCTGCGGCGTGCACCAGCGTCTCTCCGCCATTCTCCAGCGGCGGCACCCAGCCCCGGGTCTCGGGGTCGTGAGGGCCGACGGGCTGGAACTGGCCGGCGCTGAGCCGGCTTTCAAGGTGTTCGGCGTCGATCGTGAAGGCGTCGGCTATCTGATAGACGCAGAGATTTCGAAACCACATTGTTGGGTGTCTTTTCCGTGCTGGAGGGTGATCAGGTGTTTCGGGTGCGAAGCAGTGCCGAGCGGGCTTGCGTCACGCGTCGGACGGCCTCGTCGCGGGACGGGGCGGAAGCGGTCAGGTGACCCATTTTCCGACCCGGTCGGGGTTCAGCCTTGCCATAGAGGTGCAGGTTGACCGCCGGATCCGCCAGCGCCGCCGCCCAGTCAGGCTCACCGCTCTCCCAGTGATCACCGAGCAGGTTGGCCATCGCCGTGGGGACACGGCGAGCCGTCTCACCCAGCGGCAACCCACAGACGGCCCGCAACTGCTGATCGAACTGGCTGCTGGCACAGGCCTCGATGGTCAGATGCCCGGAATTATGGGGACGGGGAGCGAGCTCGTTGACAAGCAGATCACCATCGCGGGTCAGGAACATCTCGATACAGAGCACTCCGACCACATCGAACTCGCGCATGACCGTCCCTGCGATCTCGTGGGCCCTGGCGGTCTGTGCCGGATCGAGCGGCATATCCGCCACGGATATATCCAGGATGTGGTCGACATGACGATTTTCGGTCACGCCGAAATCGACCTGCGCGCCGTCGACACCGCGAGCAGCGACCACTGAGAGCTCGGCCTCGAAATCAACCATCGCTTCGACGATCGCCGCCCCGGCGCCGATCATCCGCCACGCCGCCGCCGGGTCGGTCTCGGCGGTGATCCGGACCTGTCCCTTACCGTCGTACCCAAAGCCGGCGGTCTTGAGGATGCAGGGCGTGCCAAGCCGGCCGATCGCATCATGCAGCTGTTCCAGCGACGCCACCGCTTCATAGCGCGCGGTGGGCAGCCCGGCTGCGGTCAGCGCATGCTTTTCGCGGTGCCGGTTCTGGGTAATGTGCAGGACATCCCCGCGCGGGCGTACCGGCACGTATCGCGCCGCCACCGCCGCTGACTCAGCGGCGATATTCTCAAACTCGAAGGTCACCACATCGACATCGCGGGCGAATCGCGCGATGGCCGCTTGATCATCATAGGCGGCGATCACCTCACGATCGGCGATCTGGCCGGTTGGCGAATCAGCACCCGGTGACAGCGTGTGGACGCGATATCCCATGCGGCGGGCCGATTGGGCCAGCATGCGCCCCAGCTGGCCGCTTCCGAGAATACCAACGGTCGCGCCAGGCAGGATCGGGTGACTCAAGGCAGTTCATCCTCAATGGCCCGGCGGGCCTGCGCCTCACGATAGGCATCGAGCCGATCGGCCAGATCGGCATCATCCGCAGCCAGCATAGCGACCGCGAACAGCGCCGCGTTGCGGGCCCCGGATTCACCGATGGCGAAGGTCGCCACCGGTACGCCACCCGGCATCTGAGCGATGGACAGCAGCGAGTCGATGCCCTTCAGTGCCCGGCTCTGCACCGGCACACCCAGCACCGGCACCGTTGTCTGCGCGGCGACCATACCCGGTAGATGGGCCGCCCCGCCCGCGCCGGCGATGATGGCGCGCAGACCACGCTGACGCGCTGTGTCGGCGTACTCGTTCATCCGTGCCGGTGTGCGATGGGCGGAGACGATCCGGCTTTCATGCGCCACACCGAATTCCTTGAGCAGGTTATCGGCATGGGCCATGGTTTCCCAGTCGGATCGACTGCCCATGATGATGCCGATCCGTGGGGCATCATCCACCATCGCCCGACTCCTTGACGTACCGGCCCGGTGCATCCTCGATCGGCTTGAGCTTGCCGTCGCCCGGAGTCCGTGCCGGCACCTCACCGCCGCGCTTCGGCCCCAGCCACTTGACCCAGTCCAGCCACCAGGAGCCTTCGTGGTGCTTGGCGTTATTGAACCAGGCTTCCGGATCCTTGGGATTACGGCCATTCAGCCAGTATCCATACTTCTGCTTTTCCGGCGGATTGATGACGCCGGCGATATGTCCCGAGCCACCCAGCACGAACCGTGTCTGGCCACCCAGCAGCCGTGAACCGCTGTAACAGGCATGCCAGGGCGCGATGTGGTCTTCCTTTGCGGAAACGAAGTAGGACGGCACCTCGACCTTGCCGAGATCGATGGGAATGCCATCAAGCGTGATCCCGCCGGGCTCGCGGAGCTTGTTTTCCAGGTACATCTTGCGCAGGTAGAAGGCATGCATGCGCGCCGGCATGTTGGTGGAGTCCTGGTTCCAGTAAAGGAGATCAAACGGGAACGGATCCTCGCCCTTGAGGTAGTTGTTGACGAAAAACGACCAGACCAGGTCATTCGAGCGCAGGCTCGACATGGTCGAAGCCATCTGGCTGCCGGCGAGGTAACCGCGCTCGTTCATCTGCTTTTCGAGCGAGTCGAGCTGCTCCTCGTCGATGAACACCCCGAGCTCGCCGGGGCTCTCGAAGTCAATCAGCGTGGTCAGGAAAGTCGCACTGTGGACGCCGCCCTCTCCGCGGCTCGCCATCCATGCCAGCGTCGAGGCGAGCAGCGTCCCGCCCAGGCAATAACCAATGATGTTGACATCACGCTCGCCAACGGCCTGCTCAACCGCATCCAGTGCGGCCAGCGGCCCCTGCTTCATGTAGTCCTCGAACTCCTTACCGGCGAGCGCTTCATCAGGGTTCCGCCAGGAGATGACGAACACCGTATAGCCCTGATCCACCAGCCACTTCACCAACGAGTTCTTCTCGCGCAGGTCGAGGATGTAGTACTTGTTGATCCACGGCGGCACGAAGAGCAGCGGCCGCCGCGCCACTTCCTCGGTGGCCGGCGCATACTGGATGAGCTGCATGAGCTCGTTTTCATAGATCACCTTGCCGGGTGTGATCGCCAGATCACGGCCGACCTCAAACGCGTCGGGGTCGGTCTGACGGATTTTCAGCTTGCCCTTGCCGCGCTCGAGGTCCTCGAGCAGGTTATTGAGCCCGTCGACGAGGTTCTGCCCCCGTGTCTCGACGGTGCGCTCAAGCACCTCCGGGTTGGTGGCGAGGAAGTTGGACGGCGAAGCAGCGCTGATGAACTGGCGGGTATGGAAGTCGATCTTGCGCTGGGTCTTTTCATCCAGGCCTTCGACCGTATCCACGGAATGGTTCAGATAGTCCGCAGTCAGCAGATACGTCTGCTTGATGAAGTCGAAGAACGGGTAGTCGTCCCAGGCGTCATGGTCGAAGCGCTTGTCCCCCTTCGCCGGCTCGCGGACCGGTTCACTGTCGACGCCCATCATGCGCATGGACTGGTTCTGCACCAGCGCCATGTAGTCCTGCCAGAATGCCATCTGCGACTGCATGAGCTGGACTGGATCGGCCATCAGGCGGGTGTAGAGATCCTGGAACAACTTGCTCATGTGCAGTGCATCGTCCATGGATATCTGCTGGCCGAACTCCTGACGGGTCAGAAAGTCCTTGACGAGATGCTGGCTTCGGCCGGCGACCTCCGCCAGCGAGCGGGAAAGCTCGTTGGGGTCGACCTGGCCGGTTTCGGTATCCTTGTGATCACTCATGGCGAGTCTCCGCTCCGGGAACAAATAAGGTGAGTCTGATCATACGGCACTGCGACAAACCGCCACAAACGCCTTATCACCCACCGGTGGTGGCGGCCGCGGACGCGGACCCGGCCGCTGCGCAGGCGCTCGCTCGCCGGCTCGGCGTTGAGCTCTGTCAGACTACGCCCGCCACAGGCCTCTATCTGTGGCTGGACGCCAGTGGCCTGGCGCTGTGTCAGGCCGGCCGCCCGCCAATGTCGATGCGCGCCGACTTCATCAGTGGCGCTCAAGGCTATCGCGCCGCCCACCATGGTCATCACCGCGAAGCGATTGCCCGAGCCTGCGGCATCCGCCGAGGCCATCGGCCATGGATCGTGGATGCCACCGCCGGCCTGGGACGGGATGCCTTCGTGCTGGCCACCGCCGGCGCACCGGTCACACTGCTGGAGCGCTCGGCGGTCGTGCACGCGCTACTGGTCGATGGGCTGCAACGGGCGACGACAGGGGGCGCGGCGGATCGCACCGCGCGCATGGACTGTCGTCATGCCGATGCCACCGAATGGCTGGCGCAGGATGTCGGGGACGAATCGCCTGCGGTGATCTACCTCGACCCAATGTACAGCGGTCGTCGCCGCGCCGCTGCGGGCAAGGAGCTGGCGCTGCTGCAGGCCCTGTTGATGCCGGCAACCGATGAGTCGGTGCTGCTGGAGCGAGCACGCGTCGCGGCCATGGACCGAGTGGTCGTCAAGCGCCACCGCCATGCCCGACCGCTCGACGACCAGACGCCGGACTATCATCTGCCCGGTCGCAGCACACGTTTCGATGTCTATCGCACCAGAAAGGATTGATCCGGCTGCGCTCGCGGAACGCTGACCGAGGCCTCGAGCGCGAGCATGCACGCCCAGGGGTCCGCCGCCACCGCGGGAGAGGCCAGATCGGCCTGCCCCACCAGTCTGAGTCGCAGATCACTGAAGCCGTTGCGGGCCAGTCGTGTCACCGCTGCGGCCTGGGCCGATGGATCAGCATGACCGGCCATCATCGCGATCAGCGTACCGCCCCGACCGGAAGGGGGCTCGAACGCTGCCACCCGCAGGCTACGCAACCGCTCACCCAGCGCTTCGTCGAGCACCGGCCATGCCCCCTGCAGCCGCTGGCGATTCGATGCATCCAGCCAGGGCACCGGCGGCATGGCCAGGCGCAGTGCCTGCTCGATGAGGACCTCCGAGGGTGGCCCGGCTTCCATATAGGCCGCGGGGCTGCGCCCACCAAGCGCCGGTTGCGGAGTGTCCCACCAGATACGGGCCCCCGACTCGCCCTCGGGATGACAGCGCAGGAGCCGTTGGATGAAATGGCGGTGACAGTTCACTGCATAGCGACCGGCAACCTCGCGACGGGCGCCGGGATGGCCACAGACATCGCAGGTCACTGCTGCCCGCTCCCGGGCCTCCACTACCCGCGGTGAGACCGGATCGCGCAGACCGTCGAAGGCAACCTCCAGCATCGCATGCCGCGCGCAGAGCCGGCGCCAGCGAAAGCCGTCACGCTCGGCGACGGGCATGACTGCCTCGACCTCCTGGAACAGCGACTCAAGCACGCCATACCAGCCCGGCGGCACATCAACCTGCACACCATCGTGTTCATCAGACTGGCCTGGACAGCGGAACTGCCAGGGGTGGCGGAGCTGGGCAGCGGCGAGGAAGGCGCGGTAACGACGCTCAGCGGTTGTTGAGTCCATGCTTCATTGTGACCTGACCGGATAGCGGCGGTCATCCCGCCAACCGTATCATCACCATAAAAAAGGGCCCGATGCCGCGAACGGCATCGAGCCCTGGCAGTTAAGGCCTGCGGTGATCAGTTGCGGCGCGGGCCGCCTCCACCGCCGGGCTTACGGTCCTGCGCCTCGTTGATGCGCAGCGTGCGTCCGCCCATGTCCGTGCCATTGAGTGCCTCGATGGCGGAGTCCGCCTCGGCAGGGTCCATGCGCACGAAGCCAAAGCCGCGAGGACGACCGGTTTCCCGATCGGAGATCATCCGAACCTCTTTGACCTCACCGTAATTGGCGAAAAGGTCACGGACTTCATCCTCGGAGGCGGAGAAGGGCAGGTTGCCCACGTAAATCGATTTCATCTATCTGTCTCATCAAGGTATGTCGGCTTATCAGTCCGACATGTCAAACATCACAGAAGGCTGACACCTTCCTTTGGACGGCCCGACCATCGGGCTGCCAAGCGCTGGTCAAATCAATGACCGTGCACCTGAGATGGACGATACGGCAGGGGTGCGTGCCGCGCAATCGGAAATTCAGTGCTGACCGGCTTCGTAGCGACGGTTGAGTGCCTCCTGCACACTGGGATGGACGAAGCGGCTGACATCACCACCCAGGGCGGCGACCTCACGCACCAGGCTGGACGAGATATAGGCGTACTGCTCGGCGGGTGTCAGGAAAACGGTTTCCACTTTGGGCACCAGCTGTCGATTCATGCTGGCGAGCTGGAACTCATGCTCGAAGTCCGACACGGCCCGCAGTCCACGCAGGATCACGCGCGCGCCCTGCGCCTCGACGAAATCAACCAGCAATGTCTCGAAGGCCATGACCTCGACCCGACGATAGGGCTGGAGCACATGACGGGCAAGCTCGACGCGCTCGTCGAGCGTGAAAGCGGGATGCTTACTGGGACTGGGACTGCCGGCAACGGCAACGATCAGGTGATCGAAGAACCGCGAGGCGCGCTCGACCAAATCGCTATGGCCGTTCGTGAGTGGATCAAATGTACCGGGATAGACCGCGACGACGGACATAACGCCTCCTCTACTGGAGCGCGGCATCGTATTGCCTGTCGACAGAACATACCAGCCCCCGGAGCGATGATCCGACCTCAGTGCGAGGCCCGAAGCAGCGCGAACCACACGTCGCCCGCCGTTTTTTCACGCTCGCACTGCCAGTCCGCGGCGCTCAGCGGTGGGCGGTCACGGTCCCGCGACTCGATATAGACCTGCGCACCCGCCGCCAACCACCCGCCCTGCCGCAGTCGGCTCAGGCTGTCGGCGAGGAGATCGCTGCTGAACGGCGGATCGAGGAATACCAGGTCGAAAGACACCGGTTCGGTACGCAGATACCACCGGGCGTCACCGGCCACGACATGTGCCCGATGGCCCGCCTCAAGGCGATCGAGCAGGTCGCTCAGGGCGCGGGCCACTGGCCGTGAGCGCTCGACAAACGTCGCTCCGGCGGCGCCGCGGGAGAGGGCCTCAAGCCCCAGCGCCCCGGTCCCGGCGAATAGATCCAGCACCCGGGCGCCAGCGACCTCGGTCTGCAGCCAGTTGAACAGCGTCTCACGGTTACGATCTGCGGTGGGCCGCAGGCCCGGCGCCGAGCCGACGCGCAGTCGCCGTCCCCGCCAGTCGCCGCCGATGATCCGCAACCCCCCACTCACGCAGCGCCCGTCACTCGACTGCGTTAATCGTCGCCTCTGGACCAACCAGCACGGTGATATTGCGGGCCGGGTCAATCCCTGTCTGCATCGCCGACTGCACGTCGTCGCTCTCCAGCGCATCGATTCGGTCGACGAACTGCTGGAGGTAATCCCGCGACAGATCATGGAAGCCGATTGTGGCGATGTAGCCAAGCAGATCGCGATTACTGTCGAGCTGGAGCGGGAAACTGCCGGTGATATTGCGTTTGGAATCACTCAGCCGCTGGGCTGACGGACCCTCATTGCGCATCTCATCGAGGCTGTCGCGCATGACCGAGAGCGCCTCGCCCAGGGCGTCGTTGCGTACCTGCGTGGACATCTGGAACCGGCCGCGCCGGGCACCGGACGTCAGCTGCGAGGAACTGCTGTATGACAGGCCGCGTTCTTCGCGCATGCGCTCGGCGAGGATTGAGGTGAGCCCGCCGCCACCGAGGATGTGATTACCGAGGTGGAGTGGATAATAGGCGTCACTACCCTTGCGCACCGACGGCTGGCCGACAATGACATGGGTCTGTTCGGCCTCGAGCGGCACCCGGATCGTCCGCGCGGACTCGGGTGGCGTAACCTCCGGCAGGCTTGACAGCGCCTCGCCAGCAGGCAGTGCCGCACTGAGCGAGCGGGCGATCGCCTCAGCGCGATCAGATGTGAGATCGCCGACAATGGTGATCGTGGCGTTGGTGGCCGTGTAGTGACGACGATGGAAATCAATGACGGCGGCTCGGCTCAGCTCCTCGACTGACTCCAGCGTACCCCCGGGTGGCGTGGCATAGGGGTGGTCCCCGTAGATGCCCCGCATGAACGCCTTTTCCGCCAGTGCCGACGCCGAGGACTGCGCCTGCTGGAGACCCAGCGTCATCTGACGACGGACCCGATCGACGGCATCCGCGGGGAAATCGGCATCGGCAACCGCCGCCGCCAGACGCTCGACCACCGGATCGAGACGCTCGGCTTCGCTCAGTGCCCGGACGCTGACCTCTGCCGTGTCACGGCCACTGCCAGTACCGACACGGGCGCCATAGCGCTCGAACCCGCGCGCGATCTCGCCCGCTGCGCGCTCCGCTGTACCCTCCAACAGCAGGTTGCTGGTCATGCGAGCCAGACCGGCTTGATCGCCATCCCGCGCGCTGCCGGCATCGAAGGTCATGCGGATATCGACGATCGGCAGTTCATGCCGCTCGACAAACAGTACATCCGCCCCGGCGTCGGTCTTCCACTCCTGAATCTCGGCTTGCATTGCGCCCCCTGCGCTACTGAAAAGGATCAGGCCAAAAGCAGCAATCCAGCGCTTCATCCCTCATCCTCCTGATCGGCTGGCTTCATGACACCCACCGCCAGCATCTCGGGGCGCAGGTACCGCTGGGCCGCTGACTGGATGTCCTCGGCGGTCAGATCGCGGACGTTCTCCTCGAAACTGTTGAGCCTCGCCCATCCGGACCCCGTGGTCTCGAGCATGCCCAGCTGCATTGCCTGATAGAACACCGAGTCCATCTCAAACAGGTGATCGGCAAGCATCTGACTGCGCGCCCGCTCCATCTCCTCGGCCGAGACAGGTTCCTGCTGAAGGCGATGGATCTGATCGCGCAGCGCGGTCTCCACCGCGTCGACGTCGCCTTCCGCCGGCACGCCGAACAGCGAGAACTCGGCGTCCAGCCGCACCATCGGGTTATAGCTGGCGCCGGCCGCCGCGGCCACGCCGGAGCCCCGCACCAGCTCCTCGGCGAGCCGTGCGCCATCACCCCCGTCAAGGATGGTGGCGAGCATCAGCAGCGCGTAAGGGTCGCGGGTCGACTCAGCGGTCGGGAACGATGGCACCTCGTAGCCCATGCGCAGCTGAGTGACCCGCGCCTGCGGATCGCGATGAATCAGGCGCCGTTCACCCGGGGGCTGGAGATTATCAGGGGTGTGGACCGCCGGAACCTCACGGGCCTCGATGTCACCGAAGTATTCCCTGGCCAGCGAGTGAACCTCGTCGGGCTGGACATCGCCGGCCACCACCAGCGTGGCGTTGGTGGGTGTATACCACTGCTGGTACCAGTCCCGCAGGTCCTCAACCTCGAAGCCGGCGACATCATCCGCCCAGCCGATGATCGGATGGGCGTAGCCCGTCCCCGGATGCGCGATCGCCGAATAGCGCTCGCCGAATCGTCCCTCGGGCCGATCCTCGGTCCGCAGCCGGCGCTCCTCGAGCACGACATCCCTTTCCGTTGACAGCGCCTCGGCGTTGATCTGCAGATTCGCCATCCGGTCAGCCTCCAGCTCCAGCGCTATCGGGAGGCGATCGGCAGCCATGATCTCGAAGTAGGCACTGAAATCACGCCCGGTGAAGGCATTGAGGCGGCCGCCCTCGCGAGAGATGATCTCCGAGAACTCACCCTCCTCGAAGCGCTCCGTACCCTTGAACATCATGTGCTCAAACAGATGCGAGAGCCCGGTCTCACCGGTCGTCTCGTAGGATGACCCGACGCGGTACCAGACCTGAGAGACGACCACCGGCGCGCGGTGATCCTCACGGACGAGGATCTGCATCCCGTTATCGAGCGTGAATTCGGTAATCCCCGTATTCGACTGCGCCGCTGCGGGCGCTGCCATTAACGCGGGAATCAGGGCGAAAATCGCGTTTCGCATTGTGATTGAAGCCTCTGGTTATGACACATCGACGTTTCGGTGCGGTGTTAGCATACTCATCAATTCGTTCACGCCCGAACCCCGAGAGTTCCATGCTGCCTTTCCGTCGCAAGAAAAATACGACACCGACCGACTCGAAGGCGACATCGCCTGCCGCTCAGCAGACGTCGCGGCCAGGACTGATCAAGCGCCTGCGCGACGGATTGAAGCGTACCGGCGGTGGCATCGGGACCTTGTTCCTGGGCCGTAAACGCATTGATGCCGACCTGCTCGAGGAGCTCGAGACCCTGCTGCTCATGGCGGATGTGGGCATGGAGGCGACGACCCGCATCATCGGCGATCTGACCGATCGGCTCAAACGCAACGAGCTCGACGACACCGCCGCGCTACACCGTGCCCTGCGCGAAAATATGCTGGCGATCCTGGCGCCCGTGGCCGAGCCACTGGCGATCAACCCTGACGCCAGGCCGATGGTGATCCTCACGGTAGGGATCAACGGCGCGGGCAAGACGACCACGATTGGCAAGCTTGCCGAGCAGTACCGCCACCAGGGTCAGCGCGTGGTGCTCGCGGCCGGTGACACCTTCCGCGCCGCCGCCGTGGAACAACTCCAGACCTGGGGCGAGCGCACCCAGACACCCGTCATCAGCCAGCCCACCGGTTCGGATGCCGCATCCGTGGTCTACGACGCCCACCAAGCGGCCATCGCCCGCAATGCCGATGTACTCATCGCCGATACCGCCGGTCGTCTCCACACCCAGGGCAACCTGATGGACGAGCTGCGCAAGATCCGTCGGGTGCTGGGCAAACAGGATGAAGCGGCGCCGCATGAGGTGCTGCTGGTGCTGGATGCCGGCACGGGACAGAATGCGCTGGCTCAGGCCGAGCAGTTCCGTGATGCCGTCGACGTCACCGGCATCGCCCTCACCAAGCTCGATGGCACAGCCAAGGGGGGCGTAATCTTCGCGATGGCCCAGCGCTTTGGCATTCCGGTCCGCTTTATCGGCATTGGCGAGGGCGTCGAGGATCTCCGCCCGTTCGATGCCGAGGCCTTCGTGGACGCACTGCTCGACGAGGCGCTTGCGGGACCCGATGAGGCATGATCCGATTCGAGGGGGTTGGTAAGCGCTACCCGGGCGGCAACGAGCCGCTGCGTGGACTGAATATCCATATCGAGCGTGGCGAACTGGTCTTTATCACCGGCGCCAGCGGGGCCGGGAAAAGCACCCTCCTGCGGCTCATTCCGCGACTTGAGCGCCCCAGCCGCGGTCGCGTCATCATCGACGATGTTGATCTGTCAGGCCTTCCAAAGCGGCGCATCCCCTATCTGCGCCGCCGCGTCGGTATGACCTTCCAGGACCATCGGCTGCTCTATGATCGGACGCTGTTCGATAACGTCGCTCTGCCGTTGGTTATCGAAGGCCGTCCCCACGCCGACATCCGCCGCCGCGTTCATGCCGCCCTCGATAAGGTCGGCCTGCTCGACCGCCATCAAGCCTATCCCGTCACACTGTCGGGCGGTGAGCAACAAAGGATCGGGATCGCCCGTGCCATTGTCTCGCGCCCCCCGATCCTGCTGGCCGATGAGCCCACCGGCAACCTTGATCCCGCTCTGTCGCGGGAGATCATGCATCTGTTCGAGCAGTTCAACCACGTCGGTGTCACAACGGTCATCGCCAGTCATGACCTGCCGCTGATCAACGCCCTGGGACACCGTCGGATCCACCTCAGCGAGGGACGCACGGCATGAGGCCTGTCGCCGCGATCAAGCGCTGGTCACAGCAGCATGCCCGGGCGGCAATCAGCTCGCTGGGCCGGCTGCGCCTGAAACCGGCCGGGAGTCTCATGACCGGCGCGGCAATCGGTATCGCACTGGCACTGCCCGCCGCATTTCTTGTGGCGATGGACAATCTCGAATCGGTCATGGAAGGCTGGGGTGGCTCACCCCGCGCCTCGATCTTTCTTGATGCACCCACCGATGCCCAACAACAGACCGAAACCGCCGAGCAGATCCACCAGCTCGAGGGGATCGCCTCCGTGCGACTGATTACACCGGAGGAGGCGCTGGCGGAATACCGCGACAGCAGCGGGTTGAGTGACGCGCTCACACTGCTTGAGGACAATCCGCTGCCCGCCGTCGTCGTCGCCGAACTCGAAGCGGGCGGTCGGCGTGCGGATATCGACCAGCTCGTCAGGCAGATCCGCGACATCGCATCGGTCGACACCCTCCGACTGGATCGGGAGTGGCTGCAGCGCCTCAGCGCAATCATCGAACTGGGCAATCGCACCACTGCGCTGGTCGCACTGCTGCTGGGGCTCACGGTCGTGCTGGTGCTGTTCAACACCATCCGGCTCGATATCGAGAACAATCGCCGGGAAATCGAGATAACCAAGCTCATTGGTGGGACCGATGGGTTCATCCGCCGTCCGTTCCTCTATACCGGCCTCTGGTATGGGCTGGCCGGTGGTTTAATGGCCAGTTTGATTCTGGCCGGCGTGGTGATGTTTCTCGCCTCGCCGGTTGACCGCCTGGCGACGCTCTACGGCAGTGGATTCCGCCCCACGGGCGCAGGGCTGACCGGGACGCTGACCCTGATCAGTGGCGGCGGGCTGCTGGGTCTGACCGGCGCCTGGCTGGCGGTGGGCCGTCACCTCACCGCGATCGAGCCGCCGTAATGGAACTCGGCTCGCGGGCTTGTCTTCCAAGCGGGAGTGTTATAATACCCGTATCAACGACTCGGGAGGGTTGTCATGGACGCAGGCGCCGCACTGGTCAGCACTGACTACAATAAACTGCCGCTTCGCGCAGGCAGCGAGAATCACTACATCCAGGCAGTCAACGCGATCCCCGCGCTGGACGCCGATGAGGAGCATTCGCTGGCCTGTCGCTATCGGGACAACGATGACCTTGAGGCGGCACGCTGGCTGGTGCTCTCACACCTGCGTTTCGTCGTGCATATCGCCCGCGGTTACAGTGGTTACGGTCTGCCGCTCGCGGACATCATCCAGGAAGGCAATATCGGGCTTATGAAGGCGGTCAAGCGCTTTGACCCCGAAGTGGGCGTTCGGCTGGTGTCTTTCGCGGTGCACTGGATCCGCGCCGAGATACATGAGTACATTCTGCGCAACTGGCGGATGGTTAAGGTCGCCACGACCAAGGCGCAGCGCAAGCTTTTCTTCAACCTCCGGGGCTCCAAGAAACGTCTGGGCTGGTTCAACCGCGCCGAGGTCAACGCAGTCGCAGCCGATCTGGGCGTCAAACCCGAAACCGTCCTGGAGATGGAATCCCGCCTCTCCGGACAGGATGTCGGCTTTGACCCCGCACCCGAGGCCGATGACGAGGACACGGTCGCTCGCGCGCCCGCCGCCTATCTCACCGATCAGTCCATGGACCCCGCCCAGACGATCGAGAGCCAGGACTGGGCCGACTGGCAGGATCACGCACTGTCTGGTGCGCTGGATGCCCTGGATCCGCGCAGCGAAGACATCCTTCGTCGGCGCTGGCTGAACGAGCATAAGGACACCCTCCACACGCTCGCCGCCGAATACGGTGTTTCGGCGGAGCGGATCCGTCAGCTCGAGAAAAACGCGCTGAAGAAACTGCGCGAGGGTCTCGGCGGACACACCCTCGAGGCCTGATCGACCCGCGCATTGGGTCAGATCAGCCCGCGTTCAGCGAAGCTGACGGGGCGCCCCTCACCGACCACGAAGTGATCCAGCACGCGGATATCGACGGTCGCGAGGGCGTCGCGGAGCCGCTCGGTCATCCGCTCATCAGCCAGACTCGGCTCAGTCACACCCGAGGGGTGGTTGTGGGCCAGGATCACCGCGGCCGCGTTAAGCCGCAGGGCGCGGCTGACCACCTCGCGCGGATAGACACTGGCCGCATCAATCGTGCCGCGGAACAGCTCCTCAAACCCGATCACCTGATGGCGGTTATCCAGAAACAGGCAGGCAAAGATCTCGTGCGGCAGATGCCGCAGTCGCGCGACGAGGTATTGGCGCGTCTCCTCCGGTCCGGTCATCGGCTCACCACGGGCCAACTGTGCCTGCAGGTGGCGACGTCCCATCTCCAGCACGGCCTGCAACTGCACGTATTTCGCCGGCCCCAGCCCATGGTGACCCGCGAATGTCTCAGCATCGGCCTCGAGCAGAGGGCGTAATCCACCGAATGCAGTCAGCAGGTGGCGGGCCAGATCAACCGCTGTCCGCCCACGCACCCCGGTCCGCAGGAAAATCGCCAGCAGTTCCGCATCGGACAGCGCTGCAGCCCCCCGCTCGATCAGTTTCTCTCTGGGCCGCTCCGCCGCCGGCCAGTCGGAAATCGCCATGCTCACCTCGTTGTGGCGTTTTCATACAACCGGCAACAGTGTAGTTTTCCCAGACCGACTCAAGCTGCGAACGCGTTCCGCAATGAACCTCTCCGGTCAACACATCCTGTTGGGCGTGACCGGCGGCATCGCCGCCTATAAGGCCCCCGATCTGGTCCGGCGACTGCGTCAGGCCGGCGCCGAGGTGCGGGTCGTGCTGACCGCCGGTGCGCAGGCCTTTGTCACGCCGCTGACCTTCCAGGCCGTCTCCCACCAGCCCGTGCACACCGACCTGCTCGATCCCGAGGCGGAAGCCGGCATGGGGCATCTCGAGCTCGCACGCTGGGCGGATCGGGTCATTGTCGCCCCAGCCAGTGCCGACGCCATGGCGCGCCTCGCCCATGGCCTGGCCGGTGATCTACTGACAACCCTATGCCTGGCGACCCGGGCGCCGATCACCGTCTGCCCGGCGATGAACCACATCATGTGGCAGTCCGCGGCCACCGTCGCCAATACCGAGACATTGCGTCACCGCGGCATGCAGATACTGGGACCGGTGGATGGGCCGCTCGCGGAGGGCGAGTCCGGACCCGGGCGGCTGATGGAACCGGCGGATATCGTCGCCGCGCTGACGGTGCCCGGTGCGCTGACCGGTCAGACAGTGCTGATCACGGCCGGTCCGACGCGTGAGCCGATCGATGCCGTGCGCTTCATCGCCAACCGCAGCAGTGGCCGAATGGGCTTTGCCGTCGCCGCAGCGGCGGCGGATGCCGGTGCGCAGGTCATACTGATCGCCGGACCCACAGCCCAGCCGACACCACCCGGTGTGACCCGCATCGATGTGGAAACAGCCACCGACATGCATGCCGCCACCCTGAGCCGCGCCGCCGACAGCGACCTGGTCATCGCCGCCGCTGCGGTGGCCGACTATCGCGTCGCAAGGCCGGCCGACCGCAAGGTCCGCAAGGCCGACACACCCCCATCGCTCGAGCTCATCCCCAATCCGGATATCATCCGCGATGTGGCAGAGATAGTGGATGGGCCATTCACGGTGGGCTTCGCCGCCGAGACCCACGAGGTCACCGATCACGCGCGGGACAAGCTCACCGATAAGGGGCTGGACATGATCGCGGCCAATCAGGTCGGTGAGGGACGCGGCTTTGAGGTGAGCGAGAACACCCTCGAGGTCCTGTGGCGGACCGGCCAACAGACCATCGGGCCGATGCCCAAGGAGCGTCTTGGTCGGGCGCTGATTACACTGATCGGGGAGCGTTTCCATGCAACGCGTTGAACTTCGCATTCTGGATGATCGGCTGGGTCGAGACTTTCCGCTGCCCGACTACGCCACTGACGGGGCGGCGGGCATCGACCTGCGCGCCTGCCTGCAGGCCACTACCGTCCTGCAACCCGACAACACGCTGCTTATTCCCTCGGGCATGGCGATCCACATCGCCGATGCCGAGCACGCTGCGGTCATCCTGCCGCGCTCGGGGCTCGGTCATAAGCATGGCATTGTGCTCGGTAATGGGGTCGGGCTGATCGACTCGGACTATCAGGGGGAGGTCTTCATTTCCTGCTGGAACCGCAGCCAGACCGCCTTTACGATCGAACCCGGCGACCGGATCGCCCAGCTGGTCTTCGTCCCGGTAAGCCGTCCGCGCTTTACCACCGTTGAGGCGTTCGCCGACAGCGAGCGCGGCGACGGCGGATTCGGTCACACCGGCCAGCAATAGACAAGGATGCCCAATCATGACGATCAACCCCGCCATACTACGCGCCTACGATATCCGTGGGCGCGTCGACCGGGAGCTGACTGAAGCCACCGTCCAGGCGCTGGGTCAGGCGATTGGCTCGGCTGCAGATGATGCCGGCCAGACCGCGGTGGTGGTTGGCTATGACGGTCGCGAATCAAGCCCCCGACTGGCCGTCGCGCTACGCGCCGGACTGATCGCCGCAGGCCGGGAGGTGATCGACATCGGTCAGGTGCCCACACCGGTGATGTATTTCGCAACCCACTGGCTCGGCACCCAGGCGGGCATCGTTGTCACCGGCAGCCATAACCCGCCGGAATACAATGGCCTGAAGACGATCATCAATGGCCGTCCTGTCTGGGGCGAGGGTATTCAGGCCCTGGGGGAGCGGATCGCGCAGGGCGATGTGAAACGGGGCAGCGGTCATGAGCGTCAGGTATCGGTCATCGACGCCTATCGGCGCCGCATCAGCGACGAGATCCAGCTGCAGCGCCCGCTCAGGGCCGTGGTCGACTGTGGCAATGGCATCCCCGGCGCCGTCGCCCCGACGGTGCTCGAGGCGATCGGTGTCGAGGTCATCCCCCTTTTCTGCGACGTCGACGGCCGCTTTCCAAACCATCACCCCGATCCGACGGTCCCGGAGAATCTCACCGACCTGATCCAGGCAGTGGCCGACCATCGGGCCGATGTGGGACTCGCCTTCGATGGCGATGGTGATCGGCTCGGCGTGGTCGACGAGACCGGTCATATCATTTGGGCGGATCGGCAGATGATGCTCTATGCCAACGCCATCCTCGCCGACCGTCCGGGCGAGGGAATCGTCTTCGACGTCAAATGCAGCGGCCGCCTTGCCGAGGTCATCGATCAGGCCGGTGGTCAGGCGATCATGTGGAAGACCGGTCACTCGCTGATCAAGGAAAAGCTCCGCGAGACCGGCGCCCCCCTGGCCGGCGAAATGAGCGGGCATCTGTTCTTCAACGACCGCTGGTATGGCTTCGACGATGGCATCTACGCCGCGGCGCGCCTGCTCGAGATCCTCGCCGCCGATGCACGGCCGGTCAGCGCGATCTTTGCGGATCTGCCGGAGCCGGTCACCACCCCGGAAATCCGCATGGATCTGCAGGAGGGCGAGCCGCACCGGCTCATGGCGGCGCTTATGGAGCGCGCCCAGCGGTTCGAGGACGCGGCGATCACTACCATCGACGGACTGCGGGTCGACTTCGACGACGGCTGGGGGCTGGTCCGGGCCTCGAACACGCAGCCCTGCCTGGTGATGCGCTTCGAGGGTACTGACGAGACCGCCCTCACGCGCATCCGGGAACGCCTTGAGGCGCTGATCCGGGTGTCCGCGGAGGCCAGCGGCATCGTCCTTTGATCTCAGTCAAGGACTCAGCCGGATCGACTATCCAGGACGCAGGAACGCCGCCTACCCTTTACTCACATCGTTTGAGTCAAGGAGCGAAGTCATGAAGGCCGTCCATTCCATCCCCGTTGCGATCGCATTCGGGCTCGGCAGCAGCGTTGCGATCGGCAACGATGATCTCCAGGAGCGCGCCCAGATGCTGTTCGATCCAATCCCGGACAGCGCCGCCAGTCATATTGACGAGCGCAACGAGATGACGCCCGAGAAGATCGAGCTGGGTAAGCTGCTGTTCTTCGATCCGCGCCTTTCCGCGAGCCAGACGATCAGCTGCAACACCTGCCATAACGTTGGCATGGGCGGTGATGACAATATCCCCAGCTCGGTCGGTCATAACTGGCAGCGTGGCCCGCGCAACTCGCCCACGATCTTCAACGCGGTCTTCAACGTCGCTCAGTTCTGGGACGGCCGTGCCGAGGACATGACCGAGCAGGCCAAGGGACCGATCCAGGCCGGCGTCGAGATGAACAACACGCCGGCCAACCTCGAGGCGACGCTGCAGAGCATCGATGCCTATGTCGACGCATTCGAGGACGCTTTCCCCGACTCGGAACAGGCGGTCAGCTTTGACAACACGGCGAAGGCGCTCGAGGTCTATCAGGCCACGCTGATCACGCCCGATGCCCCGTTCGATCAGTACCTCAAGGGGGATACGGACGCCCTAACGGATCAGCAGATCGCCGGGCTCGACGCGTTCGTGAACAAGGGCTGCGTCGCCTGCCATAATGGCGTCAACGTCGGTGGGCAGGGCTACTATCCCTTCGGAGTCGTCAACCGCCCGGGCGCCGAAATCATGCCCGAGGGTGACACGGGCCGGGCCCAGGTCACGGAAACGGCTTCCGACGCCTATGTCTTCCGCTCCCCCTCGCTGCGGAACGTCGAGCTGACGGCGCCCTACTTCCACTCCGGCAACGTCTGGAGCCTGCAGGAGGCGGTATCGATCATGAACGATGCCCAGCTCAACAGCCTGCTCACGGAAGAGGACGTGGTGAATGTCACGGCCTTCCTGCGCTCGCTCACGGGCCGCCAGCCGGAGGTGGTCTACCCGGATCTGCCGCTGCGCTCGGAGTCGACGCCGATGCCCGACATCCCCGACTACCCGAGGGCGTCGGGCGCCGAGGGCTAAGCCCCCGGCAGTGCTTGCGTCCCGCCCCCCGGGGGGCGACCATTGGACCGCACCTCCGGGTGCGGTCCTTTTGTGTGAATCCGGAAAAAAGCACCCAATGAGCATCGATACCACAGCCCCCAGCCAGGTTGCCCACGTCCTCACCGAGGCCCTGCCCTACATCCGCCGCTTCCATGGCCGGACTGTCGTCGTCAAATACGGCGGCAATGCGATGACCGACGACGACCTCAAGCGAAGCTTTGCGCGGGACGTAGTGCTCATGAAGCTGGTTGGCATCAACCCTGTCATCGTCCACGGCGGCGGTCCGCAGATCGGCAGCGTACTCTCGCAGATCGGTAAACAGACCGAGTTCATTCAAGGCATGCGGGTCACCGACGCCGAGACCATGGATGTGGTCGAGATGGTGCTTGGCGGGCTGGTCAATAAGGACATCGTTAACCTGATCAACACTCACGGCGGCCGCGCGGTGGGCCTGAGTGGCAAGGATGGTGGACTTATCAGGGCCCGGCGACTGACTCTGACCGGCACCGGACCGGCTGAACAGGCCCCGGAGATCATCGACATTGGCCATGTCGGCGAGGTCACGGGTATCGATCCAGCGCTTATGACACTGCTCGACGGGGCCGACTTCATTCCGGTGATCGCGCCGATCGGCGTGGACCAGGCGGGCACCTCCTACAATATCAACGCTGACCTGGTCGCGGGGCATCTGGCCCGGACCCTGCGGGCGGAAAAACTGATCCTCATGACCAATACCGCAGGGATCCTCGATGATGACGGACAACTCCTGACCGGACTGGATGCCGAACGCGTCCAGCAGCTGATCAGCGATGGCACGATTCAGGGCGGCATGCTGCCCAAGGTCGACTGCGCACTGGAGGCCGTCAACGATGGTGTAGAGGCGGCGACGATCATCGATGGGCGTGTTGAGCATGCCGTTCTGCTGGAGCTACTGACCGACAGCGGCGTTGGCACACTGATCCACGGTGGCGGCCGAACGGCATGAGCCCGCGCATCGGCAGCATCGACACGGCGCGCTTTCTGGCGATTGTCCTGGTGTTCTACGGCCACCTGGTCGACCAGGTCATGTACCTCGACAACGCCGCCGCCGCGCTCCAGTACAAGTGGGTATACAGCTTTCACATGCCACTGTTCTATCTGCTCTCCGGGGTCGTGCACAACGAACAGCGCCTGACCCTTGGCTGGGGCGCCATACTGGCGCGGATTCTGCGCGGGCGACTGGTGCCCTATGCCGTCTTCGCCCTGCTCCCGGCGGCACTGGCACTGGCGGGCGTACCGGGCTGGTTCCCGACCATCGACCTGAGCGGCCTCGATGGCTATGTCGCGGGACTCATCAGCACCGCCCGGGGCCTGCCCGCCTTCAATATTCCGCTGTGGTTTCTTGCGAGCCTGGTCGCACTTGAATTACTGCACCGTTTGATCGGTGGGTTATGGCGCAGCAACCGAGCGCTGGTGGCGGGGATCATCGGCTTCTACGCCCTCGGTTATGGCTTCAACCGCATCGTGGATGTGCTGGCCGCTGATCTGATCATGTGGATGGCGCACGTGGTCCCGCTGGGCTATGCGTTCTACCTTACCGGCATCCTGATCCGTCGCAGCGGTCTGCTCGAGCGCACCTACTCGACCCGCGCCGTGGCAATGGCCGCACTCGCCTGTCTGGTGACTGTCACGCTGACCTTTGACCTCAACACTGGCCCATTCCGTCTGCTCGACGTCGTGGTCATGATGTTCGGCACCGTCGGGCATCCCCTGCTGTTCCCGTTGACGGCCCTCGCCGGGAGTGCGCTGGTCATCCTCGTCGCCCGGCTGATGCCGGCCTGGCAGGGGCTCCAGTACCTCGGCGCGATCACTCTGGTGATCTACTGCCTGCACGGGTTTTTCTATCACTTCGTCAATGCACCGCTTGCCGCCTGGATGAACACGGCGCTGCCGGTGGAGACGGGGTGGGTGCTCGGTCTGAGCAGCGCGGTCGCGGTGGCCCTGAGTGTCGCGGTAGCAGCCGCCGGGGCGATGGCGATCCAGCGATTCGCGCCGGTGCTTGGCGGTGGCCGCCGCCGTCAGGCCCCGTAGCGGGCACGATAGTCGCGCATCGCGGCGAGATCGTCGGCCCGATCGCCGCGGCGCTCAAGGTATTCCATCAGGGTATCGAGGTTGAGGATGGCGGTCACCGGCACAGCGTGACGCTCAGCCACCTCCTGAGTCGCCGAGCAGGCACTCTGGTCAGTCTGGCCGCGCTCCTGACGATCCAGCGCCACCAGCACGCCCGCGATCGTGGCACCGGCCGACTCGATCAGCTCGACACTCTCGGCCACGGAAGTACCGGCGGAGATCACGTCGTCGACGATCAGCACTCGGCCCGCGAGCGGCGCGCCGACCACTGAGCCGCCTTCACCATGGGCCTTTTCTTCCTTGCGGTTGAACGCCCATGGGCAATCGATGCCGTAATCGGCAGCCAGCGCGACGGACAGGGCCGAGACCAGCGGAATGCCCTTGTAGGCCGGGCCGAACACCATATCGAAGGGCAATCCGGCATCGACGATCCGCCGGGCATACGCCGAGCCCAGGCGCCGTAGCGCTTCACCGGAGCTGAATAGCCCGGTATTGAAGAAATAGGGGCTCTGCCGGCCGGACTTGAGGGTGAATGCCCCGAACCGGAGCACCTGCCGGTCAAGGGCGAAATCGATAAGCGCCTGCTGATAGGATTGCATGGCCGCTATCCTGTATTGCGCATGCCGGCGGCGATGCCGTTGATGCAGATCATCAGCGCATCGCGCAGGTCTTCCTCGTGGCCGTGCCGGACCCGGTCGAGGAGCTCAACCTGCAGCAGGTTGAGCGGATCGACATAGGGATTGCGCAGACCCACCGAGCGCTGCACGACCGGGGCGTCATCCAGCGGCTCGTCATGCTGGCTGACCTCGAGCACGGTATGGCGCGTCTCGGCATGCCGCTCGCGCAGGCCCTCACCAAGCCCGTGCAGAGCCTGCGGGACCAGACGCGCGTCGTACCAGGCACTGACTGCTGGATCGCTCTTCGCGAGCACCATCTCCATCATGTCGATGAACGCCCGGAAAAACGGCCACGCCTCGTACATATGATGCAGGGTGTCACGACGACCGGCGTCCAGGCTCTCCGCCAGCGCACTGCCCGCGCCCAGCCACGCGGGCAGCAACAGCCGCGTCTGCGTCCAGGCGAAGATCCAGGGAATGGCGCGCAGGCTCTCGACCCCCTGGGTCGGCTTGCGTCGTGCCGGACGGCTGCCGATGGCCAGATGGCTGATCTCGTGCTCGGGCGTGGCGTGGCGGAAGTATTCGATGAACTCCGGCGTCTCGCGGACCATGTCGCGGTAGACCTCGCAGGAACGCTCCGCCAGCCGGTCCATGATCTCGCGCCAGCCACTCTCGGGCGGATTCGGTGGCACCAGCGTGGCCTCCGCGACCGCGGTGATGTAGAGCTCGAGGTTACGCTCGGCGATGCCGGGCAGCCCGAATTTGGCCTGAATGACCTCTCCCTGTTCCGTGACCCGCAGCCGGCCGTCCACTGAACCCGGGGGCTGGGAGAGGATCGCGGCATGGGTGGGACCGCCCCCACGGCCGATAGAGCCACCGCGACCATGGAAGAGCTTGAGGTTGATGCCCTGACGACGGGCGGTTTCCACCAACTGCTCCTGAGTCTGGTAGAGCGCCCAGGCGGCGGTGAGATGACTCGCGTCCTTGCCCGAGTCGGAGTAGCCGATCATCACCTCCTGCACGCCGTCGATATGCTCGCGATACCAGTCGATATCGATCAGCTGCTCGAGACAGGTCTGTGCGCCCTGTAGGTCGGTCAGCGTTTCGAACAACGGCACCACGCGCAGTGGCGAGCGCACGCCCACCTCTTTCTGGAGCAGTTTGACACCGAGGATGTCGGAGGGCTTCGAGGCCATGGAGATGACATAGGCACCCAGCGAATCCGAGCCCATCTCGGCGATCACGCGGCAGGTGTCGAGCACCTCTGCGACCTCCTCGTCGGGTTCGAAGTCGCGTGGAATCAGCGGCCGGCGGCTGCCGAGCTCGCGGATCAGAAAGCGCTGGCGTTCCTGTTCGTCCCAGACGGCATAGCTGCCGATCCCCAACGCCTCGGTCAGGGCATTCAGGGCATCGGTATGGCGGGTGGATTCCTGACGGATATCGACCCGCATCAAGGTCAGTCCAAAGACTGAGAGCCGGCGCAGCAGATCCTTCAACCGCCCCTCGGCGATCATGCCGGCACCGCTCTCGTGCAGCGACCGATAACAGATCATCAGCGGCTCGCGCAGCTCGTCGGTCCGCCAGTAGATCAGTCCGTCCGTCGGCCGCCGACCGGCGAGCCGGGCGTCGAGCCAGTGGCGGGTGGCCCCCGGCCCCACCCCCCCCCCGGGGGGGGGGGGGGGGGAGCCGTGGCGGGTGGCCACCAGCCGGTCCCGTACCGCCTTGAGCGCGGTACGATAGGGCTCCCAGGCGTCTCCCACCCAGCCACGCAGCTCGTCGCTGGCGCACTGCAGCGATAGCTCCTCGACCAATTCGTTGATCTGGCGCTCGTAGAGCTCGACCGCCTTCCAGCGATTGAGCAGGCAGACCTCACGAGTGACGGTGGAGGTCACGCGGGGGTTGCCGTCCCGGTCACCGCCCATCCAGGAGCCGAAATGGATGGGTGCTGCATCCAGTGCCAGCGGCTTACCGGTCTGGCGCTGGAGGTTGCGGTCGAGGCGGCGCAGGAAATGCGGCACCACGTCCCAGAGGGTCTGTTCGATCACGGCCAGTCCCCAACGGGCCTCATCCTGCGGAGCCGGCCGCCGGCGGCGGATTTCATCGGTCTCCCAGGCGGCGGTGATCTCGCGCTTGAGTGACTGATGGACCTCTTCGATCTCCTCCGGTGTCGGATCGAGCCGATCGCCATCCCCGAGCAGCTCGGCGATGTGATTGTATTTCTGCAGCAGCGAGCGGCGCATCACCTCGGTTGGATGGGCGGTCAGAACGAGCTCGATGTCGAGGCTCGCCACCGTTTCGTGGAGGGAGTCGTTGTTGCCGGAGGCCTCCATGCGCTTGAAGAACTCCTCCAGCGATCCGCGCAGCGGTCCGGTCTGGGTATCCCGCACCCAGGCCCGGCTGCGGCGGATGCGGTGATGCTGCTCGGCGATGTTGGCCAGATTGAGGAACTGCGAGAAGGCCCGCACCACCGGGACGATCATCTCATCGGGCAGCTCGCCGAGCCGCTTCTCGAGCGCCCGGGCCGCCGCCTCGTCACCGGCACGCGCGCTCTTCGCGAGCCCGCGGATCTCCTCCACGGTCTCATAGACATGCGCGCCGGACTGCTCATGGATTGTGCTACCCAGGAGCCCGCCCAACTGGCGGATGTCCTCGCGCAATGGCGCGTCGCTGCGGTTTTCACTCATATTGGCGATCCCTCCCTTGATCGCGGCATTCTGACCAAACCGGCAAACCCGATCAAGAAAGCCCCCGCCGCCCGCGCACCGATCCATCGCGGTTACCCTTGCTCCGCCCGGCGCCTTCCCCGAGGATGCGCTCATGGAGCAAACCACTCGAAGCGGGCGCTGGCGCGAGGCAATCACGGTCTACCGCCGGCCCAGTGTCCTCGCGATGCTGTTTCTCGGGTTCTCGGCCGGACTGCCGTTCATGCTCGTGTTCGCCACACTCAGCGCCTGGCTGCGGGAGATGGATGTCAGCCGCTCGGCCATTGGTTTTTTCAGCTGGGTCGGCATCACCTACTCGATCAAGTTCATCTGGTCGCCGGTCATCGACCGTGTCCCCCTGCCCGCACTGACCCGATACCTGGGCCGCCGCCGGGCCTGGATCCTGCTCGGACAGCTCGGCATCGCCACCGGCCTGACCGGGATGGCCTTCGCCGATCCGGCGGCGGGACTCCTGCCGGTGGCACTACTCGCGCTGCTGGTGGCGTTTTCTTCAGCGACACAGGATGTCGCCATAGACGCGTTCCGCATTGAATGCGATATCGACCGCTTCCAGGGCGCACTGGCCGCGGCTTACCAGCTCGGTTACCGCGTCGCCATCCTCGCCTCCTACACCGGAGCCCTCTATCTCGCTGATCTGCTCAACTGGCGGGCAGCCTACCTCACCATGGCCGCGTTGATGGGCATTGGTATGCTGACCGTCCTGCTGCGACCGGAACCCGTCCGCGAGATCGATCGGCTCCGACGTGGCGATGATGCACACGCTCGGGCATTCATCGCCCGGCACCCGCAGATGCCGGGATGGCTGCGACAGACAATCGCCTGGCTGCTGAGCGCCGTGGTCGCGCCGGTGCGCGAGTTTTTCAGCCGCTTCGGGCGCTTCGCCCTGGTGATGCTGGCGCTGGTGGCGAGTTTTCGAATCACCGATATCGCCATGGCCAGTATGGCCAATCCGCTCTACATCGACCTTGGCTACAGCAAGGCGGTGATCGCCAATGTCAGCGGTGCCTGGGGCCTGGGCATGACCATTGTGGGCGCTCTGCTGGGTGGATCACTGACAGCGCGCTTCGGCATCATGCGCCCGCTGCTGGGCGGTGCCTGTCTCGCCGCTGTCACCAATCTGCTGTTCGCGTGGATGGCCGGCCAGGGCGGCGCGACCTCCGCCCTGGTGCTCACCATCAGCGCCGACAACCTCTCCGGCGGCATCGCCGGCTCAGTGTTCATCGCCTGGCTGTCGAGCCTGACCAACACGAGCTACACCGCCACGCAGTACGCCCTTTTCAGCTCGCTCATGACGCTACCCGGCAAGTTTCTGAGCGGATTTGGCGGTATGGTGGTCGACGCCATCAACTATCCGACCTTCTTCGTCATCTCAGCGCTCATGGGACTACCGGCAGTGGGCCTGATCGTCATCATCATGCGCCGCGAATCCGCACGCGGCACCCTAGACGCTGTCACACGTGACGGTGGAAAATAGCGTTTTATCTTCAGGGAGCCCGTCATGTCCGAAGCGCGCCATTGCCGCTTGCTGATCCTCGGCTCGGGGCCGGCTGGCTATACCGCTGCCGTCTACGCCGCCCGTGCCAATCTCGAGCCGGTTCTTGTGACCGGGCTGGAGATGGGCGGTCAGTTGACCACCACAACCGATGTCGACAACTGGCCCGGCGACGTCTCCGGGCTGCAGGGCCCCGATCTCATGGAGCGGATGCGCCAGCACGCCGAGCGGTTCGGCACGGATATCGTCTTTGATCATATCCATACCGCCGAATTGGGCGAGCGTCCGGTGAGGCTGGTTGGTGACAGCGGCGAGTACACTGCCGACGCACTCGTGATCTCCACCGGCGCCTCAGCCATGTATCTGGGCCTCGACTCCGAGAGCCAGTTCATGGGCAAGGGCGTTTCCGCCTGCGCCACCTGTGATGGTTTCTTCTACCGCAACCAGGATGTTGCCGTGATCGGTGGCGGTAATACCGCGCTGGAAGAGGCGCTCTATCTGTCCAACATCGCCCGCCATGTCACGATCGTCCATCGCCGGGATCAGTTCCGTGGCGAAAAGATTCTGCACGACAAGGTCCAAAAGCGCGTTGAGTCGGGGAATATCAGTATTCGCTGGAACAGCACGCTCGACGAGGTTCTCGGGGATGAGACCGGTGTGACCGGGGCGAGGCTCAAGAGTACGGTGGATGGCCGGACCGACGATCTCGCGCTTACTGGCGTATTCATAGCCATCGGTCACCGCCCCAATACCGAGCTTTTCCAGGGCCAGCTCGACATGAGCGGTGGATATATCCGTGTACACAGCGGCCTGGATGGTAACGCGACGGCGACGAGTCAGCCGGGAGTATTCGCCTCGGGCGACGTCATGGACCACGTCTACCGTCAGGCCATCACCTCCGCCGGCAGCGGCTGCATGGCCGCGCTGGACGCGGAGCGCTACCTCGACACCCTCGAATCCAACGAGTGAGCATCATTATGGAAAAACCCACCCATCTCGCCCTCTACGAGCATGACCTCTGCGGCTTCTGCCAGATGGTCCGCCGCTCCACCCAGGATCTGGGTCTGGAGCTGGAGTCGCGCAATATCCTCCGTGAGCCTGATCGTCGTCAGGAGCTCATCGACGGTGGCGGCAAGGGCATGGTCCCGTGTCTGCGCCTTGAGTACCCGGACGGGCGTGTCGAGTGGCTCTACGAGTCCGCCGACATCGTCGACTACCTCAAGCGCCTCGACGCCGAGGGCTAACCCGGCCAGTCGTACTCGATGGTCAGCGGCGCGTGGTCGGAGAACCGGTCAGCGCGATGGACGCGGGCATCATGGACCCGCGCGCCAATACCCGGCGTGGTGATCTGATAGTCGATCCGCCATCCGGTGTTGTTGGCCCAGGCCTGTCCGCGGAATGACCACCAGGTGTATTCATCGGCGGCGGCATTGACCTGACGGAAGGCGTCGACGAAACCCGCCTCGCCGAGGAGCCGATCCATCCACTCGCGCTCATGGGGCAGAAAGCCCGAGTTCCTGCGGTTGGATCGCCAGTTCTTCAGATCCTGCCAGGTATGGGCGATGTTCCAGTCACCGCCGATGACGTATTCGCGCCCATCCGCCGCCATCGCTTTCAGCCGCTCGAGCAGCGGCTCCATGAACGCATCCTTGATACCCTGGCGATGCTCGCCGGAGCTCCCCGAGGGCATGTAGAACGAGACAACGCTTAGATTGCCGAAGCGGGCTTCCAGCCATCGGCCTTCGCGATCGATTTCCTCAATGCCAATGCCCTTATGGTAGGCGTCCGGCTCCTGCAGGCTATACACCGCCACACCGCTGTAGCCCTTGCGCTCGGCATCGGCAAAGGCGGCGTGATAGCCGGCCGGGAAGTACGGCCCGCCCTCAAGCTGCGCCTGCTGGGCCTTGGTTTCCTGAATACACAGGACATCCGGGCGCTCGGCGTCAAGCCAGTCGAAAAACCCTTTTCGCTGCGCGGCGCGGATACCATTGAGGTTCGCGGTCATGATGCTCAGTGTCATGGCGTCCAGCATAACCGACCATAAGGAGATGACCCATGCAAAGGAGCCGCGATCTCGATGAGGTCTGCTACCCGTTCATCCACGAAACCTCGCCACTGTGCGATTTCGAGGTCATCACCGACGAGCTCTGCGGCAATATCGGCGCGGCGCTCTCGAGCCTGCCCGCGGAAATGAACGACCTGCACGCCGATCTCGATGCGCTCCAGCCGCTTGCCTTCCATCTCAACGGCTCGATCCGCGGACGACTGGCCATCGAGGAGACCGATCTCGACTGGGCGAAGGCGCGTCTCGGCCACTACCGCGACGAAGCTGCCGGCCGCGCTGATGGGTTCGTGCTGCCGCGCGGTGACGTGCCTGTCCCATTCCTCAACCTGGCGCGCTCCGGGGCCAAGAAGGCGATCCGGCAGATGGTGCGCATCGAGGCGGCCGGCATCGCCGTGCCCGAACTCCTGCCGCGGTTCTGCAACATCCTCTGCAATCTGTTTTTTGCCATGATCCTGGTGATCAACCAGCGGCGGGGCGACACCGAGGTGGCGTTCGTCTCGAAAAGCTACGGGCCGAGGACGCGCAGCGACTGAAAGACCGGGCCGTGATCGGTGGACTGCAGAAAGGCCTCGATGTGAAAGATGCGGGCCAGGTTGTCCGGGGTGAGCACAGCGGTTGGCGGGCCGTCAGCAATGACTCGCTGCTCGCCGACCAGGATCAGTCGTGTGCAATGGCGCGCGGCCAGCCCCAGATCATGGATGGAGACCAACACCGACCGGCCACTGGCGGCGATCTCTGAAAAGGTCTCCATGGTGGTGATCTGATGCGCCGGATCAAGCCCCGCGATGGGCTCGTCGGCCATGATCATGGGGGTCTGCTGCGCCAGCGCCCGAGCGATCAGTGCCCGGGTGCGCTCACCGGCCGACAGCCGGGTGACCGCACGTTTTTCAAAGCCCGTCAGCCCCACCTGATGAATCGCATCGGCGACAGACCGACGGTCGTCGGGGCTTGGTCGCTGGCCCGGGCCTCGATAGGGCATGCGGCCGAGCATGACCAGCGACGCCACCTGAATCGGCCAGGCCACCGCCCGCTCCTGCGGCATCCACGCCACGGTGCGGGCGCGGCTGCGATCATCGAGCCGGGCCAGCGAGCATGCACCCCGGGAGGGGATCAGCCCAAGCGCCGCCCGCATCAGCGTGGTCTTGCCGGCACCGTTGGGGCCGATCAGCCCCACCAGCTCACCGGGTTCGATCGCCAGATTGACGTTGCTGATCACCGGCGTACCCGCCAGCGCCACCGAGAAATCCTCGAACGTCACCCGTGTCATGCCAGTTCCCGCCGCGTCTGGTAGATCAGATGCAAGAATAGCGGCGCACCGATCAGCGCGGTGACAACGCCGAGCTTGAGATCCGATTCGGGCAGTATCACGCGTACCAGGACATCGGCGAGCAGGACCATCGCGGCGCCGCCCAGGGCACTGGTCACCAGCAGTCGCCCGGGCATGGCGTCCACCCAGGGGCGAATCAGATGAGGCACGACCAGCCCCACGAAGCCAATGGTCCCGGCGACCGCGGTACTGGCACCCACCACCAGCGCCGAGCCCACAATCAGCTGCCAGCGCACCCGCCGGATCCGCATCCCCATGGCCTCGGCGGCGTCCTCGCCCAGCGTGATGGCATCCAACGGTCGCCCGAGAGTGAGCAGCAGCAACGCCCCCAGCGCCACGAACGGGAGTGCCAGCAGGACATGCTCCATGGAGCGGTCGGCGAGTGATCCCATCATCCAGAACACGATTTCGCTGGTGGCAAAGGGGTTCGGCGAGAGGTTGAGCACCAGCGAGACCATCGCACTGGCGAGTGCGGAGATCGCGATGCCGGCGAGAATGAGGCTGAGCGTGCCACCCTGGCGGCCAGCCAGCAGGGTAATCAGCACCACTCCCGCCAACGCCCCAGCCAGTGCGGCGAGGGGCAGTCCCAGCGGAAAGGCCGCCGCCAGACCGGACTGAATGGCCAGTACCGCTCCCAGGGCGGCGCTGCCGGAGATGCCCAGCAGACCGGGCTCGGCCAGGGGATTGCGGAGATAACCCTGCATGGCCGCCCCGGCGAGCCCCAGGCTGCCTCCTACCAGGACCGCCAGAATGGCCCGCGGCAGACGGATCTCGCGCATGACCAGTGCAAGGGGCGTGTCACCGCCGGCAACGAGGGCCTGCAGACTGTTGAGGGAATCAACCGGTGCAGGGCCGACCACCAGCGAGGCCGCAAACAGACCAGACAGTAACAACAGCAGGACGCCCAGCAGTCGACTCATTCCACCACCGCGGCCCGGGCCCCAGACAGTGCGGCGATCCGCGCCACTGCATCGAGCACATGCGGCGTGCCACACACCCACTCGGCATTGCCCAACCCGCGATGGACACCAAATCGGGCAATTTCATCGAGGACGGGATGCTGCATCACAGCCTGCGAACGCGAATAGCCGGGACCGCGACTGGCCGTAATCACCCGGTCCGGCGTTGCCAGCACCAGCCGCTCCAGCGGCAGGTAGGCCCCATTCTCAATCCCCATCTCTGCGGCCATATTACGAAGCCCCGCTGCCTCGACGATATCGCCAATGAGGGTGTCATCGCCGCGTGTATAGCCGTTGGGGAAGTAGAGAGCGGTATCGGTATCCGTCTCATCTCGCTCGAGGGCACGGATCGCCGCCAGCCGGCGATCGAACGCCTCGATATGCTGATCCGCCCGCTCGGGCCGACCCAGCACCTCGCCCATACGACGGAGATTGCGCCGCACATCGGCGAGCGAGGTCGCAGGGTCGAACACCACGACCGGGATGTCGAGCCGCCGCAGCATCGACACGGTCGTCCCGGCGCTGAAGCGCCCGGCAATCACCAGATCAGGCTCGAGGAGATGGATCTCCTCGGCCCGGCCATGGTTGACGGGATACTGCCCGGCCACATCCGCCATCGCCGAGTTGGCCGGATCCTGCGCCAGCGCCGATACCGAGATCAGCTGGTCCGGCCCAGCCACCAACATGGCGAGCTGGTCGGTGCACAGGTTCATGGAGACAACCCGCTGGGGCGGCTCAGCGGCCGTCGCTGCCGGCGCGACCGGCGTGGCGACGAGGCCGACCAGGATAAGCATCCCGATCAGCCCATGGCGTCTCAATACAGTCACCATGATGTGCGGATACCGACGAAGGCCGCCCGACCGCGAGTCGCGAAGCCCCATACCTCCTGGTAATCCTCATCGAGCGCATTGGTGACACGCGCAGTGAGATCAACGTGCTCGGTCAGGGCATGCTGGGCCGCGAGGTTGACGACGGTGAAGTCCGGGAGCTCAGTCTGCGGATATCCCTCGTTCCAGAACTCCTTGCCAAAAAGCCCTTCCACGTATCGGACATCACCCGAGAGTGTCGTGGCCGCATTGGGAAGGCGCCACTCGGCGCGGGCGCCAAGCTCATTGCGAGGCCGGCGTGTAACCGTTTCATCGTCCGAGTCCGTCGCATCCAGATAGGTGTAACTGCCCTGCAGATTGAGACTTTGCGTTGGGCTGGCAGATACCGTCAGCTCCACACCCCGGCGATCGCTTTCCCCATCACGATTCCCGTACTCCAACGGGTCTGGGAACGTCCCACTTTTAAAGACAATCTCGTCTTCTAGAACGTCACGGAAAACGGTTATATCAGCGGACCCATTGATGCCTGGGAGCGGTGCTTCGAGGCCGACGTCAAAACCTAGGTTCTTTTCTGCCTCAAGATCGCTGTTATAGGCCTCATCTGTGCCACCGGTGAATTCAAAGAAACTCGGATTGACAACGGCTCGACCGCCTGACGCATGCAGGCGTAATCCGTTATCCAGGAAATAGCTGCCCGCAATGTTCCAGGTGGTCGCATCTTCAAAGAGGTTGTTATCGTCGTAACGCAGCCCCGCCTGCACGCTCAGGGCGTCGGACAGCCACGTCTGATACTCGAGACCGAAGCTATCGTTTTCGCGATCCTTGGTCTCGCTTTCATCTCCGTCGACACGCCGCTCCAGCAGTAAGCTCAGAAGTTGATCGCTGCTCTCGATGCGGGCCTGATCGAGTGCAACCTGAACACGGTATTGCCCAACCTCAGTCGTCGTATCGCTCGCGAAGTCGTTATCGGTCTGATTAGCGGTGCGGTCGAAACGAAGCCGATGACTGACCGTTTCATCAGGCGTGCGATGCTGTAGATAGACACTCCCGGCCCGTTCGGTGAGATCCCTTTCCTTGTCTGGATCATCGACGACATAACCGTCGACGTTATCCGCACCAGGGGCGAAATCGGAATAGTCATCCGTGTTGTCGAATTCGTACCGCGCATCAGCAAACCGAAAGCTGAAGCCCGCTGTCGTTCTGGCCGTCAGATCCACCGATCCCTTGGTATTCAGCGATTTCCAGCGGGTGCCATCTTTCTCACCACCGCTGCCGCTGAAGTCATAACCTTCGTCATTCAGGTTGGACACGGACAGCGATAGCTCGCTGTTATCGGTACCGCGGGTGATGTACGCGCTCTGGCGGTCACCCTCACCGAACTCGGCCGATGCCCCAAAACCGACGCCATCGCCCGCTTCACGTGTAATGATGTTGATAACGCCCGTCGCCGCGTCCGTGCCATAGGGGACGGACTGCGGACCGCGTAGGATCTCAATGCGCTCGATATAACTCGTGTCCAGACCACGCAGGAAAAATTCGTTATCGCCCGAGGCCGCGCGGACGCCGTCGATCAGCACGAGCGTGTGGTTCCCCTCACCGCCGCGAATGCGAATCTGCCGATCATTCGGCCCCGTCCCGTTGATCGAAACCCCCGGCTGCGCTTCAAGCGCCTGCTGGACGGTGGCGTAGCCGCTGTCCTCGATCTGACGGCGGGTGATGACAGTGTTGGAGCGTCCGAACTCATCGGCAGTGACCGGCGAGATGCCGCCGGAGACGATGATTGGTTCAAGCTCGGTGGTCTGGCTGGTTTGCGCGTAGGCGTTCGTCGACACACCGGCGGCCAGCGCCAGTGCGGTCAGAGGGATCGCTTTGTTCATTTGATTGAGGCCCTTGGCGTTCGGGCGGGATGGCTCCCGCCGACAGACACACGGGGTCTGCGAAGGCCCTCATCGGACAGCCCACCGCAGACCGGCGACTGTCACCGCTGCGGTAGTGCCGCTTCCCTGGTGCGCCCCGCACCGGAAATGGGTGATCGCTCTGGCAGGTCTCCTGGCTCGCGGGTCAACGCTTGGCCCCACCTTCCCATCGCCGTCGCGACAGTGGCATATCAGGGCTTCGCTCTCCGCTCACAGTTGCGGGGGCAGCCGCAGTCTCGCACTGCGTTCCCTTTTAATCGGGTGCCGTAGCACCCAAACCAGAGTGCCGATAAGTCTGCAACAAATGGATCAAGCCTTCAATGCGGCCCTTCACAGGGGCTCTGCCCCCTCGTTGAGGATATTCAGGTAGCGGCGATAGACATAGACACGATCACGCTGACGGCCCGTGACCTCGTCGACGACCCCCATTTCTTCGAGGGCATCAACCGCCCGGCCAACGGTTGGCGCACTGAGTTCGCTACGAAGACGGAGGTCTTTTATGGATGCCACCGGACGCGAACGAAGTGCGTCGAAGACCCGGAGGGTATTGGCGGATGCCCGCCCAAGAGTCTGAATCTGTTGCGCATCCTCCCGGAACAGCCTCACCAGCCGGTCCGCCGTGTCGACAGCGCCCGTGGCGGTGACCTGAACCCCCTCCAGGAAGAAATCCAGCCATGCCTCCCAGTCCCCGTCGTAGCGCACGCCATCGAGGAGCTCGTAATAGGTCGTCCGGTGCTGCTTGAGGTACAAACTCAGATACAGAAGCGGCTCGCGCAGCACCCCGTCCTGATGCAGTGTTAGGGCAATCAGCAGACGACCGATGCGGCCATTGCCGTCGAGGAATGGATGGACCGTCTCGAACTGTACATGCGCGAGCGCAGCCTTGATCAGCGCCGAAAAAGGCAGCTCCTCCCCATGCAGAAACGCCTCCAGCGAGGCCATCACGTCCTGCACATACTCAGGCGGCGCAGGGACAAAACGGGCGTTTCCGGGCCGCGTCCCGCCGATCCAGTTCTGTGATCGGCGGAATGCTCCGGGCTGCATCCGGGCGCCACGACCGCGGGCGAGCAACAGCGCATGCATCTCGCACAAGAGCCGGTTGGATAAGGGGAACCCGCCTCTCAGCCGCTCGAGTCCGTGATTCATCGCCGCAATGTAGTTAGAGACCTCAACGACATCGTCAAACGGAACGCCGGGGACCTCGTCCAGCTCGAAGAGCAGCAGATCAGACAACGAAGACTGGGTACCTTCGATCTGGCTTGAGACAAGCGCTTCGCGGCGGATATACGCATAGAGAAACAGGTCGGGCTCCGGGAGGAGCTGAGTGATTGAATCCAGTCGACCGCAAGCCAGTAGTGCCTGCTCATGGCGTCGTGCGCGCGCCCCCGTGATCTCCGGTGCGGGATAAGGGGGCAACGGCTGCGGAACGAACGCGTTCACGATTAACACTAAACGGCGTTTTCGTTAATAGCCCACGCCACTAATAACGCGCTCGTTAATAGCGGCTCACTCGGTTGCACCTGTCGGCCGATTGACACGGCACTCCTCCAAACACATGCTCAAACATATGTCGTAAGGGGAGACTGATGAGTATGGAAAGCCATGTCCGACTCTTCCGGACGGGAAGCCGTTCTCCGCAAGGAAGGAGATCATCTGATCATTGAGCCGGTGACGAAAAAAGGGCTCATTGATGTACTCGCTGAGCTTGAAGACCTCGAAATGGAGTTTCCCGATGTGGATGAGCGGCTTCCCGCTGCCGAAAATGTGACGCTCTAGCGGTGGCTCAATCGTATCTGCTCGACACGAACATCATTTCTGCGCTTGTCCGTCATCCCCACGGCTCCCGGGTTGGGTTGATCATACATCCACCCGCTGCAGGATAAGGTCGAACACCTCATGCCCCTTGCGTCGGCCGCGGCGCTCGAAGCGGGTCTCGGGCCGATCACCGGCATCGGGCGCATAGCCCCCATACGGATTGTCCAGGCGCGGCTCGGCCTCGCTGAGTGAGCGCATCCATTCGGCATAGTCCGCCCAGTCGGTGGCCATATGCAGGAAGCCGCCCGGCTGCAGCCGGTCCGACACCCGGGCCAGCCATTCCGCCTGCACGATCCGGCGCTTGTGATGGCGCTTTTTGGTCCATGGGTCGGGGAAGAACAGCTGCACCCCCGCGAGCGATGCCGGGGCCAGCCCGTCGCGCAGCAGCTCACTGGCATCGGCCAGCAGCACCCGCAGGTTGGTCAGGCCTTCCGATTCGATACGCCGCAGCAGCCGGCCCGTGCCGGTGCGATACACCTCGACGCCCAGGTAATTGCGATCGGGATGCGCAGCGGCAATCTCCGCCAGGGCGTCACCATCGCCAAAACCGATGTCCAGCACCAGCGGCGCGGGGCGCTCGAAGCCCGCCGCCACATCGATCCTGCCGCCCGGCCAGTCGACGCAGTAGCGCGGATACAGCTCATCGAGCGCGCGCTGCTGGCCGGCGGTCAGGCGACCCTCGCGCCGGACAAAACTGCGGATCGGCCGGTAACCGGTCTTACTCACTGGCGGCCTTGCCAGAAGGTGCCCTCCAGCGGCGAGCTGGCCGAGGCAAACCGGCGCATCGGCATGCGCCCGGCCAGATAGGCTTCACGCCCCGCCTCGATCCCCTTGCGCATGGCCGAGGCCATCAGCACCGGCTCCTGCGCCGCGGCGACGGCGGTGTTGAGCAGCACGCCATCGGCGCCCAGCTCCATGGCCACCGCCGCATCCGAGGCGGTTCCCACGCCGGCATCGACGATGATCGGCACCGAGGCATTCTCGAGGATGGTCAGCAGATTGTAGCGGTTCTGAATGCCCAGCCCCGAGCCGATCGGCGAGGCCAGTGGCATCACCGCCACGCAGCCCATCTCCTCGAGCCGCCAGGCGATGATCGGGTCGTCACTGGTATACACCATCACCTTGAAGCCGTCGGCCACCAGGCGCTCGGCGGCCTCGAGCGTGGCGGGGATGTCGGGATAAAGGGTCTGGGGATCGCCCAGCACCTCGAGCTTGACTAGGTCGTGCCCATCCAGCAGCTCGCGGGCCAGGCGGCAGACGCGCACGGCATCATCGGCGGTATAACAGCCTGCGGTGTTGGGCAGGATGGTGAACTCGCTTGGCGGGACGACATCGAGCAGGTTCTCCTCGTCGGCATTCTGGCCGATGTTGGTGCGCCGGATCGCGACGGTCACGATCTCGGCCCCGCTGGCCCGAATGGCCTCGCCGGCCTGAGCCATGTCCCGGTATTTGCCGGTACCGATCAGCAGGCGGGACTGGTAGCTGTGCCCCGCGATGGTCAGTGGTTGCTGCTGCGTCATGCTTGCCTCTTGGTCATTCACCCACCGCCGATGGCGCGGATGATCTCGATGCGGTCGTGGTCGCGGAGCTGTCGGCTGGCATGCTCGCTGCGCGGCACGACGTCTTCATTCAGTTCGACGGCGATGCGCCGTTGGCCGACGTCCAGTGACGCGATGAGTCGCGCGAGCGTGCAATCGCCCGCCACGCGGGTTGGCTCGCCATTGACGAAGATGGTGATCGCGGGGGTCTGTGCTTCCATAGCAGGATTATACCGCAGAGCACTCGGGGAACGGCATAACGGGGGCTTGCCGAAATTGATCAAACCCGCATACTGGGAACCCTAACGCGGCTGTAGCTCAATGGTAGAGCGCTGCCCTCCCAAGGCAGTGATGCCGGTTCGATCCCGGTCAGCCGCTCCAGTCATCCCGCGTCTCGATCCTATCCCCCTTCCCCGGATAAGTCTGACAGGCCATGACCTCACGATCGTTGACCCGCAGCCGACAGCGCTGACACTGGCCGATGGCACAGAACCAGTCTGGCGACGGCGCATCTTCGCCATGGGTCAGCAGGGCGGCGAGAACGCTCATGCCACGCGGCACATCGACAGACTCGCCGTTCAGTTGAACGCTGATCCACTGCGCCGGCGCGGCCAACGGCCGAAAGCGCGGCCCGGTCACTGGAACCGTCCCGGATGCAACTGACCCGAGTAAGGATGGGTGTCCCCATCAGCGACACAGGCCGCCACCAGATCCCCCGTCACCGCTGCCAGCCCGTGCCCAGCACCCTCGTGGCCCGTGGCGACGATCACGCGCTCCGCTCCGGGGACCGGTCCGATCAGTGGATGACCGTCGGGGGAAAACGGTCGCAGACCCGCGTAGCCACGGATCACGCGCAGCCGCTGGAGATCAGGGACGATGCGCACGCAGTCGGCCAGCAGGCGCTGCACCGTCGTCATATCGACATCCATGTTGAACCCGGCGAACTCGCGCGAGCTCCCGCAGAGGATCGTGCCGCTGCGCGTGGCCTCGATAATCGCGGCGGTCTGGACCGCGGTCCCGTCCACCTCAGTGCTTTCCGCCGCCGCCTGATAGCCGAAATCGGCGATCTTGGAATTGACCTGGACATCGCCCCGCTCAAGCACGGCGATATGCCCCTTGCGCGGTTTGACCGGCACGGACAGACCCAGCGGTTCAAGTACCTCGTTAGTCCATACGCCGGTGCACAGGCAGACATGTCCCGCTTCGATCCGGTCACCGCTGGAGAGCGTCACGGTCACGCCATCATTCCGCGGCTCGAGGCCCTCGATCGCCTCGTAGAACCGATAGGTCACGCCGTGGTCGCGCAGCTGCCGGGCGATCTGATAGCAGGCGAGCATGGGCTGGACCTGGGCGTCGCCCGGCCAGTGCCCGACCGCCACGGTATCCGGACCGAGATGCGGTTCCAGTGCCGACCAGCCCCTCTCCAGAAAGCGGCAGTCGATCCCGCAGGCCTGCTGCTCGGCGACCAGGGCCTGCAGCCCCGCCGCTTCCTCACGGGAGCGCGCGACGACGGTGGACCCCTTGGGATCGAATTCGCAGTCATTGCCGTAGCGCTCGGCGAACCGATGCCAGGCGGCGAGGCTGCGATCGGAGAGATCGAGCATCAGCCCGGGGGACTTGTCCGAGCACAGCAGGTTGCCGTCACTGCTGCGTGACGTCCCCGGCGCAAGGCCGCCACGGTCCACGACCATGACGTCCAGCCCGCGCTCCCGCAACGCCAGCCCCACAAAGCTGCCAATGATCCCGCTGCCCACCACCAATGCATCAACCCGCATCATCGATCACCTCGGCAACGGATACCGGTCGCGAGAATGCACGCTGGTTGAGCGCTCCACGCGGTGTTGCCCCCGCCGCACAGATCCGGGCGGTGACCTGAGGCTCGCAGTAGCGGCCCTGACACGGGCCCATCCCACAGCGGGTCACGACCTTGACGGAGGAAAGATCGGCGAGGCCCAGCGACACCGCCTCATCGACCGCCTCCACCCGGGTGCCCTCGCAGGGGCAGATCACCGCATCGCGGCGGCGGCGTTCTGGGGACCGGGCGTGCTGGCGGTGCTCAAGCCCCCGGGCGAACCCGATCAGGAAGCGCCGGCGGCCACGCCGGCCCGGCCGCGGCGATGAGTGTCCCTGCTGATCGGCGATCACCGCCGGCGCGACCCGCTCGCCGGAGAGCTCGGCATGCCGCCAACCGCGGATGCCCTGCCCTTCGCCAATCACGTAGATGCCCGACTGGCTGGTGCGGCCGACCGCATCGGTGACCACCACCCAGTAGCCGCCGATCGGATCGTACTCGAGCCGGCAGCCAGCGGTCCTTGCAAGCTGGGTCTGGGGGACGAAGCGCTCACTCAGGCCCAGATGATCAAAGGGGATGGACGCGTTGGTATCGGTGACCAACTGGTTGTCGGTCACCTCAGCGACACCCACCCCATGACGGACCCTGACGCCAGCCTGCCAGAGGCGCCAGCGCGTTTGCAGGAACTCAAGGCTATTACCGGGAATGCCAAGCCCCCAGGGCGCGAGGCGCAGATAGTCACTCAGCCGCAGTCGGTCGACAACGTCCGTCACCCGGACGCCGGCCCGAACCAGGCCCGCAGCGACGACGGTCAGGAACGGTCCGCTGCCGGCGATCACCACCGATCCGGTGGGCACGATGCCCTGCCCCTTTAGCAGTGCCTGTAGTGCTCCGGCGCTGCTCGCACCGGCGGCGGGCAGACCGGGGATCGGATCGTGGATGTCATAGGCCCCGCAGGCGAGGACGATCGCCTCGAAATCCCTCGACTCGGCACCATCTCCGCCATCAAACCAGACTCGCCCGCCGGCCTCGGTGGAGAGCACCCGCGTGGCGGTCCGCAGCTCGACGCGGGGTGATGTGCGCGCCAGGGTCTCCAGCGCGGTGGATTGAGTCGTGGTGCGCACCCGATCGATATTGCCGCCGCTGCGGGGCTGTTCGTCGAACAGCGTCACCGCTGCACCACGTGCCACAAGCTCACGGGCCGCGGCGGCGCCCGCCGGGCCAGTCCCCACGATCGCGATCGACATCAGGCCCCCAGATACGCCTGGACGATGCTGTCGTCCTCCGCCAGCGCCGAGGCCTCACCCTGGTTATAGATCTCACCGTTTTCGAGCACGTAGGCATAATGGGCGATCTTCAGCGCCAGGCGGACATTCTGTTCGACCAGCAGGATGGTGGTGCCGGCTTCGTTGAGCTGCTTGACGATGCGCATGGTCTGGGTGACGAGCTTCGGCGCCAGCCCCATCGATGGCTCATCGAGCAGCAGCACACGCGGTCCGTGCATCAGCGCCCGGCCCAGGGCCAGCATCTGCTGCTCGCCGCCCGAGAGCAGTGAGCCATCCTGGTGTCGGCGCTCGGAGAGGATCGGGAAGCGCTCGAAGACATCCGCCATCCGATCACGCCGCACCGCGGGATCAGTCACGGTAAAGCTCCCCAGCTCGAGGTTCTCCTGCACGCTCAGCCCCTTGAGGATATGCCGGCCCTCCGGCACGTGAACGACGCCCTTGCGGGCGATCTCATGGGGCGGCAGGCGGGTTATGTCCTCGCCATCAAGCCAGACATGGCCAACCTGGGCACGGACCAGCCCGGAGATGGTCTTGAGCGTCGTGGTCTTGCCGGCGCCATTACTGCCGAGGACCGCGATGATCTGCCCGGGCGTCACCTCGATGTCGATGCCGCGGAGCGCCTGGATCTTGCCGTAGAACGACTCGACCTGCTCCACCCGAAGGACCGGCTCAGTCACAGCACCATCTCCTCGTCTTCCTGCCCCAGATAGGCCTCGATGACCCGCGGATTGTTCTTGATCTCCTCGGCATTGCCGTTGGCGATGATCCGGCCATAGTCGAGGACGTTGATGCGCTCCGAGACCTGCATCACCAGACCCATGTCATGCTCGATGAGCAGCACCGCAATGCCGCGCTCGTCGCGGATACGGCGGATCAGCTCGATGAGAGCGGCCTTTTCGGTCGCGTTCAGCCCCGCCGCCGGCTCGTCGAGCAGGATCAACCGCGGCTGGGTGGCCAGCGCCCGGGCAACCTCCACCAGGCGCTGATAGCCATAGGCCAGATTGGTGGCAAGGCGATCGGCGTACTCGTCGACACCCACAAAGCGCATGCAGTCATGGGCGACCTCGGCGATGTAGCGCTCCTCAGCTCGCTGTCCCGGGGTGCGCAGCACTGCTCCGAAGGCACCCGCCCGGGTGCGGCAGTGCATCCCGGCCATGACGTTTTCCATCACCGACATCTCCCGAAACAGGCGCACATTCTGAAAGGTACGGGCGATGCCGAGCTGGGTGACTTTGTGAGGCTTGCGCCGCAGCACGCGTTCGCCGTCGAACTCAATGCGTCCTTCCTGCGGCCGGTAAAACCCGGTGATGGAGTTGAAAAGCGAGGTCTTGCCGGCGCCATTGGGGCCGATCAGGCTCGCCAGCGAGTTGGCCTCGACGCCGAAGTCGACCTTATCGAGCACCGTGTTGCCGGCAAAACGCAGACTGACTTGTTCGAGATTGAGCAGCATCCGTGACTCCCGGATTAGTTGCGCCGTTCCGGCCAGATCCCGCTGGGTCGCAGCAGCATGATGAGCAGCATGATGACGGCGAACAGCAGCAGCCGCAGCTCACCGAGATCACGCAGTAGCTCCGGGCCCAGGATGATGATGAACGCGCCGAGGATTACCCCCGGGATCTTGCCCATGCCGCCCAGGATGACCGCCATGAGGATCAGCACCGACTGCTCGAAGCTGAAGCTCTCCGGCGAGATCGCCCCCAGGTTGACCGAAAAGAAAATCCCGCCAATAGCGCCGAATACCGAACCGGTGACATAGGCGGCGAGTTTGACGCGCACCCGGTTGATGCCCATCGCTTCGGCGGCATCCTCGTCATGACGGACATACAGCCACGCCCGACCCAGCCGCGAGTGATAGAGCCGATGACTGGCGATCACCGCGCAGACGGCGAGCAGCAGGAAGACGTAGTAGAAATCGACATAGCTATCGATCACGTAGCCGAACAGGCTCGGCTCGGGAATGTTTGACAGTCCGCTGGCGCGACCGGTGATCTCGAGGTTGCGGGCGCTGAAGCGAACGATCTCACCGAACCCGAGGGTGACGATTGCCAGATAATCACTGCGCAGTCGCAGCGTTGGCCCGCCGATGATCACCCCGGCGATGCAGGCCGCGATCAGCGCCGGTGGAATCGCCAGCCAGAAATTCCAGTCAAACTGCGCGGTAAGGATGCCGATGCTGTAGGCCCCGACCGCGAAGAATGCCGCGTAACCGAGGTCAAGCAAGCCGGCATAACCCACCACGATATTGAGCCCCAGCGCCAGCACCACATAGAGCAGCGCGTTGGTCATGATCGTGGTCGTGTAGCGCCCCATGATCAGGGGCAGGATCGCCATGACAAACACGATTGCGATCATCAACAGCATCTGCCGCCGCGGGCTCTCGAAAGTGGCGTAAAGACGGTCGATCAGACCGGTGGCTCGGCCAGTTGCGGTACTCATCAGCTACATCCGCTCCACTTCTGATTTGCCCAGCAGCCCAGTGGGCTTGAACACGAGCACGAGGATCAGGATCGAGAACGTGAACACGTCCTTCCACTCACTGCCGATAAACGGCACAAGCGTCCCGAACGATTCCAGCAGCCCCAGGATCAATCCACCGAGCATCGCCCCGGTGATGCTGCCGATCCCGCCGATGACCGCGGCGGTGAACGCCTTGAGCCCGATGAGAAAGCCCATGAAATACCAGATGCTGCCGTAATAGGCCCCGGCCATGGTGCCGGCCGCCGCCGCCAATCCGGAACCGATGAGAAAGGTGATAGCCACGACGCGTGTGACGTTGATCCCCAGCAGCCGGCACATGTCCTTGTCGATCGATACGGCGCGCATCGCCCGGCCATACATGGTGCGACTGACGAAAAGCTCCAGGGCGATCATCAGCAGGGCGGCGATCGCCACCAGGACAATGGCCTGGTGACTGATGAACAGCCGGCCGAACTCGAACCCGCCGAAGCCCAGATCAGTCCGAAAGGCGGTGTACTTACCGTCGGTCAGGCTCAGCGCACTGTTCTGCAGCACCAGCGAGACGGCCAGCGCCGTAATGAGGATAGAGAGTCGCGGCGCCGAGAGCATCGGCTGATAGGCGACCCGCTGAATGATCACGCCCAGACAGCCGACCGCGATCATGGAAACCAGAATGGCGATGCTCAGGCCGAACCAGCCGGCCCCGACCACCCCCGATATCAGCGACAGCACGCCAAAGCCGACGAATGCGCCCACCATGTAGACATCGCCGTGGGCGAAGTTGAGAAGCTTGATCACACCGAAAATCATGGTGTAGCCAAGCGCAATGAGCGCGTAAAAGGATCCCAGCACCAGGCCATTGACGATGGCCTGCAGGAATGTCTCAAAGGCCGGCATTCGGCGTCCCCCGTTGACCGAACTTGAAAGCAGCGGCGCGGGCCCGCTGTGAACCCGCGCCGCCGGTCACACCATCAGTTGTCGTAGAACGTCCAGGCGCCATCAGTCCCCTCGAGGATGATGAAGTTGCTGCGCGCCAGCGTTTTCTCGTCGGTGAAGCTGATCGGACCCGTCAGCCAGGACTGGCCATCGGTGGTCTCCAGGGCATCGATCACCGCCGCCGAATCGGTCGTTCCGGCCTTATCAATCGCCCAGGTGAGCAGCTTCAGCCCGTCGTAGTTGAGCGGCGCATAGGGGCCCGGATTCTGGTCGTACTCGGCCTGGTAGTCATCGATAAAGCTCGCCGCCTCAGGCAAGAACTCGGCCGTCGGGTTGGAGAATCCGAACACACCCTCGGCGGCACCGCCGGCGATGTCGAAGAGCTGCGGCGAGTTCGAGCCATCACCCACAGCGATCATGCCGCGGAAGCCGCCCTGACGCAGCTGACGGATCATCAGACCGCCATCGGCGTAGTAGGCCGTCCAGAATACAGCGTCAGCACCGCTCGAGCGGACGTTGCTGACCACGGCTGAGAAGTCCTGCTCGCCCTTGTTGACGGTCTCTCGGGTGGCTACCTCATGACCCATTGATTCCCAGCGCTCGACGGTGAGGTCGGCGAGATCCTGGGAATAGGAATCGCCCTGATCAATCACGGCGAGGCGCTCAACACCCTGGGCCTCGAAGAACTCGGCGGCCTTCTTCGACTGATCGGCCCCGGTGGAGTTGATCATGAAGGCGTTGCCGGGATTGGCCGGGATGAGCTGGGTGGAGTTGGACGCGGTGATCACGAAGGGCAGGCCCTCATCACCATAGGTATTGAGCGTCGGCATGGTGGCGCCGGAGCAATAGCCGCCGACGATACCGACCACATCCCGGGAGACGAGATTACCGGCAGCGTTCACCGACTGCTGCGGATCGCAGGCCGAATCACCGGTGACCAACTCGACCTCACGACCAAGCAGTCCTCCGTTCGCGTTGATCTCTTCGGCGGCGAGCTCGGCGGCATTGAACATGTCCTGCCCGTAGGTCGCCTCTGATCCGGTGGTGGGCACCTGAATGCCGATCAGGATGGTGTCTTCCTGGGCCTGTGCGGCCCCGCCCATACCCACGCCAAGGGCGAGGGTCGTGGCCAGTGCTGTGATTGCGGTTTTCATCGGATCTGCCTCCAGAAAATTGTATACACTTGATCAGATGTAGACGATCAGGCCGCTCCGCGCAAGCATTACCTACGTTGCGGTGCGCCATACCGGGGCACCTAACACCGCGTAATCGAGCGTGACGCCCAATCCCGGGGCAGCCGAAGCGACCAGCTGACCGTCCATGCGCTGCGGGGCACCGGGGGCGAAAGGCTGAGTGACGTAACTGTTGAAGTCAGTCACCGAGAACCGCGCCGCCTCCGGCGTCGAATGGGCCAGATGGGCAATAGCCGCCGTCGCCACATCACCTCCCCATGTGTCCTCCAGCGTCATGGCGATCCCCGATTCGACGCAGACATCGCGCATCCGATGGGCGCGGGTCAGCCCGCCGACCTTGCCGATCTTGATATTGACGACATCCATTGCCCCGTCGGCCAGTCCTTGCAATAACCACGCCATGCCATCGACGGACTCATCCAGCACGAACGGCCGGGCGGTCGCCCGGCGCACCTGCAGGCAGCTCGCGTACGCCGCGCAGGGCTGCTCGATGGTGACGTCCAGACCGGCAATGGCGGCGGCGACCCGCATCGCGGCATGCTGCGTCCAACCGGTATTGGCATCAGCGACCAGGGTGTCGCCACGACGCATGACCGCGGCGCAGGCGTGAATACGATCGATGTCGGTGTCTGGATCACCACCGACCTTGAGCTGGAAGCGGGTGTAGCCCTCGGCCTGGTACTGGCGGCAACGCTCCGCCATGTCATCCGGCGACGCCTGGGAGATCGCCCGGTAGAGCTCGATGGCATCCCCATAGCGGCCTCCGAGCAGGTGGCAGACTGGCTGTCCGGTGACCTTGCCAAGGATGTCCCAGCAGGCGATATCGAGCGGTGATTTCACATAGTTATGCCCGCGAAGGCACTGGTCGAGATGATGACTGACCTGCATCGGCCGGGTCGGATCCAGCCCCAGCAGCCCAGGCGCCAACTCCTGCAATCCGGTGCGTGCGCCGGCGGCGTAAGCGGGCAGATAGGCCGGCCCCAGCGGACAGATCTCACCCACGCCGGAGATCCCGGCGTCGGTCTCGATCTCCACAACGGTGCTGTCGAAGACATCGACGCTGTTGCCGCCTGACCAGGCATAACGGCCCTCGTGCAGGGGCAGATCGATCTGATAGATATTGATCGCGGTGATCTTCATGCGGGTTCCCCCATCAGTCCTGGTCGCGCCGCGCCGACAGGAACTCCAGCAGATCATCGCGGGCGGCGAGGATATGCTCGTTCAGCAATCGGGTGGCCTCGGCATTGTCACGCTCCTCACAGAGCGTGATCAGGCGATCATGCTCCTCACGGGCGCGGGCGTTGTTGTGGTCGGAGAGGTTGAGCTGGAGGCGCAGGTAGCGATCGGCATTGCGGTGCAGCTTATGGAGGATGTCCAGACTGCGGTGACGGCCGGCGGGCGTGTAGAGCGTCGCGTGCAGGCACCAGTTGTAGTGCCCCCAATGACGCTCGGCCGTCGGCTCAGCAAGGCTCTCGTCGAACTGCAGCAGAACCTGACGCGCGGCGGCAATCACCTCGGAGGTGATATGCGGCAGCGCCCGCTGGAGCAGATCCACCTCGATGAGCGCACGCAGGTCGAAGATCTCGCGGATTTCATCGAGCGACAGGACACTGACGGCGTAGCCCTTGTGGGCGGTCTGTGTCACCAGTCCTTCACCCTCGAGCTGCAGCAATGCCTCGCGCAGCGGGATACGGCTCACACCGAATTCGGCGGCGAGACTATCCTGTCGCAGCGCCACGCCTTCCGGGAATTCCAGGTTGAGGATGCGCTCGCGCATTTCGGTAACCAGCATGCCGGCCACGGTCTGGCGGCCACCGCTACTGTGCAGATTCATTTTTGTTGACCATCCCTATCCCGACGGATAACTTTATACAATATACGAAGACCGACGGAAAGACGGTCCCCCCATCCAAACAGGAGACAACCCATGACCCCCGACTGGCGCGGCATCTATCCGGCTGTAACAACTCAGTTCGATTCCGATCACCGCCTCGACCTCGAGGCCACGAAACGAGTCGTCGATAACCTCATCACCGACGGCGTTCATGGACTGGTCATGCTCGGTACCTGCGGTGAGAACACCTCGCTCTCCGATCAGGAAAAGCGCGACGTGATCGACGCCGCCTGCAAAGTCAGCAATGGCCGGGTCCCGGTGATCACGGGCATCGCGGAATACACCACAGCGCTAGCGAGCCAGTTCGCCCGCGATGCCGAGGCGATCGGTGCCGACGGCATCATGATCCTGCCGGCGATGGTGTACAAGGCAGACCGGCGCGAGATCGTCGAGCACATCAGCAGTGTCGCCGCGGCGTGCCAGCTGCCGGCGATGATCTACAACAACCCCGCCTCCTACGGGATCGACATCGACCCGGCGACACTCGTCGAGCTCTCGGCAACGCCCAACATCGTTGCCGTCAAGGAATCCTCCGAGGACCCGCGCCGCATCAATGACCTGATCAACCTCGCCCCGGAGGCGCTGGCGATCATGGCCGGTGTCGACGATGTGGCGCTGGAGTGCATGGTGGTGGGCGCCATCGGCTGGGTCTCCGGCTTTGCCAATGTCTATCCGCGCGAGAGCGTGGCGATCTATGATCATGTGCAGGCCGGCCGTATCGAGCCGGCGGTGCGGATCTATCGCTGGATGATGGACTCGCTGCACATGGACACCGACCCCAAGCTCGTGCAGATGATCAAGCTCGCCGAGCAGATCGCCGGCCGCGGCAGCGAGACAGTCCGCCCGCCACGTCTGCCGCTGGTGGGCGATGAGCGAAGCCGCGTGATCCGCATTATCGAAAAGGCCCTCGCCAACCGGCCGTCGGTCTGATCCATGGCGCGGCATACGTTCTTCTGCATCGACGGGCATACCTGCGGCAATCCGGTACGGGTTGTCGCTGGCGGTGGCCCGCGTCTGCGGGGCGAGAGCCTGAGCGATTATCGGCAGGACTTCCTCGCCCATCATGACTGGATCCGGCAGGGGCTCATGTTCGAGCCCCGCGGCCACGACATGATGTCGGGCTCGATCCTATACGCCCCGACGCGCCCGGACTGCGACCTCGGTGTGCTGTTCATCGAGACCTCGGGCTGCCTGCCGATGTGCGGCCATGGCACCATCGGGACGGTGACCACCGCCATCGAGGAGGGACTGGTATCGCCCCGCGAGCCCGGTCGGTTGAGCCTCGAAACCCCCGCTGGCCTCGTCGAGGTCAGCTACGAACAGCCCGATCGATTCGTGGAGTCGGTGAGCCTTCGCAATGTCCCCTCGTGGCTCGCCGCCACCGACGTCGAGGTGGATGTCCCCGGTCTGGGACCGTTGCGATGCGACATTGCCTACGGCGGCAACTTCTACGCCATCTTCGAGCCACAGCCCGGCTTCGAGGGCCTCGACAGTCTCGGTATTGACGACATCCTGCGTCTCTCCCCCGAGGTGCGTCGGCGGCTGAATGCGATCATCGAGCCCGTGCATCCGGACAACCCCACTATCTGCGGCGTCTCGCATGTGATGTGGACCGGACCGGCCCATGATCCGGAGGCCGATGCCCGCAACGCAGTGTTCTACGGCGATCGCGCCATCGATCGCTCGCCCTGTGGCACCGGCACCTCAGCCCGGATGGCTCAGCTCCACGGCCGTGACCGACTGGCGGTGGGCGACCGGTTCGTGCACGAGAGCGTGATCGGCAGCCTGTTCACCGGCAAGGTGACAGATACCGAGACGGTCGGACCGCACGCCGGGATCCGGCCGCAGATCACCGGCTGGGCGCGGGTCACCGGCTATAACACGATCTTCATCGATGATCGCGATCCCTTCGCCCACGGCTTTTCGGTGCACTGATCATGCAGTCCCTCAATCGCGAACAGACCCTCGAGCGGCTCGACTATCAGGCCGTCGCCGACGCCTGCGCCGGCGTGCTGGCAAGCGCCCGGGCGGGCCATACCCAGTGTCCACCACGCGGCGCCATGTCGCTGGCGGAGGGCGGCACATTATTGCTGATGCCAGCCACCGACGAGCGGATCGCGATCACCAAGCTGGTCACGGTCCATCCACACAACAGTCGCCATCAGCGCCCCACCATACAAGGGGAGATGGTGGTTCTGGATGCCGCCACCGGCGAGCGCCAGCTGCTCGTGGATGGTGGCGCGGTATCGGCGCGGCGCACTGCAGCGGTCTCACTGCTCGCCGCCCAGCACCTCGCCCCGCGCACCGACACGCCAATGCTGGTCTACGGCGCCGGCACACAGGCCCGGACACATCTAGAGGCCTTCCGCGATGGCCTGGGCGTACGCCACGCCTATCTGTATTCACGCACCCGATCGCGGGCCGAGGACCTCGCCACCGAGATGAACGCCACCGGCATGACCGTCACTGTCGTGGATGATCCCGCGACCGTCCTCGACCAGGTGCGTTTGATCGTCACGGCGACGACGGCGACTCAGCCGATCCTCCCGACCACGCTGAGCGACGACACCTTTGTCGCGGCGGTGGGGGCATTCCGGGCGCACATGATCGAGGTCCCGGCCGCGCTTGTGGAGCGGGGCCGGATCGTCATCGACAGTGCAGAAGGCGCCCGCGAGGAGGCCGGTGATCTGCTCAAGGCCGAGGCGTCGGGTCATTTCAACTGGGGTCAGGCGACGACGCTGGAAGCGGTGGTCCTCGACGACGCCCGACCGCGCGGCGATGGCCCCCTCATTTTCAAGAGTGTCGGTCAATCGCTCTGGGACCTGGCGGCCGGTCAGGTGCTGGTGGCCGCCATGCCGACACGCCCTCTTCCATCCAACCGGTAGCTGCTTATGACGATGACAACCGAACAATTTATTGCCGGTGCCCGCCGGGCGGCGGGTCGCGAGACCTTTCAGGCCGAGAACGCCGCCACTGGTGAGGCACTCGCCCCGACCTTCAGCGAGGCGACGCCCGAGGAGATCGATGCGGCCTGCCGGGCTGCTGCAGAGGCCGCTGCCCCCCTCGCTGACGCACCCCTCGCACAGCGTGCCAGCCTCCTCGAGGCGATCGCCGGTGAGCTCGACGCCCGGGCGGACGCCTTTGTCGAGCGCGCCGGCGTCGAGACTGGCCTGCCCGAGCCGCGCATCCGTGGCGAGCTCGGCCGAACCACCGGCCAGCTGCGGCTGTTCGCGCGGGTCGTGCGCGAGGGCGGTTTTCTGGGCGTGCGTATCGACCATGGCGATCCGGACCGCCAGCCCGCTCCGAAGCCGGATCTACGCCAGCGCAATATCCCACTCGGTCCAGTCGCGGTGTTCGGCGCGAGCAACTTCCCACTCGCGTTTTCGGTCTGCGGCGGCGACACCGCCTCGGCGCTGGCGGCGGGGTGCCCGGTGGTGGTCAAGGCGCATCCCGGGCATCCCGGCACCTCGGCGCTGGCCGCAGAAGCCGTGGAGGCGGCGGTAGCGGCCAGTGACCTGCCCGCCGGCGTTTTCTCGATGCTGCAGGGGGCTGGCTATGCCCTGGGAACGACGCTGGTCCAGCATCCGGCCATCGAGGCCGTCGGCTTCACCGGTTCGCAGCGCGGTGGATTGGCGCTCCAGCGGATCGCTGCTGAGCGCGATCGCCCGATCCCTGTCCATGCCGAAATGGGCAGCGTGAACCCGCTGTTCATTCTGCCCGGTGCCCTCGCCGACCGGCCCGAGACCATCGCTCAGGGCCTGGCAGGGTCGGTGGCGCTCGGTTGCGGGCAGTTCTGCACCAAACCCGGTTTGATCGTCGTGCGCCGTGGCAAGGGCTTTGACGCCTTCCGCGAGCAGTTGATCAACGCCATCGAGGCCATGGCACCGGCGGTGATGCTGCATAGCGGCATACTCTCCGCCTTCGAAGCGGGCTGTGAACGGCTTGCGGCGGCCGAGGGCGTGGCACGGCTGGCGGCGGGCGATAGCGCCGATCATCGCGCCCAGGCGATGGCCTTCATCACCGACGCCGATACGCTCAGCGCGCAGCCGGAACTGGCCGACGAGGTGTTCGGCCCAGCCGTGCTGGTCGTCATCGTGGATGACGCCACCGCGTTCGAGACCGCCGCGGCGGCGCTGGTCGGCCAGCTCACCGCCGGCGTGCACGCCCGGGATACCGAGCTCGCTGATTACAAGGCCCTGATCGAGCGGCTCCAGCAGCGCGCTGGCAGGGTGTTGTTCAACGGCTTCCCCACCGGCGTGGAAGTGGGCGAGGCCATGGTCCATGGCGGTCCCTACCCGGCGACCACCGACAGCCGCACCACCTCGGTGGGCACCCGCGCGATCGAACGGTTCCTGCGCCCGGTCGCCCTCCAGGACATGCCGGCAGCGGCCTTGCCCCCGGCCCTGCAGGACGACAACCCCCTCGGCCTGCCGCGCCGCGTCGATGGTGCCGACGAGCTGGGGACGGCGCATTGATCACCGAGGTACAACGTTACTGCTATACCGACCTGCATGCCGCCGGCGAGCCAGTCCGCATCCTCACCGGCGGCGGGCCGGCGCTTGCCGGTGATACGCTGCTCGACAAGCGCCGCGACGCCATAGCCCGGCATGATGCCGTCCGTCAGCACCTGATGCTCGAGCCCCGCGGCCATGCCGATATGTACGGCGTCTGGCCGACCACCGCCGACCACCCGGACTGCGCGCTGGCAGTGCTTTTCATGCACAACGAGGGTTATAGCACCATGTGCGGGCATGCCACGGTGGCGCTGGGCCGCTGGATGATCGATACGGGTCATGTGCATCCCACCCCGCCGGTCACGGACTTCCAGCTGCAGTGCCCCTGCGGCCCCGTCGCCGTGCGGGTGGACACCCCGGCGGACGGACCCATCGGCGCGGTCGCCTTCGACAGTGTCCCGGTGTTCGCGGGCGCAACGGGACAGGCACTCTCCGTGGCAGGCTTCGGCACGGTGGCCGTCGACATCGCCTACGGCGGCGCCTACTACGCCGTTCTCCCCGCTGCCCGGCTGGGGCTCGATCTCTATAACAGCCCCTACGAGACGCTCATCGGGGCAGCCCGGGCGATCATCGCCGCCGGTCGCGAACAGCTCGCGATCGACCATCCGGATGCGCCCGACCTCGGCTTTTTGTATGGCTGTCTCATCACTGATGGCCGCCCCCCGGCCGCGGCCAGCGAGACCCGCAATCTGTGTGTATTTGGCGGCGGCCAGGTCGATCGCAGCGCAACCGGCTCGGGAATCGCGGCGCGACTCGCCCTTGCCCATCATAATGGCGACATCGCCCCAGGCGAGACCTGCGCGGTGTCGGGCCTGAGTGGTATCCCGTTCCAAGGCGCGATCCGCGAGGTGCGTGACGATGGGCGGCTGATCGTTACGGTAACCGGGCACGGTCACTACAGCGGTTGTGGCGAGTTTCAGGTTGAGGCAGACGACCCATTACCGGAAGGGTTCGAGGTGCCAGCCAGGCTGGCGGATCAGAGGCACTGATCAGGCTGGTTTGAGGATCACCTGATCGGAATCGGTGCGCGCCATCCGGTAGGGCACGGCGCTGCAGGCAAAGCGGCGGATGATCCGCTGCGCCTGGGCGTGCGCCTCGCGTGTCGGGCCACTGATCACGATGTCCCGCCCCCGGTATTCAATCCGGCAGTTCTGACCCGGCATGCCTGCCATGGATGCGCCTCCACCTGTTTTGGTGCACTGCGAAACCGCGGAGTCTGACGCTCGGACCGCGGGGCGTAAAGCCCCGGTCATTAGCCTTTATCAATGATTGATGCTCAGCACTTCGGGTCGGATCAATGCATGGAGTCGCCGGCCGGGCTCCAGTCGCAGCGCGGCCACTGACTGGCGGGTCACTTGCGTCCATAGCGACGCCCGATGACCGATGCTGAGCTCCACACGCACAACCCCCTCACCGGTCTGTTTGAGCGACTCCACCCGCACCGGCAGACTGTTGAGTACGCTCGTCGCCGTGGGCGGCTCCAGCGTCAGCACAACGTCGCGGGCGGCCACCCGCAGCGCCACCTGATCGCCCGGATCGACGCTGATCCCGCTGACCCGCAGCCGGCCGGCATCGGTAGCGAGGATGGTCAGCCCCCAGTCGTTATCGCGCGCCACCACTCGGCCCGGCCAGATCACCGCCGGCTCGGTCTGCCCGAGAAAAGCCCAGTAATCCGGCGACGAGAACACGCTGCTGACCGAAGCATGGGTGATCATCCGTCCCTCGCGCATCAGCATGATCTGATCCGCCAGCGCCAGCACCTCATAACGGGAATGGGTGACGTATAAGAGCGCCACCCCGAATCGCTCGGGGATCGTTCGCAGCAACGGCATGATCTCTCGCTGGCGGGCCGTATCCAGTCCGGTCAGCGGTTCGTCGAGTAGCAGGATCCGCGGCCCGGCGAGCAGTGCCCGGCCCAGCGCCACCCGCTGCGACTCACCTCCCGAGAGTGCTGAGGGCGCCTGATCGAGCAACGCACGCAGTCCCAACCCATCAATCACCTCGGCCCGTCCCGGCCCCTCGCCCCGCCGACGACGCTCGGCATAGTCGAGGTTGCCGCGCACGCTCAGGTGCGGAAACAGCCGGGCGTCCTGGAACACGAGCCCCACCGGGCGCCGGTGCGGCGGCCGCGTACCCGAGCGGCTCTGCCACGACTCCCCGCCGTGGTGGATCCTGCCCCGACAGCCGGGTTCAAGCCCCGCCAGACAGCGCAGCAGGCTGGTCTTGCCACAGCCGGAATGGCCAAAGAGCGCCGTCACGCCAGGCGCCAGCCGGCCGTTCGCCACAAGCTGGAAACCCGGCCGATCCAGGCTCACGTCAAACTCGAGCCCCTCGGCAGTCAAACGCTGACCCCGATCCGATGCCGGCCATTCAGTGTGTAGATCGCCAGCAGCGCGATGAACGAAAACACCAGTAAACCGGCGGAGAGTGCATGGGCGGCGCCATATTCCAGCATCTCGACATGCTCATAGATCGCGATTGCGACCGCCCGTGTCTCGCCGGGGATACTGCCGCCCACCATCAGGATGGCACCGAACTCCCCCAGGGTATGCGCGAAACCAAGCACCGCCGCGGTCACAAAGCCTCGCCTTGCGAGAGGGCAGGCCACCGTCCGAAACGCATCCAGAGGGCTCGCGCCGAGCATGGCCGCGGTCTCCAGCGGCCGCTGCCCGATCGCGCTGAAGGCATCGCGCAGCGGCTGTACCACGAAGGGCAGCGAGTAGAGCACTGAGGTGATGACAAGCCCGGTGAAGCTAAAGGTCAGGGTCTCGCCGGTGACAGCGAACCACGGCCCCCCAACCGGCCCCTTGGGCCCGAGCAGAATGAGCATGTAAAAGCCCAGCACCGTAGGCGGCAGCACCAGTGGCAGGGCGACAATGGCATCCACCGGCATCCGCCAGCGACTCTGGCCCATCGCCAGCCACCAGGCGAGTGGTGTTCCCAGCACCAGCAATACGGCGACGGTGACGCTGGCGAGCTGCAGACTGATCCAAACGGGTGTGAGATTCAATGCGACGCATCCATGGGTCGATAGCCGAAGCGCTTGAGGATACGCGCAGCGGAAGGCCCCTGCATGAAAGCAAGGAACGCCGACGCCGCCTCGCGCGAGTCGGTGCGCTCGAGGATGACCGCATCCTGGCGGACCGGCGCATGCCATTGTGCGTCGATGGTCTGGTGAGCGCCGTCCGGGCGATTGTCGAGCCGGGTATAGGACGCCGCCACCAGGGCATGGCTGACATTGCCAGTAGCCAGATACTGGAATGCCTGACTAACGTTCTGCCCCTGGACGATACGGTCTCCCAGCGTCGACCAGAGGCCAGTGGCCTGCAGAGCCTGCCGCGCCGCACGGCCATAGGGGGCCAGCGCCGGATTGGCGATGGCAAGCCGACTCACCGAGGCGCGGCTGAGTCCCGCCAGCCCTTCCGCTGGCAGCGGGATGCCGGGTCGGGCCCAGAGCACCAGCTGACCCCGCGCATAGGTGATGCGACTGGCGGCGCGGGCAAGCCCCTGGTCCACCAGGCGTTGGGGACGGGCCTGATCCGCCGCCATCAACAGGTCATAGGGCGCGCCGTGGGTAATCTGTGTATAGAGCTGACCGGTGGCGCCGGCGCTGATCTGCAGCGTCTCGCCACCATCATCAGCGAAGGCCTCGGCAAGGGCCTCCAGCGGCGCAAGGAAATTCGAGGCGACGGCGACCTGCAGCGGCGCCGCGACCGCCGGCGCCGCAACGCCCAGCAGCACCCAGGCGAGCAGCCACTGCCGCGGTGGTCGGCGCCGCCGCATCCGCGGCCGACGCATCGCCCGATCGCTCATGATTTCCTTTAAGCGTTATGATCCCTGCCCAGCATATCAACAAGAGAGTCGTTTCATGAGAGTGCTATTCATCGCGCTCGGCAGCCTCATCGGGCTGATCGTCGTCGCCATTGCGGCCGTTGCACTGTTCTTTGACCCCAACGACTATCGCGATCAGATCACCACGGCTGTGGAGGATGAGCTGGGCCGGTCGTTCGCCATCGACGACGAGATCGGCTGGAGCCTTTTCCCGCGGCTTGCTATCGACCTGGGTGGCATTCGGCTGGGCAGTGGTGACGGCTTCGGCGACGAGCCACTCCTTACCGCCGAAGGCGTGAGCGCGGGGATGGCGGTCATGCCGCTGCTCTCTGGTGAGGTCGAACTGGAAACACTGCGCCTCGATGCTCCCACCATCCGCCTGATCCGCAACGAGACGGGTGACGCCAACTGGGCATTCGCCGACGCTGAGGGCCAGTCGGGGGATAACGACGGAGCCGGCGGTGACGGCGCCCTGCCGGACTGGCTCGCGGGTCTGAGCCTGGGCGGCATTGATTTGTCCGGTGGACGGATCCGCTATGCCGACGCCACCACCGGCGATCGCCTGCGTGTCGATCCGCTCACGCTCGACCTCGGCGCCATCGCCATCGGCCAGACGGCCCCCCTCACACTCGAGGCAATGATCGAGCGCGACGGCGAGCAGTGGGATGCGCGCATCAACGGCGATCTGATCGTTCGCAGCGACGGCACCCTTTCGTTGCGCGAGACCGACCTGCGCGCCAATGATCTGGCGATCACCGAGCTGGGTGCGGATATTGGGCCCAGCGCGGATGGCTGGCGTATTCATCCTCTCTCCGCCCGCTTCTACGAGGGCGAGTACGGCGGCGATATCCGCCTGGGCACCCAGCAGAACCGTATGCCGCTTGCATTCAACGAGGGGCTCAACGGCGTGGCGATGGGTCCATTGCTGGCCGCCATCACCGGGTTCGAGCGGCTGACAGGCACCGCCGGCATCAACGCCGAGGGCGAGCTGGCGCTCTCCGGCGGCGGACCACCGCTCGCCACCGTCAATGCCGATGGTGACTTCAGCATCCGCGATGGCGCCTTCAAGGGCGTGAACATCGCCCGGCTGATCCGGCAGGCGCTCGCCCGCCTCCAGGGCGAGACACCGCCGCCGGCGGACGAGACCCCGAGCACGGACTTCACCAGCCTCACCGGCAGTGTCGCGGTGCGCGACGGCGTGGCGCGGACCGATGACATTGCCATGGACTCCCCCGTGCTGCGTCTGCGCGGCGAGGGGCAGAGCGACCTGGTGGAACAGACGCTGGACTTCTCGCTCGACGTCGATGTGGTCAGCAGCCTCCAGGGCCAGGGCGGTCAGCCGCCTGAGGCACTGCGGGGCGTGTCCATCCCGCTGCAGATCGAGGGCAGCTGGCGTGATCCATCGATCCGCCTCGACATTGCCCGGGTGATCCAGCAGAGCCAGGGCACACAGATCCGCGAGCGGGTCGAGGAGGAGGTCGACAAGGTCCGCGACCGGCTGGAGGACCTGTTCAACTGATGACAACCGACGATCCATCGCCGATGGAGGGCTTTTCGGAGGCGGTACTCGCCTGGTTCGATCAATACGGCCGGCACGACCTGCCCTGGCAGCATCCGGCCACACCCTATCGGGTATGGATTTCGGAAGTCATGCTGCAACAGACGCAGGTGACGACCGTCATCCCCTTCTTCGAGCGGTTCATGGCGCGCTTCCCGGACGTAGCCACCCTCGCCGTGGCGGACCGGGACACAGTCCTCGCGCATTGGGCGGGGCTCGGTTACTACGCTCGGGCCCGCAACCTGCATGGCTGTGCGCAGCGGCTGATGACCGATTACGACGGCATCTTCCCCAACGATTACGCCGCCGTCGCCGATCTGCCGGGGATCGGGCCCTCCACGGCGGGAGCGATCCTTTCGCTCTCACGGGATGCGCCGCATGCCATCCTCGATGGCAACGTCAAGCGGGTGCTGGCACGGTACTTCGCGGTGCCGGGCTGGCCGGGGCGCAGTGCCGTGGCGCGCAGGCTCTGGACGTGCAGCGAGGCGGTCACCCCGCGTGAGCGGACCGGGGATTTCAATCAGGCGATGATGGACCTGGGAGCGACGGTATGCCTGCGTCGGCCACGCTGCGAGCAATGTCCCCTGCAGTCGGGCTGTCAGGCACTGGCGGCGGGCGAGACCGAGACCTATCCGGGCCGCAGGCCAAAGCGCGACAAGCCCCGGCGCCGTACCACCATGCTGATCATCCACGGGCGCGATGGCATCCTGCTCGAGCGGCGCCCGCCGACGGGCATCTGGGCGGGGCTCTGGTCACTCCCCGAGGTCCCGGAATCAGCGGACACAGCGGATCACTGGGTCCACGAACAGTATCGGCTGACCATCGAGCTCGATGCGGAGGCCCCGGCGCCGCTTCGCCATGAGTTCACGCATTTCAGTCTGGACATCCAGCCCATCCGCGCCCGCGTTACCGGCGATGGCGGTATCGCGGACGGCCATCGACGCTGGTATCACCCCCAAACCGATGAGGCACCCGGGCTGCCCGCTCCTGTACATCGCCTCATCCAGCAAGAGGAACCATTACAATGACCGACACCGACACCATCCACTGCGTCAAACTCGGCCGTGAGGGCCAGAAAATGAAGCGCCAGCCCTACCCCGGTGAACTGGGCGAGCGGATCATGGCGAACGTCAGCCAGGAGGGCTGGAAGATGTGGCTGGGCCACCAGACGATGCTCATCAACGAGTACCGGCTCTCGCCCATGGACCCGAAGGCGCGGACATTCCTGGAGCAGGAGATGGAGAAGTTCTTCTTCGGCGATGGCTCCGCCCCGCCGCCGGATTTTCAGCCCGAGGAGTGACCGGCTGACCGCGGTAACGCGCTGCGCCCCACTATCTGCGACCAGAGCGGTCGCAGCGCCTCAGTCGTGTAGGCGTCCACAGCTGGTGGTAACGGTGGGGCGCTGGTCAGCCATGCCGCCAGGCGATCGGCCAGGGCCGCCGCATCACCCGGCGGATAGCGGTACGCAGCCGGATACTGCTCGGGATAGACCAAGGCATCGGGGACGAGGGGTGTGGTGCCGGCCGCGGTGGCCTCGAGCATCCCCAGCCCCTGGAACTCGTGAATGGCGGTGCTGACGGCGATGCCGGCGCGGTGTAGCAGGGCGTCATACTCGCCGCGCGGGACACGGCCGTTGGCGATGACGCGATCGCCCAGGGCATCCACGACACGCGAAAGCGCTGGTGGCGGTGGATGGGGCCGGGGACCGAGCAGCGCCAGCCGAAACGCATGGCCGCTCTCGGCCAACCGGATGACGGCATCTGCGAACACGTCAGGCGCCTTGTCGTACTCCCAGCGATGATTCCACAGGATCAATCGCGCATCCCGCGATGTGCGACCCGGCGCAGGCGGAACGATTGGCACCGGCACAACCGCGGTTTTCGGGGCCAGACGCTCGACGATGCCCGCCGGCACGGCATCGGGCATGCGCCGAAGCAAGGCCGCGACGCCGTCGAGGAAACTGCTCCGATTCCACTCGGAATTGAACAGCAGCCGGTCGGCCGCCAATGCGCCATAGAGTTGCACGATCTGCGGCTCCACTGACGGTCGCTGCCCGGGCCCGACCGGATAGGCAAATTGGTTCTCATGGAAGTAATAATCGGTGGGTATCGCCGCGAGCGCCGGATGCAGCCCGCGCAGCGTTGCCAGATCCACCATCGAGGTCGCAAGAATGCGGTCTACCCCCTGGCTGGCGGTGGCGATCTCATCCAGCCACGATAGCGGATTACCCCGGATCCGCCATCTGAAGTGCCGCCCGGGCAGGGTCAGCAGGCGCCAGTCCGTGTCGGGGAAGGCCTGCTGCAGCCAGCCGGTCCACCAGGCGTGACTGTCCGCCTGATAGGCCGAGAGCAAGAGGATACGCTGTCTCATCCCGCCGATTATAGGCTCAGCGCCTTGACCTGTCCGGACGCATCGGTTTGAATACGACTCTCAATTGTGGCCGGGTAGCTCAGTCGGTAGAGCAGACGATTGAAAATCGTCGTGTCGGGAGTTCGATTCTCTCCCTGGCCACCATTCCCCAAGCATCTATCGCGCTAGTCGACCGGCCGGTTGAGTAGCAGCTGTCGCTCGATGGCCCGCTCGCGGGCATAAATCCCGATGCCCGAGGCCATGATGATGACGATGCCGATCATCGCCCAGGTGTCGGGCAGGTCATCGAATATCCAGTAGCCAAGCACGGCCGCGGTCACGATCTCGAGGTACTGAATGGGGGCGATGATGCCCGCCGGTGCCATGGATAGCGCAAAGCTCACGAATATATGAGCGACGGTCGAGGCGACCCCCACTCCGAGCAGGAGCCAGTAGACCAGCGGATCGGGCCACCGCACGGTGAGCGCCTCTACGCTCATCCAGTGCCCGGCCGCGAGTAACGGTAGGATCAGTAGGCTCGCGGCAACGGCGGTGTAGGCCTGCAGGGTAACCGGGTGCATGCGGCGGGCCATGGTGCGAGTGAGCAGCATATAGCAGGCAAAGGTGACGGCGGTGCCAAGCGGCAGGAACGCTGCCGGGCCTAGGGCGGCGAAGTTCGGCTGAATGACCAGCAGCGCACCGGCCAGGCCGACCAGGCATAGCACCAGGCGCTGAAAGCCCACCGGCTCGCCCAGAAACGCCGCACCGAGCAGGATCAGGATGAATGGCTCAACGAAGAAAATGGCCACCGCATCGGCCAGCGGCATCACCGCCAGGGCAGCCACGAAAAACCCCGTGGCAATCAGGATCAGGGCCGCCCTGGCGAACTGCAGCGCCACCTCACGGCCGGCGGGGCGATGCGCCCAGCCAAACACCCCACTCATTGGCATCAACAGCATGGCCTGAATCACAAAACGCGCCGCGACGATCTGCGCGACCACAATATGGCCAGCGCTGAGTTTCGCGAAGGTATCGATCATTGGCGCACAGACTGTGAACCCCACCATCAGCGCGATGCCGAGGGTAACCCGGTCCGGTCGCAGGCCTGTGCTTTTTTCGGCTACAGCCATCGCCGGACCCGACGGCAGTAGTCGCGATAGGTCTCGGCGAACTTCACGGCAAGGGCCTGCTCCTCGGACCGGATCTGCAACCGGGTGAGGGTGCGCATGAACACCGGCACCATCAGCACCCCGGCGGCGTTGCCAAGCCACAGCGCCCAGGCGAGCAGTAGCGCGGCGTCAGCGAGGTAGATCGGATTGCGAGAGATCGCGTAGGGCCCGGTAGTGACCAAATGGCTGGCGCGCTCCGGGTGCAGGGGATTAATCGTGGTCTTCTGTCGGGCAAACCACACGGCTGAGGTCAGCATGACCGCCCCTGCCAACGCAGTGAGCGCCAGGGCGGCCGTGCTCAGCCACGGTGCTTCACCCGCGCCGCGGGCACCAGCCAGTCGATCCCCCAGATGGCACCGGCGGCAAACAGCAGGATAATGGGCGGTGGCAGCCGGGTATTCAAGGCAGGAGCGCTCCTGTCACAGACAATGCAGGCATCCTAGCCGCAGCGGGCGGTCAACGCACGGATTGCGTGGCCTGCGGTACGGGGCGAACTCGTGGATAATGGGGGGTGATGAAAGTAGCGATGAGCCATCGACTGTGCCGATACCGACCCGCAATGTTGCACTGCCCCTGCCCCATGGCGGCTGAGTAGGCGGATGATGCAGTCCCTGTTCCCCATTCTCGGTGTATTCGCGGTGTTCTCGCCGGCACTGATGCTACCGGGCCCGGATTTCGTGGCGGTGGTGCGCAATACCATCGGCCGGGGTACCGGCGCGGGGGTGCTGACCGCCATGGGTGTGAGCATCGGCATCACGTTCTACGCGGCGCTGAGCGCGATCGGGCTGTCGACGCTCACCAGCCGGATCGACGGATTCGAGATCGTCGTCCGCGCCTGCGGGGCGCTCTTTCTGGGCTATCTCGGCATCCGGCTGCTATCAACGCGTGCGCCGATCCGGCATATCGAGCAGGAGCCGGCGAAGACTCCCGCCGGGCCCCGTAATCCTGTACTCCTGGGGCTGCTCGTCAATCTGACCAATCCCAAGGCGATCGTCTTTTTCGCCAGTATCTTCGGCAGCGCCATCAAACCGACGACGCCGTCGATCGTCATCGCTGCCATCATCGCCATTGTGGGGGTCTGCGCGATGCTCTGGTTCTCGACCATCAGTCTGGTGACCGCATCCACCGGGCTACTGGTCCGGCTTGAGGATCATCAGCACTGGATCGAACGACTCGCGGGGCTGGCGTTTCTGGGATTTGCGCTCAAGATCGCCTACGATCTGATCCTTGCCTGAGCCCGCTCATGGGCCGAGCTCCTTGACCGCCTCCATGGCCACATAGGTGCTCGTGGAGGCGACGTAGGGCAGACTCGAGATCGACTCGGCGAGCACCCGCCGATAGCTCGAGATACCTGGCGTGCGCACCTTGAGCAGATAATCGAACCCCCCCGCGATCAAATGACATTCCTCGATCTCCGGGATGCCCCGGGCGGCCTCGTTGAAATCCCGCAACGCTGACTCCCGGGTGTCGGAGAGCCGCACTTCGACAAACGCCACATGGGCGGCACCGATCCCGATCGGGTCGAGAATCGCCCGATAGCCCCGGATGCTTTTTTCCCAGCCGCTGAAGCCGTGCCTGGGTTGGCGTCTTGGAGCGGCCGATACGGCGGGCGAGCTCCGCCCGTCCGCCGTTCACCGACAGCACGCGAAGGATGGTGCGGTCCAGACGATCGAGCATAGCCGCTTTATCCGGTTCATCCGTCATTTTTTAACCCCTTAAAACAAATCAATCGCCTGGCTGATTGTGCTTTTTCAGGACAACCTACCATTTTTTCTCGTTTACTGTGATTGCCATGGATATACGAATCAGTGCACTCGACACCAATCGCCCCGTCGAGCTCCCGGCGGCCCTGACCCATGGCATGCGTCGGTCGGAAATCGCAACGCTGCAAAGGCTTGTGGATCGGGCTGACCTGAGTACCGAGCAGCGTCAGGCCATTGTTGCCAGCGCCGCCGATCTGGTGCGCGAGATCCGCCAGAGCGCCCGCCCCGGACTGATGGAGGTATTCCTCGCTGAGTACGGACTGTCTACTGACGAGGGCATCGCCCTGATGTGCCTGGCCGAGGCCCTGCTTCGCGTCCCCGATGCCCCCAGCATCGACGCGCTGATCGAGGACAAGATCCGGCCTTCCGACTGGGGGCAGCACATGGGGCATTCCAGCTCGAGCCTGGTGAATGCCTCGACCTGGGCGCTGATGCTGACCGGCCGTATCCTCGATAACCCGAGTCAGGGCGTGACCCGCAACCTGCGCAGCGCCGTCAAGCGTCTGGGCGAGCCGGTCATCCGCACCGCCGTGGGTCGTGCCATGCGCGAGATGGGCCGGCAGTTCGTGCTGGGGGAATCCATCGAGGCCGCGCTCAAACGCGCCCGCAGTCAGGAGAAAAAGGGCTTCACCTACTCCTACGACATGCTCGGCGAGGCGGCGCGGACGGCAGCGGACGCACAGACCTATTTCGAGTCCTACCGCGATGCGATCATCCGCATCAGTGGTGCGGCCCGATACAGCAGTGGCCGCGATAACCCGGGTATCTCGGTCAAGCTATCGGCCCTGCATCCGCGCTACGAACTGGCCCAGCGCGACCGCGTGCTGCACGAGCTGGTGCCGCGCGTCACCGCCCTCGCGCAACTGGCCGCGGAAAAGGGGCTCGGCTTTAACATCGACGCCGAGGAGTCGGACCGACTCAATCTGTCGCTCGAGGTCGCCGAGGCGGTGCTACAGGACCCCGCCACGGCTGGCTGGGATGGCTTCGGCATGGTGATCCAGGCCTACGGGCAGCGCGCGGCCGATACCGTGGACTGGCTCTATCAGCTGGCCCAACGCCTCGACCGGCGTATGACACTTCGACTGGTCAAGGGCGCATACTGGGATACCGAAATCAAACGCGCGCAGACACTGGGCGTTGATGGTTTCCCGGTCTTTACCCGCAAGGCGGGCAGCGATGTCAGTTATCTGGCGGTATCCCGCCAGCTGCTTGGCATGACTGACCGCCTCTATCCGCAGTTCGCCACCCATAACGCCCATTCAGTGGCGGCGGTCCTGGCGATGGCCGACGACCTGCAGGTGCCGGCCGAGGCATTCGAGTTCCAGCGCCTGCATGGCATGGGCGAGCGGCTGCACGACATCGTCATGCATCGTCACGGCACCCGCTGCCGGATCTATGCCCCCGTGGGCGAGCATCGCGATCTACTCGCCTATCTGGTGCGGCGGCTGCTTGAGAACGGCGCCAACTCGTCCTTCGTCAATCAGATCGTCGACGAGAACGTCGCCCCAGAAACCGTTGTTGCCTGTCCCTTCGAGGCCCTTGACGATGTGGTCCAACCGGTCAACCCAAAGCTCGCCAACGGCCCGGCGCTCTTCCTCCCGAGCCGCCGCAACGCCCGCGGCTTCGACCTCGGCGACCTGGCCGATCTCGACTGCATCGAGGGAGCCCGGCGGCCGTTCCGTGAGCGGCGCTTCCAGGCATCACCGATCACGGCCGACGGCGTACAAGCCGAGGCCGGTGGCGGGCACGATATGCCCAACCCAGCCGACCCCAACGATCTCGTCGGTCGCGTGCGGGATGCCACCGCGGCGGAAGTCGAGGCCGCCATCACCGCTGCCCGCCCATGGTCGGCCTCAGCCCGGGAGCGGGCCAGCATTCTTGAGCGGGCCGCCGAGCTCTACGAGCGCGACTTCGGTGAAATCCTCGCCATCGTCGCCCGCGAGGCGGGCAAGAATCTGCTGGACGCGGTTGGCGAGCTGCGTGAGGCGATCGATTTCCTCTACTACTACGCCCGCCAGTCCCGGCAGCTTGCGCCCACGCCACGGGGGCGTTTCGCCTGCATCTCGCCATGGAACTTCCCCCTCGCCATCTTCACCGGCCAGATTGCGGGCGCCCTGGCGGCGGGCAATGCGGTGCTCGCCAAGCCGGCTGAGCAGTCGCCGCTGACCGCCGCCAAGGGCGTTGCCCTGCTCCATGAGGCGGGGGTTCCCGTCCCGGCCCTGCAATTCCTGCCCGGCGACGGCACCACGGTGGGCGCAGCCCTTACGAGTGATGCACGCATCGATGGCGTCGCCTTCACCGGTGGCACTGACACCGCACGGGCGATCCATCGCAGCATGCGCCGGCATCTCGACCCCGGTGCGCCACTGATCGCGGAGACGGGCGGCCTCAATGCCATGATTGTCGATTCAACGGCCCTCCACGAGCAGGCCGTGCGCGATGTCATCGCCAGCGCGTTCCAGTCTGCCGGCCAGCGCTGCTCGGCGTTGCGCTGTCTCTACATCCAGGAGGATGTCCGTGAGGACTTCATGCGTATGCTCTCAGGCGCGATGGACGAGCTGCGGCTGGGTGATCCCTGGCGGCTGTCGACGGATCTGGGTCCGGTCATCGATGCCGACGCCGCGGCCGACATCCAGCGGCATGTCGATAATGCCCGGCATGACGGCCGGCTCATCAAGCAGATCGAGGCACCGGATACCGGTCATTTCGTCGGGCCGGCGGTGATCCATGTCGAGGGCATCGAGGCCCTCGAGCGCGAGATATTCGGACCTGTCCTGCATGTCGCAAGCTATCGCGCCGAGGCCCTCGACGAAGTCATCGAGGCGATCAATGCCCGCGGCTACGGCCTGACCTTCGGCGTGCATACCCGAATCGAGGACCGGGTCCAGCACATCGTCGATCGGGTCCATGCCGGCAATCTATACGTCAATCGCAACCAGATCGGTGCCATTGTCGGTAGTCAGCCCTTCGGCGGTGAAGGACTGTCTGGAACCGGTCCCAAGGCGGGCGGCCCGGACTACGTGACCCGATTCGGCCAGGCGACCGCGCCACAGACCGCGGTGGAACCGCCAACCCCATTGAGCGACCCGGACTCGGTTCAATCGGTACTCGATACGATACCGACCCCGGCCATGCCAGCTCAGGGCACGGACATGCCCGGGCCCACCGGCGAGTCCAATCGCCTCTATCACGTCCCCCGGTCGCCCCTGCTCTGCCTGGGCCCCGGTGCTGCGGCCGCGGCCGAGCAGCGTCGACAGGTGGAGGCGCTGGGGGGTGTCGGTGTCGAGGTTCTCGGGAAACTCAACCCTGACGCCCTCGAGACGCTGAACGGTTTCTCCGGCGTGCTCTGGTGGGGCGATCAGGACGGGGCCCGGGCGCTCGCCAATGCGCTGGCTCAGCGCGGCGGCGAGATCCTGCCGGTGATCACCGCCTGTCCGGATCGGGCACATGTCCATCATGAGCGTCATGTCTGCGTCGACGTGACCGCCTCCGGTGGCAATGCTCAGCTACTTGCCAGGGTGCAGTGATGGCCTGATCACTGCACCAAACTTTACTTCCCTTTGTAAGCCGCTCAGAATGCTGCGTTTTTCATCAGGGGGGTAATCAGGAATGGCGAATTCGCCAGATCACTACGGGACAGGCACACAACAAACGACCTTCGGCGATCCATGGGTGCTCGGCCTCAGTGCCGGGTTCATCCTGCTATTCGTTGGTCTGTCCATCTTCGACGTCGATCTGGTCAGTCAGCTCGTGGGCAGCGGGTTTAGGCCGAGGATCAAGTCGTGGCTGAGTTGCGACGCGCGAGAGCGCAGACGCTCCATCAATTCCCGCCGGCAACGTCCGGCGCCGTGGAGACTGCAGCGATCGCCGACCGGGCGGGTCCGTCAGTGGACGTCTGCCCCGCGACGATCGATTTCAATTTTAATTCAGGAGCCACTGGCAGTGTAACGGCAGTGAATTGTGATGGCTGCACGCCTTGTGACAAGTCCACGCCTTATACTCTAGTCCTGACCGCCTCAGATGGCGCGACGCGGGAAATCTGCCTCACAGGCGAAACAGGGCGGGTCGAGCGTTCCCCATGCGACGGCTGATCAGAAAACGACCGAGAATCCCAATGAATCGGTTCGATGGATTCACATTGATCGAGTTGGTTATCGCCCTTGTAATCATCGGGATCAGCGCGGCGACGATCGCGAGCCTACTGATCACCGCGCTGAATTTCTCGGCAAACAATCAAAGCTATGCGGAACGACTGCGCGCTGCTGAGAGCTGCTATGAGACATTGCTGGCCGTCCAGCAGCACAAAAAGGGTAATAAGGGCAATAAAGTAGGACTATGGAAGCCCCCTCAGCCGCAAAAGGGCTGTAGCTCGGGTGGGGTACAAGTGACCGACAAGGAACTTGCCGCGTGGACCACAGGCAAGACTTATAATCAATTGTTTACGTCCGGAGGAAACCAAGATATTTGCGTTGTGCAGGAACCGTCCTGCGAGATTGTAAAGATCGGTGAAACAAACGCCACTAAATTCACGATCCCCATACAGGGCAAAAACAGTCTGCAACTTATCGTTCCATAACTCATGAGCAGGATAGCGCCTTGAAAACCATGCGTTTTAGAAGCACCAAATGCCACAAGGGCTTCACGCTGATCGAGCTGGTTGTGACGCTCGCTGTGCTTGGGATACTCGCAAGCTTTATTGGACGGCCTTTGATTGATCTCATCGAGAATCGGACCGAGCTCGAGCAACAGACGGACCAACAGGCGAACATCGAATATGCCTTGGCACGGATCACTGACGAGGTTCGATTCCGCGGGTTGAAAATTAATTGCAACCCCGGTTCTATCAGTTTTGGTACGCCGCAACAAACCGTGTATCAAAGGAACACTGCAACCAATGAGCTCGTCGTCAATCAAACACCAATGGCGTCAACGGCATCAAGCTCTATCTTGGTCAACAACGTAACGCGTTTCGAATGCAAAACCATTCCACCAGCCCAGGCGTTACACGAGCTAGTTCTGGAGTCAGATGGCGCGGTCTACACCGTTAGAGCCTTCAAGAGGAACTAGGCATGCGCGAACAGATTTCACCAGAACCGCGAGATCGTCCCAACCAACTCGGATCCGTTCTCATCGTGGCAATGATATCGATCCTAAGTGTCGGGGCGATCGCAGCCGGCACCAATGCCGTACTGACGCAGGATACCGTCACCGCGAATGAAAAAACCCGCGCCCTTCAGGGCCTAAGCGTCGGTGATGCCGCACGACTTCAGTCAAATCCAAATAATCATAGCGCCTTGAGCACCAAGCTTTACAAGACCAGCGCCTCGCTAGGGGTCAGTGTCTTACCGGCTCCAGCCAGTAACACCTACAACGCCATCATTCGAGACGGCACAGCTGAATATGGCTATAGGTTTCAAACAGGAATTCCGTCTGTGACAAGCGTACAGGATCTCAAGGACGCTGCTCCCGGCATCGGTGAAGTTTGCGAGCTTCCGACAAGTGGCTCAATCGGCAATTCCATCGACCTCACTTGTGAATTGACTAACGACACGATATCCATCACAGAACCCTGGCAGATAAAAAATCTCGACGCGGATATAAAGCTGGAGATTTTACTAGAAGGCTCCGACCTGGAACTAAACGAGAACTTTGAGATTTATGGCAAAACAGTTGAGATATTAATTGAAGACATGATCAACTCGAATCTCAATTTTAAAGGAGTTTTCGCGGCTGTTGCGGACGAAAAAGAGGCGTACGTCGAGCTAGAGTCTTTAGAGAACGACAGCATCCAATTCAACGAAGGAGTTATCGTCTCAGGCGAAAAAGCAGAGATGAGAGCCGAAGATATCCTTAACATGGATTTCTCCATTAACGGCCCTCTTATCGTAAACGGACGTGATGATGCCGCTAACCTAGAGTTAGACTCACTGGAAAATGAGACCGCATCCATAACCGGTCCCGTCTATGTTAAAGGAGAAAAGGCCGAACTCAGAATCAATGAATCAATCAATACGACATTTGAATTCGATAATACGATTATCGTTGACGGCAACGAAAAGAAATCTTATGTAGAAATAAAATCTATTGAGAACGAAAGGATGGATATCAACGGTGGAATACTTGCAGCAGGGAGGGCGGCCGAAATAAAAATTGAAGACATGACGAATGTCGATCTAGTCTTTGGGGATACCGTGCAGTTTGTGTCTACTACAAACCCAAAGAAAAATGTGCGTTTTTCCATTAACTCTTTTACTAACAATCGCATTGACTTCGCAGGTTCCGTTATCGGTCATGGGCAGAAGGCCGAAATATTATTTAACGGATTCGAAAACGCTACAGCAAAGATCCAGAAAGAGCTTTACTTGTTTGCCGACAATAATGAGGCGGTTCTTCAGATCGGTGAGCTAATAAACGACCCGTTCGTTTTTGAGGAAGACACGTTCATTCATGGTCAACCGGCGAGATATCGGTTCAATAACCTCGAGAACACGGAAGTAGAGTTCAAGGAACATATCTATGTCGCACCAAATCAACTGGATGCGGAGGCCAAGGGAACCAACGGTGAACTCACTATAGATGGAGAGACTGAAGCCACGGATTACCAATCGCCCAATGCGTGCGATGACTTCGGAGCTGTAGAATGCGCGGATGAATCCAGTATCCGCATGGCGATCGATGCGGCAAAAACACAGTTGTCCCAACTATCCACGATTGAGGCCAATATCGATTATGCTGGGTTGGAAGGTGGAAACGGCGCTAACGTTATCAGGCATTGATTCTAATGGTTACACTTGCGAGTGCCTTTGTCGTCGGTGCCCTCATCGGCAGCTTCCTTAATGTCGTCATCTCGCGGATCCCCGCGCAGATTGAGCATGCCGATCGTCAGATGGACACCGTGGTGGACGAGGATCCGCCCCCCGGCATCGCCTGGCCGGGATCGCACTGCCCGCACTGCAAGCACCCGATTCGCATTCGGGACAACGTCCCGATCATCAGCTGGGTTCTGCTCCGCGGCCGTTGCCGGGACTGCCAGAATCCCATCTCAGCTCGCTACCCATTCACCGAGGCGCTGACTGCCATCGTCACAGCGCTCGTCGTCTGGCGTTTCGGCGTCGAACCGCTCGCCGGCGCCATACTGGTCATGAGCGGGCTGATGATCGCGATGGCGGTGATTGACTTCGAGACTCACCTGCTGCCGGACGTGATGACGCTGAGTGGCGTCTGGCTGGGGCTGCTGGTCAGCGTCGGCACCGACTTCATCACCCCGACCCTGGCCATCCTGGGCGCGGCGCTGGGGTATTCGTCACTCTGGCTGATCAACACCGCCTATCGGTTGCTCCGCGGCATCGACGGGCTCGGTTACGGGGATTTCAAGCTGTTTGCGCTCATCGGCGCCTGGGGTGGACCCGAGGCGCTGCTGGCAACCATGCTGATCGCGCCGATCGCCGCGCTGCTGATCGTGCTGATACAGGCGCCTTTCAAGGGCATCGACGGGCAGAGGGAAATGCCGTTCGGCCCCTACCTCGCCATTGCCGGGTGGGGGGCCATTGTCGCACCACCGGCGCTCGCGGTCTGGCTACCGCCCTGGACCTGACCGTCACCCCGCGTTCACACCAATCGTCAGCCGCGCTCGCGACGCGGTTAATGATCCACTCACCGAGTTGGGTTACCATCCCACCTTGCCGAATAGTCGCGCCATCAAGGTAACGCCCGCTTGCTCAGCTCCCTGAATACCTGTTGGTACTATCTGTGCAGTCTGCGCCGCGGTCAGTTGATCCTGGTACTGTTGATCTTCGTGCTCGGTTTCGGTGTCACCGCGCAGTTCTTCCTGAACTACCAGGCAGCCATCGACAACGAGGCGCAGGCGGTACGCGCAACGCTCGAGCGGAATGCCAAGCTGCTCGGCGAGCGCACGGGTGAAAGCGTCATGTCCGGCAACCTCCCCACAGTCCGTCGGGAGCTGCGGTTGCTCGAGACGATGCCACGCATCGGTCGTGTCACCGTCCACGATCGGGCTGGCGACATACTGCTTGTCGCCCGCAACACAGGCTACGAACTGGCGTTCATCGACACCGACCAGGCACGGCCCGAGGCGCTCGCCACCGGTTTGCACGGGCAATTCCCGGGCCTTGGTTATACCAGCCGGATCATGTTCAACGAGCGGACCGTCGGCACGCTCACCCTCTTCGCCAGCCAGTCACGCGTTCACGACACCATCACCAGTCGGTTCTGGCAGTTCATGCGGGAGTCATTCCTGCTCTGGTGTGCGCTTGCCGTGTTCGGGATCTATCTGATCGTTCAGACGCGCTTTGAGACACGTCTGCGACAGCAGTCATGGACCGATCCAGTCACCGGCGAGCTGTCGCGCTTCGGGCTCAATGAACTGTATGGCGATCACTACCGCTTCCGTCACTATGCGCTGGTGCTCATCGATCTCTACAACATGAAGGCCATCAACGCCGGGCACGGTATCGCAACCGGTGATCGCGTCCTCCAGATCGTGGCTCGGACGATGCGGGCAACGCTCGGGCCCCGGGCGGCGGTTGCCCGACTGGATGGCGATGACTTTGCGATCCTCGTCCCGGCGACTCAGTGGTCTTCCGTCAAGCAACTCGGCCAATCACTGAAAAGCGCGGTCCACGCGCTGCGCTTCGACGAGATCGATGACCTCGATAAAGTCAGTCTCTGTGGCGGTGCGGTGATCCTCGCGCCCACCGAATCGTTATCACAGCGCCTCTCCGAAGCGGATCTTGCGATGCGTCATGCAAAACACCGCGACTGGAAGTCCGTTGTCTGTGCTGATGCCGCGTTTATCGCGAATTCCCACAGTGCCGGCGCATTCGTCACCGATCTGCAGATTCGCCAGGGGCTGAGGAATGACGAGTTCGGGTATCACATCCAGCCGCTGGTCAACGTTGAGACAGGGGCGACGCTGGGTTATGAGTCCCTGATCCGCTGGACCCACGAGGGAGAGATCCGCTCACCGGCCATCTTCCTCGACCGCTTCCGCGAGGTCATCAAGGACGATGCGCTCTACCCATACGTTGTCGCCATGCGGCGCGCCCTCACCGAGCGGGCGATGCGCAACGACGTCGGTGTACTGAGCTACAACATCGGCCTCGAGGATCTGCAAAGGCTTGAGCGCCCCGAGCAGCTCTCCCGCGACTTCGGTGCCGACATACAGCACGCACCGCAGGTGATCATCGAGGTCACTGAGCGCGGCCTGCCTCAGCACCTGGGGGATGATCTGACCGGGCTCAAGGCGGCCTGGGACGGGTTACGCGGCGAGCGTACCGTGCTTGCGCTGGATGACTTCGGTGCCCTGGAGAGTAATCTCTATCGGCTGCGCGAGCTCGATATCGACTACGTCAAGATCGATAAGACGTTGATCAGTGCCGTGACTGACGATTTCAAATCACGGGCGATCGTTGAGTCCATCGCGAGCCTCTGCGGGGCGCTGAACATCCAGGTGGTGGCTGAGGGCATCGAATCCGAGACCCTGTGCCAGACCGTGCAGTCGCTGGGCATCGTTATTCAGCAGGGCTTTTATCTGGGACGCCCCCAGGCACCCGATTACTATCTGAACTAGGCTTCTCGCGCTTGCCGGACGTGTTATTCGGCACGATCCGAGGCAGCCACCACACAGTTGCGGCCACGCGCCTTCGCCGCGTAAAGGCGTTCATCCGCTCGCTGCACCAGCGTGTCGACGATGTCGCCGGATCTGAGTGTTGCGACACCCAGACTGACATGGATGGGCTGACCATGGTCGAAGGACGCACTCGCAATGGCGTTGCGGACGGACTCGGCGATCTCGGTCGCGCCCGCACGACCGGTGTGCGGCAGTAGCGCGAGGAATTCCTCACCCCCCCAGCGCGACAGGCTATCGGCCCGTCGTAACCGCGTCTGCACCAGACTGACCAGCGAACGGAGTACGGCATCCCCCACCGCATGGCCGAAGTTGTCATTGACGGTCTTGAAGTGGTCGATATCCATCAGGAATACCGACAGTGATACCCCCTGACGCTGGGCATCAGCCACGCTCGATTCCAGCTGCGGCGCAATACCGCCGCGATTGAGTGCATCCGTCAACGGATCATGGGTTGCCGCCCGCTCGAGCCGTTCCTCCAGCGCCCGTCTACGGGTAGAGTCAAGCAGCACACCGCGGAAAAGCTGGCCGGGAAGGGGGTCATCGACGGGTGATGCGTGCCCCCAGATCCAACGGATACCCGCACCCCTGTCGATCCTGAACTCGGCCTGCCAATCCTGAGCGGGACCCTGGTTGGCGATCTCTGTGGCCTGCCTGATGATCGTAAGATCCTCAGGAACGATGATCGACCAGAGCGTTTCATTCACGAACGCGAGACGCGCCTCGTCACTCAGCCCCTCGGGCCCGCCCAGCAGTGAGATGATACCGGCGCTGGCGAACGTAAACGCATCGTCCGCATCATCATAATGGCGATACTCATAGACGGCACCGGGTATCGTGTTGGCGATGCCCGCGAGCCGCTCCTGCTGCTTCGCCAGCGCCAGTCGTGTATCACTGAGCTCATCAATCGCCCGACTCAGTGTCTGGAGCTCCTGCGGCGTTTCCTTCGCAATCGGCTGTGTGCCTTTTCGGTCTTCGAATGCACCACTCGCCCGCCGATAGAGTGTCTCCAGGGGCGATACCACGCGCCGCTGGAGAATTGTCGCGAAAAGCCCCATCACCGCCAGCAGGATGCCCGCCGCCACCAGCGTGTCAAAGCGGGCGGATTGTCTTGCACTGGCGAGAAAGGGTTCGCCATCCACGCTGAGGAAAAGCTTCCCGCCACTGAGCCGATCGACGGCCTCGGCCGCCGGATTAACCGGACGGATGTGGGCCAACGCGACTGCCCGGGTGGTCTCAGCATTCCAGTGCGCTTCGGGGCGATGCTGCTCAACCGGTTCGTCAAACCAGTCAATCAACCCGCTGTCGGTGAGCTCAGCGGCCGGTTGACGCTGCCACGCACGTCGTGACGACATCACCACAACACCGTCAGCATCGAGCAATGCGATGCGATGAATCATCGGCTGGGCGGCAGTCGCAAAAATGAACCGGGACAACGATTCATCGGTGGCCGCACTTTCCAGCGCGTCGAGAACCGTGATCGCCCGATCAACGGCCGCCTGCCCGGCACTCTCGCGCGCCATCAGGTTATTCTGATACCCACTCAAGCCGGCCGTGAGACCAACGCCAATGATGATGACCGAGGTCATCAGGAGAATGAAGCGTACCGTCAGCGTCGTGGAGGGGCGAATGCCGGGATTCATCGCGATCCCAGCCGCTCGACAAACGTTCTATCGAGCATGGATGCCACATCAACCGCCGTGCCCTCTGGCTGATCGTAGAGTTCTGCGCGTATGTCCATCACTCTTCTCAGGCCGTCAATCAGGGTGCCATCCGTCGCCCATAGACCGAGCTGTTCTTCCACCGGCAGGACCTCGATGTACCCGTGCACTTGATCCACCGCCCGGGGAGAGAGTCCGGTATGCGCCGCGATGATGGCTCGCGCGGGTTCGGGACTCGCCTGGCTCCACCGCAGTGCGCGGTCATGGTCTTCAATCAGCGCCTCCAGGGCCCGTGGCTGGTTCTCAATGACGGCCTCTGCCGCCACCAGCACGTCGACCACCGCATTGGGCGCCATGCTCGTATCAAACACCACATGGGTGCCTGGCTGCTCGAGCACACCACTGGTAATCGGCGGATAGGTGATGGCGGCATCGATCCGGCCCTCCTCCAAGGCAGCTGCCATCTCACTCTGGGGCAGTGACACCATGGTCACATCATCGAACCCGAACCCGCCCTGCCTCGCTGCCGCGGCGAGGACCAGCATATTGACCGTGCCCGGCTCCAGACCGACCCGCTGGCCCTTTAACGCATCGAGCGTCTCGATATCCTTTCTTGCGATAATCACATCACCGCCGACAGAGCGATCAAGCGCGAGCACTGCTCTGGCGGACCGCCGTCCGCCGGCCTTGATATCCGCCAACTCCGCTAGCGTCGCACCAATCAGATCGACCTGGCCACGCTCAAAGGCTCGAACCGCATCCCGCTGCGACGCCACCTCAACGATTTCAAGATTGAGTGCATCAGAGTCGGCCGTATAACCCCGCTCATTGGCGACCGAGAAGTACGAATAGCCGATCCAAGGGCTCAGGCCAATGCGTAACTCAGGTTCTTCGGCCGGCTCACAGGCTGCGCTGACGACTGCTATGCAGAAGACGACGACCGCCATTCTGGCAGCGGATACCCATACTCCGAAGGGTCTTTCGGTCATAAAGACCAATCGGCTCAAACCTTCAGGTGCCATCCGAATGGGGAGAGAGCCGGTCATATTCCTTTTTTACGACCTCGTAGCATTCGCAGACCCGCGCTTCAAGGCCGGCTCAGTCCAGGATCACAATGCGCCCACGATGATAGGAAATCAAACCGGCCCGCTGTAGTTTCCCGGCCGATTCCGTCACACCCTCGCGACGGACACCCAGCATGTTCGCGATCAACTCCTGGGTCATGAACAACTCATTGGTCGGCAATCGATCGAGACTCAGCAAAAGCCACCGACATAGCTGCTGATCCAGGGTGTGATGGCGGTTGCATACCGCCGTTTGTGCCATCTGTGTGATCAGCGACTGCGTGTATCGCAGCATTAAACGCTGGAAATGCCCCGCCCCATGGAACTCATCCTTGAGCAGATTCCCCTTGAGGCGGTAGGCCGTGCCAGCGCTCTGCACGATCGCCCGGCCCGGCGTCGTCTCACCCCCCATGAAAAGCGAGATCCCAACGATGCCCTCGTTACCCACGACGGCGATCTCGGTCGAGCCGCCGTCCTCCATAACGTAGAGCAGAGAAACGATGGAGTCCGTCGGGAAGTAGACGTGGCGCATGGATTGCCCGTCCTCAACAATGGATGCCCCCAGGATCAGATCGACGCGCTCCAGACTGGGTGCAAGCCGTTCATATTCTTCGGGGGTAATAGCCGCTAGCAATTGATTTTGACGCGGGTCATGGGGCTGCGCCATAAGACAGACTCTTCTTACCTTTCAATCGCTTACCGTAGTTAAACCAGGCAACGGTCGTCAGGACGCTAGCGCACAAAGGCTCTGTTGTTATACCTCGAGCACGAGGCGTAATACGCCCTGTTGTAAAACCTGGAAATAGCCTAGTGCAGACTCACCCGCGAAGGCAAAACAAAGACATAAAACAGGGGCCTGCGGCCCCTGTTTTTATGTCTGGCGGAGAGGGTGGGATTGATTCGGCCCTACGGGCCTTACCCTTCGGGCGCCTCGCTGGTGCTCGGCGTCCCAACTGCCTACCGGCAGCTGGTCGAACCCGTCCTTCATTCTCAACCGGCCAGCAGCCTCGTCGATGCGATCCGACAGATTGCCGGTGAGACCAGCGATCGTGCACCCGAGCACGCCTGATCCTGGTCAGGGCGAGGAGGATTACTCTGAGTCTGTTGATCGGCTGGCTCTATCCGCTCTGACTGCCGGCGCGACCGAGCCTTGCGCGTCATCTCGGCACCGGCGCCGATCCTCGCGCCGCGCCTCGACAAGTCGGTTGATGAAACCATGCAGCGCATCACGATAGCCAGTCCGTCCGGAGGGGCGGTCGGGATCAGAGGTGATGACCGCCGTCATCGCCAGCGAGGGAATGACATAGAGCATCTGCCCGCCATACCCCCAGCCATAGTAGCCGTCCGCGCCAGCGAAATCGCGGATGAACCAGCCATATCCATAGCCGTCGTTGGTCCAGCGCGACCGCCCGCGAATCGTCCAGCTTGCCTCGACCCATCCATCGGCAAGCAGCCGTTCACCCCGGGCCGTGCGCCCGTCCCGGCGATAGAGCTCACCCAGTGCCAGCAACGCATCCGGCCGCATCGAGACCTGATTACCACCGAAGGCAATACCCTGAGGATCGTCCATCCAGTCGCTCACCTCGATCCCGGCATCCTCAAGCCACTCGTTGGCCAGGGCGTAGATCGACGTACCGGTGCGCCGCTGGAGCATGGCGGACAGGAGATGGGTATTACCGGTGGAGTAGCGCATCTGCCCGCCGGGCTCACCTTCCATGGGCTGGTCGAGAGCGCTTGCGACCCAGTCATCAGTGGCCACCCAGGCCCCGTAGTACTCACCCGAGGTCCGCTTGAGCCCCGCCTGCATCGACAGAAGATGGGCGATCGTGAGGGTGTCGAGGGCGGATGGCGGATCCACCGGTCGCGCGTCGGGGAGCACATCCATGACCCGCTCATCCACGCCCTCGATCACGCCGCGTTCGATGGCTGCGCCAACCACGGCGGCGATCAGCGTCTTGGAGGCGGATTTCACATTGGTGGGTGCGCCCGGCGAGACGCCGCGAAACCCTCTGGCTACCACCGATTCACCCGCAACGGCGATATGCAGCGTGCGGAGCGTCTCGAATGCCGCCGCCGATGACGCGGTGCGCTGCAGGGCCGATTGATCCGGTACGCAGTCGCCGGACTGGGCGCTGAAGCTGGCACTCGCCATTCCGATCACCAGCGCCAGCCGCAGGATCAATGCGCGGCCCCTGAGCCACATCGGCCCCCCGCCCCGTCGGCACTGATCACGACACCGCGGGCGCTCACCTGCATAGGTGGTCTGAGTGGAAACGCAGATGATCCTCGATGAAGCTGGCAATGAAGAAATACGAATGATCGTATCCCGGTTGATAGCGAAGCGTTAGATCGGCGCCCGCCTCGGCACAGGCCGCCTCCAGTGCCTCGGGGTGGAGCTGACCGGCCTCGAGGAAGTTATCCGCCCCGCCTTGATCGACCAGCATCGAGTGCGTCGTACCGTTCGAGCGGATCAGCTCGCTGGCATCCCACGCCTTCCAAGCCGCTCGATCATCGCCCAGGTAGGCGCCGAACGCCTTCTCGCCCCAGGCGCAGTTGATCGGGTGGCAGACCGGCGCGAACGCAGACACCGACTGATACCGCTCTGGGTGGTGGAGCGCACAGATCAGGGCCCCATGACCGCCCATTGAATGTCCCGCGATGGCCTCCTGGCTGTTCAGCGGAAAGACGTTGTGGACGAGATCCGGGAGCTCGTCGGTCACGTAGCTGTACATCTGGTAGTGCTGATCCCAGGGGGCCTGGGTGGCATCGACATAGAACCCGGCGCCCGAGCCGAAATCGTAGCTGTCATGTTCACCGGGCAGATCCGTGCCACGGGGGCTGGTATCGGGGCAGATGATGGCCATGCCCAGCTCCGCGGCGACGCGATGCGCGCCGGCCTTCTGCATGAAATTCTCATCCGTGCAGGTCAGCCCCGAGAGCCACCAGAGTAACGGCACGGTCTGTGTTTCAGCCTGCGGCGGGAGATAGATCCCGAAGACCATATCGCAGCCGAGGACCTGCGAGTGGTGGCGATAACGCCTGTACCAGCCGCCGAAGCTCCTGGTCTCGGAAACCAATTCCGTTGTATCGGTCATACTCGCGCCTCAGTAGTGCAGGACGGTGCGGATGCTCTCGCCGCGATGCAGCAGTTCGAACGCCTCATTGATCTGCTCGAAGGGCATATCGTGGGTAATAAACTCATCGATTTTGACCTTGCCGTTCATGTAATCGTCGACATACGTCGGCAGCTCGCTGCGCCCCTTCACGCCGCCAAAGGCAGACCCCTTCCAGACGCGGCCGGTGACCAGCTGCACCGGTCGTGTGCTGATTTCCTCGCCAGCGCCGGCCACGCCGATAATGATGGACTCGCCCCACCCCTTATGGCAGCACTCGAGCGCCGAGCGCATGACATTCACATTGCCGATGCACTCGAAGGAGTAATCAACACCGCCATCAGTGAGGTCGATGATCACCTGCTGGATCGAATCCTCATAATCATTCGGGTTGACGCAATCGGTGGCTCCGAACTGCCGGGCCAGGTCGAACTTGTCCGGATTGACGTCAATGGCGATGATCCGTTCCGCGCCGATCATCTGCGCGCCCTGGATCACTGCCAGGCCAATGGCGCCGAGGCCGAACACGGCAACGGTCGAACCCGGTTCGACCCTGGCGGTGTTATGAACGGCCCCGATGCCCGTCGTCACGCCGCAGCCGAGCAGACAGATCTTATCCAGCGGCGCCTGCTTAGAAACCTTCGCCAGGGAGACCTCCGGTAACACCGTGTACTCACTGAATGTCGAGCAGCCCATGTAGTGATTCAGCGCTTGACCATTCAGCGAGAGGCGCGAGGTCCCATCGGGCATCACGCCCTGCCCCTGCGTGGCCCGTACCGCGCTGCATAGGTTGGTCTTGCCCGAGCGGCAGAACTTGCACTGGCCACACTCGGCTGTATAGAGCGGAATGACATGGTCGCCCGGTCCCACACTGGTGACGCCCGGACCGACTTCCTGCACGACGCCGGCGCCCTCATGACCCAGCACCGACGGGAAGCGCCCCTCCGGATCCGCCCCGGAGAGTGTATAGGCGTCTGTATGGCAGACACTGGTGGCGGCGAGGCGAACAAGGACTTCGCCCTGTTTCGGGCCTTCCACATCGATTTCTTCAAGGACCAGGGACTGATTGGCCCCCATGGCGATCGCGGCACGTGATTTCATCGGGATCTCCAGGATTGGAATAGCGCATATTTTGATTAACACGTCAGTGTAAACGGCTGTTACGGAAACGTTAATGCATACCCCGAATCGCAGCCAGCAGGGCCGCCGCAGCCGGCCGGGGCGTCTCATTCCGTGGGCTGATCAAGCCGATATCGCGCGTGGCGCTATCACCCGCCAGGGGCCGGAAAACGAGGTCATCCCGCTCACCCACCAGCGCCAGCTCGGGTAACAGCGTCACACCCAGCCCTCCACGCACCATCGCCAGCAATGAAGTGATGTTGGGCACATGGAACCGCGCGGCGGCGAGAATCGCTAACGCCTCCGGGTCGCTGACCTGGCGGAACGTCCCGTTCGTGATGAGCGTATGCGGGCGGATCGCCTCCCAGGAACATGGCGCACTGACGGCCGCCAGTGGGTGATCGGATCGACAGACGAGCCCCATCCGATCCTCGGCCAGATGCTCGAATCGCAGATCGGCATCAAGCGCAATGCCGGTGCCAATACCAAAGTCCACACGTCGCTCGATAACGCGTTGCTGCACGCGCACGGCGGTGTCGTCCTCCACCGTCACCTCAACTCCGGGATGGGCTCGGGCGAAGCGCGCGAGAATCCCCGGCAGTTCCCGCCCCGCATAGGAGGGAATCGAGGCCAGTGACACCCGCCCCACCCGGCGCTCGGCACTATCGATGAGCGTCTGGCTCACCCGATCGTGGTGATCCACGAGCGCACGGATCTGCGGGTAGTGCTCGCTGCCGAAAGGCGTGAGTTGTGCATGCCGGCCCCGCTCGAACAGGGGTTGACCGAGCTGCTCTTCGAGATCGCGGATGGCCAGTGAGATCGCCGGCTGACTGCGGGCGGCATGGTCGGCCGCGGCGTGATAGCTGCCGGTCTCGGCCACCCACAGGAAGTAACGCAGCGGTTGGAGTTTAAGTGCCATGAACGGCGTCCTCTCAAAAAAAACACGGGCCTGATCGATTAGATTCTCTTATTAAATCATTTTTTAAATCAACTTTACTTTTATCCGGCAGCCGCAAATATTGGGGCCATGGAAAAAGGAGGAGACATGGCGGATACCCTGCACAAAAACTACATCGGCGGTGCCTGGCGCGCCGGTGTCGACACCATCGACAACCGCAACCCATCCGACCTGGGTGATAGCCTTGGGGCATTCGCCCAGGCCGATGCCGCGCAGACCCGGGAGGCGATCGACGCCGCGCGCCATGCCCAGCCAGCGTGGGCGCAGGCCGGTCTGGAGGCCCGATATACGGCGCTGCTGGCGATCGGCACGGAGCTCATGGCGCGTGCCGAAGCACTGGGTCGGGAGCTCTCGCGCGAGGAGGGCAAGCCACTCGCCGAAGGTAAGGGCGAGTTCTATCGCGCCGGTCAGTTCTTCCACTACTACGCCGCCGAGGTCCACCGCCAGATGGGCGACGTTGCCGACTCCGTGCGTCCGGGCATCGAGGTGCTCGCGCAGCGTGAACCAGTGGGCGTCGTCGGCGTCATCTCGCCCTGGAACTTCCCAATCGCCACTGCCGCATGGAAGATCGCGCCGGCACTGGCGTTCGGCAACGCGGTGGTCTGGAAGCCCGCCAACCTCGTCCCCGCGAGTGCCTGGTATTTCGCCGAGATCGTCTCGCGCCAGAATCTGCCCGCCGGTGTATTCAACCTCGTCATGGGCCGTGGCGGCGAAGTGGGCGACACCCTCGTCAGCGCTCCCGATATCGACGCCATCACCTTCACCGGGTCGGTGGAGACGGGGCGGCGAGTCGGACTGCGGGCCATGCAGAACCTCACCCGGGTGCAGATGGAGATGGGGTCGAAAAACCCGCTGGTGGTCCTCGACGATGCCGATCTCGACACCGCGGTCCAGTGCGCGTTCGTGGGCGGCTACTCGGGCAGCGGCCAGAAATGCACCGCCTCATCACGGCTGATCGTCGCCGATGGTATCCATGACCGCTTTGTCGAGGCCCTCAGCGAGCGGCTGGCCGCTGCCCGTGTGGGGCATGCGCTCGATCCGAGCACCGCGATCGGTCCGGTGGTGGACGCCGGTCAGCTGCAGAGCGATCTCGACTGGATCGAGACCGCCCGCCGCGAGGGCGCGGCAATCGCTGTGGGCGGCAGCGTGGCGAGCGCCGATACGGAGGGCTACTTCCTGCAGCCGACGCTATTCACCGGGACGCGCAACGACATGCGCATCAACCAGGAAGAGATGTTCGGGCCGATGGCCAGCGTCATTCGGGTCAGCGACGCGCACGAGGCGTTGCAAGTCGCCAATGACACCCGCTTCGGCCTCACCGCGGGGATCGTGACCGAGTCGCTATCGGCGGCCAACCATTTCCGTCGACAGGCCCGGTTCGGCTGCACGATGGTCAATCTGCCCACCGCCGGCACTGACTATCACGTGCCCTTCGGCGGTCGCGGCGAATCGAGCTATGGGCCGCGCGAACAGGGTCAGTACGCCCGCGAGTTCTACACCCAGGTCAAGACCAGCTACGTGCGGATCGGGGAGCCCTGAACCGGCCATGACCGGCCAAGCACCGTGGTGCGGGCGTTCTGGGGCATCACTCTGGCAGTGATGGCCGCCATCCTGCTCTACATGGGGGCCGGCCAGATCTCCGCGCTGCAGCAGTTCATCGTGGTCACCGCCATCCCGGTCTCACTGGTCCTGCTACCGTCGCTGTGGACCGGGCCAAAAGCCGCCTATGCCATGGCCCGCGAGCAGGGGTTGGTGCGTCAGGCCTCGCTCGCCAAGGCCGAGCCGTAGGGAGGATCGATATGGTCTCGAGAATCCGTCGCACCGTCAGCGTGCAGGCCGACAACCCACGGCCGGATACCGGCCGTGTGCCACTCCGCCCAGCGTCTGAGGTCATGGATCTTGAGCGGCTGGGCAGCCTGCACCCATGCCGGCTAAGCTTCATCCGCACGTTGATGCGCAAGGTCATGGCCGAGCGCTGGGCCATCCAGCGCGAGCGCTTCGATCTTGATGACAACGGTTATGGAACCTGCATCTATCGCGTGGCCAGTCCCACGCGTATCTACAACCTCGTTATCTTCTCGCAGTACCTGGATCCGGATGCACGCTCCGACCGGGTGATCGCCAATGCCTGGGATGTCGCCTTTGCCCTGTGTCTCGGCGATGTCGATGATAGCTATATCGAGCGCCTCCGCGAGAACGTACCGCGTCAGGAGGCGGGGCGCTGTGACCCCCGCGTCATGGTGCTCTCCCGGGCCAACCGCTCACTGCGCAACTTCGACAGCACGGTTGAGGCCCTGTCCCGGGGTCATCAGCCCGATGCCGATCAGCTGGCCCGCGTCGGTTATCTCTATCGCACCACGGCTGTTTACGGCAACGGCAAGTTCGGCATCGCCGACTATCCGCGCATCCGCGAGCTGGAGGATTTCGGACTGCCGTTCTCGGCGCAGATGTTCGCGGTCTATCTGCTGCGCGATTTCAGCATCCGCCAGGTCGAGCATATCGCCCGTTGCCGCTCGCCTGAGACGGCGGTCGGTCTACACCCCGACCTGCAACGCTATCTGGGGATCGGCAACAGCACCGGTCTTGGCATGGCGCCGTTCCTGATCAATCACCCACAGCTCATCAATCAGTGGCTGCTGATGCGCGAATCGGCGCTGGCACGCTGTCTCGGCGAAGTGCCCAATCGGGAGACCCGCGAGCGCATGATTGGACTGATCGATCACGCCATCGCGCACAATGCCGAGACGTTCACCGATGATCCGCGCCAGTCGGCCTGCAACGCGCAGCTCGGCGCCGAGTTGCAGGAAGCCCGCGACTGGCTTGCACAAACCGCCATCCCCGAGGCGATGCTCTGGCAGGCGCTGCTCGACTGGTCACGGGCGTACTGCTCCCTTGAGACCCAGGAGCTGCTCAACTCGCTGTTACTCGAGCTCTACCCCGAGCGGGTGGATGAGCTCGAGCAGTCCATGGGCGCCTCTGAATCGCAGGACCTCGTACCGGAAATGGGTACAGACGATCTGCTGGCACGGCTGCGGCGGGACTATGACTGGGCCCTCAACTACGATTTCGATGATGCTGAACAGACCCATCTATTCTGGTATCGATCGGCCGAGAAGGAGGAGCCGCGCTTGGGTGAGCGCGGCGTTGATCCCGGTGATGAATGGGAGATGGGCCTTGATGTGGCCCGACAGACCCGCGAGCTCTACGACGCCCTACTTGACTGGCGCGCCACGCAGGAACGCTCCACGCCACTGGTCGAATTCCTGCTCGCCCATCCCCGTTTCAAGGGCATCGCCCGGCGCGTGCAGACCCTCTCGGAGCACGCCTTCGGCGACATCCGCGCCAACCTGCTCGCCCAGGGCACGCTGCCCATTCACTTGCTGCGGTGCAAGCTCGCCTTTTTCGGTGCGACCAAGTTCGATCCGCGGTCGGATCGCTGGGTGAGGATCACCCTGTTCCAGGGCGCACCCCGTATCGAGGACATCGGTCAGCATTTCGCGGATGACTGGTGGATGCCCCTCAAGCCCGAGCTCGGAGGAGAGCGTTAATGCATGTCTCTTTGAACGAGTTCACGCCGATCTGTCGCCGCGCCCTTGATGGTCTGGGATTCCCGCCCGGTGAATTCGAGGATGCCGCCGATATGGTGGTGTGGCTCGAGCAGCATGGCCTGGGCGGCGCGGCGCTGCTCGGTGAAATCCTGCCAAGACTCAGCGGTGAACGCTGGCCCGCTCTCACCCGGCGCTATGACGATGGCGGCTGCGTAGTCCTGGAAATGGATCACGGTTCACTGCTGCATGGCGGCAGCCTCGCGGCGGATCTGGCCTGCATACGGGCGCTCGAGTGGGGACTGGGTATCGTACGGCTTCGGGGTTGTCGCGATTGCAGCTTTATCCTGGGCTATTTACCCCGCTGCGCGAGACGGAGCCACCACATCGCCGCTTTCTGGTGCACGGGTGAACCCCGTCGCGCCGTACAGAACGTCGGCGTCGCTCTGGCCGATGAGCAGCTGCCGGTGTTCCACCGCTTTCGCGCCGATGGCGGCGGTGAACAGGAGGCCGATACCGACACCCTGACGATCATGGCCACCCGGGACTTTGCGATGCTGCCCGCTGCGTCTGCCGATCACCCGAGCATCGAGCGCCTCGAGACGGTCACTGCGGAGGAGTTCAATGCCCGTTCGCGGCGCGCCTGGGATCAGGGCGTCGATATCGACCCCCAGATCTGGGGAGAGCTGAAGGTGCTCGCCCAGCGCAAGCTCGTTGAGGCCACTGCCGAGTCCCGCGCCCGTGGCGCCGGGTGAATGGGTAATGATGATTGATTGACGCAATCTGCATGCCATTCGCCCCAACGAGACCAGCATCCGCATCAGTCCTGAGGAATTCGGACCGCGGCAGCGGAGCGATGGCCGCGGTAACCGCTGATCCCGACCGCCCTTATTGATCAGTCGGTGACTCGCGGCCAGACCCGGGTCGCGAGCCACGCACCGAGCAACACGACCGCGGCGATCACCGCCAGCACCGTGGTCAGGCCAAGCTCGGTCATCAGCCAACCGGACAGCGGATAGGTCACCAGCCAGCAGGCATGCGATAACGCGAATTGCGCGGCGAACAGGGCCGGTCGGTCCGCGGACCCGGACGAGCGCTTGAGTAATCGTCCAGAGGGGGTCAGCACCGCCGCATAACCCAGACCGATCACGAACCAGGCACTCAGCAGCATCCCCCAGCTCAGTCCATTTCCGCTCACCCCCACTATCAGGCCAAGCAACCCCATCAGCATTGTCCCCGCGCCCGACATCATCACCGGCCGATCCGACAGGCGATCGAGCAGCTGTGGCAGCACGAGCGCGCTCAGCATGGAACCCGCCCCAAAGGCGAATAGCGCCCAGGCGACCGCCGATTCAGGGCGCCCGAGCAGGCTGCGCACGAGCAATGGCGTATTCACCAGCACCAGGGCGCCACCCGCGGCGGCGGCGAGATTCAGCGCGAGCAGCCCCCGCAGGCGTGGCGTCGCCAGATAGATCCGGATCCCCCGGGTCGTCCGGTCATAAATCCCACGCCGCTCCGGGATCTCGGCTTTAGGCAGCAAAACGGTGACCACCAGCGCAGCGGAGGCCAGAAAGCCAATCACCGTGCCAATGAAAAGCGCGTCGTAGGTGAGCACGACCAGCAGCAGCGCCGCCAGTGCGGGGCTGATGATGTTCTCCAGATCATACGCAAGGCGTGACAGCGACAGTGCCCGGGTATAGCGTGCTTCATCGGTCAGCACATCGGGAATGGTCGCCTGGAACGTCGGCGTGAAAGCCGCCGACGCCGACTGCAGCATGAAGATCAGCGCATAGACGTGCCAGACCTCGGTGACGAATGGCAGACTGATGGCCGCGAGCGCGCGCACCAGATCCAGGCCGACCAGGAGATGGCGGCGGTTGAATCGGTCAGCGAACGCCCCGGCGATCGGCGCGATGCCAACGTAGGCGACCATCTTGATCGTGAATACGGTACCGAGCACCAGCGAGGCCTTATCCCCCGCCAGATCGTAGGCGAGAAGCCCGAGCGCGACCGTGGCGAGCCCGGTCCCCAACAGCGCGATGACCTGCGCGGCGAGTAGGTGTCGATAGGCCCGATCAGCGAGGACGTCCAGCATGAGCGCTCACCTCAGGGCCGAAGCTGCGCGAGATAGCGATCCAGGGCATCCGCGAAGCGTTTACGATCGGCGGCCGTCAGGCCTGCCGGCCCTCCGGTATGGATGCCGCTGCTGCGCAGGGTTTCCATGAAATCACGCATCTGCAGCCGGGCGCGGATATTCTCACGGGTCTGCGCCTCACCCCGGGGCGTCAGCACAACCGCATCCCGATCAATCACCTCTGCGGCCAGTGGGATATCACCCGTCACCACCAGATCGCCGGCGCTCACCCGGCGGACGATTTCGTCATCGGCCACATCAAAGCCTGAAGCGACCTTCACGGTATCAATGAGGGGCGAAGGTGGCGTTTGGATCGGTTGGTTGGCGATCAAGGTGAGCCTCACGCCGGTTCTCTTCGCCGCCCGAAACAGGATTTCGCGAACGGCGACCGGACAGGCATCGGCATCGACCCAGAGACGTTGAGTGATCCGATCCGCTTTTGGAGTATCCACCATGGCGGCGAGTCTAACTGCCGGATGCGCACCGGCAACAGCAGGCGACGGATTCTGGTGGTTGGCGCTTCAACTTCCGCGTCCACAGGCTGTCCGAGCAACTGACATATCCTCAATACGGAAGCAGCCCATTGGACAACAGCACATTGATCCTCCTTGACGGCGGCATGGGACAGGAGCTCCGCCGGCGCAGCCAGCAGCCCGCTTCCCCGCTCTGGTCGGCGCAGGTCATGCTCGACGAACCAGCGCTCGTCACAGCGGCCCATCGCGATTTCATCGCCGCAGGGGCGGAGGTCATCACCACCAATACCTACGTCGCGACCCCACCGCGACTCGCCCGCGATGGACAGCCTGACTGGTTCGCGCCGCTCCATGCGGCGGCGCTGGAGGCGGCCCATCGAGCGCGCAACGAAGCCGCTCGGCCGGTCCGCATCGCGGGCTGTCTGCCGCCGCTGGTCGCCAGTTACCACGCCGAGGTCGTCCCCGATGATGAGACATGCCTGCGTGACTATCGCCATATCGTATCCGCACAGGCGAGTGGCGTTGAGCTTTTCATCGCCGAGACCATGACCCTCACCCGTGAGGCCGTTGCCGCAACGCGGGCCGCGCGGGAGAGCGACCGCCCGGTCTGGGTGGCGTTCACGGTGGATGACCGGAACGGCCAGCAATTACGCTCGGGCGAGGCACTGGCGGACGCGGCCCGAGCCGTCGTCGGTGCCGGGGCCGAGGCGGTGCTGGTCAACTGCTCCGCGCCGGAGGCCGTCAGCCACGCCATGGGGGATCTGGCGGCGACTGGGGTGCCGTTCGGCGCCTATGCCAATGGCTTTGCCGCGGCTGCGGATCTCCAGCCGGGTGGCACGGTGGACGCTCTGACCGCCCGTGAGGAGCTTACGCCCGCCGCTTACGCCGCCCATGTCAGGGATTGGATCCATGCGGGTGCCACGCTTGTGGGCGGGTGCTGCGAGATCGGGCCGGCGCATATCGCCGCGATCGATACGATGCGCGCCGAACCGGCGAGCGCCAGGGACTAGGTTCCGGGGATCGCTCAGGCCGCGATCAGCGTTTCTGCCAGCGTCCCGAGATCATCGGCGACGAAGTCGGGCCGGGGCAGATCCGCGAGGCGGATCTCGGCATTGCCCGCGCGCTTGACGAACGCGGCCTGACAGCCCGCCGCCTGGGCACCGATCGTATCCCAGCCGTGGCAGGCCACCAGACATAGATCCCGCATCGGCACGCCCAGTGCCGATGCCACCTGGCGGTAGCAGGCCGGCGCGGGCTTGAATTGCCCCACGGGATGGACGCTGTAATGTGCCTCAAAGTATTCGGCGATCCCCGCCCGCTCGAGCGGCGTCGGGGATGCGGACGGCGGCGAGTTGGTCAGCGTCACCAGCCGGAATCCGCCCACCCGCAGGCGATCGAGTGCCGGGACCACATCCGGATGGGCTGGCATGGAGCGGATCAACTCACCCAGTGCCTGTTCATCCGCGGTTGCCGGTCGAGCCCCCACGACCTCGGCGCGCATGCGAAGGGTCGCGACCGCCAGCTCGTCGAGCGGCATATAGTGCCCCGCGAGCGTGACGGTCTGGGAGTAGAGGATCAGTTCCGCGAACCAGTCACGCATGGCGTGACGATCACCCAGGCAGCGCTCGAACAGGGGCTCGAGCGTTGTCAGATCCAGTAGCGTCTCATTGACGTCGAAAACGAGTATCGGCTTCATGGCTGCCACGCTACCACTCAACAACCGCTACCGGTCGGGCACTGTTGATGGTCGCGTTCGTACTGGATGGTGGTGTGCTGGATGTTGAAGTCCGCGGCCAGCATGGCTGAAGCCTCGTTGATGAGCGTGTCGTCGCCCTCGGGATCGGGTTTGACGAGATGAACGGTGAGCGCGTTCTCGGTCGTGCTGAGCGCCCAGATATGTAGATGATGGGCGGAGTTCACACCGGGCAGCGCCTCGAGCCGGGCCCGGACCGCGGCTGGATCAATGCCCCGGGGTACGGCGTCGATGGCAAGCGCCAGCGAATCCTTGAGCAGCTGCCAGGTGCCGATGAAGATCACCGCCGCAATGACGAGGCTCACCACGGGGTCGATCCAGGCGAGCCCGGTCAGCACCAGCACCGTGCCGGAGACCACAACGCCAACCGATACCGCCGTATCGGCAGCCATGTGCAGAAACGCCCCGCGGATATTGATATCTCCCCGCTGACCCTTAAGGAACAGCAGCATGGTAATGGCGTTGATCACCACCCCGATGGCCGCCACCCCGATAACGGTGAGACCGGCGACATCAGCCGGATCAGCCAGCCGTCGCACGGCCTCCCAGGTGATCCCGCCGACCGCGGCGATGAGGATCAGCGCATTGAACAGCGCCGCCAGAATCGTGGTCTTTTTCAGGCCATAGGTCTTATCGTCGGTGGCGGCCTTGCTCGCCATCCAGCTGGCCGCCCAGGCCATGGTGAGCCCCATGACGTCGCTGAGGTTATGACCGGCATCGGCGATGAGCGCGAGCGATCCGGCCATCACGCCATAAGCCGCCTCAATCACCACGAACAGCGTGTTGAGCACCACGGCGATGGCGAATGAGCGGTTATGGGCATCGAAATGCGCGCTATGGTCGTGGCTATGATCATGTGTCATGTCGCGGGGAGGATAACGTGGCCACGCGGAGCCCGTCGCCCACCACTTCCAGTATTCCCGCATCGCGCAGGGCCGCCAGTGGGGCCTGTAGCCGCTCGCGGGCGTTGTCGGTCAGCCGCGTGAATCCGATGGCATGGATGCCCGCGTTCATGGCCGTCTCGGCATCGTTGGCGTTGCCATCGAGCACAGCCCGGAAGAGCGCCAGCATGAGCTCTTCATCACTGACACCCTCGAGGTGCCGGGTTTTCTCCGGCGCCTCACGCCAGTCGCGATAGGACGGCTGGAGGAACTGCACGGGACGGGCTACGAAATCGCCCCGCTGGCTCAGATGCGCGGTTGCCGACAGGACCTCGAGGCGTGCCTCGATCCGATCGCGGATGCGCGAGCCGAGCCGCCCAACGTCGGCGGCCACCAGCAGGCGGTCAGCGAGGGTATCGAAATGCAGCGGTCCCTCGGTGTCGACAACGCGCTCGATCGCCGCATCGAGCCGGGCATCAGCGATTGCATGAAAGTCGTCATAACCCGCCAGTGCCAACCGATTGGGATCAATCGCTTGATAGGCGCGTATCGGATGAAGATCGGGTGTCCACCGGGTTGGCGCGTCAAGCCGGCCGGGGTGCAGCCGTGCCGCCGTTGCCCGTGGGTCCGGACGCCGCAGGAGCTGTTCATGCAGGCGAACCGCTGCCTCAAAGCCGCCGAGGTCGTCTGTCATTCCCGCTCTCCGATCAACTGGAGTTCGACACCGAGGGATTCGATCAGCCGGTCGAGCAACGCATCCTGCAGGATGGTGCGTGGCCCCAGCGCCAGGCCGGCATCATCGATGGCGAACACCGCCTCGGTGCGGGTCGCCTCATCGACGCGCTCGGCGAAAGCGCCCGCCAGATGGTGGATCACGCCGAGGATCGCCGCGGGGTCTTCGGCGGCCGGACGATCGGCCAGGGCGTGCTCGAGCACCCTACCCGCTGCATTGACATCGGCAACCAGCACCGCCGTGAATGGGTTATCGGGGACATGGGCGTCAGCAACTGCCGCATCAAGCGCCCGATCGCCCCGCCCCATGACGGCGGTGAGGTAAACGAGCGCGGCGAACAGATCGCGGACCGGTTCGGCGGATGGGACGATGGAGTATGCACCAAGCACGGCCTCGCCGGCGGCAGCCGCGGTGCCCGTATCCACCTCAATGCGCTCCCGGGCCTGGCGGGCCTGCTGCCAGCGCCCGACGGCCCATTGCAGGGCACTGGCCATTAACCGGATGCCCCACGCCGCGAGGCGGAAGAATCCCCGAGTCAGGCTCGCCAACCCCATCAGCGCCAGGTAGATTCCATTGGCAGCCGCCGCTTTCTGGCCACGGAACTGCACGCCCGCGAACTTTGCCGACGAGGCGCCCGGCCGCAGCCAGTTGATGGTGCCGAGCCCGACCTTGCTCGAGACACTCACGCCGCTTTTGGAGAGGTTTACCTTGGCGACATCAGGCCCGTATCGACCCCGGAGCACAAACCGGCCGTTCTGCATGGCGACCTGGGTGTTCCTCGCCAGCCGAGTGGAAACACGAAAGCCATGGCTGGTATTACCGGTCAGGTTGATGCCGGCGGCCTTGACGTGAGCGCGCAGCGCCACCCCGCCGGTGCGGCTCCCCCGAGGGCCGGGGACATGGCAGAACGAGTGCGCATCGACGGGCTCCAGTACAGCAACTGGAGCCGCGCGATCTTTGAGGAAATGCGGGCCGCGGGGCTGGATGCCGTGCACGTCACCGCCGCGTACTGGGAGAGTGCCCGCGAACTCATGGCCAACATCGGCGCCTGGCACCGGCGCTTCGAGGCGCATGCCGATCTGATCATGCCGATACGAACGGCGGCGGATATCGACCGGGCGAAGGCCAGCGGGCGCACCGGGATCATCCTCGGGCTCCAGAACTGCTCGCCCATCGAGGACTCGATCGATCTTGTATCGGTGTTCAAGCAGCTCGATGTGCACATCATGCAGCTCTCCTATAACAATCAGTCGCTGCTGTGCAGCGGTTATCTCGAGGATGATGACAGTGGTCTCTCCCGCTTCGGCCGCGAGGCCATCCGTGAGATGAACCGCGTTGGCATGGTTGTGGACACCTCGCACACCGCAGAGCGCTCGACGCTCGAGGCGATTGAGTATTCGAGCCGCCCGACCGTTGTGTCCCACGCGAATCCGCAGTCGGTCCGCGACACCCCGCGCAACAAATCCGAACGGGTCATGCGAGCGCTGGCGGAGAGTGGCGGTCTGATGGGGTTCAGTTGCTATCCCTTCCATCTGCCCGCCCGTTCGGACACCACCCTCGAGGCGTTCACCGAAATGGTCGCGCGGGCCGTGGACGTCATGGGCGTATCGCATCTCGCCATCGGCACCGACCTCTGTCAGGACCAGCCGATCGAGGTGCTCTCGTGGATGCGGAACGGCCATTGGGCCCGGGTCATGGATTACGGCGAGGGCTCGGCCGATCAGCCCGACTGGCCCGCGCCACTCGGCTGGCTACGGGGAGCCGCTGACTTCCCCAACATCGAGCAGGGGCTCGAGAAACGAGGCTTTTCGTCACCGGAAGTCGACGCCTTGATCGGCGGGAACTGGCGACGCTTCCTTGACGGGGCATTGCAACCCCAGGGCTGACCAAAACCGACAATACCCAATGGAACGATCAGGAGAGAGAGCATGAGCATCGATAACGATCAGCGCCGGACTCAGGCGCCCCCGGCATCAAACATCGGTGAGACCTTCGGCGATCCATGGGTGCTCGGCCTCAGTGCCGGGTTCATCCTGCTATTCGTTGGTCTGTCCATCTTCGACGTCGATCTGGTCAGTCAGCTCGTGGGCAGCGGGTTTGCCTGGACGGCCAAGTATCTCGGCTCATACTTCCAGCTCCTGCTGCTGCTGACCTTCGTCATCGCCCTCGGGGTGGCGATCTCGCCGGCGGGCGGGGCGGTCATGGGTGATCTCGACAAGCCCGAGATGAGCACCTTCCGCTGGCTGGCGATCATCATGTGCCCCTGCTCGCCGGCGGTGGCGTGTTCTCGCCGCCGGCGAACCGGTCTATCACTTCATCGCCCGACGCCGCCCGCCTTTGAACCGAGACCGGCACGGTCGAGGCCATCCGCGGGGCGCTCGCGCAGTCGTTCATGCACTGGGGCTTTCTCGCCTGGGCGGTGCTCGGCGGGCTGACCAGCCTGGTGCTGGTGCACGCGCACTATGTCAGGGGCCTGCCGCTGCAGCCGCGCACCCTGCTCTACCCGTGTTCGGTGATCGGGTCATGCACGGCGCCATCGGCGGCTCTCGATGCCGTGTGCGTGATCGCCGTGGTGGCGGGGACCGTCGGGCCCATCGGCTTTCTCGCCACCCAGGTCGCCTATGGCGGCAGCGTGCTGTTCGGCTTCTCCGATGGCTACGGCACCCAGCTCGCGGTGCTCGTGGTGCTGGGCATGATCTATGTCTCCTCGGCCGTGAGCGGCATCCATCGCGGCATCCAGCTGCTCAGCCGCTTCAACGTCTATCTCGCACTCGCCATCGGCGCCATCATCCTGCTGTTCGGGCCCACGCTGTTCCTCATCGATGCCTACACCCAGGGCATGGGCGCCTATCTGGGCAACTTCCTCGCCATGGCCACCATGACCACCCAGACCGCGCCGGAGTGGTGGATGAAGTGGTGGACGGTGTTCTTCTTCGCCTGGTTCATCGGCTACGGGCCGCTGATGGCGCTGTTCGTCGCCCGTATCTCGCGCGGCCGCACGGTGCGCGAGATGATCCTCGCCGTCTGCGTCGCCGCCCCCATCGCCACCACCGTGTGGTTCACGCTGCTCGGCGGCTCGGGGATCTTCTACCAGCTCAATGGCAGCATCGACCTCGCCGAGGCGCTGACCAACTTCCAGTTCGATGTCGCCACCCTGACCGTCGCCGAGGCCCTGCCCCTTGGCTCGCTCATGGCCGCCGCCATCCTCCTGCTCACCACCATCTTCGTGGCCACAACCGGTGATTCCATGAGCTACACCATCTCCATGGTGGCCACCGGCCATGACCGGCCAAGCACCGTGGTGCGGGCGTTCTGGGGCATCACTCTGGCAGTGATGGCCGCCATCCTGCTCTACATGGGGGCCGGCCAGATCTCCGCGCTGCAGCAGTTCATCGTGGTCACCGCCATCCCGGTCTCACTGGTCCTGCTACCGTCGCTGTGGACCGGGCCAAAAGCCGCCTATGCCATGGCCCGCGAGCAGGGGCTGGTGCGCTGAGCATCAGCCCTCAACGGGCTCGATGAGCGTTGCATCGTCCTCGCTGGGTCGATTGACGCGGGACGAGACCGGCCAGGCGGTGAGCCTGGCCGGATCGATCCGCTGAACCGACCGCCGGATCGCCGGGCGGGTAGTCAGTGACGGATCAAGCCAGGCCGTGATGGCCTCGGGCGCCAGTACCAATGGCATGCGCGGGTGGATCGTCTCGGCGATACCACGGGCCGGCTCGGTGATGATCGCACAGCAGCGGCCCGGAGCCTGATCCGAGTCGGCCCATAGGCCGGCGTAGAAGATCAGCGGCGCATCTGCCGCGCTGACGTACCAGGGTTGTTTACCGCTCGACGTCGGCTGCCACTCGAACCAGCCATTGGCCGGTATCAGGCAGCGGCGGTGGGCGAATGAATCCCGGAAATACCGTGACGATGCCACCTTTTCCGCCCGGGCATTGATGGGCGCCGGTGCATCATCCCCCGCCCATTGTGGGCGAAAGCCCCACCAGCCAAGGCCCAGCACCGGCTCTTGCGGTGATGAACCCGCGTACACCGTCAGGATGGATCGACCGGGCGTGATGTTATAGCCCCACGCCGAGGTCAACTCTGGCTCGGCGGCTGTCGCCCCGATCGATCGGGCGACCCCATCGGGACGGGCATGGAGGTCGAAGCGTCCGCACATCGGTCAGACCGTGGAGGTCTAGTCTAGATATCGATGCAGATCTTGCCGAAGTGGGCGCCGCTTTCCTCATGCTGGAAGGCCGCGACCAGCTCGTCGAGGGGGAAGTGTCGGTCGACGACCGGGCGGATCCCGGTGGCCTCCATTGCCTCGACCAGATCCTGCTGATCACGACGGCTACCCACCAGCACCGCCTGCAGCCGCTGCTGTCGCAGTAATGCCTGAATCAGCGGGAAGTCACCGTTGATGCCGGTGAGCACACCGATCAGCGAGACATGGCCACCCACCGCTGCGGCCTTCATTGACTGCTGCAGCGTACCGGGACCGCCGACCTCAACGACATGATCGACGCCGCGTCCATCAGTGAGCTCTCGAACCGCATCACCCCATTCCGGCGTCTGCCGGTAATTGACGACGGCCTCGGCGCCCATGGCCTGTAGACGGGCAAGCTTCTCATCGCTGGATGACGTGGCAATCACCCGCGCCCCGGCCGCCACGGCCATCTGCAGCGCGAAAATCGACACTCCACCGGTACCGAGGGTCAGCACGGTCTGCCCGGGTTTGAGGTTGCCGTTGACGAACAAGGCCCGCCAGGCCGTCACCCCCGCCGTCGTCAGCGTCGCCGCCTCGGCATGACTCCAGCCCGCGGGAATGCGCGTAAAGGCGGTAGCCGCGCGGGTCACGGCATCACGTGCATAGCCATCAATGCCGTCCCCCGGCGTCCGGCCAAAGCCCTCGGCGATGGCGGGTCCATCGATCCAGTCCGGAAAGAAGGTGCTGACCACTGCATCGCCTACGGCAAAGTCACTGACGCCGGGACCGACCGCAACGACATCGCCTGCGCCATCGGACAGGGGAATGCGCGCCTCGTCCCGAGGTGCCATTGGCCCCTTTACCACGCCATAGTCATGGAAGTTCAGCGAACTGGCACGCAGCCGCACGGTCATCTCACCGTGGCCCGGCGCGGGCGGGTCGTCGGCGTGGTCGATGCTGACGTTATCGAAGCCACCGCCGGGGGCGAGTCTGAGTATGCGATTGGCCATGTCCATCTCCTCCGCAATGATCGGGACCGTTGATCCCGATCATGCTGAGGGCCCGGGCGCCCGGAGGCAAGCACTCCGCTCCCGGACCTCGGCGAAGGCATTGATGACGCGCTCTGTGGGAAGCAGCCGGACCAGGCGTCGGTCCTCGCCCTGACGGGACTTGATCAACCAGCCATCAGCCACCAGCTGTGCAAGGTTATAGCGGATCCCGGTCACGGAGTACGGCAGCATGGCCAGCAGCTGCTTGACGCTCAACGGCCGCTGGCGGTGATGCGCCCGCGTCACCGCCACCAGGATATCCAGCGGAATCAGTGATGCACCGTAGGGGAGCGCCGGCGTTATCGCCTCCCTCAGCTGCTCGGTCAGGTGCGCGTCGTTGAGCACCGTCTGCCGGTCCATGGCGACCCCCTGTTTCCCCAGACTTACCGGACGCTAGCCACGCCACCGGCGAGTCGCAATCAAATTCGAGTACTAATTTAGTAGACGAATGACCGGGAAACCGTGATCGGGTACCGCTTCGTCAGCCCGGTTGCTCGGGCTGGCCACGGGCCACAGAAAGGATATGCACCTGCATCAACTCACCAGCACGCTCGCCATCGGCATGGGCCAGCGCATCGACGATCCGGGCATGCTCATCAAGTGCATTCTCCATGACTGGTCGGGTAAGTCCGTAGGTACTACGTGCCGAGATTGCCCCGTGCAGGACGGTTTCCAGCGAGCGCTGCAGCCGGCGGCTGCCCGCTGCTGCCAGGATGGTCTGGTGGAACTCGAGATTGAGATCGCTCAGCGCATCATGTGGGGGTTCGGGACGCCTCAGCAGTGTCCATTCCTGATCGACCACCGCGCGCAGTCGGGTCAGTTGCGTGGCACGGATGCGAACCGCGGCACGTCGGGCGGCATAGGCCTCGAGCAGCGCCCTGAGCTCGAAGACCTCGTGGCTGTCCTCGCGGGTCCACTCAATCACTCGGGCACCGCGATAGGGAATGATCTCCACCCAGCCATCCCCGGCAAGCCGCGCGAGCGCGTCGTGCACAGGCGGCGTCGAGGCGCCCAGCTCATCGGCGATGGCTTGTTCCTTGAGGAAGTCCCCGCCGTTGAAATCGCCCTGGAGAATGCGCTGGCGGATGGCGAGGCAGATCTGGTCGGTCACGGTGTCCATAGGCGGTTAATCCTGCCCCCGGTATTGCCCGGTTGCAATGCCGGCCACCACGCCCTCAAGGAAGGCGGCGAGCCGGGGCCATTGGTCGGCCAGCTCGTCGCTGAGATCATGACCGCCTTCGAGCCAGACCAGGGTCGTTGTCGCGGGATGACCGGCCTTTGCGAGCGCCTCGGCATCCGCCGGCGGAATCACCTGATCGCGACACCCATGGGCGATCAGCACCGGCACGCGGATCCGCCGGATCACCGCCACCGGGGCAATGGCGGCGAATCGGTAACCGATGACGGCTTCAACATACCGCAGCACCAGCCAGCCAAAGGGCACGAACGGCACATGGCGGGCGGCGAGCCAGCGCTTCATCATCTGCTCTGGATGGACAAAGCCGGACAGACTGATCACTGCGTCGACATCATCGCACCAGGCCGCCGCCAGCAGGGTGGCCGCGGCACCCACGGAGTGGCCGGCCAGCACCAATGGCCCCTCATCGCCGCTGTCACCGCGGCGCAGCCAGGTCACCGCAGCGAGGATATCCTCGGCGAAGCGCGGCATGGACGAGAAATCATCGGCATCGCTATTGCCATGGTTACGCACATCGAACAGCAGGACCTGCCAACCGGCCTGCTGCAGTGGTCGTGCCAGTGACAGCATGAATAATCGATTGACCCCCCAGCCGTGACAGATGACCACGCGCCCGATGCGCGGATCACCGTCCAGCAGCCACCCGGACAGCCACCGCCCCCGGACCGTGGGCACGCGCACCGCGACCCCGTTGACTCCGTGATCCGCCGGACTGCCTGCCACCGATCGCCGGGGAGCCGTCAGGCTTCGCCGCAACCACCCCGTCGCTGCCCACGAGAGCGCCACGACCACCAACAGCGCCCCGCCAATCCATGCCAGCGTCATCCCGACAGAACCTCACGCAGCAATGGATTGGGGAATCGGCGTTCGGTGGTCACCGCATAGAAGGTCTCGCTCATCGCGGGCAGACGATCGGCCTCCAGCAATTCCCCCGTATCGAGCTCATCGCGCACGACGATCGGAGGAATGACGGCGAGCCCCACCCCCTCGCGGGTCAGGAGCCGGAGCATCGCCATGTCATCGATTTCCGCGGCGATATGGGGTTGCACATCGTACTGGGCCAGCACCGCTTCAAAGGCCGTGCGCAGGCCACTGGAGCGGGTCGGCAGGAGCAGCGGTGACGTCGCCAGGCGACTCAGCAGTGACTGCTCGCCATCCACCAGCGCTGGCACACCAATCAGGCTCACTGGCTGTTCCGCGACGCGATGGGTGATGAACGGATGGAGCGCGTCCGACCGCGGCGACGCGTTGGTGAGGACAACATCCAGCTGCAGGGCGCTCAGTGCGTCGAATAGCTCACCGGCCCCGCCGGCGCGCAGCACCACCTCGACATCGGCCCGATCGAGGACCGGACGCAGGAAGGCGAGCTGGAAATTCCGCGACAGCGTCGCGAGCGCGCCGACCCGCAGCGCCTGTCGGGTGCGTGCGGTCTGCTGAAGGGTAGCCACCAGCTCATCACCGGTGGCGAAGATGGTGTCGGCATGGTCGAGTGCGATCCGCCCTGCCTCGGTCAGATGCAGGGCGCGCCCGCGGCGCTCGAAAAGCGGCTGTCCAAGGCGCTCCTCGAGCTGGCGGATCTGTGACGATAGCGCCGACTGGGAGATCCGCAGGCGCCTGGCCGCCCGTGTGAGGTGGCCTTCGTGAGCGACCACCTGGAAATACTGGAGATGATGGTAATTGAGCTGAGCCATATCGTTCTATTTTATCGAACATATAGCACGCATTTCAGTATTTTTAACTAATGAGTGTCTTCATTAGGATGTTCCGAGCCTGATCACCGGGGGAATCAATGAACGCCTATCTTCTGCCATTAGTGAGTGCCGCGACACTGGCACTGGTCGCCCTGCTGGCCATTCGGACACCCGGGCGGCGGCCACAGCGACTGTTACTCGCGGCCGAGGCGGCGACCCTTGTCGCCCTGGGTGGCGCCATCGCCACCGCCGTCCTATTCGCGCTTTTCGGTCCGGGAACCAGCCCCCTCCTTGGTGCCGGCGGTATTGGTCTGAGCGCCCGTGTCGACAGCGTCAGCGTCCCGATGATCCTGCTGGTCGCTTTCATCGGCTGGGTGGTGGTGCGCTATGCCCGGGTCTATCTCGATGGCGAGGCCCGCCAGGGGGTATTCATGGGCTGGCTGCTGGCGGCGCTGGCCGCGGTCCTGCTCCTGGTGCAGTCGGGTAATCTCATCCAACTCGCGCTGGCCTGGATCGTCACCGGTCGCTGCCTCCAGCAGCTTCTGTGCTTTTATGCCGAGCGCCCCCGGGCGGTCCGTGCCGCCCGTAACCGGCTGGTCTTTGTGCGGGTTGGTGACATCGCCCTGGTCGGCGCACTTGGGCTGCTGGTCTGGCAGTTCGACAGCACCGATATCGCGACGGTGCTCGAGAGCGCCCGGTCCGCCACCGGCACCGGCATCCTGCAGGGGACAGTCGCGCTGCTGGCCGTCGCCGCACTGCTCAAGTCGGCGCAATTCCCCACCCATGGCTGGCTCACGACGGTAATGGAGGCCCCAACACCGGTGTCGGCCCTGCTCCATGCCGGCGTGGTCAATGCCGGCGGCTTCCTGCTGATCCGCCTCGCCGATGTTGCCCTGCTGAGCCCCGGAGTGCTCGCCGTGCTGGTGGTCGTGGGCGGCTTCACGGCCCTGTTTGGTGCCATGGTCATGCTGACCCAGTCCGCGGTGAAAACCTCGCTTGCCTGGTCAACCATCGCGCAGATGGGGTTCATGATCATGCAGTGCGGTCTTGCGCTATTCCCACTCGCGCTACTGCATATCGTCGCCCACTCACTTTATAAGGCTCATGCGTTCCTGTTCTCCGGCGCCGCCATCGACGGCGTCGCCAACATCCGCCGCCCCGGGCCGGTCGCCACTCCAAGCCCGAGGGCGGTGGGCCGCGCCTTCCTCATCGCCCTGCTGATCTTCGGGGTGATCGGGTTCGCCTTCGGCCTCGATGACAAGCCCCCTCAGGCCATCGCGCTCGGCGCCATGCTGATTTTCGGTGTCGCCTATCTAATCGCTCAGGGCCTCGCCGATGCCGCGCCGCGCACACTGACCCGACGCACCGCGCTCTACTCCGTCGGCGCGTCGATCAGCTATTTCACGCTCCAGATCGGTGCGGATGCCTTCACCGCCCGCGCGCTACCGGTGGCACCGGCGCCCGGCCCCCTGGAGTGGGCACTGCTGATACTGACCGTCACCAGCTTCGGGCTGGTCGCGCTGGCTCAGGCGCTCTTCCCCCTCTGGGCCTATCACCCGGCGGTGGGGGGATTGCGGGTGCATCTCGCCAACGGCCTGTATGTCCACGTTCTCGTCGAGCGCCTGCTCGGCCACTACGGAGATCCCCATGTCCGCTGATCCGATGATCATCGCCGATCAGGTCGGCCGCCAGATCCCGCCGCTCTGGCCCCTGTCCGCCTCCGTCGCCGTCAATCCGTTCATGGGTCAGACGCATCAGACACTCGCGGACACCCATGCCCGACTGCGCCGGATTGGCGGGATCGACGCGATTGCACCACGGGCCTGGCACTGCGAGCAGTTGGACGCCGCCACGATGACTGAGGCCGATCTGCTGGCTGCGTTGATGGCCTCACCACACGCCGAGCGGCCCGCCGACTGCGAACAGCTGATGGCAGCGGCACGACAGCCCCGGCCTGCGGCTGAACCGACACCGACCGTCGCCGAGCTGGCGCGATCGATCTCGGGGACGGACTGGCCGGAGATCGTCGAGGAGCGCATCGGCCACTGGGCCGGCGGCTACTTCGACCAGGGACAGGCGCTGTGGGCGGCACCCCGACGCGGTGACACCTGGACGGCCTTCCGCAGCCATGCCGTCCATGACCTGACGCCGGAGATCCTCGGGCTGACCGGGTTTGCACGCTTTGTCGCCGACGCGCCCGACCGCCCCGGCATCTATCTGCAGCGCGCCATTGAACGGCTCCAACTGACGCCAGAGATGCTGCCCACCTACTGGCACAGCCTGCTACTCACGCTGGGGGGATGGGCGCAGTACGCCCGTTACCAGCAATGGCAGGCGGAGCTCGAGGGCGACACCGACTCCACCCTGGTCGAGCTGCTGGCGATCCGCCTGCTCTGGGACGAGGCGCTGTTCACCCACTACGGCGATGCACTGAGCGCGGCCTGGGCGGATGCCAGAGCCCGCCATGCTCAACCCGTGACCCTGAGCGCGGACGATGTGGTCGACGAGATTCTCCAGGAGGCGGCCGAGCGTGCCCGTCAGCGTCAACTCGCCGAGGCGATGGGCACAACCGATGACGATACCGAATCGGTTCCACCGAATGCGGCGCCGCGGCCCGCCCTGCAGGCGGCGTTCTGCATCGATGTCCGCTCGGAGGTCTTTCGACGCGCGCTGGAGCAGGTGGTACCGGCGGCACAGACAATGGGATTTGCGGGTTTTTTCGGTGTCCCGGTCACACATCAGGGCTTCGCCTCCGATCTGCAGGAGTCGCGGCTGCCGGCGCTGCTCCAGCCCAGCCTTCACTCGCGTGCGGGCGGTGGCGGGCAGGACGCCGCGGACACGGCACGGCGCCATACGGCGCGCGCCAAGCGGGCCTGGGGACGGTTCAAACTGGCGGCGGTCTCATCATTCGCGTTTGTCGAGGCCATGGGGCCGGTCTACATCACCCGGCTCGCCCGGGAGGCCCTGGGCATCGCCGACAGGCCACTACCGGGTGGGCCAACGCCGCACCTCACACCGCTACCGGCGGCCCGTGAACGTGTTGATACCGCCGAGACGATCCTGCGGGCGATGTCGCTGACCGATGGGTTCGCACCGCTTGTTCTGCTCATGGGCCATGGCGCGAGTGTCACCAACAACCCCCATGGCAGCGCTCTGCAGTGCGGCGCCTGTGGCGGCTATGCCGGTGACGTCAACGCACGCTTACTGGCCGGGCTGCTCAATGACACATCGGTGCGCGCCGGCCTCAAGAATCGGGGCATCACGTTCCCCGAGGACACCTGCTTCATGGCCGGTCTGCATGACACCACCCGTGACCGGGTCCAGCTCTATGATCAGGACCTCGAAACAGCGGTGGACCGGGACCTGCTAATACGCGTGCAGACCTGGATGGCCGACGCTGGCGAGCTCGCCCGAACCGAGCGCGGCCGGTCGCTGCCCCATGCCGAGAGCACCCGAGCCATTGAACGGCGTGCTCGGGACTGGTCCGAAGTCCGGCCCGAGTGGGGGCTCGCCGGGTGTCAGATGCTGATCGCCGCTCCTCGAACCGTTACCCGGGGTATCGATCTGGGCGGACAGGCATTCCTCCATGATTACGACTGGCGTGCGGACGCCGGTCAGGACTATCCGGTCCTCGAGCTCATCCTCACCGCACCGGTGATCGTTGCGAGCTGGATCAGCCTCCAGTACTACGGCTCCGCCGTCGCTCCGGCGCTATTTGGCGCTGGTAACAAGCTGATTCACAACATCGTCGGTGGCATCGGCGTGCTTGAGGGCAACGGCGGGATGCTGCGTACCGGTCTGCCATGGCAGTCGGTCCACGACGGTGAGGGTCGACGCCATGACCCCCTGCGACTGACCGTCGCCATCCAGGCGCCAAAAGCGGCGATCAGCGACACGCTCGCCCGGCATCCCTCGGTACAGGCATTGTTCGACAACCGCTGGCTGCACTTGCTGGCGATGGACAATCAGGGCCGGCTTGCGTGGCGCTATACCAGCGACGGGCAGTGGTCGCCCATGGCCCATCACCTCGAGGGGGGACATGACGGCGACGCCGGCTGACGCATTGGTGCGCTAGAATCAAACAGATGAATGATCAGGCAAGCTCACGGTCTGATCACTGAACACGACGATGGAGCGAACCCATGCCAACAACACAGCGCTTACTGACTTTTGGGGCCCTGATGGCCATCGCACTGCTGGTCGCGGGTTGCGCCTCGGTCAGCGGTAGCGGGGAGTACAACCGCAGCTATGACTTCGCGACGGTGGAGCGCACCGCCGTGGTCTCGGTGGATGGTATCGGCGGCCAGGCGGCCCGGGATCAGGTTGCCAGCATGTTCAATCAGGCGCTGCTGGGCCGCGGCTACAGCCCGGTCGAGCGCAGCCAGATCAAGACCGTTCTCACCGAACAGGATTTCTCCCGTTCGGATGTGACGACTGCCTCGGGAGCGGCGAAGGCAGGCGAGATTCTCAACGTCGACAGTGTCGTGCTGGTCAACGTCCCTGAATTCGGCGACGACATGAGCATGAGCGGCCAGATGGTGGATGTGAGCAACGGCACGATCCTCTGGTCGGCTTCCGGCAGTGCACGCACCGGTGCGGACATGACCCGTCGGGCGGGTCAGATACTGGGCGCGATCGGTGGCGGCATCATTGGCGCGGAGGTCGGCGGTGACGGCGACACGGGCGCCATTCTCGGCGGCGTGGGTGGCGCTGTGGGCGGTGGCGTTGCCGGTGATGCCCTGTCCACCCAGCGCCAGGAGCAGACCGCCGTGCTGGTTGATCAGCTGACCCGGAGCCTGCCGGCACGCGGGATGGTCAGCGACGACGGAGAATGATCCAGTGAATCCAACGGCCTGAATTGGATAGACGGCGACTATCAATCCATCCAGATTGTTGCATTTTCCCCGTCGCTCATTCCGGCCTATCATTGCCTTTTAATCTCAAATGCAAGGTCAATCGACATGCCGATGTACACTTCCAAGCCCAACGCACGCCACGATGATGCCCCGCGTCTGGGCGTGCTGGTCACCAACCTTGGCACGCCCGATGCGCCGACAACGTCCGCACTTCGCCGCTATCTTGCGGAGTTTCTGGGCGACCCGCGTGTTGTGGAGATCAACCGGGTGCTCTGGTGGCTACTGCTTCATGGGGTGATACTGCGTACCCGGCCCAAGAAATCCGCCGCCGCCTACGCGGAAGTCTGGGAGGAAGGCGGTTCCCCGCTGCTGACCATCGGCAAGCAACAGACCGCGGCGATCGATGAGCGGCTGCAGGAGCGGATGAACGGGCCCGTCTCGGTCAAGCTTGCAATGCGCTACGGCAACCCGTCGATCCGCGAAAAGCTCCAGGAACTCCGGGATGAGGGGGCAGAGCGCATCGTGGTGCTGCCGCTCTATCCGCAGTATTCGGCAACCACCGTCGGTTCGACCTATGATGCCGTCTTCGATGAGCTCAAGAAGTGGCGCAAGATCCCCGAGCTTCGGCTGGTCGGCCAGTACCACGACGATCCCGGCTACATCACAGCGCTTGCGAACAGTATCCGTGAGCATCGCGAAGTCCATGGCAAGCCTGAGAAGATGCTGTTCTCCTTCCACGGGATGCCGCGGCGATACCTGCTCAACGGCGATAACTATCATTGCCAGTGCCAGAAGACCGCCCGTCTGGTCGCCGAACAGCTGGAACTGGCGGACGATGAGTGGCAGGTGACCTTCCAGTCGCTGTTCGGGCGTGAGGTCTGGCTGCAGCCCTATACCGACGAGACCGTGAAGTCGCTCGCGGAATCCGGCATGAAGACCCTGGACGTCATCTGTCCCGGCTTTTCCGCCGACTGCCTTGAGACGCTTGAGGAAATCGAGGGCGAGAACGCCGAGATCTTCGAAGACAACGGTGGCGAGCACCTGCGCTACATCCGCGCACTCAATGCGCGCGAGGATCATGTCGACATGCTCACGGATCTGGTGGTGGATCATGTGCAGGGCTGGCCAGAGGCTGATCCTTCGGTCAGGCGCAGTCGCCGTGACCCGCAGGCGACCCTCGAGCGGGCGCAGGCCATGGGCAGCAGTCAGTGGATGGATGAATAGCGCTGATCACGGTCTTTGCCACCGGTCTGGCGGTGGGCCTTGGGCTCATCGTCGCGATCGGTGCCCAGAACGCCTTTGTCCTTAAACAGGGCCTCAACGGACAACATGTCTTTACGGTATGTCTTGTCTGCGCGCTCTCCGACGCGATCCTGATCACCATTGGCGTAACCAGCTTTGGCCAGGTAACTGCCTGGCTACCCTGGCTCGAACCGGCTATGCGCACGGCCGGCGCACTCTTCCTTTTCCTCTATGGCGCCCGAAGCCTGCTGGCCGCGGTGCGTCACCAGGGTGCGCTGCAGCCGGATAGCGCCGTCGCTGGCGGCAGGCCCAAGGACTCACTGCGCACGACGCTGGTCACCTGCCTGGCCATAACCTGGCTCAATCCGCACGTCTATCTGGATACGGTGGTGATGCTGGGCACCGTCTCTTCTCAGTACCAGGGGACCCGGGGTGCATTCGCCGGCGGTGCGATCTCGGGGTCTTTCCTGTTCTTCTTCACGTTGGGCTACGGCGCGCAGAGACTGCAACGCCTCTTCGCCCGCCCAATGGTCTGGCGCCTGCTCGAGGCCGCAATCGGCGCTGTCATGTGGCTGATCGCCGCCCAGCTGGCGCTGGGGGTTTAGGGAGGTTTGGGACAGGCACAAAGCCCGCCCCAAACACCGCGATTATTCGCCGATCACCAGTGAGCGATCACCGTCGAGGGTCCACTCATGCAGTGAGCCATCGTAGAGCGAGACATTGGGCAGGTCGGCAATCTCGGACATTCCGAACCAGGCCAGCGACGATACGTGGCCCGAATTGCAATAATTGATGATCGGGCCATCCACGTCAGGCAGCATCGCCGAGACAATCGACTGTGCCGATTTCGGCGAGCGCCAATAGACCACGCCATCCCGGACCTCTACAAAGAGTGTGAACGGAACAGGTCGGGCACCGGGCAGATGGCCATTGCCATCCACATAGTCTTTGCTCATCTGGCCGGTGAACTGGACAAGCGGACGATTATCCACCAGTTGCGCTGATCGCCCGCCATCAATCACGGCCTGGACGTCCTCCGTCGCCGAGAACAACGCATCCCGAGCAGCGCCGGCGGTATAACGGCCATTCGCCGACGATCCGGGCGAATCCGCAACCGCGCCACCCGCGGCATCCCAGGCGGCCACGCCCCCATCAAGGATCGCCACGTTGTCGTGGCCAAGGTATTTCAGTTGCCAGTAAAACCGGGTGGCCACTGTCGCATCGCCATAGACCCTGTCACCCGCCGGTGCGATGACAATCGCATCGTCATCATCCACGCCCAGCCCTTGCATGACGGTCTCAAAGCGCTCGGGTGACGGCGCCAGATACTGGATTGTGCCCTTCATGCCTGGGCGCTCAGTCATGAATTCGGACAGCCCGACAAACGGCGCGTCGTCAATGAATCCGGTGGCATCGTAATTGGACGGACGACGCGAGACATTAATGAGAGTGGTGGCTTTTTCATGATCCAGCACCCATTCGGCATCCACCACCGGCCCCGGTACCGCCACCGCGTCAGTCGTCTGGGCGACCGCCATACCGGGTAGCGTCATCGCGACGCCCAAAAGGGTCGCGACGAGTAATTCAGGTAAGCGCATATTCATCCCTTTATTATCAGAACGTGAAGCGACGGACATCAGGATCTGCGACGAGCGCGCCAATCGCCGGTGGCTGGGCGACGCCCACGCCATCAATCAGATCAGCCTCGGTATAGTCGCGATTCGGCAGGTAAATGGCGCAGACATCTACCTGAACACCGTTACTCACCAGCCGCTGGATCATCTGCGCCGGGCTTGCATCAGGCCCGCGCAGGGTCTCCGATTCACCCGTCTGCGCCGTTACGGCGAGGTCACCCGCTTCATCGCAGAGCAGCACCTGAGGGATTGCGCCCTTCTTCTGCGCCTGCATGGTGAGGATCAGCGCCATCGCCTGTGTATCGTCCTCGTCGCTGGTCAGGATGGTGAGCATATCCGCACCGCCCTGAGCGACCGCTGCCGCGGAGAACAATGTGAACACAAGGCTGGCGAGCAGTGGTTGTATCGTCTTCATGTTGGTCACTCCTGTTGTAGCATGGGATGGATCAGGTGCTGCGACCGCAGGTATTCAGACCGAGCAGGCTATAGGCCGGGCAGACGCTGAACACAGCGGTTGCCAACGGCACTACACCGATCCAGCCCCACGCCATGCCCTGATTGAAGACCGCCAGCGCGATCAGGGCGAGGCCCACTGCGATGCGTAGGGTTCGGTCAACGGGTCCGATGTTCCTTTTAAGCATTCATTTGCTCCTTACAGTGCGAGTCAGGTTCGGGTTAAATGATGGGTCCAGTAAGCGCTTCCCCACGCGGGTCATTCAGTGATGAAGTCACACAACACAGGTAGGTCAGAGTCGTGATGGATCCCGAGCAAACCGCAGTCACGAGCAATGCATTGTTCGAAGCGCTGGACGAGGGGACGTGGCATCGCGTGCATGAAGGCGGAAGGCGCATGCAGGTCTCGGCCGGTACGCCGTTGTTCGCGGCAGGCGATCCATGTCAGGGACTGCCGCTGGTGCTCAGTGGCGAGATCCGCGTACAGATGATCGGCGCCTCCGGGAACGAAATCGTCCTCTATCGCATCAAAGGAGGAGAGATGTGCCCCCTCTCTCTCGGTTGTCTGCTCACGAATAACAGCCATCAATCAGAGGCAGTTGTTGAGCAGGACAGCGAGGTGCTGGTCATCCCCGCAGGACTGACCGAGAAACTGATGAATGATGCAGTGTGTTTCCGCCGGGCGCTGCTCGAGAGTTATGGTCAACGATTGCAGTCGCTGATGCTGGTCATCGAAGAGGTCGCTTTCCGTCGATTGGATGAGCGATTGGCCCAGCGACTTGTCGAGCGTCAATCATATGGACGATTATCGGCCACTCATCAGGATCTTGCGGTAGAATTGGGGTCTGCTCGTGAGGTTGTCAGTCGACTCCTCAAGGAGTTTGAGCGTCGCGGGATGGTCGAACTCGAGCGCGGGCTGATCACCATTACCGATCTGCCGGCGCTCAATCGGATCGGCCAGGTGAACACGGACGGAAAGACTGACTGAAACCAGGCCACTCGCGCCGGCCCGGGTAGAGACAAGGCGTCATCGCTGCGCCCTGATTGGATAAGACAGAGGCAAATGTCATGGAATTTGATCCAGTACTGATATCGCGGATCCAGTTCGCTTTTATCATCTCGTTCCACGCCATCTTCCCGGTGTTCACCATCGGGCTGGCGTCGTATATCGCGCTGCTGGAAGGCCTGCACTTTAAGACCGGCAACCGGGCATGGGCCCAGTTATCACGGTTCTGGACGAAGGTCTTCGCTGTCGCGTTTGGCATGGGCGTGGTCTCGGGCATCGTGATGTCGTTCCAGTTCGGTACCAACTGGAGCAACTTCTCACAGGCATCCGCAAATTTCCTCGGGCCCGTTCTGAGTTACGAGGTGGTGACCGCGTTCTTCCTCGAGGCCGCATTCCTGGGTGTACTGCTATTCGGCCGCGAGAAGGTGCCGCGGGGCACTCATCTGTTCGCGGCATGCATGGTTGCCCTGGGAACGTTCATCTCGGCGTTCTGGATCCTTGCCGCCAACAGCTGGATGCATACGCCCGCCGGCGTTGATTTCCGCGACGGTGTATTCCATGTAACGAGCTGGACCGAGGCGATCTTTAATCCGTCGTTCCCGTATCGGTTCACGCACATGGCCGTTGCCAGCTTCCTGACCGGCAGTTTCGTGGTTGCCGGCATCAGCGCCTGGTATCTGCTCAAGGGCCACATGGTCGAGGCGAACAAGAAGGCACTGTCGATGTGTCTGTGGATGATCCTGTTCCTGGCGCCGGCACAGGCGGTGATCGGTGACTTCCACGGCCTCAACACCATGGAATACCAGCCGACGAAGCTGGCTGCGATGGAAGGCAACTGGGAAACCCAGGCCGGTGCGCCACTGCTGCTGTTTGCACTGCCAAGCAAGGACGAGCAAGGCAACCTGTTCGAGGTCGGTGTACCGAACCTGGCAAGCATCATCCTTACCCATCACGCGGACGGCGTGGTTCCGGGTATCAATGAGGCCTCTGCGGCAGAGCAGCCACCGGTATCGATCGTTTTCTGGACGTTCCGCACCATGGTGGGCATCGGATTCCTGATGATCGCCATCGGCATCTGGGGCTTGGTCCTGCGACTCCGCCGGCAGCTCTATGAGCCGGGACTGTTCCACCGGGTGATGCCGTTGATGATTGCTGCGCCATTCATCGCTGTTGTCGCAGGCTGGTTCACTACGGAATCGGGGCGGGCGCCCTGGCTGGTCTACGGCATGGTCAGCTTCTCTGAGGGCATCACTCCGTCATTGAGTGGCTGGATGGCCGTTGTCAGCCTGATCGGCTATATGGCGGTCTACGCCGTGGTCTACGGTGCTGGCGGCTATTATCTCTGGCAGGTCGTCAAGGGCGGCATGGATGAGACGGTCCCCGGTAGCGATGAGTCTGGCGCCCATCCCAAGCGTCCGCTCTCCGGCGGTGGCCCGATCGGCAATGCAGCGCCCGCTGCGCCGCTGAAGGGAGACTGGACATGATCGACTTCACAATGATCTGGGCGGCCATCATTGCCTTTGGCGTGATCATGTACGTCCTGATGGACGGCTTCGATCTGGGCGTGGGGATCCTCTATCCCTTCGCTCCGGACGAAGAGTCGCGCGACATCATGATGAATTCGGTCGCGCCCTTCTGGGACGGTAACGAGACCTGGCTGGTACTGGGCGGCGCCGGCCTGCTGGGCGCTTTCCCGCTGGTTTATTCTGTGCTGCTGCCGGCCCTGTACCTCGGCGTATTCCTCCTGCTTGCCGGGCTGATCTTCCGCGGAGTCGCCTTCGAATTCCGATTCAAGGCAAGCCGCGAGAAAAAAGCCTACTGGAGTACCGCGTTCTGCGTGGGCTCGGGCGTTGCCGCCCTGGCTCAGGGGATTGTCGTCGGCTCTTACATTCAGGGCTATCAGACCGAGAATATGGTCTATACCGGCGGTGCGTTTGACTGGCTGACGCCGTTCTCGCTGCTGACCGGTGTCGGGCTGCTTATCGGCTACGCGCTGCTCGGCAGCACGTGGCTGATCATGAAGACCGAGGGATCAGTCCAGGATTGGGCATACCGTATGACGCCAAGGCTGCTCGCCGGACTGCTCAGCATCTTCCTCATCATCAGTTTCTGGACGCCGCTGGTCGACGAATTCGTGCGCGATCGCTGGTTCAGCAACCTGTTCGTGATCTGGCTGCTGCCAGCCGGCGCGATGGGATGCGCCTATCTCATCCTCCGGGCGGTCCGTCGTCGGGATGAAGGGCTACCGTTTGTCGCGACGATGGGGCTTTTCGTCTTTACCTACCTCGGACTGCTCGCCAGTAAGTGGCCCTACGTCGTCCCGCCGGACTACACGCTCTATGACGCTGCCTCGGCGCCGGAGTCGCAGGCCTTCCTACTGGTCGGCGTGCTTTTCGTGATCCCGGTCGTTCTGGCCTACACCGCCTGGACCTACTGGGTCTTCCGCGGCAAGGTTCGTGCCGGCGAGGGCTATCACTAGGGAATGACGCCGAAAGAATGGCTGGCCCGGCAACGCCGTGAAGTTGCCGGGCCGCTCCGGCTGGCCGCGCTATGCGGCACCATCGAAGGTGGACTGATCATCGCTCAGGCGGGTTTCATCGCCTGGCTCGTGCAGCAGGTTGTCATGAACGAGCGGCCGCTGGTCGATTTCGTGATCCCCGCCCTGTTACTGATCGGCGTGGTGAGCCTGAGACCGGTGTTCGCGTCGCTGCGCTCGGCCGCTGGCATCTCTGCCGCCGCCCGAGTCCGCGCCACCGTCCGCCGTCGCCTCCTTCATCATGTCGAAGCGCTGGGCCCGGCGGGTCTGGCGGATATGAGCGGCGGTCAGCTGAGCAGTCAGCTGACCGATCAGGTGGACGCACTCGACGGGTATTTCGCACGCTACGTTCCACAGATGACCATCTCGGTCATCGTGCCGGCTGCGATTGCGGTCACCGCCTACACGCTGGACTGGATCGCGGCAAGTTTCCTGCTGCTGTCCGCGCCGCTCATCCCTCTTTTCATGGCGCTGGTCGGTATGGGCGCGGAACGACTGAACCGGGACCAGTTCCTGGCACTGGGTCGATTGTCAGGGCAGTTCCTGGATCGCGTTCGCGGTCTTACCACGCTGCGGCTTTTCGGACGAACGGAGGACGCCGCAGAGGGTATCGTCTCGGGCTCGGACGAATACCGGCAACGGAGTATGCGCGTCCTCCGCGTCGCTTTCCTGTCCTCCGCCGTCCTTGAGTTCTTCGCCTCAGTAGCCATCGCAGTCGTGGCGATCTATATCGGCTTCGGGCTGCTCGGCTATATCGAATATGGCCCGTCGACACAGCTCACGCTTTTCAGTGGCCTGTTCATCCTTCTGCTCGCACCGGAGTTTTTCCAGCCACTACGCACGCTCGCTCAGCACTACCACGACCGCGCCACTGCCCTCGGCGCCGCCGAGCTGCTCAACGAGCTCGAATCGCGACCCGCGACGGAGGGAAACTTCGGGACAGGCACGTTGCTCGAGGGTGAGAACCTTGGGGGAAACTTTGGGACAGGCACATTGCAGATCTCGAAGCTTCGAGTCGACCGTGTCGGACGTGGAACGGTTGTCCATGTGGATTCGTTCAGCGCAGACGCCGGCGAACGGGTTTTGATCGAAGGCCCGTCCGGCACCGGCAAGACCTCATTGTTGCTGACGATCGCCGGTCTATTGCCCCCCGCTGAGGGCCGAATCGATAGCCGCTTTCCGGATCGCCGCATCGGCTGGCTGGGCTCGCCACCTTTCCTCGCGAATGCAAGCATTCGGGCCAATATCCGCTTCGGCAACCCCGAGGCGAGCGAGCAGATGATCGTCGATGCCGCTCATCAGGCCGGCGTCATGGAATTCACGGAGCGATTGGAGCTAGGGCTCAACACCACTGTGGGCGAACGCGGTCTCTCGCTGTCAGGCGGACAGTCCCAGCGCGTCGCGCTTGCCAGGGCGCTGATCTCGCCAGCGCCCATGATCCTGCTCGACGAGCCGACCAACGCTCTCGATGCAACAACCGAGGCGTATGTCCTGAAGGCCATCAACACCCTGGCGAGTGAGGGAAGAGCCGTTGTAATCAGCAGTCATGACGCCGCGCTCCGCACAGTGGCCGATCGTCGCTACCGCATCAGTGACCAGCGCCTCGAGATGATCGTCGATGAATGAACTAAAGCCCTATCTCCAGATGCTGGGCCGTTATCGCGGCCGGCTCGCACTGGGCGCGGTGCTCATGCTTGCGACCAGCGCCTCGGGGATCGGACTACTTGCTCTGTCGGGATGGTTCATTACAGCCACTGCTGTCACCGGTGCCCTGCTGGCCGCCGGTGTCGCCGCCACGTTGGATATCTACGTCCCGGGAGGTGGCATCCGAGCGTTTGCCGTCTCCCGAACAGCTGCCCGGTATTTCGAGCGCATATTCAACCACGACACCGTCCTGCAGCTCCTCCGGGACCTGCGGGGCCGGGTGTTTACCATGCTGAGTCGACTCAATCCGGCGGAGATGGCACGCCTTCGCAGTGGCGAGCTACTGAACCGGCTGACCACCGACATCGACCGGCTGGATGGGCTGTACCTGCGCGGGCTTTCACCACCGCTGGTCGCATTGCTCGCCATCCTCATTGTCGGTGCACTACTCGCGATCGGCGCACCCTGGCTCGGCGGACTCGTCGCTCTGGTGCTGACGACGATGGCGGGCGGCTCACTGCTGATGTCATGGCGGACCGGTCAGCGCCTGACCCGCGATCTGGCGGAATCATCGGCGGCGTTACGGGCCACCGCCATGGACCATGTCACCGGGCTATCGGAGCTCACCGCCTTCGGCAGTCTCGACCATCACCGACAAGCGGTCATGGATGCCGATCATGAAGCTCGACGGCGCGATGAGCGGCTCGCCAAGCGGATGGCCTATGGCGAAGCATTCCTGAATAGCGGTGTGCAATTGACCGCAATCGGTGTCCTGCTTGTTGCACTACATCTCGTGCAGACCGGCCAGATCAGCGGTCCCGTCGGCGTGATGATGCCGCTTGCCGTGCTTGCCCTCCTCGAACCCCTGGGTGTCCTCCCCGCCGCGGGCCTTCAGCTCGCCCGGGCGCGAGCCTCGGCGGAACGTCTACGCTATGGGACAGGCACAATCGAGGACATGGCCACCGGCATGGGATCGGCGCTGAGAACAAGCGGTCTCACCGCCGCGCCACGGGTGACGATCGAGTCCGTTTCGCTGATTCGAGGTGCAGGGGCCAGAGTCCTCGATGGCTTGAACCTCGACATCCACCCCGCAGAGACCATTGGCGTAATCGGCATTTCGGGATGCGGCAAATCCAGCATTGCCGCCATGATCGCCGGGCAGATCGCAGCCGATAGCGGCAGAATCCAGATCGATGGCACTGACATTGGGGATTTCAGCGTGGATTCGCTCTACCTGGAGCTGGCCTATCTTACTCAGCAGACCGATCTTTTCAGCGGCACATTCGCCGGCAATCTCCGAATTGCCAATCGCGATGCCGATGAGCCGACGATGTGGACAGCTCTGCAAAGCGTCGAGTTGAGTGACTTCGTCGCATCCACCGATCACGGACTCCATACCTGGGTGGGCGAATCCGGGATGGAGCTATCAGCGGGACAGGCACGACGTCTTGCACTTGCCCGACTTTTCATGCGGAATCCGAAACTCGTCATTCTCGATGAACCGCTTACTGGTCTCGACGAGGACACCGCCCGAGCGGTTTCCGCCACTCTGTCCGAGTGGCTTGCCAAGCGCACCGCGATCGTTCTTGGGCATGGATCGGAGGCGCTACCGAGCGTCGACCGTCGCCTGACCCTGCGTGCGGGCGTCCTCTCCGAGTCGAACTGAACAATAGAGGCACGCTATGACGCACCGCATCGCACTCATCCCCGGGGACGGCATCGGCAGAGAGGTCATGCCCAGCGCCATTCGCTGCCTCAACGCGCTCGCACGCCGCCCGGGCCTTGATTTCGCGCTCTCTGACTTCCCTTACTCTTGCGAGTACTACGCGCAACACGGCGCTATGATGCCGGATGACGGCATCGATCAGCTCCGAGCGCATGACGCGATCCTGCTGGGCGCGGTGGGCTATCCAGGTGTCCCCGATCACATCTCGCTATGGGGCTTACTACTGCCCATCCGCCGGGAGTTCGGGCAGTACGTTAATCTTCGACCGGTTCGTCTACTTCAGGGCCTGACGTCTGCCCTGCGAGATCGTGGCCCGGAGGACATCAACTATCTGGTGATCCGCGAGAATAACGAGGGTGAGTACTCCGACATTGGTGGCCGGCTGTACGACGGATTACCCGAAGCGATGGCGATCCAGGCGAACGTCATCACGCGCAAGGGCAGTGAGCGGATTCTGGATTACGCCTTCCAGACGGCACAGTCGCGGTCCCGTCAGACACTCGCCTATGCAACCAAATCCAACGGCATCAAGCACAGCATGCCCTTCTGGGACGAACAGGTCGCCGCAATGGCCCCCCGCTATCCCGATATCTCGGTCGAGCAGTATCACGTCGACATCCTCGCCGCGAATCTCGTCACTCACCCGGACTGGTTCGACGTGATCGTTGGCACCAACCTGTTCGGCGACATCCTCTCGGATCTCGGGCCCGCAACCGCCGGCGGCATTGGCGTGGCGCCCTCGGCGAATATCAACCCCGATCCAGCGGTACCGTCCATGTTTGAGCCGGTGCATGGCTCGGCGCCGGATATCGCGGGCGGCGATATCGCCAATCCAATCGCCATGATCTGGAGCGTCGTCATGATGCTCGAAGATCTCAAGGAACATGACGCTGCCCAGGATCTGATGGGCGCCCTCGAGGCCGTAACCGCCGAGGGTCGCGTCATGACGCGCGACCTTGGCGGGCAAGCCGGCACCGTTGAATTTACCGACCGCGTCCTCGCTGAGCTCGGCTAATCGGTCGCCGGTTCAGGGCGGGCTCAGCCTGATATCGGTTTATGCGGGCCCGTCGGCCACATGACTTAAATGCCCGCTCTTAAACCACAGTCGTGCGCCGTCGGGACCTGCTTCGGCCTCGAAGACCGACCCTGGCGGCAGGCGGAGCCAGTCCCATGCCTCGATGCTATCAGTTCCGTCGGAAAGCTCACCGGACAGCAGAAACACCTCAAGCCCGCCCGTTGCATCAAGGTGACGACGGGTCCCGGGCGCCCAGCTCTCCATAACCACCTGTTCACGCGGGTCCTCATGAAGAAGTAAACGCTCAACGCCGATCGCGGGCTGATCCCACGTCGCTTGATTCGTATCGAGCCGAACGGACGTCCGATCCTCGGGATCGAATTGATGCAGTTTGACGAGAATCGTCGCGCCATCCGTCGCCGCTGGGGTATGCGAGGTTGTTGGTGGGTTGCGTACATAGCATCCCGTCGGAAAGTCCCCGTCCTCATCCTGGAAAGTCCCGTCGAGTACGATGTACTCCTCGCCACCATCATGGGCATGTGCCGAAAAAGCGCTGCCCGGGGCGAAGCGCACAATACTCGTAGCCCGCGCGACCTCTTCTCCCACGCGGTCGAGCATCCGCCGCTCCACTCCCGGCATGGGGGAAGCAACCCAGTCGCTGGCATTGAAGCGAACAGCCGCTCGCTGTTTGAGATCCGCGTTAATGTACAAAGCTATCTCCTTTATTGAATGTCCGACCGTTAGGCAAATAGATTGATGAATCGTGCGGGTGTCCAACCTCTCCCGCAGCAGGTTCAGCGAGAGTGTGTCCGAGAAACACGTTGGCGCAAAAACATCCGATCGGCGGTACATCGCCAGGCATCGCGCCCGGGACAGTATCCGACAACGATTCCGCACATCTAACCGCCCATGGTGGGTGAGAGTATGTTTGGAGAGTATGTTTGGAGAGTATGTTTGGGACAGGCACGTTAAGGGGGCTGTTCGGGACAGGCACTTAACGAGTCATCTAACTGACCCAGCCGGTCAGCGCTGGCAGCCAGGGCAATAGACGGTGGCACGCTGAGCGAGTCGTGTTGAGCGCATCGTCCTCCCACAGCGCGGGCACGTCGTCCCACCTCGCCCGTAAGCGTCCAGTGACTGCTGGAAATAGCCCGGCTGGCCATCGCTGCGGGCGAAATCCCGCAAGGTCGTGCCACCTGCCTCAATAGCCTCGGACAAGACGGCTTGAATGGAGGCGGCGAGTCTATCGTAGCGGCGCTGGGAAACCCGTCCCGCGCTGCGTCCGGGATGAATACCAGCCCGGTGCAGTGCCTCGGTGGCGTAGATGTTACCGACACCGACAACGATATGACTGTCCATGATGAACGATTTGACCGCTAATCGACGCTTATCCGCTATGGCATACAGATAGGCGCCATCGAACCTGTCATCGAAGGGCTCAGGTCCGAGTTTGCTTAGCAGAGCGTGCGATTCGGCAGGCTCGTCAATCAAATGAACGCTCCCGAACCGACGGGGATCATGGAAGCGGAGGCATCGGTCGTTACTGAATACCAGATCAATGTGGTCATGCTTCTGAGGCGGCGTTGCGCGTGGGACAACGCGGATATAGCCGGACATACCCAAATGAATAAGCAGTGCGTTATCCGAATCGAGCCGCATAATCAGATACTTGGCGCGCCGGTCCAAACTCTGGACCTGAGCACCGGTTATACGATCGGAGAGCGCAGCCGGAACGGGCCAGCGCAGTCTCGATTCACGGACTATCACCCGATCGATCAACGCTCCGACACAGTAAGGTGCCAACCCCCTTCGTGTCGTTTCCACTTCCGGCAATTCGGGCATCAGGCTTGAGTCCATCCAGGGTGCGGACATAAAAAAGCCCGCACGTGGCGGGCTTTTGGATCAGCGCGTAGGTGCGCCTTTCACTTAATCTTTGCTTCCTTGTAGACCACATGCTTACGGACAACAGGGTCAAACTTCCGAAACTCGAGCTTGTGCGGAGTGTTCCGGCGGTTTTTATCGGTCGTGTAGAAGTGTCCAGTCCCGGCGGTCGAAACAAGCTTAATCTTATCGCGCATGATTTACCTCAGACTCTCTCGCCACGGCTACGCAGGTCAGACACGACCTGCTCGATGCCCAGCTTATCAATAAGCCGCATACCCTTGCTCGAGATCCGCAGCCTCACCCAGCGGCTCTCGCTCTCGAGCCAGAACCGGTGGTAACGCAGATTGGGCAGGAACCGGCGGCGTGTCTTGTTGTTTGCGTGTGAGACATTGTTTCCGGTCATCGGGCGCTTGCCGGTGACCTGACAGACTTTGGCCATTTGGCCCTCCCGAAATCCGTTACAGAGCCGTTGCGCTGTTGCGCTCGCTGAGCCGTGCTTTATACCAGCATCGATCTGCTCCTGCAACGTCAGCGCCCCTTACTACTTGAATTTACTCCGGGAAAGCACAAGGTCTGCAGTAGGATTCGTTTGGGACAGGCACAAACAGGAAATGGAATACCGGGACTACTACAAAACGCTCGGCATCAGTCAGGATGCATCAGACGATGACATCAAAAAGGCTTACCGGCGACTCGCCCGGCGCTATCATCCGGATGTGAGCGAGGAGCCGAACGCTGAGGCTCAATTCAAACGTGTCGCCGAGGCTTACGAAGTCTTGAAAGACCCAGAGAAACGCAAGCTCTATGACCAGCTGGGAGAAAATTGGCAATCCGGACAAGACTTTACGCCACCACCAGGCGGTCAGCGCACTAAGTCACGGCAAACCTATAGCGCTGGTACAGAAGGCAATTTCGAGGACTTCAGCGACTTCTTCGAGAGCATTTTCGGGCATGGCGCGAGAGGCGGCTTCAATGACCCCTTCGGTAGAGACCAACGACAGACTTCAGAATGGGACAGGCACTACGGGCCCTCACATGGCCGCGACATTAACGCCGAGCTGACCATTGAACTTGAAGATGCCTTCGCGGGCTCAACGAAGACAGTTACCTTGAGCACGACGGGACAGGCACCTCGTGAATTACGGGTAAAGATCCCGGCGGGCGTGACTGACGGGCAGAAAATCAGGCTCAAGGGTCTGGGTGAGTCTTCACCAAATGGCGCCGATGACGGCGATCTACTCATCAAAGTCAACATTAAGCCACATCGGCATTTCCAGCTCGATGGGAAGAATATCCACCTAACGCTGCCGATCGCGCCTTGGGAAGCAGCATTAGGTGCGACGGTGGCAGTGCCAACGCTCGGCGGCAAGGTTGAGCTGAACATCCCGGCCGAAAGCCAGAGTCAGAAGCGTTTACGGCTGAAAGGCCGTGGGCTCCCGGGCAAAAAACCCGGCGATCAATACATAAGCCTTCTGATCGTCAATCCGCCCGCGAAGGGAGAGGAAGCAAAATCGCTTTTCAGATCGATGGAGAAGGCTCTGGAGTTCGACCCACGCGCTAACCTGTCGGGCTGAATCCACGACCGACATCCGCAAACAAACCGGCGACGCCACGATAGCCTCTGACGTAGCGCCGTCCGAACTGGCGTGCGAGCCCAGACAGGCTGCTGGCATGCCCAAGCACTGACTGGTTGTATCGCCGCTCGCCAGTCACAAACTCCATCATTCCAGATGCTGCTAGACCGAGACGAGCCAGAACAGGTGGCAATTCAGTAGCGATGACTGCCGAGTCAGGACGCACTATGCATCGTCCAGTCCATTCAAGGAGTTCGAGGTATTCAAGCTCATGACCGGGCAATGCCTCTGCACCCGCTGGCGAATGACTCCCGTCGAACGCCATAATGCTTGGACTCTGCGAGTCGCTGCCAAGCCCAGTACCGGCGTCATTGAATCGCTGGTTAGCGGAGCACTCCGACGCTGCCTCTGGGCGGTCCACGATCCCGGCCCTCACTGGATTGAGGTCGACATACGCCATCGCGGCAAGTACGGCACCCTCATCCGCGAGCGCCTGACAGCGGTAGCGCCCCTGCCAGAAGTGACCGGTAACTCCGTCCTCTTGGTTGGCGCGTCGCGCAATCGGTTCATTCAAACAGCGCATGAACCAGGAGATACTCATTAGTCGTGACCGATACGCCTCTATCACCCGCTTCATCCCGGGATGAAGGCCAGTGGAATGATCAGCTTTGATCATCTCATGCATCCACGCGGGGCCTTTGAACACACTCAGCCAACGGCGCAGTACCTCAACGGGCGACCACGACATTGCATCTGACTCGTCGACTCGCACGACTAGATGGTAGTGGTTCGACATGACCGCGTAGGCGCACAGCTTAACCGCGAAAGCATCCACAAGCCGACCAAGCCGCATCCGAATCCACTCGCGCCGGTGAGAGTAATCGATGCCTGTCAATGGGTCATCACCACACAGGAACTGCCGCCGCACACAACGGGAGACCAGGTGATAATAAGGCGTTGCATCGAGTGCAATCTGAGTACGGCGCGGCTGTCCCATTCTCAAGCAATTCCTCGGCAGGCTCTCCGTTCGGCGGAGAGTGGCAGTGAATAGAGTGGAAACAGCCGCCGGCCGGGCGGTCCGGCATCCTTTCCTTAACCGCATTGCCGGCGACTGACCACGATTTGAGTGTCTCCGAAGCAGATGACTTTTACCAGCCTGATCAATTGGTTACTGATCGAGCGGTAGCAAATGAGCGATAGGCGGAGGCGGTGGTTGGGGATTGCGACGCTTCAGGCACGCCTTCATAGGTACAGGACGCCCGGGCGGACGCTATGGCCTAGAGCAATAGGACAGGCACGAACGTGATGCGATCGTTAAAGGGAAATGATCGGCAGAAAAAAGGTGACCAGCCGCCAATCCGGGGACATATCAGCTTCCCTGCTGCCAAATCCGACGGGCCAGCGGCTGGTCGGTTTCAAGTATCCACACCCTGCGACTCTAATGGTATCCCCCATATGAGGGGGTAGCGGTCGCGCTTGTCGCGTTCAACCAAACAACTTAACCTTCACGGCAGTGTTCAGGTTTGGGACAGGCACATTGTCGCAGACAGCGCGCTAAACCGCGCCGTCTGCACCCCAGTCTTTCGCCCAATACCGAATTTTATTTTTTTAATCATGAGTTTAGCTCGATGACCGACGTAGACCTCGCCACTGCGCAGGAAAACATGGTGGAACAGCAGTTACGCACCTGGGATGTCCTCAATGAGCGGGTGCTGGAAGTCATGCAAAAGCTGCCACGCCATGCTTTTGTGCCGACGGCGTTTGCAAACCTCGCTTATGCCGATATGCAGATTCCGCTTGGGAACGACCAAGTGATGCTGGAACCAAAGGTTGAAGCACGGCTTCTCCAGGCACTCGACCCGCAACCAAACGAGCGGGTGCTCGAGATTGGCACAGGATCGGGCTATCTGACGGCCTGTCTGAGTGAGATGGCCGAAGATGTAACCAGTATTGACTTGTACGTGGGGTTCACTGAGTTGGCGTCGAAGAACCTCAAGCAGCAGGGCGCCGAGAACATTCGTCTTGAGACCGCGGACGCGGCATCGGGCTGGGACGATGGGCAACTTTACGACGTAATTGCCGTCACCGGCTCTCTGCCCGAGCTCCATCAGGGGTTTCACCGCAGCCTCACTGAGGGGGGGCGGTTGTTTCTGATACTGGGACAGCTACCGATCATGGAGGCTGTCCTGATCACGCGGGTCTCAGACGACCAGTGGGCATGCGAGAGCCTGTTTGATACAAGCGCGCCCGCACTGGTTGGCGCGCCGGTCACACGCAGCTTCGCGGTCTAGAGCCCGCGTTTTATCGGATCAACGCATTGAAGACCATCACACCCACGGAATTGAACGAGCAGTTAAGTAAGGGACAGGCACATCTCACTCTGCTCGATGTGCGCGAGGACTGGGAAACCGATATCAATCATCTTGAGGGCAGCATTTTCGCGCCGATGAGCCGGATGAGTCCTTCCCTTCTGAGCAAACTCCCAAAGGACGTGGACACCGTTGTGATCTGCCATCATGGGATTCGGAGCGCTCAGGTGGCTAGCTGGCTCGAACAAAACGGTCATCAGCGAGTCCTCAATCTGAGTGGCGGGATAGATGCCTGGTGCCGTTGTGTCGATCCCGGCCTCCCACAATACTGATCAGACAGGATCTACTCATGCCTTATCCGGAAAGAAAGCCAGTCGCCGCGGCCCTATTGACCGCCGCCTTTATGGTGGCTGTCCCAAACTTCGCCAGCGCCGAAGGCCTATCCAGCATTTATGAGCGGGCACGCAGCAGTGATCCTCAGTTCCAGCAGGCCATCGCCGATCTAAACGCCCGAGAGGAGCTGCTCCCTCAGGCAAAGGCCGGGCTGCGACCGAATGCTTCGCTGGACTCCACGTACAATGCGATAGATAACCGCGACGCAGATGACCAGTACCGTGAGCTGACCTACGGGATCTCACTGCGCCAGCCGCTCTTTCGCTACTCGGAAAGTCAGGCGGTGGATCAGGCGGATGCACAGGTCAGTCAGGCCCAAGCCGAGTTTTCATTCGCGGAGCAGGAGCTCATCTTGCGTGTCGCTGAACGCTATTTCGCCGTTCTGGATTCACGCGAAGCCCTGGATGCCGCCGAGGCCAATCTGGAGGCCATACAGCGTCAGCTCGATCAGGCCGAACAGCGATTCGAGGTCGGTGTAATCGCCCGCACGGACGTCGAGGAGGCTCGTGCTCAAGCGGATCTCGCACGCGCCGAGCGGCTTCAGGCAGAAGACGATCTCGCCAGTCGGCGTGAAGAGCTAAGGGAGCTTACGAATCGGGCTCCCGCGGCGCTCAATCCCGTTAAAAGTGGCATCTCACTGACACCACCGGAACCTGCCGAACCCTCTGCCTGGAGAACACGGGCAGAGGAGGAAAATCGCCAGTTAGCCGCCGCACGATTTGCAGCTCAGGCAGCAATGGACGGGATCGATATCCAACGCGGCGGACGTCTACCGACCGCTGATCTGGTCGCTGGATATAATCGCTCACATGAGTATGGGAAAAGCGGTATAGAGCGCGAAGCCAATCAGTTGAGCGCGGGCGTTGAAGTAAACTTTCCGCTCTACCAGGGGGGCGAGGTGTCCTCCAATATCCGCGAGGCGCAATTCCGTTACACCGAGGCGCGTGAGTCGCTGGAACAGACCCGCCGTACAGTCGCCCGTAACGCAGCCAATGCCTACAGAGGAGTACTCACGGCGCTGGAGCGGGTGCGCGCGCTTGATCAGGCACGGGTATCAACGCGCGCGGCCCTTGAGGCCACCGAAGCCGGCTTTGAGGTGGGCACCCGTACGATTGTCGACGTGCTCAATGCCCAGCGCGAACTTTTCAATGCAGAACGCGATTATGAACAGGCGCGTCACGCCTATCTGCTCAACACCCTGACATTGCAACAGGCGGCGGGGACGCTGACCGAGGCCGATCTCGAACGAGTCAACGGATTACTCGCGCAGCGCTGATCCAAGACTAACGGCCAGCTCGGTTAGCGGGTCTCTGGGCGGGTGCCGGACAAAACCGTGTCCTCAAGGATTTTCATCGTCCGGGTGCTCGCCCCGCGATGGGCCTCAATCACTGCCTGTGCGTTTCGACCAGTCGCATCCAGAACGTGCCTGTCCCGAAACAGATGCTCCAACGACTCTGCAAGTTCGTCCGCATCGTGCACCCTGAAACGGGCGCCCTCGCTCGCGAGTAACTCATCCACCTGCTGAAAATTCCTGACCTGGGGGCCCATCAGTACGGGTTTACCGAGTACAGCCGGCTCGAGCGGATTATGACCACCAACAGGCACCAGGCTTCCACCAACAAACGACACATCACCCGCCGCCAGGTACTTGATCATTTCCCCCACGGTATCCGCTAGTAATACGTGGGCCGTCCTGTACGGCTCACTGCCCTCGCCAGGCGCCGAAGCCTTGATGACGTGCCTGTCCCAAACTTCCTCTCCATCGACGTCCAGCCACTGAAACCGCTCGGGATGCCGGGGAACAGCGATCAACATGGCATCGGGAAAACTCGCGAGCAGGGCCTCGTGCGCCTCCCGAATCCAGGCCGCCTCACCCTGCCGAACGCTGGCAGCGACCCAGACAGGACGCTCACGCCCAATCAATCCCCTTAACTGCCATCCTGCCTCTACCTGGCTTTGGTCGATCGCCTGGTCGAACTTCAGATTGCCGGTTATGTGGATCTTGCGGTTTGGGACAGCCATGTTGTGGAAACGTCCCGCATCTTCCTCGGTCTGCGCACAGATGCAGGTTATGCCCTGAAGCGATTGGCGGATCAGGGCGCCAAAGCGCTGATACCGAATCAAGCTCGTGGAGCTCAATCGGGCGTTGATCAGGGCGACCGGGATATTCCGTGCCGCGAGTGTAGCGAGACGGTTCGGCCAGATCTCAAGCTCGATGAAGATCGCTGCCGCGGGGGATAGAGCGTCAACAAAACGGTCGACGGCCTTGGGGACATCCACGGGTGGGTAGCCGCTTTCCACTCTTGCTCCATAGCGACGGCTGATTGTGTCCAGTCCGGTCGGCGTATTCGTGGTAATGAAAAGCGGCCAGTCGTCGTTAAGCAACTGGTCGATCAGACTCTGCGCGGCCCGCACTTCTCCAACGGACGCCGCATGGACCCAGACCGCTCCTGGGACCGGCGGCCGAGCGCTGTAGTTGCCCCAACGCTGTTGCAGGCCCGCTCGATACGCCCGGTTTTTCCGCCCGAGCCGCCATAAATAAAACCGATAGGCAGGTGACAGGCAACGCGAGAGCATGCGATAGACGGCTAAATTCACCGGCTCAACCGCTCGCCAACGGGTGTCGCCATTAGTTGGTCCAGTCGCTCCGTCACCATTGATGGCGTGATGAGTTCCATTGCCCCAGGATCACGAACGCGTCTTCCCCAGCGAATCGCATCGACATCGCGTCGAAGAAATCGTCGGACAGCCTCCGGATAGGCGTTCACCACCCAATTACGCCCCAACACGGGACCGGTCCGGTTCGGATTGGATGTGGCATATAGCCCGATTGCCGGCGTCCCTGCAGCCACCGCCATATGGACCGGTCCTGAATCCGGAGCAATCACCGCAGTCGCCCGCTGGATCAACGCGAAGAGCGTTTTGAGATCTGTCTGGCCGATGAGGTTGAGATTTGGGACAGGCACGTTGCTGTACTTCCCCAACTCGCGCTCGATGCTATGCCCGTAGGCCCGCTCGATCTCGCTATTGCCGCCGGTCAGGACGACTTGCAGACCGTGGTGCACTGCGGCATGCCGTGCGACGCAGGCGTAACGTTCAGCTGGCCAATTCCGGAAATTACGGAACCGATCACTGCTGCAGGGACTGAGCACCAGAAGCGGCGGTGCGGCGGTGTCATGCGGGCAGACAAGGCGGTCCACCGCGTCATGCGCCGCCTTTGGGATCGGAATGTCCCACCGGAGCGTTCGATCCCGGACCCCCATAGCCTCGCAAAAGCCAAAAAAACCGTCCGTGACATGGCCTGGCGTCAGTGGGGGGATACGGCGATTGATAAAAAGACCATGACCGTCGCGGGATCGCGAGCGGTCGAACCCCAGGCGTACCGGGGCACGGACAGCCCTTGAGGCCAGACCGGCCCGAAGCGCGACCTGCATGAGCATTAGAACGTCAAAGCGGCGAGATCCGAGCTGGCGTCGTAATGTGCCTGTCCCATTGTTTTTCTCGTGAGTGATAATCTCAACACCGTCGAGGTCGCCGAGCAGGCTGGCCTCAGTTTGACCCATCACCCAGGTGAGTCGTGTCTCTGGCCGATGGGTCTGGAGCGTACGGACAATGGGGACGATGTTGCAGCAGTCACCGATGGCGGAGAGCCGGAAGAGACATAGCCGCTCCGGTTGTGATTCAGTGGAGTGTGAACGGTGATGGCCCATATATACTTCCGACAGCACGAGCGTGATTACTTTATCAGTCCCCTCTCCGCCTCGCCCGCTGACCTACCGGCATATCTCTTCGATGCACAGTCTGTTGAGGCGCGGGGTTTAATTGAGCACCGGGCCAGCGGCCGTGCCGAGGCCTATTTCCTTCACTTCGACCATCGACGCCTGGTGCTTCGCCATTATCGGCGGGGTGGGCTCCCGCGCCATCTCAGCAACGATCGATTCATATGGCCGGGCCTCCGCCGCAGTCGGCCCTGGCGGGAACTCGTGCTCACCGCGCGCCTCCGCGAGCTTGGCCTGTCCGTGCCTGTCCCATACGGCGGGCATATCCGAAGACAGGGATTCAGCTACACTGCAGACATCCTCACCGACCAGATCCCCGGCACCCGATCATTGGCCGATCTCGCCGCGAGCGATATGCCCGCGCCGATCTGGCGTGAGGTCGGCCGGGTAATACGACGGTTCCATGATGCGGGGGTACACCACGCCGATCTCAACGTGCGCAATATCCTCATCGATGACAATCCGAGCGTCTGGTTGATCGACTGGGACCGGGGCCACCTGCATGCAAGCGCAGCGATGAAGGCACGGAGTCTGGCGCGGCTGAAACGCTCTCTCAGCCGCGAACCTGCCCTGGCGTCGGCGGCGAACAGTGGCTGGCCCGTTCTCATCCAGGCCTACGAGGATGGCCCCTGAATTCGGTCGATGATCGCGCTAGTAGACTCGCCCTCAATAAAGTCGAGCACTCTCACCTCGCCTCCCGCCGCTGTAACGGCGTCGTAACCGGCAATATCCTGTGGCTGGTAGTCCCCGCCCTTAACCAGAATATCCGGTTGTATCGCCTCAATGAGCGTCGCCGGCGTGTCGCCCGAAAAAGCAATCACCCAATCAACTGACCCCAGTGCCGCAACAACGGCCATCCGCTGGGCGAGGGGCATCACCGGGCGCCCATCCCCCTTGAGCCGTCTCACCGATTCGTCGTCATTGATGGCAACGATCAGGCGGTCGCCGAGGGAACGTGCCTGTCCCAAATAATGCACATGACCGGCGTGAATCAGATCAAAGCACCCGTTCGTCATAACAATGCGCTGACCTCGCTGACGGAGCGGCTCGAGAAGACTGATCAGCACCTGTGGATCGGTGATGGGGTAATCGCCTGGCGACTGACCAGCAGCGGCCTCCAATTCCGGGACGGTCACCGACGCCGTGCCCACCTTTGCAACCACCAGCGACGCCGCGAGATTCGCCAGTGCAGTGGCCTGCCGGAATTCGGCGCCCGCCGCCAGCGCCGCGGACAACAATGCAATGACGGTGTCGCCCGCCCCGGTCACATCGAAAACTTCCTGTGCGTGAGCCGGCAGATGGCAAGGCGACGCTCCGCGGCGTAGCAGACTCATGCCCGCCTCACCCCGGGTCACCAGCATCCCGTCGAGCGAAAGCGCCTCAAGTGCCGTAGGGACGACATCCTCAAGGACGTGCCTGTCCCAAAGCTGGTGCCCGCGATCCAACGTGCGAGCTCCGTGCTTTTCCTCGTACTGCCTGAACTCGCCAAGATTGGGAGTAAGCAGTGTCGCACCGGCATAACGATCCCAGTCTGTTCCCTTTGGATCGACGAGGATTGGGACAGGCACTTCACGTGCTTTGCCGATCAGCGCCTGGACGTGCGAGAGCGTCCCTTTGGCGTAGTCGGACATGATGACCACATCGGTCTCGGCGAGGGCCTGTGTAAACATATCCATCAGGCCATCGGTTTCCGTGGCGGTGAATGGCCGTTCGAAATCGAGCCGCATGAGCTGCTGGCGCTGGCTGAGGACCCGCAGTTTGCAGATGGTTGGATGGGTGGCGACGCGCTGAAGTAATGGATCAACGCCGCCCTCGCGCAGGCGGGACTCGAGAAGCCGACCATGATCATCGTCACCGATCAGGCCGATGATCCGGACCTGGACCCCCAACGCCCCCAGGTTCATGGCAACGTTCGCGGCGCCACCCGGTCGCGCATCTTCGCCATCCACGCGCAGCACCGGTACCGGCGCCTCAGGCGAGATCCGGCTGGTTGGGCCATGCCAGTAGCGATCGAGCATGACATCACCGACCACGAGTACTCGGGCGGTACCAAAATCGGGCAATTCCAGCTGCATCGAAACCCTCGAGGCGGTAGATTGTGTGACCAATGATGCAGATTCTAGCAGGCACCAAGATCAATCACGCGCCAACATCCAGCCAGAGCTCGCCCTGACGTGTCCGATTCCAGCTCCGCGACGACCGACCTGCGCCATCGCGTCAGCCAGCGCTTTTCTCTGGCGCTGCTCTGGATGCTCGGGAAATTGCCGCCACGCATTGCCTTCGCAATCGGCGAGGCTGTCGGTCGGCTACTCGATCACTTCCCGACCCAACGACGCAGGGTCGCGAAGCGAAATCTCGAGCTTTGTTTCCCGGAATTGGGACAGGCACAACGTGATCACATCATCCGCGTTAATCTGCGCTACACCGGCCGAGCGGTAGCGGAAACCGCGCTTGCCTGGTTCGGGGGTGCGCGTGTCGATCGAATCCCCTGCAAAGTCCATGGGCTGGAGCATCTGGAAGCAGCGCAATCGGACGGGTCGCCAGTCGTTCTGCTATCGGGGCATTTTCTATGTATTGAGCTCGCCGCCCGGCTGATCGGGCCCCGGATCCGGATGGCTGCGATTTACAAGCCGATGCGTAAAAAACCGCTCATGGACCAAGCGATGCTGCGGAGCCGGTCGCGGACGCTGGCAGATGCACTGCCACGCACGGAGCTGCGGAAAATCGTGCGGACACTCAAAGAGGGAACGCCAGTCTGGTATGCGGGGGATCAGGACTATGGCATCCGCAACAGCGAATTCGTGCCCTTCATGGGTGTTCCGACACCGACCACGACCGGATTGATGCGTCTCAGCAGAATGAGCGGCGCGAGGGTCGTACCGCTGTTTTTCAACGTCAACGCCGATGGCAGCGGCTATGAAGTCTCTCTGGCACCGGCGATGTCGGGATTCCCGACCGGTAATGACCGCACCGATGCCCAATGGATGAATGCGGTCATCGAACGGGGGATCCGCGCGCATCCCGAGCAGTATCTCTGGCTCCACCGCCGGTTCAAGCACCCGCCACCAGGCGAGCGGCCAGCCTATGCCAATGCGCTGCAGAAACCCCACAACCGCCATGGAGAGATCCAATGACCGACCAGCCCAGCGACGCCATCCTCGTCGTCGGGCCGGGCTGGGTAGGCGACATGGTGATGGCACAGAGCCTCTTTCGAGCGCTCAAGCGTGAGGCACCCGACCGCGCAATCGATGTAATCGCTCCCTCTTGGGGACAGGCACTTCTCGAGCGAATGCCGGAGGTTCGTCACACATTCACCCTACCAGTCGCACATGGCGAGCTGGGACTCATTCGGCGCTGGCGTTTGGGACAGGCACTCAAACGCCTCCTCCACGCTCGAGCGATCGTACTGCCGCGCTCGGCAAAGGCCGCCCTTATCCCCTGGATCGCGCGTATTCCAAAACGCACTGGCTACCTGGGCGAACATCGCTACGGGCTACTCAACGACATCAGACCGCTTAACCGGGAGCGCACCTACCGAACAGTCGATCGCTTCGTCGCGCTGGCCGAGTCAAATGCCTCGAAGTTTGCACAGTTTGGGACTGCACAGTTTGGGACAGGCACAAACCCACCACCCATCGAACCGCCACAGCTCATTAGTTCCAGCGATCAGCAGCAAGCGACTCTCGCAGCATTGGGACTCAATGGAAGGTTTGGGACAGGCACAATCCTCACCCTCTGCCCTGGCGCCGAGTACGGCCCGGCGAAACGCTGGCCCGCGGGATATTTTGCTGCGCTGGCGAGGGAGTATCTGGAGCGCGGCTGGCAGGTAGGGCTGCTCGGTTCTGATAAGGACAGTGAGCTGGCCCAGGCGATTGCCAGCGAGGCCCCCGAAGTCATCGACCTGACGGGCGAGACCACGCTCAGTCAGGCCATCGATCTGCTCGCGGCCAGTACGGTGGTCGTCACGAACGACTCCGGACTCATGCATATTGCCGCCGCCACACCCGCTTCAGTCATCGCCCTGTACGGTTCATCAGATCCTCAATATACTCCGCCACTTAGCCACCATGCGACGGTTATCTATCGAGGCCTCGAGTGCAGTCCCTGCTTCGAGCGATACTGCCCGCTCGGGCACCTCAACTGTCTGCGTGGTATCACACCGGACTATGTGACCCACACGATCGATCAGCAACTGAGTCAACTCAGCTGATCCAAGCAGTCGAGACCCTCATCCATGCCGACTCGCAACCACTTCCGTAAAACCTATCTCGTCACCGGCGGCGCAGGATTCATCGGCTCGCATTTATGTGATCGGCTTATAGCGGCCGGACATGGAGTACTCTGCGTCGACAACTACCTCACGGGCAGCCGCGATAACATCGCTCATCTTTTGGGCAACCCTTACTTTGAGGCGATGCGCCACGATGTCACGTTCCCGCTTTTCGTCGAGGTCGATGGCATCTTCAACCTCGCCTGCCCTGCCTCTCCAGTGCACTACCAGCGGGATCCGGTTCAGACCACCAAGACCAGCGTGCATGGCGCCATCAACATGCTGGGACTGGCCAAAAGGCTGAATGTACCGATTCTTCAGGCCTCCACCAGCGAGGTGTATGGCGATCCTGAGATCCATCCGCAGACCGAGGATTACTGGGGGCACGTTAACCCGATCGGTACCCGTTCTTGTTACGACGAGGGAAAACGCTGCGCCGAGACACTGTTCTTTGACTACCACCGCGAGCATAACCTTGAGATCAAGGTGGCACGAATCTTCAACACATACGGTCCACGCATGCACCCCAACGACGGGCGGGTGGTCTCGAACTTCATCATGCAGGCGCTGCGCGGCGAGGACATCACGCTCTACGGCGACGGTGAGCAGACGCGTTCGTTCTGTTATGTCGATGATCTGGTCGAGGGATTGATCCGTCTGATGGATACCGGTCCAGCGGTCACCGGCCCAGTCAATCTCGGTAATCCTGGGGAGTTCACTATGCGGGAGCTCGCCCATCAGGCCATCATGGCAACCGGTGCCGGCAGCCGCATGATCCATGCACCGCTCCCCGCCGATGATCCGAGACAGCGTCAGCCCGACATCACCATCGCCAAAGACGCCCTGGCGTGGACACCACAGGTAGCGCTTATCGATGGACTCAAGCCGACCGTTGCCTACTTCCGTGATCTGGTCGAGCGAGGTCTCAGCTAAATTGAACGATAATGCCGATTGCCGAGGTTTGGGACAGGCACTTCCCTTATCCGTCGCCATCATCACCAAAGATGAAGAGGCGAATCTGCCGCGACTCTTCGACAGCCTCGAGCGTCTGGAACCAGCCGAGGTGATCGTCGTTGATTCGGGATCGACGGACTCGACGGTGGCCATCGCCCGCGATTACGGCGCCCAGGTTATCGAGACTGACTGGCCAGGGCACGTCGAGCAGAAAAACCGGGCACTCTCGGCCTGTCATCAGCCCTGGGTCCTCTCCCTGGACGCTGATGAGCCAATCAGTCCCGAACTGGCTGATAATCTCCGCGATCTGCTCGCGAAAAACAACGCTCCCCAGAGAAACGGCTACGAGATCAGCCGTCTCACCTATTACCTGGGCGACTGGTTACGCCACGTCTGGTATCCCGAATGGCGTCTGCGACTGGTGCGTCGCGGCATGGCGAAGTGGACGGGCTATAACCCGCATGATCGCCTTGAGGTAGAGGGGGCAACGGGACGTATCGACGGAGATATCCACCATTACTCCTACACCGGTGTCGAGGATCATTTCCGTCGGAGTATCGATTACGCAAAGATCGGCGCGGAGGCCCTGTCTGCCCGCGGCAAGCCATTTCGGTGGCATAAGATGATCTTTTCGCCACTGGCCCGCTTCATCCGCCTACTGATCTTCCGCCAAGGCTGGCGGGATGGATGGCGTGGCTGGATCATCGCCTGGTCTTCCATGTTCTCCGGTTTTCTCAAGTATGCATTCCTCTACGAAATGCAGCGCCAGCAGCGCAAGTTTGGGACAGGCACAAACGGAACCACTGACCGAGATGGAAGCCACGGTTAGGGACAGGCACAAAACATGACCCAAGACACGCGCCCACCCAAAGTCCTGATCGCAGCACGCCAGAGCCATATCACCGAGGTCGAGATGATCAAGGGGCTGCGACAGAGCGGCATCGATATCCACGCAGCATTTGAATCCACATCGCCCCAGCTGCAGGCGCTGCAGGACGCAGGCGTCCCAGTCCGTACACTTGATCTGCGAAGCAATGCCGATTTCCGCAGTGCACGCCGAATACGCCGCTGGATCAAGGAAGAGGGATTTGAGATTGTCCACGGCCTTGCAAACCGACCCGTGGCCAACCTCATTTGGGCTAGTTATGGCCTGCGCAATAAAGTCGTTGCCTACCGTGGAACCGCCGGTCATGTATCACGCTGGGATCCCACCTGTTACATCAAATGGCTGAATCCACGCATTAACAGAATCGTCTGTGTCTCGAAGGCCGTCGAACGGAACCTCGCGGCGAATGGCGTCAGCCCGGACAAACTGATCACCATCTACAAAGGCCAGGATTTGCGGTGGTATGCAGATCTTGATCCTGCAAAGGGTCGAGCCGCCGTCGATCAGGAATTCGGTATCCCGTCCGGCACCCTTTTGATTGGTATGGCAGCCAATATGCGAACGGTGAAGGGGGCTGATCTGCTACTCCGCGCCCTCATGGAACTACCAGATCATGTCCATGGCTTTTTTATTGGTGAAGTAAGAGATCCGATTATTGACGAGCTCGCCCGTGATAGACGCATTTCCCACCGGGTGCACTTCACCGGATTCCGCCCGGACGCACCTCAGCTGGCCGGTGCACTAGACATTAATGTCGCCCCGTCACGCTCTCGCGAGGGCTTAAGCAAGTCAGTCATCGAGGCCATGGCGCAGCGTATCCCGACAGTGGTATCCGATGTCGGTGGCTTGCCGGAATTACTGGGAGAGGACGGCGCGCAATACGTCTTCCCAGCGGGTGACAGCGCTCTTTTCCTCGAACGGCTGAAGTCCTTAGTGGAAGCCCCCCACGAAAGGCAACAGGCCGGCAATCAGGCACGACATCGAGTAGAGACGGTTTTCAATCTACAGGCGACCGTCGAGAAAACCCGTAAAACCTACTACGACCTTGTCCGGTAAGGCGATCGTCGACCGTATGCGTATCGGGCCGTCCAAGCATTAGCTGATATCAGCGATAGCCGCTATGCATTCTCGTAAATCGCCGCGTACGCTGTCGCCATCGCCTGGGCGTTCATTGACGCCGCCACATGGAGACCGTGGTTACTCAACTGACGCGCTAAATCCGGTTCATCAATCAGGCTCGCAAGAGCGTCGCTAAGCGCTGCCGCGTTGTTCGGTTTCACCAAAAGGCCTGAAGTTGAGTCCACGATAAGATCGGGGATGCCACCAACCCGTGTTGCCACCACAGGGACGCCGGCAAGCATCGCCTCCAGCAACACAGAACCAAGCCCCTCATGGCGGGATGGAAACGCGAATAGATCGAGGGCACCGAGATAATCCTGAATAGGGCTTACCTGGCCGGCAAATCGTACCCATGTAAACCCACTCGTTTCTCGTTCCAGGGACTCGCGATCAGCCCCCTCACCAAAGAACACGAGCTCAACCGGATAACCACGTGCTCGTAACCGTTGCACTGCATCAATCAGTACCCGTTGGCCTTTATGAGCATCCCGTAGTGCGCCAGCGTGTCCAATGAGTGTGGCATCCGGCTCGCTGATCAGCTGCCGGCGAATGTCGGCTGAAGCGGCAGGCTGTGGCGTCCGGCTGGAGTGCGAAGAGGGGATTCGATGGACTGTCTGCTGTGGACAGAAGGACTGCACCGCCGCACAGGCCGCTGACGAAATACCGACGAGCCGGTCGGCCTGTTGGTAGGCGCGGCGTGTAATGGCCCGATTCTTCGGCGGCTGCTGCATTCGCCGGGTCACGACATATCGCATCCCCCGGAGCCGCTTGAGCCACCAGGCGAGGTAGACACCCCGCGCTTCATGGGCATGGGAAACATCCCATACGCCGATCATCCATGGCGACAGCAAACACTGCCATGGCGACAGAACGCTGATATCCTTCAGTGATCGCACGGCCTTGGCAAGGGGCTCATCAGGATAGGCGCAGAGCCCCTGGCGGTATCCTCTTGCCGCAAGCGCCTGCATCAACAGCCATGTCTGCTGCTCGCCTCCCCGCCATCCCCGCGCGAGGTTGATATGCAGAACACGTGGGTGTCCATCACTCATCGATAACGCCAGCTGACCCACGCCCGTCGAGCCAGGTCATATAATGCTCGACACCTTCAGCCACCGGCATGAACGGCTCGGAATAACCCGCAGCGCGCAGGGCCGTCAGATCTGCCTGGGTGTAGCTTTGATAGACACCCCGCAGATCATCCGGGAAAGGGATGTAGTCAATATCACCGGAGCCCGCATGCCGGATGACCGAGCGCGCCACTTCATTGAAGGGCTCAGCGAAGCCCGTACCGCAATTGAAAACGCCACTGACTGCCGGGTTGTCGAGCAGCCACAGATTGACCCGCACGGCGTCATTCACGTGGACAAAATCACGCTGCTGTTCGCCTGCTCCATAGCCGTCGTTGCCCTCAAAGAGTTTCACTACGCCGTCGGCACGCAGCTGCCGGTAGTGATGCCGGGCGATGCTCGCCATCCGGCCTTTGTGAAATTCTCTCGGACCATATACGTTGAAATAGCGGAGACCGGCAATTTGGGAGTGAGCCGTCGGTAGCTTGTCAGCAACGTATCGGTCGAACAACGCCTTTGAGTACCCGTACATGTTCAAGGGTTTCTCGGCGCCGATTTCTTCTTTGAAATCGGTATTCGATCCATAAACGGCAGCTGACGATGCATAGATAAATGGAATCTTGTACGCCAGGGATATCTCGAGTGACTGTCGGGAGAATTCGTAGTTGTTCTCCATCATATAGCGACCGTCCCACTCGGTTGTATCCGAGCAGGCACCAAGGTGGAAAACGGCATCGACCGTCTCGTCCCCATTCTCAACCAGCCAGTCCAGAAAGGCATCCTGATCGAGATAATGGGCAATACGCGCATCTCGGATATTGAGGAATTTTTCGCCGTTGGTCAGATCATCAACAACCACAACATCCTCGCGGCCGCGCGCGTTCAGGCCATGGACCAGATTGCTGCCGATAAAGCCGGCGCCGCCTGTTACAACGATCATGTGTCCTCCAATCTCGGGCCTTGATAACCAAAGGTTTCGATCTCGAAGCGGCAGCGCTTGCGGATGAGTCGGTCAACTTCCGGTGCCGCGCTGAAAAGCTCGACCAAGCTGGGGCCTGACTTGGGACGAACACCCTTTTTTGCCGTCATACCTGCGAATAGATTGGCCACACCAGTGAGCGCGGGAAATTTTTTCTCAAGATCCTGAAGATCTTCGGTAAAGTGCTCGAACCGAATGAAGTGATCAATCACACATTGATCGCCGATAAAATACTGCCGGTGGTTACGATCAACAAGGCGATGATTACTCAGACACCAGCTTTTGAAATCCGGAAGCTTTTCACGATCTCGATTGGCCCAGTAATAAGAGGACACCATATAGTCCCAGGGGTTGCGCACGATTGACACTTTGGCCAGACGATTCCACGTCCGCGCCCCGAGATGCCACTTGGCACGACGGGCTGCACTATGATCATGATGCCGACGTAGAGGCTTGCCTTTAACGAGATCTCGAAAGTCGCGCCACGTAGGGCGCGTTAAAAGCTCCGAGAAAGGCTTCATATGATTCATTGGCCCCTTGTATCCGAGTTCCGCCCTTGCATTGTCGTCATGACCACCTAAATCAAACGGCGTAATGACATCACCCGCCTGTGCAAAGGCCGACAACGCAATCTCTAATGAACTCCCAGCCGTCTTGCGCGACTTGAGAAAGAGAATGCCTGGATCATGGAGAACGATCATTTAACGCCCTTTATCCTTTTGTATGGATTCAAAGTCATCGATTCCCGCTTGGCAAACCGCCGATAGGTCCACTGATACTGCTCAGGAGACTCCCGTACCAGGCGCTCGATTTCCCGGTTGAGCGCCGCCGCGGCAACCGCCGGGTCGGCATCATCCACCGGCTCCGCCACCCGTCGCCAGTGCAGACGATACCCCGCGCCCCGTTCCAGACGCTCGGCCCAACCAATGATGACCGGCGCATCGGTGCGCGCCGCCAGTTTGCCGAACAGGGTCATGGTCTTGGCGTTGCGACCGAAGAATGGCACGAAGACGCCCTCACCCGGTGGCGACTGATCAGGCAACACCCCCACCGCTTCACCCGCCTTCAGGGCCTTGAACAGCGCGCGAATACCCGACGGTCGCGCAGGCCAGAAGACCGCCCCGCTGCGGGAGCGCCCGCGATTGAGTAACGCTTCGAGCTCAGCCCATCGGGGAGGACGATAGAGCGCATTGAGTCTCACACGCTGCGCAAGCCAGATCTGTAAGAGCTCCCAGGCGCCATGATGCGGGGCAATCACCAAAAGGCCCCGGCCTTCGGCGATTGCATCATCCACGACATCAGCGCCGTCGACGGCCTTGATCAGCCCCAGCACCCGTGGCAACGGCCAGTGCCAGACCGCGGCGAGCTCGAAGAGCACCTTGGCATTCTCGCGAAGCGATGCCCGGGCGAGGCGCTGACGCGCCTCCTCGGACCAGTCGGGGAAACACAGATCGGCGTTGACCCGCGCGACATGCCACTCTTCGCGGCGGAGGCGCTCGGTCAGCCACGCCGCGGCATTGCCGAGGCGGTGCAGGGCGGGCAGGGACAGCCGGGATAGGAGCCGGAGGGCGACATCAATCGCCCTTGCGCGCCCATGCAGAGGGACGCGCTCATCGGCGGAGGGAGGGGCCGAGTCAGTCACTCCCGGCGATGATGTTCGGCCAGCGCCGGATCATCCGGATCGAAGTTACGGATGAAGAACTCCGCTCCACAATAGTGGCACTTCGCATGCCCTGTCTTGTGCACTGGCAGATAGACCCGCGGGTGACTGTTCCACAGATACATCCCGGGCATCGGGCAGGATAGCGGGAGATCGTCCACCGTGATCTCGTAGCGGTTCTCGCTATTGGGTCTGATCAGGTCGTTGCGGTCGTGCGTCTGCGGATCGGGCACATCAGTCTCCTCGATACAGTTCCGCGTCGGCGTTCAGACGACGCGGGTCAGCCAGTCGCCGTGGATCTCCGAGCGGCCTTCAACGGCGGCGAAGAAACGGCTCTGCACATCGGTGGTAATCGGTCCGCGTCGGCCCTCGCCGATCACTCGACCATCGACCTCGCGGATCGGGGTGACCTCGGCGGCGGTCCCGGTGAAGAAGGCCTCGTCACAGACGTAGACCTCGTCACGGGTGATCCGGCGTTCGCGGACCTGATAACCAGCCTCGTGGGCAATGGTCATGATGGCATCGCGGGTGACACCGGCCAGCGCCGAGTGCAGCTCGGGGGTATGAATAACGCCGTCGCGGACCATGAACAGATTCTCGCCGGAGCCCTCGGCCACGAACCCTTCCGGATCGAGCAGCATGGCCTCGTCATAGCCACAGGCCACGGCTTCCTGCAGCGCCATCATGGAGTTGATGTACTGCCCGTTCGCCTTGGCGCGACACATCGCGATATTGACGTGATGGCGCGTGAACGACGAGGTCCGGACGCGGATGCCGCGCTCCATGTTCTCCTCGCCCATGTACGAGCCCCAGCTCCAGGCGGCGACGATGAGATGCGTCTGCAGATTATCGGCCCGCAGCCCCATGCTCTCGGCACCGAGGAATGCCATGGGTCGGATATAGCCGCTGTCGAGGCCGTTCTCGCGGACCGCGCTGATGCAGGCCTCGCGAACCGTCTCCGGCGTCCAGGGGAGGGTCATCCCGAGGATTTTCGCCGAGTCGAACAGCCGGCGGATATGCTCCGGCAGCCGGAAGATCGCTGGACCCTGCTCCGTGTTGTAAGCCCGAATGCCCTCAAACACGCCCATGCCGTAGTGGAGCGTATGGGTGAGCACATGCACCTGGGCATCCCGCCAGGGCACCAGCTCACCGTCCATCCAGATCCAGCCGTCCTGATCGGCCATACTCATCAGCCGCTCTCCTCAGCGTTGGTGTCCGATCCTGGCTCCATGAGTGCATTCCAGACGCCGATAACCGCTGCACGGGAGTGCTCGACGGCCGTCCCGGACACCCGGGCGGGCTGTTCCTGGAGGGTCAATCGATGGACCATGCCGCGATATTGGCGATAGGCGTCGGCCAGGATTCGGGCTTGTTCGGTGGTTAACTCACCCGCCCGTTCGAGCTCGTCGAGCAGGCGGATATTGTCGGTATAACGTAATACGCCGGCGTACTGCTGAACCCCGGCCAACGTGCCGTATTGAACCATGAATTCGATATCCGCGATACCGCCCCGATCCTGTTTGATATCGAACTCATCCGCGCGGCCCGAGCCGAGTTCACGACGCATGCGCTCACGCATCCGCCGGACCTCTTCGCGGAGTTCATCGCGTCGACGCGGGCGGGTCAGGACCTCGCGACGCAGCTGACCGAAGCGATCGCGCAGCGACTCGCCGCCGGCCACCATGCGCGCTCGTACCAGCGCCTGATGTTCCCAGGTCCAGGCCCGTCCGCGCTGATATTCGACGAAGGCGTCAAAGCTGATGGTCAGCAGGCCCGACTGACCACTGGGCCGTAACCGGGTATCGACCTCGTAGAGAATGCCGCCCGGGGTAAGGGTGTTGAGGATGTGGATGAAGCGCTGGGCCAGTCGCGAGAAGAACACCGCCGGTTCAACGGGCTTCTCACCGGTGGTGGCTGACCCCGCGGGTACCGGATCGTGCAGGAAGACGACGTCCAGATCGGAGCCGTAGCCCAACTCCAGCGAACCCAGTTTGCCGTACGCGATGACGCCAAAGTCAGCGACTTCGCCATCATTGCGCAGCGGCTCACCATAGCGCTGACGGACCTGGCGCCAGGCCAGGTGCAGAACCCGCTGGAGGATCACCTCAGCGATATCAGTCAGGTAATCACTCACCAGCATGACGGGGATCGCGCCGGCAAGATCCGCCGCGGCGACCCGCAGCACCTGGGTCTGCTTGAACTGCCGGAGGATTTCCATTTGCTGTTCGAGATCATCGATATCGGCACTCGCCATGCGACTGTCGGCGTCGGCCGCGAGGGCCTCACGGCTTAACGGCGCATAGAGCGATCGCGGATCGAGCAGCTCATCGAGCAGCATGGGGTGGGCTGAAAGATAGCGGGCGATCCAGGGACTGCCACCCACCAGCCGGACCAGCTGAGAGATGGCCATGGGGTGTTCGTTGAGCAGCGCCAGATAAGCGGTCCGACGAACGATCCCGTCGAGCAGTGTCAGCAGCCGACTCAGCGCCGCATCCGGCGAGTCACAGCCATGCACGGCGGCCATCAGCATTGGCATGAGCCGGTCGAGCCGCTTTCGGCCCTGCTCCGAGAGTGCGCGCACCCGGGCACCGTCCCGGAAACGCTGGATCAGAGTCAGTGCCGCACTGGGATCCGCGAAATCGGCCATCGACATAATCTCGCGACCGGTCGCCTCGTCCACCGCGTCATGCCAGATATCGGCGAAATCCGGTTCGTCGGTGACCTCCGCCTCATCCTCCTGCTGCGGGGCGACAAACACCTGATCGAAATGCCCTTGAACGCGCAATCGCCAGTGATCGAGTTCGCGATGGAGTTCGCTCCAGTCCGCGACTCCCATCGCGAGCACCAGCCGCGCGCAGTCGAGGTCGTTGGTCGGCAGATCGTGGGCCTGACGGTCGTACATCGCCTGGATGCGATTCTCGATCCGGCGGAGGTAGCGATAGGCTTCGGTCAGATCGCGCTGGGCATGCTCGGGGATCAGCGCCTGCTCGCAGAGATAGGCAAGGACCGGCTGGAGGCTGCGTTGGCGCAAGGCTGCCTCCTGCCCGCCGCGGATCAGCTGGAACGCCTGGGCGATGAACTCGACCTCGCGAATACCGCCGCGACCCAGCTTGACGTTGTCCGATAACCGGCGACGCCGGACCTCCCGCGTGATCATTGCCTTCATCGAGCGCAGCGACTCGAGCGCGCCGTAATCCAGGTAACGGCGATAGACGAAGGGCGAGAGCATATCGAGAAGTGCCTGTCCCGAAGTCTGATCGCCAGCCACCACGCGGGCCTTGATCAGCGCGTAGCGCTCCCACTCGCGTCCCTGGTCAACGAAGTAGAGCTCCATTGCCGGGACACTCATCGCCAGGGGACCGCTGTCGCCGTATGGACGCAGCCGCATATCAACGCGGAAGCACTGCCCGTCGGGCGTCTGTTGATCGAGTGCGGCAATCAGGGAGCGGCCCAGGCGCAGGAAGAACTGTTCGTTGGCCTTGGGCTGGGTGGCATCGGTGAATCCGGGCTCGGGGAAGGCGAAGATCAGATCGATATCAGACGAGAAATTGAGCTCTCGCCCACCGAGCTTGCCCATCCCCAGCACGATCATCTGCTGGGCATTGCCGGCATCATCCCGGGGTGTGCCGATCTGCTTGCAAAGCCGTGGGTAGAGCCAGGCGAGCGCCTCATCGATGATGACGTCGGCGAGCTCGGAGAGATCCGCCAAAACATCGTCCAGATCGGCTCGTCCGGTCAGATCCCGCCAGGCGATACGAAGCATTTCACGGGCCCGGAAGCGCCTCAGGGCCGAGTGGAGCGCGGCCTCATCGTCAACGCCCTCGAGCCGTTGCCGGAGACGAACCCGAAAACCACCGTCGGGATAAGCGTGATGCAGATCACCGCTATCGCAGAGATCAACCAGCATGCCCATATCCCGCACACAGACACGGGCCGCGAAGTCGCTCATGGCCCAGACCCGTGGGAGTTCAGCGAGCACGGCTTCGTCAGCGGGCAATGACGTACCGTCCGGGAGCCTCTCCAGCGCCGTAGCAACGGGTGTCACCAACGCCTCGGGGAGGGCAGCCAGTGCGGTTCTCAGGGGAGTCGGCGCCGTCTCGGTTTCCATCCCATCAGCTTAACCACCAAACGGGACGGCCACAATTTGCAACGGTTTGGGACAGGCACATAGCAATCGCCCATAAAAAAGCCCCGCCGGAGCGGGGCCTTGAGGCAGCCGGCCCCACGCGGGGCCGGTGGCGCTGGGGGATGATTACATCATGCCGCCCATACCGCCCATGCCGTCCATGCCACCCATGCCGGCGCCGCCGCCGTCATCCTTCTCTTCCGGATGATCGGCGATCATGCACTCGGTGGTGATCATCAGGCCGGACACGGAAGCAGCGTTCTGCAGGGCCGTACGCGTGACCTTGGTCGGATCGAGGATACCCATCTCGACCATGTCACCGTACACCTCGGTCTGGGCGTTATAGCCGTAGTTGCCCTCGCCGGCCTGAACGTTGTTCACAACAACCGAGGAGTCCTCGCCGCAGTTGTAAACGATCTGGCGCAGCGGCTCCTGCAGGGCGCGACGGACAATGCCCACACCGACATCCTGGTCGTGGTTATCGCCAGTGACGCCGTCCAGGCCCTTGAGCGTGCGCAGCAGTGCCACACCACCGCCGGGCACGATGCCCTCTTCGACCGCGGCACGGGTTGCGTGCAGCGCGTCCTCGACACGGGCCTTCTTCTCCTTCATCTCGATCTCGGAACCAGCACCGACCTTGATCACAGCGACGCCGCCGGCGAGCTTGGCAACCCGCTCCTGAAGCTTCTCGCGGTCATAGTCACTGCTGGAATCCTCGATCTGGGCACGGATCTGATCGACACGCGCCTTGATCTCGTCAGCGCGGCCACCGCCGTTGACGACCGTGCTCTCTTCCTTGGAGACGTTGATCTTCTTCGCCGTGCCCAGATCTTCTAGGGTCGCCTTCTCAAGGGTCAGCCCGACCTCTTCAGAGATGACCGTGCCGCCGGTCAGAACAGCGATGTCCTGCAGCATGGCCTTACGGCGATCACCGAAGCCAGGTGCCTTCACAGCGGCGACCTTGACGATGCCGCGCATGCTGTTGACCACCAGCGTGGCCAGCGCCTCGCCCTCGATGTCCTCGGCGATGATCAGCAGCGGACGGCTCGACTTGGCGACGCTCTCCAGCAGCGGCAGAAGCTCGCGGATATTGGAGATCTTCTTATCGCAGATGAGGATGTAGGGGTCCTCAAGCTCAGCGGCCATGCTCTGCTGGTTATTGATGAAGTAGGGGCTGAGATAGCCACGGTCGAACTGCATGCCCTCGACGACGTCGAGCTCATTGTCCAGGCCGCTGCCCTCTTCAACGGTGATGACACCCTCTTTGCCGACCTTCTTCATGGCGTCAGCAATGATCTCGCCAACTTCCTGATCAGAGTTCGCGGAGATGGCACCCACCTGGGCGATCGCGGTGTCGGTCTCACAGGGCTTGGACAGGCTGTGGAGCTCCTTGACGGCGGCGTCAACGCCCTTGTCAAGGCCCCGCTTGAGGTCCATCGGGTTCATGCCGGCGGCGACCGCCTTCATGCCCTCGTGGACGATGGCCTGGGCGAGCACGGTCGCGGTCGTGGTGCCGTCACCGGCGGCGTCGGAGGTCTGCGAAGAGACTTCCTTGACCATCTGCGCGCCCATGTTCTCGAACTTGTCCTTGAGCTCGATTTCCTTGGCGACGGACACACCGTCCTTCGTCACCGTCGGCGCACCGAAGGATTTGTCGAGCACAACGTTGCGGCCACGCGGGCCGAGAGTCGCCTTGACCGCACTCGCCAGGGTGTTAACACCTGAGACCATGCGATGACGGGCATCATCACCAAAACGTACGTCTTTTGCTGCCATTCTTTATTTCCTCTTGATTCTGTTGCTGTCGCGTCCGGCGGCGGAAATCGGGCGTTCAGCCCTCGATCACTGCCATGATGTCGTCCTCACGCATGACGAGGACGTCTTCCTCACCGACCTTGACTTCGGTCCCGGAGAACTTGCCGAACAGCACCTTGTCGCCGACATGAACGTCGAGGCCACGGACCTCGCCGTTGTCCAGGCGCTTGCCACTGCCGACAGCCACCACCTCACCGCGGATCGGCTTTTCGGCCGCGGTGTCGGGGATGACGATGCCCCCGGGGGTGGTGCGCTCTTCTTCCATGCGTTTTACGACGACTCGATCGTGTAGGGGGCGAAGATTCATTGATTGATCTCCCTGCAGTTGATTGTTGTTGAACCCGAGTGCCTTGTTAGCACTCAATACTGGTGAGTGCTAATGATAGAGACGAAAGCCGTCCCGTCAAGGCCCATCGGAGAAGTGGTGGCAGCGGTGCTAACATTCAAGGGGTAATGCGCCGATCAATAACCAAGGGGCTTGTATGACCCAGCGATGGATTCAGCGAATCGTGGCCGGTATCGGCCTGTGGCTGATCATGGCGCTTGCCACCGCGACCGCACAGTCCAGCCTCAGCGATCTGTTCGGGGATGACGATTCGGGAGGGGCCACGCTCCCGGTGGCGGAGGCCTTCGACATCAAGCTCGATACCGATGGCGGCGGAGGGCCGTCGATCCGCATCGACATCGCCGATGGTTATTACCTCTATCGCGACAGTGTGACGATTCAGCGCGCAACCGACGGGGCTGACGGCTCAGCGCTCGCCCTGGCATTCCCCGAACCACAGATCAACGTCGATGAGTTCTTCGGCCGCCAGCCAATCTACAAGCGCCCCATTGACCTGCCGATCAAGGGTGATGACGGGCTCGCCGCATCGACACCGATCACGATCACCTTCCAGGGCTGCTCCGAGTCCGGCGTCTGCTATCCGCCCTATCAGGTCACTGGCAGCGCCAACGACACCACACTCAACTATGCCATCAACCCGGAGGCGGTCCGCCTCGAGGCCAACACGACCGACGGGACGGCGGCCGGTCCATCCGCCGATCCGTCGACGACGGCGACGCCATCCGCCGGTGCCGGGGGCGGCGAGGCCGGACGTCTCGAGGGGCTGTTACAGACCGCCAGCCTGCCGGCCATCCTTGTCGGATTCTTCGCCGCCGGGCTGCTGCTGGCCTTCACTGCCTGCCTCTATCCGATGATCCCGATCCTCTCCGGTCTGATTGCCGGAGACCCGCATCGCAATGGCAGTCTGCGCGCATTCGTCCTGTCGCTGGTCTATATCGAATCCACCGCGATCACCTACGCACTCGCCGGTGTCGCCGCAGGGATGACCGGCGCCGCCGTGCAGGCCGATCTGCAGTCACCGTGGGTGCTGGGGAGCTTCGCAGCGCTGTTCGTGGTGCTTGCGCTGGGCATGTTCGGCGCCTTCGAGCTGCGACTCCCGGGCGCCCTGCAGACGCGCCTGACCCTGCTCGCCAATCGACAGAAAGGCGGCACGGTGATCGGCGTTGCACTGATGGGCGTGCTCTCGACGCTGATCGTCGGCGCCTGCTCGGGGCCGGCACTGATCGCCGCGCTGGTGTTTATCGGCAGCACCGGCGACGCGTGGATGGGCGGACTCGCTCTGTTTACACTTGCCAACGGCATGGGTCTGCCGCTGATGCTCATCGGCACGGCCGCGGGTCGCTGGCTGCCTCGCAGTGGCCCCTGGATGAATACCATCCGCGCGCTCTTCGGGGTGGGCTTTCTGGCGGTGGCGCTGTGGACCCTCGAGCGCTTTCTGCCGGGCACGATCACCCTCGCGCTCTGGGGCGTGCTACTGATCGGTTGTGGCGTCTGGCTGGGCGGACTCGAGCGCAGTGACGGCGCACTCGGCAATCGCCAGCGCGCGGCCCGCACGCTGGGGCTGGCGGCGCTGATCTGGGGTACTGTCAGCCTGATCGGGGCATCCGGCGGGGGCGACAATGTACTGCGCCCCCTCGATGGCCTGTCGCTGTCGGGCGGTGAGCGCGCCGAGAGTCAGGCAATGGCGTTTCGCGATATCGAGACCGTGGCCGATCTCGACACGGCGCTCGCCGATGCCCGATCCGCCGGGCGGCCCGTGATGATCGACATCTATGCCGACTGGTGCATCTACTGCGTCCAGCTCGAGGAGCGCACCTTCACCGACCCATCGGTGCAGGAGGCGGTCGCTGATGCCGTGTTGCTGCGCGCCGATGTGACCGACATGACCGCCGGTCACCGGGCATTGATGAGCCGACTGGATGTCTACCTGCCCCCGGCGGTGATCTTCTATGGTCCCGGGGGTGAGGAGCGACGGGATGCCCGTGTGGTCGGCTTCCTGCGTCCAATGCCTTTTATTGACCGTGCCCGTCAGGGGCTTGGAGCAGCGACATCATGAGTGCAGGCGTGCGCATCGCGCTGACCGTTCTACTCGCCGCGGTCGTTGGTGCTGGCGGTGGCATACTGGCAGTCCTCTGGCTGCAGGACTCATCCGCTGCCGAGACGCTCCGCCCTGATTTCACACTCGAGACGATCGACGATGGCCGGCGCAGCATCGACGAGTGGGACGGACAGATTATCGTGCTCAACTTCTGGGCGACCTGGTGTTCGCCGTGTCGCAAGGAAATCCCGCTATTCTCGCGCCTGCAGAACGAGTATCGGGATAATGGCGTGCGCTTTCTGGGCGTGGCCATCGATGATCCCGAGGCGATCCGGGGTTTCCTGGACGCCGTCGACATGGATTATCCAAGCTTCTTTGGCATGGAAGGTGCCATCGATGTGGCGGCGGCCTATGGCAACCCACGTGGCACATTGCCCTATACCGTGGTGATCGATCGCGACGGGGTGATCGTGGAGCGCTTCAGCGGGCAGGTCCATGAACCGGACCTGCGGCCACTGCTGAGCGACCTGGCCGGCAGACAGGGCTGATCTGCGGCGATCCGGTCGCCATCGGCGCCGACCATGGACAAAAAACAGCGGCTGGGCCAGAATCAACATTTGTCTTGAAGGGTGAGTGCCTGTAATGACGCGATTACTGGTTCTCCATGGGCCGAACCTCAATATGCTCGGCGTGCGCGAGCCGGCGCTCTACGGCTCGTCGGGCCTGGATGCCATCAACGCACGCCTCGGGCAGCGCGCAGCGGCCGCCGGCATCGAGATCGAGTGTTTCCAGACCAATGCCGAGCATGCCCTGATCGATCGGATCCAGCAGGCACCGGCGGCGGGGGTTGATGCGATGATCATCAATCCCGCCGCGTTCACGCACACCAGCGTCGCCCTGCGCGACGCACTGCTGGCGGTGGGCACGCCCTTCATCGAAGTGCATCTATCCAACATTCACGCCCGCGAGCCCTTCCGCCAGCACTCCTATCTGTCGGATATCGCCAGCGGCGTGATCGCGGGGCTGGGGCCGATGGGCTACGAGCTCGCCCTCAGCGCCCTGCTTGAAACCACCCAACGGAACTGACCCGCCATGGATATTCGCAAGATTAAACGCCTGATCGAGCTGCTGGACGAATCCGGCGTCAACGAGATCGAGATACACGAGGGTGAGGAGAGCCTGCGCATCAATCGCGGCGTGACTCAGGTCGCCCCGGCAGCCGCGCCCGCGCCGGCCGCCGCCCCCACGCCTCCGCCAGCGGCCCCAGCCAGTCCGCTCAAGGAGGACACCGCGGGCACCACGGAGGCAGCCGGTCACACGATCCGCTCGCCCATGGTCGGTACCTTCTACCGCGCCTCGTCACCCGACGCCGATGCGTTCGTCGACGAGGGACAGAGCGTCGATATCGGCGACACGCTCTGTATCATCGAGGCGATGAAGATGCTCAACCAGATCGAGTCGGATCGAGCGGGCGTTGTACGCAGCGTGCTGGTCGAAAACGGACAGCCGGTGGAGTTCGATCAGCCGCTGTTCATCATCGAGTAGGGTGGCTGGGATGATCGACAAGGTACTGATCGCCAACCGCGGCGAAATCGCCCTGCGTATCCTTCGCGCCTGCCGGGCGCTCGGCATCGGTACGGTGGCCGTCCACTCCACCGCCGATCGCGACCTCAAGCATGTCCGTCTGGCGGACGAATCGGTGTGCATTGGTGGTGCCAGCTCCGCGGAGAGCTATCTCAACATCCCCGCCATCATCAGCGCGGCAGAGCTGACCGATACCGTCGCCATCCATCCCGGCTACGGATTTCTCTCGGAGAATGCCGATTTCGCGGAACGCGTGGAGCAATCCGGATTCCGGTTCATCGGCCCCCGCGCCGAGACCATCCGGCTGATGGGCGACAAGGTCTCGGCGATCGAGTCGATGAAGGCCGCCGGCGTGCCCTGCGTACCGGGCTCGGACGGCGAGCTGGGCGATGACGACGCCGAGAATATGCGTCTGGCCCGGTCGATCGGCTTTCCGGTCATTATCAAGGCCGCGGCCGGCGGCGGGGGCCGCGGCATGCGCGTGGTCCACAGCGAGGGCGCGCTCCTGCACTCCATTTCCATGACCCGCACCGAGGCAACCAATGCCTTCGGCAGCAGTACGGTCTATATGGAAAAATACCTGGATAACCCCCGCCATGTAGAGATTCAGGTGATGGCCGACGAGTTCGGCAACGCCGTCCACCTGGGTGAGCGCGACTGCTCCATGCAGCGCCGCCACCAGAAGGTGATTGAAGAGAGCCCGGCGCCAGGGATCAGTGCCGAGGAGCGCGCCTTCATCGGCGAGCGCTGCGCCGAGGCCTGCCGGCGACTCGGGTATCGCGGTGCCGGGACATTCGAATTCCTCTACCAGGATGGCGAATTCTACTTCATCGAGATGAATACCCGCATACAGGTGGAGCACCCGGTCACTGAGATGGTGACCGGCCGCGACCTGGTCGCCGAGCAGATCCTCATCGCCGGCGGCGAAGCGCTCTCATTCGAACAGTCGGATATCGAATTCCGCGGCCATGCCATTGAGTGCCGGATCAACGCCGAGGACCCGGTTCGATTCGTGCCCTCGCCCGGCCAGATCACGCTCTACCACCCACCCGGTGGCCCCGGCGTGCGGGTCGACTCCCATGTCTACAGCGGCTATCGCGTCCCGCCCCACTATGATTCGATGATTGGCAAGGTGATCACCTGGGGCGCGGACCGGGATAGTGCCATCGCCCGTATGCGCACCGCGCTGAGCGAACTGGTGATCGAGGGCATCACCGATAACACCGCACTGCATGAGGGCCTGCTCATGGATCGCGGTTTCCAGGAAGGCGGCACGAATATCCACTACCTCGAAAAGAAGCTCGGCCTTTCCTGAGCGTTTAGCCCGAGAACAGCAGCCTCAGCCCGACAATCACCAGAAACCCGGCGAAGGCCCGGCGCAGCCAGACGGCCGGTACGCGGCTGGCGACCCGCGCGCCCAGCGGTGCGAGGAAGACGCTGGCCACGGTAATCCCGCCCACGGCCGGCCAGTAGATATAGCCCGTGCTCAGGGCGGGCAGCTGGTCCTCGCCGGTCCCTGCGATGATAAAGCCGATACTGCCCGCCAGCGCGATGCTTACGCCGGCCGCTGACGAGGTCCCGACGGCCTGACGCATGGTGACGCCCGACCAGATCAGAAAGGGCACCAGCAGCGTACCGCCGCCGATCCCCACGAGACTCGAAATCGTGCCGATCATAAAGCCCACCAGGCTGACGACGAACGGCTGGGGCATCACCCGGCCGGCCGGTGGTTCAAGGGCGAAGATCATCCGCGCCGCGAGTGCCAGCACGAATAATGCAAAGATGATGCGCAGGATATCCCCGGACAGGGCCGCCGCCAGCTGTGCGCCGCCCAGTGCGCCGGTCACCAGCCCCACCACCAGCCACGGCAGCGCGGAGAGCACAAGGTTACCCAGCCGCCAGTGCGCCCGCGCCGACGAGAGCCCGGTCACAACGATGGTCGCCAGGGAACTCCCCACCGCCATATGCATGGCCACATCCATGCCCAGCCCCTGGGCCTGGAAGATCGGTAACAGCATCGGCACGACGATGACGCCACCGCCGATACCGAACAGCCCGGAGACAAAACCCACCACCGCACCGGCGGCTATGTAGATGAGCAGCGAAAGCAACAGCACCTCGGTCCAATGGATGAAAACCGAGAGTAAGTCATTTGCTCTACAATGTGGTCATCAAAAGGCCAAACAGGGAGCGCGCGGTCATCATGCGCATCCAGACTGTCTGCATACTCGGCGGCACCGGCTTCGTCGGTCGCCAGATCGCCAACCGCCTCGCCAACACCCCGATCCGGATCAAGGTGTTGACGCGCCGTCGCGAGCGCAATCGCCATCTGCTCCCGATCCCCAATCTCGAGCTGGTGGAGGCGAACATCCACGACCCGGCAGAGCTCGCGCATCAGCTCGAGGGGGTGGATGCCGTGATCAATCTGGTGGCGATCCTCAACGAGTCGAGCAAACCCGGACGCGGCTTCGAGACGGTCCATGTCGAGCTGGTGGAAAAGCTCCTCGAGGCCTGCCAGACGGCGGGCGTACGCCGTCTGCTGCATATGAGCGCCCTGGGTGCCGCGGTGGACGGTCCCAGCCGCTATCAGCAGACCAAGGGCGAGGGTGAGCGCCTGGCGCTGGCCGCCAATGGCGACGACCTGGCGGTCACGGTGTTCAAACCGTCTGTGGTGTTCGGGGCCGCCGACGGCTTCCTCAACACCTTCGCCGGGATGCTGAAGCTCGCGCCAGTGATGCCGCTGCCAACGCCCAACGCGAAGTTCCAGCCGGTGTATGTGGATGACGTGGCCGCGGCATTCGAGCATTCACTCACCGATCGGCGCACCTTCGGCAGGACCTACGAGCTGGGTGGGCCGAATGTGTATACCCTCGAGACCCTGGTCCGCTACGTCGCCAGGCTGCTCGGACTCAAGCGGGCGATCATTGGACTGCCGGATGGTCTGTCGCGGCTTCAGGGCCGGATCCTGCAACGCTTCCCCGGCAAGCCCTATACCTATGACAACTACCTGTCGAGTCAGGTCGACAACGTCTGCAGCCACAATGGCCTACCCGAACTGGGCGTGCATCCGACCTCGCTTGAGGCCGTGGCTCCGGGCTACCTCGGCGCGGGCAAATCGCGCGATCGCTATGATGAGTGGCGGCGCGACGCGGGGCGTCATTCCGAGTGACCACCGACGGCCTCGAGATCTATGAGGTGGGCGGCGCCGTTCGCGACCGCCTGCTGGGACGCCCGGTCCAGGAGCACGACTGGGTCGTGGTCGGCGCGACCCCCGAGGCAATGACGGCGCGGGGGTTCCGGCCGGTCGGGCGGGAGTTTCCGGTGTTCCTGCACCCCGAGACCGACGAGGAATACGCGCTGGCGCGCACCGAGCGCAAGACCGGTCCCGGCTATCATGGCTTTACCTTCCATGCCAGTCCCGATGTCGAGCTCGAGGCCGATCTGGCCCGCCGCGATCTTACTGTGAACGCCATGGCACAGGCGCCGGACGGCACCCTGATCGATCCATTCCATGGCCGCGACGATCTCAACGCGCGGCAACTCAGGCATGTCTCGACGGCGTTCCGTGAGGACCCGGTCCGCATCCTGCGGCTGGCGCGGTTCGCCGCCCGTCTGGCACCGCTCGGATTCGAAGTGGCCGCCGAGACCATGGAGCTCTGTCGTGAGATGGTCGCAAGTGGCGAGGTGGAGGCGCTGGTGCCCGAGCGGGTCTGGCAGGAAACCGCGAAGGCGTTGATGGCACCCGCACCCGCGGCGTTTATCCGGGTCCTGCGTGACTGTGGGGCACTGGCAAGGCTGATGCCGGAGGTCGACTGCCTGTTCGGCATCCCCCAGCCACCCCGTCATCACCCGGAGATCGACACCGGCGAGCATATCCTGCTGGTGCTGCAGCAGTGCGCGCGGCTCGAGGCCGATCTGCCGACCCGCTTTTCGGCACTGGTCCATGACCTCGGCAAGGGCATCACTCCGGCCGATCATCTGCCTGGCCATCGCGGCCATGAGGCACGTGGTGTTCCTCTGGTGGAGGCACTCTGCGAACGGTTGCGGGTGCCGGCCCAGTGCCGTGATCTGGCGCTGGGTGTGACCCGCCACCACCTGAACTGCCATCGCGTCCGCGACCTCGACCCGGCGGATATTCTGGTAATGCTGGAAGGACTGGACCTGTTTCGGCGTCCATCCCGCATGGATGGCTTCCTGCTTGCCTGTGAGGCCGATTATCGCGGTCGACTGGGGCTCGAGGACCGCCCCTATCCGCAGGCCGACTGGATGCGCTCAACGCTGGCGCAGTGCCGACAGATAGACGCCTCACGCTTTGTGGCGGCCGGTCTCAAGGGCGCGGCCATCGGTGACGCGATCCGCGACGCCCGTCTGGCCGTCATCAGCGACAACCAGGCCAGTGACTAACCAGTGAACAGCACCAACAGCACCACGCCCAGCACCAGCCGGTAGATCACGAACGGCGTCATACCCACCCGCGAGACCAGCGCCAGAAAAGCCTTGATGCATAGATAGGCAGCCACCGCCGAGACCAGCGCCCCGAAGCCGAACACGCCCCAATCAACGGCGCTCTCCGCACCGGCCAGCTGCAGCGTCTTCCAGGCCCCCGCCAGACCAATCGCCGGCATCGACAGCAAAAACGAGAACCGCGCCGCGGCCGTGGCATCGAGGCCCAGCCACAGCCCGGCGGTCATGGTGATACCCGAGCGCGAGGTACCGGGGATGATCGCGAGAACCTGCGCGGCGCCGATGAAAAGCGCCGCTCCCGGGCTGATGCTCCGCTCATCGCGATCACCGGCCCGACGCGCCACGACCCAGAGCAACAGCCCAAAGCCGATGGTCGCCGCCGCGATGATCCGCGGATCGCGGAGCAGGCCCTCGGCGGCATCGGCCAGCACCAGCGCGCCTGCTACCAGCGGCAGCGTCCCGATCACCAGCGCCCAGCCCAGCTGACTCTCGCCCACGGGCCGGCGCTGCCAGGCGGAGCGGATGGTGTCATGGACCAGCGGCAGGACCTGCCGGCGGAAATACAGCATCACCGCGAGCAGCGTCCCGACGTGGACGGCAACGTCGAACGCCAGTCCCTGATCCGGCCAACCGAGCAGACGCGGAAGCAGGATGAGGTGCGCCGAGCTCGAGATCGGCAGGAACTCGGTCAATCCCTGGATGATGCCCAGCCACAGCGCCTGCAACGGATCCATTCAGCTGCGCCTCGAGCGATAGACTGGCACGACTGCATCGATGTCGGCGCGCCCCTGGTCGGTCTGCACAGGCGCAAAACGCTCGGCGATCTCTGCGGTGAGCGCGCCCCGCAACCGCTCGCTGATGACCACGTCCTGCCCGCGTGCGAAACCCGTCAGCCGTGCCGCCCAGTTAACGGTATCGCCGATCGCGGTGTAGGTACGCCGGCTTTCACAGCCGAGCGTACCCATCGCGACATCACCGCGGTGCAGTCCGGCTCCGATCGGCGCCAGGGCGGTCTCGCCATAACGCACCGCAGGCAGTGCCCGGGTCACGACCTCCAGCGCGCAGCGGCAGGCGTTATCCGCCATCTGAGGGCCTTCGAAGATCGCCATCAGTCCGTCTCCGGTGAAGTTATCAACGTATCCGTCATAGTGCTCGATGATCCGGATCTGCCGACCGATGCAGGCATCGACCGTGCGAAACAATGTATCCGACCGGATGGCACGCGACAGATCGGTGAATCCGCGGATATCGGTGAAAAGAATACAGACATCGGCGTTCCGGGGTGAGCGCAATAACCACTGGGCCTGGGGGCCAGCATCAAGGAGCTCGCGGACGGGGCGCGATAGATAGGGCGAGAACCAGTCCTGGCTGGCGGCGTAAAGCGTGTTCGCGGGCCAGTAGCGATAGCGGCCGGGGGACTCCATTCCTTTCTCCCGTTGCTCACATTCCGTGTTGATCCTTTTTCACTACTAAATTAAATTTTATTGACTGACAACCGTGCACGATGATCGGTAAAGGCAAAACCGGGCAGGGTTGTCTCCATGCCGCGACCGAGTCCCAACACCTTGAACCGCTCTCCCAGCTCGTCGGGAAAGATCAGCGGCTTGGCGCTCTGGGCGAGCTCGGCGGCGCGGTTGGGGTCGTCGCCCGCCTGCGCCTGCAGCACATCGGGTAGCCCGGCCCCGGCCAGGAAATTGCCCTGGGTCGCGAAACCGAGCAGCTCCAGTCCGGCATCGATCCCGGCCTCAGCGGCCGCCGTAAAGTCTGCCGAGGCGGTAATGTCCTGAAGCCCGGGCCAGAAAAACGGGTCGTCGTGGGCGCGATGACGGTAGTGGCACAATAGGGTGCCGGTCGCCCGCTGCGGGTGATAGAACTCCGTGCGGGGATAGCCATAATCGATGAGCAGGGCGACACCGGCATCGATCAACGCTCCGAGTTCGGCAATCCAGGGCGCGAGTGAGGGACACCACTCAGAGCAGTACCCCGCCGGCAGGCGCTCACCGATCGCCGCCTCGATGGCCGTCACCGCCGCCTGAAGCTCATCATCCGCGACCTGCGGCTGCCAGCTGAGCGCGCCGGATGCATCGTGACCCACGGCGAGGCAGTCCACACCGGTCTCAGTGCGCCGGAAGCGCCGGACCGGCAGGGCATCCATCACCTCATTGGCGAGCACAACGCCGCGGATCGGCTCCGCAGGCAGGCGATCAAGCCATGCAACACGGGCCCGCAGATCCGGATCGAGGGCGTCGAGTGTGCGTGCCTGTTCCGCGCGCAGGTCGGCGCTGACCTCGACGATGAGATAGCGCGCCGGCGGCGCGTCCGCGGCGGCCATGGCCGCGAGGATATCGGCCGCCATACGGCCTGTGCCGGCACCAAACTCCAAGACCGTGTCGCCGCCCACGGCTTCGAGGCTGCGCTGCACCTCGCGGGCCAGCGTCCAGGAGAAAAGCGGCGATATCAGCGGTGCTGTGGTGAAATCCCCGCCGGCCCCGAACCGCGTCTGACCCGCGCTGTAATACCCCAACCCCGGCGAGTACAGGGCCATCGCCATGTACTCAGCGAAGTCCATACGCCCGCCCGCCATGGCAATGGACGCATCAATCCGCTCGCGCAGATCGGCGCTGTAACGGGCGGCGGTCGCATCGGGCTCGGGCGGTGCGTCGGGACCGTCACGGCGGGCCATGGTCAGCCACCGCTTTCGGCGGAGAGATCAAGCGCGATGGGTACCACGCCTCCGTCGTCCTCGAACGAGGACCAGATGTCGGCGTAGCGCCGACCGTCAAGGGGATGTCGCTCGTCGGGCGCGATATCCACCAGCGGTTTGAGCACGAAGGCATACTTGAGGATCTCATCCCGCGGCAGGATGGGCACGTCATCGCGGATGATATTCCCCAGTGTGAGCAGATCGATATCGAGCGTTCGGGCACTGAAGCGACGGGCGGTCCGCTGCCGACCATGCTCGGTCTCGATCTCGCGGCAGGCGGCCGCCAGCTGATCGACGGCGGTATCGGTGTCGAGCCCGACGACCAGGTTATAGAAGTCGTCACCGTCGAATCCGACAGCAGGTGTCTGATAGACCGGAGAGAGGGTCAACTCGCCAAAGCGGTCATGAAGCGCGGAAATGGCGGCGCGCACATGGCGCTCGGGGTCGATGTTGCTGCCGATGCTGAGATAGGCGCGATTCATGGGACCTCTGACTGGCTTCGGATGATTCTGACACCGACGCTCCTGGCCGTCGGGACCGCGCCCGGTTTGCGCAGCGTCAAATCGACGGACTCGATGCGGTTATCCTCGAGGACGACGTCCGCAAGGCGCGCCGCCAGCGTCTCGATGAGCTGGCAGTCTGCGGTCGCCGCCCGCTCGGCCAGACGCTCACTGAGGGCCGCGTAATCCACGGCCGCGTCGATCGCATCCGTCGCGGCGGCGTCCCGAGTATCCACAGAGAGGTTCAGATCCAGCTCGAGCCGCTGGGCGAAGGACCGCTCCCAGGGATGGACCCCGATCACGGAGCGTAAGGTCAGCGCCTCAAGGAACACGGTATCCATTGCCGCTGGAGCATTTCATGTCGCCGCGGCCAGCACAAGGGCCGCTTGACCCCGTCCCGGCCAGCGGATGGAATGACACCATGATCGACATCGCACTCATTCTCTTCGGCTATCTGGCCGGCTCATTATCCACTGGTGTGCTGGTCGCGCGGCTGCTGGGAATCGCCGATCCACGCAGCGATGGCAGCGGCAATCCGGGCGCCACCAACGTGCTGCGGCTGGGGGGACGGAGTGCGGGAGCGGCAACCCTCCTGGGCGATGCCCTCAAGGGGGCTGTCCCGGTTCTCTGCGGCTATGCACTCGGGCTGCCGGCGACGACCATCGCGGTCATCGGTGGCGCGGCATTCCTGGGGCATGTCTATCCCGTGTTCTTCGGGTTTCGCGGCGGCAAGGGCATCGCCACCGGGCTGGGGATTTTTCTTGCCTGGTCGTGGCTGCCCGGCGTCGTGGCGGTACTGACCTGGCTGGGGGTGGCCGGCCTGAGCCGTCTCTCGTCGCTGGCCGCACTGGTCAGCTTTGCGCTGGCGCCGGCCTACTTCCTGGCCATCGATCAGTCGCCGGCGCTCGCCGGCGCCGCGGCGGGCATGGCGCTGCTGACGGGCTGGCGGCATCGCGGCAATATCCAGCGCATCGCCAGCGGCACTGAACCGCGCATCGGTCGACGCTAGCCGCCACCCGGCGACAGCAGCTCGTCCAGCGGCCATCGCGGGCGAACATCGGTACCCGCAGCGTCGCGCTCGCCGGCGGCCAGCCGGCAGTGCCCGGCGTAGGCGATCATGGCGCCATTGTCGGTACAAAACGCCAGCCGCGGGTAGGCCACCGCCACGCCCTCGGCGCGAGCCACCGACTGCAGCCCATCGCGCAGGGCCTGATTCGCGCCGACACCGCCGGCGACCACGAGATGACTGACGCCGCTCGAGCGCAGCGCGCGACGGACTTTGATGGCAAAGGTATCGACCACCGCATCCTGAAAGGCCCGGGCCACGGCGGCGCGGCGGGCGAGGTCGTCGGGCCCGTCTCGGACTGTGTTGAGCACCGCGGTCTTGAGACCACTGAAGCTGAAATCGAGCCCGGGGCGATCCGTCATTGGCCGCGGGAAGCGCAATGATCCGGCCTCGCCGTCGCGCGCCAGCGCCTCCAGTTCCGGACCGCCGGGATAGGGCAGCCCCAGCAGCTTGGCGGTCTTGTCGAACGCCTCACCGGCGGCATCATCCAGCGATTCGCCCAGGACCCGATAGCGGCCGACGCCCGCCACCTGGACAAGCAGGGTATGACCACCGGACACCAGCAGCGCGAGGAAGGGAAACCGGGGCGGGTCGGGCTCGAGCATGGGCGCGAGCAGATGCGCTTCCATGTGATGGACCCCGAGTACCGGGCAGTCCAGCGCCCAGCCCAGGCTCTCCGCGACCGCCGCCCCCACCAGCAGCGCGCCGGCGAGTCCCGGGCCGCGGGTATACGCGATGCCATCGACGTCGGCCACGCTCAGCCCGGCCTCGGTCAGGCAGTCCTCAATCAGGGGCAGGACACGGCGGATATGGTCCCGCGATGCCAGTTCGGGCACCACACCCCCGTACTCGGCGTGGGTGGCCGCCTGACTGTGGAGACGGTGGGCAATGAGCCCGGCGTCATCGGAATAGAGCGCGATGCCGGTCTCATCGCAGGAGGTCTCGATACCGAGCGTGATCATCGCGGGCGGCAGGTCTGGAGCTTTTGCAATCGATTCATTCCCGGCTTAAACTGTAGGGCTAGTCGGAATCCACGAGATTCTACGTCGTTTACATCAATACGGTAAGGTTAGAGCACTATGCCGAACGTTAAGGTTCGCGAGAACGAGCCCTTCGAGGTGGCCCTGCGCCGCTTCAAGCGGTCCTGTGAGAAGGCCGGTGTGCTGTCAGAAGTGCGCCGTCGCGAGAGTTATGAAAAGCCCACCCAGGAGCGTAAGCGCAAGCAGGCCGCTGCGGTGAAACGCCACGCCAAGCGCGTGCAGCGTGAAAACCAGCGTGGCCAGCGCCTTTACTAGACGGGATATTGCCTCGTGAGCGACCTCAACACGCAGCTTCGCGATGCCGTCAAGGCCGCCATGCGGGCCGGCGACAAGCCTCGGCTTGCGACGCTGCGAATGGTCAGCGCCGCGATCAAGCAAAAGGAAGTCGACGAGCGTCGGTCGCTCGAAGATGCCGATGTGCTTGCGATACTCGATAAGATGGTCAAGCAGCGCCGCGAGTCCGTCGAGCAGTACGAGGCGGCCGGGCGTGCGGAGCTGGTCGCCACCGAGCGAGCGGAGATCGAGATCATTGACGAGTTCCTGCCCCAGGCGCTCACCGAGGCCGAAATCGATGAGCAGGTCACCGCGGCCATCCGCGAAACGGGGGCTGAATCGGTCCGCGATATGGGCCGGGTCATGGCACTGCTCAAGCCGCAGATGCAGGGCCGTGCTGATATGAGTGCGGTGAGCGCACGCGTTAAACAGCAGCTCGGCTGACCCGCCGACTGGACACCGGCGGTTTGCCGTAGAGTGGCAATCATGGCCGGCAGAATCCCTGACTCCTTCATCGATGAACTGCTCGCCCGCGTCGACATTGCCGATGTCGTGGGTGAGCGCGTGCAGCTGAAACGCTCGGGCAGCAACCAGCTCGGGCTCTGCCCCTTTCACGGCGAGAAAAGCCCATCTTTCACGGTCAGCACCGCCAAGCAGTTCTACCACTGCTTTGGCTGCGGCGCCCATGGCAGTGCGATCCGCTTTCTCATGGAGTATGACCGCCTCGATTTCCGCGAGGCGGTGGCCCAGCTCGCCCAGATGGCCGGCATGGAGATGCCCGAGAACACCCAGGATCCGGCCGTCCAGCAGAATCATGCACCACTCTATGCACTCCTTGAGCGGGCGGATCGCGCCTATCAGCAGTGGCTTCGGCAACACCCCCAACGCCAACGGGCCATCGACTACCTGCGCCAGCGAGGACTCAGCGGCGAGATCGCCCGGCGCTTCGGGATCGGATTCGCGCCGCCGGGGTGGGACAACCTGATCTCACGACTCGGTGCCTCTGACGACCTCCAGCGCGTCGGCCTGGTCATCGAGCGCGACGGGGGGCGAATCTATGACCGGTTCCGGGACCGCATCATGTTCCCCATCCGCGACCGCCGTGGGCGCACCATCGGCTTTGGTGGCCGGGTGCTCGATGAGGGCGAGCCGAAATACCTGAATTCCCCGGAGACGCCGGTATTCCACAAGGGCGAGTCCCTCTACGGGCTTTATGAAGTGCTCCAGGCCGACCGCCACCCGGCCGACATCGTCGTGGTGGAGGGCTATATGGATGTGCTCGCACTCGCCCAGCACGGCCTCCCCCGCGCGGTGGCCACGCTCGGGACAGCGACCTCCACCCGCCAGGTCGAGCGTCTGCTCAAGACATCATCGGACATCATCTTTTGCTTCGACGGCGACAATGCCGGTCGGCAAGCCGCCTGGCGGGCGCTGGAGAACGCCCTGCCGACCATGCGCCAGGGCCGCCAGATACGCTTCCTGTTCCTGCCGGACGGCGAAGACCCGGACAGTCTGGTCCGTGCCCTCGGACGCTCGGGCTTCGAGGCGCGACTCCAGCAGGCGACGTCGCTGTCAGACTATCTGATCGAACGCCTTGAGGCCGATACCGACATGCAGAGCATGGATGGGCGCGCACGGTTCGTGGAAAAGGCGCTGCCGCTCCTCCAGCGTCTGCCACCGGATGTCTATCGACACATGCTCTGCGAGCGCCTGGCTGGTCTGGCGCGATTGGATACCGACTACCTCGAGGGGGTAGTGGATGGCCGCGAAACCCTCAGCCGCGACCAGCGGGCGCGGCGCCGTGAGCCCGCCGGCACCGATACCGGTGGCGTGCGACGCACGCCAATCCGGCTGGCCATCGCGCTGTTACTGCAGTCACCGGCGCTGGCCAACAACGTCGACGAGATCGACTCGTTGCGTGGCCTCGACGACCTCCCTGGGCTACCCCTGCTGGTGCAGATGGTTGAACTCGCCCGTCATGAGCCCCATCTCAACCCGGGAGCGATACTTGAAAGGTTCCGGGACAGTGAGCACGAGAGCGCGCTCTGGAAGCTCGTCACCTGGGACCACCTGGTACCGGCAACCGGCCTCGAAGCGGAGTTCGCGGATGCAATGGAACAGATTCGCCGGATCACGGCGGAAAGACGCCTGCGGCATCTCAACGAACGGCTCCAGGCCGGCACCCTCACGACCGATGAATGGTCGGAGTGGCAGCGAATCAAACAGAAGGGGCAGTGATTGGGCATTACATTGTAGATTAGCCAATCGATGCTAATATACGCTGTTATGCATTAATTGCGTCCCTCCGACACAACTCCAGCATCGGTAGTTTATGGCAAGCCAGGATCAGCAATCCCAGATCAGAGAACTCATTGCCCGTGGCAAGGAGCAGGGATACCTCACTTACGCCGAGGTCAACGATCATCTACCCGACGATATCGTCGAGCCGGATCAGATCGAAGACATCATCAGCATGATCAACGACATGGGGATCCCGGTCCATGAGACCGCGCCGGATGCCGACACCCTCATGCTCAGTGACAGCGCCGTGTCGACCGACGAGGATGAGGCCGAGGAAGCCGCGGCGGCCCTGGCGGCGGTGGATGCCGAGTTCGGTCGGACCACCGACCCGGTGCGGATGTACATGCGCGAGATGGGGACTGTCGAGCTCCTCACCCGCGAGGGCGAGATCGAACTCGCCAAGCGTATTGAGGACGGCCTCGATCAGGTACTGCGGGCATTGTCCGGATATCCGGAGTCGTCGCGCACCATGGTCGCCCTGCACAGGGGCATCCAGAATGGCGAGCTGCGGCTTGCCGAGGTCGTCGCCGGCTTTCGTAACATCACCGAGCTCGTCGACAACGTCCCCGAGGTTGTCGCGCGGCATCAGGCACAGGCCGACGAGGCGGCGCGCGAAGCCGAGGCCCGCGAAGCAGAGGCCGACGAGGAAGATGAGGTGCCGGCGGCCGAGACGGGGCCCGATCCCGAGCGCGCGGCGGAGATCTTCGATCGCATCGAGATCCTCCATGCCGAGCTGGTCGAGCTCCTCGAGCAGTCCGGCCCCGATAGCCCGCGGGTCGGCGAGATCCGGGACGAGATGACCGGGTTGTTCCTCGCCATCAAGTTCGTGCCCAAGGTCATCGATGGGCTGGCAGCCAACCTGCGCAAGGCGGTCGAAGGCGTGCGCGCCGGCGAGCGCGAGGTCATGCGCGTGGCCACCAAGCAGGGCGGTATGCCGCGCAAGGACTTCATCGCCAGCTTCCCGGGACACGAGACCGATACCGGCTGGGTTGACAAGGTCGCCGCCCAGGGTAAGAAGTACAGCAGCCAGATCGCCCAGTGCCGGGACGCGCTGGTCGAACAGCAGTCCGAGCTGATCCGGATCCGCGAGCTCACCGGCCTGCCGCCGGCCGAGATCAAGGAGATCAACCGGCGGATGTCGATCGGCGAGGCCCGGGCGCGCCGCGCCAAGAAGGAAATGGTCGAGGCCAACCTGCGGCTGGTCATCTCCATCGCCAAGAAGTACACCAACCGCGGCCTGCAGTTCCTGGATCTGATCCAGGAGGGCAACATCGGGCTCATGAAGGCGGTGGACAAGTTCGAGTACCGTCGCGGTTACAAGTTCTCGACCTATGCCACCTGGTGGATCCGCCAGGCCATCACCCGCTCGATCGCCGACCAGGCGCGGACCATCCGTATCCCGGTCCACATGATCGAGACCATCAACAAGCTCAACCGCGTATCGCGGCAGATGCTCCAGGAGATGGGCCGCGAACCCTACCCCGAGGAGCTTGCCGAGCGCATGGAGATGCCCGAGGACAAGGTCCGCAAGGTGCTCAAGATCGCCAAGGAGCCGATCTCGATGGAGACGCCGATCGGCGACGACGAGGACTCGCACCTCGGCGACTTCATCGAGGATACGTCGGTCATGTCACCGGTGGACTCGGCCACGCGCGAGGGGCTGCGCGAGTCGGTGCGGGAGATACTGGGTGGACTCACGCCGAGGGAGGCGAAGGTCCTGCGGATGCGCTTCGGGATCGACATGAATACCGACCATACCCTCGAGGAGGTCGGCAAGCAGTTCGATGTCACCCGTGAGCGTATCCGCCAGATCGAAGCCAAGGCGCTGCGCAAACTGCGCCACCCGACCCGTTCGGACAACCTGCGCGGGTTCCTCGACGAGCAGTAGCCGCCGCCGATTGCGGGCCCATAGCTCAATGGTCAGAGCAGAGGACTCATAATCCTTTGGTTCCAGGTTCGAATCCTGGTGGGCCCACCACCTGTTGGGGCATGACGAACATACGGATATGCGTATACACTAATGCCTCATCTGGTCATCGGGGCATATCATGGCTCATTACAACGTTCTTTTCCTGTGCACCGGTAACTCCGCGCGCAGCATCATCGCCGAATCGCTGCTCAATAAGATGAGCGACGGCCGCTTCACCGCCTACAGCGCTGGCAGTATGGCCACCGGCAGCGTCAATCCGCTGGCCATCAAGGTGCTCGAGAGCATGGACCTGCCCACCGCGGGCCTGCACAGCAAGAACTGGGACGTATTCGCGACGGACGACGGCCCGACAATGGACTTCATCTTCACCGTCTGCGACCGTGCCGCCGCAGAGCCCTGCCCCATCTGGCCCGGTCAGCCGATGACCGCGCACTGGGGATTACCCGATCCAGCCGCTGCCGAAGGCACCGAGGAACAGCGCCTCCGCGCCTTCCGTGACACGGTGACAGCGCTGCGCCGGCGCATCGGGCTTTTTACCAATCTGCCCATGCAGTCGCTGGATCGGCTCAAACTGCAGAGCGAGCTCGAAGCGATTGGCGATAACCGGACGGAGAACCGCGATGGAAGCGATCGCCCGACCCACTGAACCCACGCTGGACCCGGTCCGGGTGTTCCGGCTGCTCGGCGACGAGACCCGCCTGCGCGCGGCGCTGCTCATGCACCGGCGCGGTGAGCTGTGCGTCTGCGAGCTCACCGAGGCGACTGGCGTCAGCCAGCCCAAGATGTCCCGCCATCTCGGGCATCTCCGGGACGTCGGCCTCGTCGTCACCCGGCGCAGCGGTCAGTGGGTGCACTATGCCCTCCGCGCCGATCTGCCGGATTGGCTGCACCAGGCCCTTGCGACGCTCGCGGGTGAACCCGCATTCGCCGATGATCTTGAACGGCTGCGCACGGCCATTGCCCGTCATCGGGACCAGTGCGAGCAGTGACAGGCCATTCCGCATGAACGACGACGATACCTTCCCGAATCTGGATGAACAGGCCTTCCAGGCAGTCGACGACGCGCAGCTCTTCGCGGCCGCCGAGGCAACGCCGCCGCGTATCCTGCTGCTCTATGGCTCGCTGCGCGAGCGCTCGTTCAGCCGTCTGTGTGCCGAGGAAGGCGCCCGGATACTGCGTCGATTCGGCGCCGAGACGCGCATTTTCAACCCCTCCGGATTGCCGTTGCCGGACGATGCCGGGACCGATCACGAAAAGGTCCGGGAACTGCGTGAACTCGCCACATGGTGCGACGGCTTCGTCTGGAGCTCGCCGGAGCGGCACGGGGCGATGACCGGCGCCATGAAAGCGCAGATCGACTGGATCCCGCTCAACATGGGCGGCGTCCGGCCGACGCAGGGCAAGACCCTGGCGGTCATGCAGGTCTGCGGGGGCTCGCAGAGCTTCAACGCCGTCAATCAGCTGCGCCTGCTGGGCCGCTGGATGCGGCTCATCACCATCCCCAACCAGTCGTCGGTACCCAAGGCCTTCATGGAGTTTGACGACGACGACCGCATGAAGCCATCGCCCTACTACAACCGCATCGTCGATGTGATGGAAGAGCTGGTGAAGTTCACCCGGCTGACCCGGGACCGCCGGGAATACCTTGTCGATCGGTACTCCGAGCGGGTCGAGAGCGCCGAGGCGGTCTCGGCGCGGGTCAACCAGCGGTCACTGTAAAAAAAACGGGGGCCGAAGCCCCCGCAAAGTCAGTGGGTGGCGATCACCCCCACTTACTGATCGCTGAACTGGTCTTCCTCGGTCGATCCGGTCATGGCCGTCACCGATGACACGCCACCCTGGATGGTCTGGGTGACCTGATCGAAGTAGCCGGCACCAACCTCACGCTGGTGACGGGTGGCCGTGTAGCCATTGGGCTCGGCATCGAACTCGGCCTGCTGGAGCTCGGAATAGGCCGCCATCTGGCGCTCCTTATAGCCCCGGGCCAGCTCGAACATCGAGTAGTTCAGGCTATGGAAGCCGGCCAGGGTGATGAACTGGAACTTGTACCCCATGGCCGCCAGCTCGTTCTGGAAGCTTGCAATGGTCTTCTCGTCGAGCTTGCCGCGCCAGTTGAATGACGGCGAGCAATTGTAGGCGAGCATCGTGTTTGGATGCTCCTTTTTGATGGCCTCGGCGAAGCGCTTGGCGAACGCCAGATCGGGTGTGCCCGTCTCGCACCAGATCAGATCGGCATAGGGCGCGTAGGCCAGCCCGCGGCTGATGGCCTGATCCTCACCGGCATGCGTCCGGTAGAATCCCTCGACGGTCCGCTCACCGGTGATGTGCGGCGCATCGTACTCGTCGATGTTGGAGGTGATCAGATCAGCGGCGAGGGCATCGGTCCGGGCGACCAGCAGCGTCGGGGCATCCATGGTGTCGGCCGCGAGCCGGGCGGCAACCAGCTTTTCGACGGCCTCCTGGGTCGGCACCAGAACCTTGCCGCCCATGTGTCCACACTTTTTCACCGACGCGAGCTGATCCTCGAAATGCACCCCTGAGGCGCCCGCCCGGATCATCCCCTTCATCAGCTCGAAGGCATTGAGCACACCCCCGAAGCCGGCCTCGGCGTCGGCAACAATGGGCTGCATCCAGTCGGTACTGTCATCGCCCTCGGCGTGATGGATCTCGTCGGCGCGCAGCAGGGTGTTGTTGATGCGGTCCACCACTGAGGGCACCGAGTCCGCCGGGTAGAGCGACTGGTCGGGGTACATGGTGCCGCCCAGGTTGGCGTCGGCGGCGACCTGCCAGCCGGACAGATAGATCGCCTTGAGACCCGCCTTGACCTGCTGCATCGCCTGGTTGCCGGTCAGCGCGCCGAGGGCGTTCACATAGTCCATCTCACCATCATGGAGATAGCGCCAGAGCTTTTCGGCGCCCAGGTTGGCCAGCGTGTACTCCACCGGCACGGTCCCGCGCAGACGCACCACCTCGGACGCCGGATAGGGCCGTTTGACGTCTGCCCAGCGCGGGTTTTCCTGCCAGTCCTTCTCGATTTCCGCTGCCGTTTTCATTGTATTCATCGCTCTCGCCTCCTCCTGACCGTGATCGATGAACAAAGAATATGCCGCGTTGCATCATTGCACAAGGTAATGTAGATAATACATACCATTGGATCACCTAATACATGGAGCCGCCATGCCGATACCGGCTGATACCCCTTCCCACTATCGGCAGGACCGCCTCCGCCAGCTCCGCGCATTCTGCTTTACCGCCGAGGCCGGCAGCATTTCCCGGGCAGCGGGGCGCCTGTCGGTCACCCAACCCTCGGTATCGCTGCAGATACAGGCACTGGAGCGCGAGCTTGGCATCACCCTGCTCGAGCGTCGCGGTCCGCGCATTCGGCTCACACCTGACGGTGAGGCGCTCTACGCCGAGGCCCATCGTCTGGTCGAGGCGATCGACGGGCTCGCAGAGCGGTTTGGCGAGGGCAATCGACCGCTCGACAGCGGCCGGCTGGATATCGGCGCGGGGGAGTCATCGACGCTCTATCTGTTGCCACCCATCCTCGAGCCGTTCATGGCCGAGCATCCCCATGTCGAGGTACGCCTGCATCACCTCTCGGTCGGTGAGCTCATGGAGGCGTTACGCCAGGATCAGGTCGACTTCGCCGTGGGCGCGATCCTGGATATGCCCGATGAACTGCGCTACCGGGCGATCTATGCCTATGGGCTGTCGTTGATCACACCCCCCGACCATCCGCTCGCGCGGCGCGATGTGATCACCATGCGCGATCTGGCGGGTCAGGACTACATCACGCCACCCCGGGAGATGACCACCTGGCGGCTGATCGATCTGGTCTTCCAGCAGCATGCGGTGCGCTACCACGTGCGCCTCGAGGTCGGCAGCTGGGAGGCCGTGAAACGCTACGTCGGACTGGGCTTCGGGATCGCGATCGTCAGCAATGTATGCCTCACGGAGGCCACTCCGGATGTCGCCGTCCGGTCACTGCCCGAGGTCTTTCCCAAGCGCACCTATGGTGCAATGTCGCGGCGCGGACGGTTCCTGTCACCGCAGGCCCGGCGGTTCCTGGAGATGATGCGACCTGACTTCTTCGACGCCGAGGACCTCCCCTCCGGACTGCGCGACTAGCGGTTGCTGAGCCGCAGCTCGATCCGCCGGTTACGCGCCAGCGCCTCTGGATCATCACCCTCGGCGAGCGGCTGATAGCGCCCGTATCCCACCGCGGCCAGTCGTTCGGGCGGAATCCCCTGATCGATCAGGAAATACAGGATCGACTGGGCGCGGGCCGTGGAGAGCTCCCAGTTAGAGGGGAATTCGGGTGTATCGATCGGCCGCCGGTCGGTATGCCCCTCGACCTGCAGCACCCAGTCGATCTCGGGCGGGATGCGCTCGGCGATGCGATTCAGCGTCCGGGCCACCTGCTCGAGGCGCGCCTCGCCCCGTAGGCCGATCTCGGCCGAAGCGGTGTCGAAGAACAGTTCCGACTGGAAGCGGAACCGGTCACCGACGATCTCGATCTCCTCGACGTCGCCGAGCACCTCACGCAGCCGGCCGAAGAACTCGGAGCGATAGCCGGAGAGCTCCTCCACCTCCTCCGCCAGGGCAATGTTGAGGCGCTCCACGAGGGTGTCGATCCGGGCCTCCTGCTCAGCCACCGTCTCCTCCTCGAGCTGCAGGGATTCAGCGAGGCTGCTGATCTGATCACGGAGCGCCTGGACCTGCCGTCGCAGCGACTCGACCCGCGCCTCCGCATCCGCGGTCAGCTGCTGCTCCTGCTCGATGGCGGACTGTCGGTCCTCGATCTCGGCGACCAGATCACGGATGCGCAGATCGCGCGTCTCGATTTTCTCCTGCGCCAGCCGAGTGCGCTCCTGCTCGTCCGCCAGCCGGGCCTGGAGTTCGCGATTGCGATCGCGCAGGGCGCCCATCTCGCTGCGGGTATCCTCGAGGGTCGACTCGGTCTGCTCAAGGCTGGCGGCAAGCTCGCCCACCCGCGATTCCAGATCGTCCCGCGCTGCCCGCAGCGCCGAGATATCCTGCTGGAGGGAGGCGATCTCCATCAGACTCGCCTCCAGATCGGCCTCACCGACCTGGATCCGCTCGCGGGCGGCTTCCAGTTCCTCGCGGGTCAGCTCAAGGGCCTCGCGCGCCTCGTCACGCTGCGAGAGCGTGGCATGCAGCTCCTCATAGAGCCCCGACACCTGCTCTTCAAGCTGGGCCCGCTGGTTGCGCTCCATGGATAAGGTATCAGCCATTTCAGAGAGTTCGGCGCGCAGCGACTCCAGCGCCCGGTTGCGATCGCTGAGCTGGGTGCTCAGATAGAGCTGCGAGACGACGAACAGCAGCAGCACGAACACGAAGGCAAGCAGCACCGCCGCCAGCGCATCGACAAACCCCGGCCAGATATTGACCGATGAGCGGTTACGGCGATCACCCCCGCGCATTCGGCGATCAGCCCCGGTCGTTGCCGTTGAGGTGGGAGACGGTGCGGGTGAGCAATCGCACCTCATCCCGCAGCTCAGTCATGAGCCGCTCGCGATCGGTCACCATTTCCTGTCGCATATCCTGCAGGCCCTGGGCCATCGCCCGCAGCTGCTCTGTCTGCTCACTCTCCTGACCGCCCCGGGACTCAGTGATATCAGCGAGCCGGCCGAGCACACCCTGCAGCTCCGACTGGGTGCGGGTCAGACCGATGAGCCCGCGCTGCTCGCTGTGCGACTGCTCGGCGAGTCGCGACACCTCCTCGGTGAGCTCGATGATGCGGGCATCGACGCTGCGGCGCTCCTCATCCCCACGGGCCATGATGCGCTGGAGCTTATCGAGACTATCGGCGGTATTCTCCAGCAAGGCCTGAATATAGGCCGGTACCGAGCCATCGGCATCGCCACCCATCGCCCCGGTCGACAGCCGGGTCTGCCCGGATAACCATTCCTCGAGATCGTTGTAGAAACGGTTCTGGGCATGTGATGCCTGTAGATCGACAAACCCGAGCACCAGCGAGCTGGCGAGACCGAACAACGATGAGCTGAACGCCGTGCCCATGCCGGTGAGCGGGGCCTGTAGACCATCGCGGAGTTCGGCGAAGATCTGCCCGGCATCGGCACCGTCAATGCGCAGGTTGGTGATCACTCCACCCACCGCGCGGAGCGTGTCAAGCAGTCCCCAGAACGTACCCAGCAGCCCCAGGAAAACCAGCAGACCGATCAGATAGCGGGACACGTCGCGCGACTCATCGAGGCGGGTCCGGATCCCGTCGAGGACGGTGCGCATGGAGGTGGCGGAGAGACTGAACCGATCCCCCCGCCGGCCTGTCAGCATGCGCGCCATGGAACCGAGCAGCCGACTGTTCGGCAGCGACGGGGCGTCACCCTCCTCGGCATGGCGGAATCGATCCACCCAGTCCACCTCGGGCTTGAGGACGAGCACTTGCCGGCAGTTGATCACCAACCCAACGAACAGGACGCTGAGGATCATCCCGTTGAACACGGGATTCGCGGTGAAGGCGTCGGTCAGCGGCTCGAGCAGCAGCCCGCTGACGGCGGCCACCGCCGCCAGAAAGATAACGATCCAGATCAGGACGCGATTCGGATTGCGCACACTATTCCCCCGGTTGGGCCTTCGCATATCGGTCATACCTTACCGTGATTTCCCGCTCTTTGTACCCCATGGCTGCGTTGACGGCCACGGTTCGCTATCCTCGTCCCATGAATGACGCGATGCGGATCTACCGGAGCACGCTGGGTCTGGCGCTGCTGGTGCTGACCGGCTTTCTGGTCTATTGGCTGCGACCGATCCTGACCCCGTTTCTGGCCGGGGCGCTGCTCGCCTATCTGGGCAACCCACTCGCCGGCCGCCTGCAGCGGATCGGGCTCAATCGGACCGTGTCCGTCAGTCTGGTCTTTCTCGCGCTCACCGCGATCACCGTGGCGGTGGCGCTCATGCTCATCCCGCTGGTCGGCCGCCAGATCGGGATGCTGCAGTCCCAGCTGCCGGCGATGATCGAGTGGGCCCAGACCCAGGCACTGCCCTGGCTCGAGGCGGCAATGGGCATCGACGCCTCGCTGCTCGACCTGAACGTCATCCGCGACACCCTGTCGACCCACTGGCAGTCGACCGGCAATGTGGTCGCCGGGGTCGTGCAACGCGTCACCCAGTCGGGATTCGCGCTGGCCGGGGCCCTGGCGAGCCTCGCGTTGATCCCGGTGGTGGCGTTCTATCTGCTCCGTGACTGGAACAACGTCCTTGCCGCCAGCCTGGCGCTGGTCCCCGGCGCCTGGCGCGACACGGTGGCGGGACTGGCCCGCGAGTGCGACGAGGTAGTGGGTGCCTTCCTGCGTGGCCAGCTGCTGGTGATGATCTCGCTGGGCCTGTTCTACGCGCTAGGTTTATGGTTGGTCGGCATTCAGCTGGGCTTGCTGATCGGGCTTCTGTCGGGGCTGGCGGCCGTGGTGCCGTATCTCGGCTTTATCGTCGGCATCGCCGCGGCAACGCTGGCGACGCTGTTCCAGTTCAACGACTGGCTGCTCCCGCTCGTGCTCGTCTGGGGCGTCTACGGCGCCGGCCAGATGCTTGAGTCGGTGGTCTTCACACCATTGTTTGTCGGCGACCGGATCGGTCTGCATCCGGTCGTGGTGATTTTCGCGGTGCTCGCGGGCGGCCAGCTGTTCGGGTTCGCGGGGGTGCTGCTCGCACTGCCCATCGCCGCCGTGATCGCTGTGCTGCTGCGTCACGCTCATGCCTTCGTCACCGGATAGGATCGTTATGTCCACGCGCAAACCGCTGCCGCCACCGCCGCGCGAGCCCGATCTGGATGAATGCTGCGGAAGTGGCTGCGACCCCTGTGTCTTTGATCTCTACGACCAGCGTGTGGAGCGTTGGCGGGCCCGCTGTCAGGCCATCGAAGCAGAGAACCAGGCGACCGGGGACGGGACGCCCTCCGACCGCGACCCGGGTGGAGTCACGACCCGATGATGCGACTGGTCAGCCTCGCGCTGATAATCCTCGCGCTGACCTATCTGCTCTCGCCGCGTTTCCGGCAATGGGTGCGTGCCCGCGCGCCAATGTTCATCCTCGGCCTGATCGCCGCCACTGCCGTGGCGCTGGCCATCACCGGTCGGCTCAACTGGATTGCCGCGGCCATCAGCGCGGCCATTCCCCTGATCTGGCGGCTCGCGCCGCTACTGCGCTTGCTGCCGTTGGTCGCTCGGCTGAGCGGACGGGCCCGCGGCGCAAAGGCAGACAATGCCGATACGGATCGCCAGCAACCCGCATCGCGTAACGGCCGCATGGCCCGCGAGGAAGCCGCAGAGCTGCTGGGCGTGGATGCCGATGCCGATCGGGACGCGGTGCTGGCCGCGCACCGGCGGCTCATGCAACGCCTGCACCCGGATCGCGGCGGCACCGACTATCTGGCGGCGCGCCTCAACGAGGCGCGGGACGTCCTGCTCGAGGGACAACGCTGATGCCCGGCATAGTCGCGCTGGTACTCTCGCTGCAGCTGATCGGCGAGGTCCTGGTCCGGCTGATTAGCGTCCCGGTCCCCGGCCCGGTGATCGGCATGCTGTTGCTGGTGGGTGTGCTGGGGCTACGCGGCGGACCGCCCGACCCACTGTCGCGGCTGGCGGGAACCCTGCTCGGTCACCTGTCGCTGCTGTTCATCCCCGCAGGGGTAGGCGTGATCAGCTACCTCGGACTGCTCGCGGACCGCTGGCTGGCGATCGCGGTCACGGTGGTCGCGAGCACCCTGATCAGCCTCCTGGCAACGGCACTGACGCTGCGCCATCTGCTCCGGCGCCGGGACACGGAGCGCTCGTAATGGAGGGGCTGTTCCAGGTCTGGGCCTATCTCGAGGAGCAGCCCCTGCTCTGGCTGACCGTGACTGTGGCCACCTATGCCACGGCGCAGTGGCTGTTCGTCACCGGCCGGCGCTTTCCGTTGCTCAACCCCGTTCTGATCGCCGTGACCGCCACGGTATTGCTGTTATTAGCCACCGACACCGACTACGACACCTACTTTGAGGGCGCGCAGTTCGTCCACTTCCTGCTCGGGCCGGCGACGGTGCTGCTCGCGATCCCGCTCTATGAGCAACTCCAGCGGCTTAAGGAGCAGTGGTTTCCGATCATGTTGGCGCTGGGTGTGGGCTCGGTTACAGCGATCGGCAGTGCCGTTGCGATCGGGTATGCGCTGGGGCTGGAGGCCACGACACTGCTCTCGCTGATGCCCAAATCAGCGACCACGCCGATTGCCATCGGCGTCGCGGAGGAACTGGGGGGCGAGCCCTCACTGACGGCCGTTTTCGTCATCATGACGGGGCTCACCGTCGCCGTCGTGGGTATCCCGCTGCTACGACTAATGGGTGAACGCGATCCAGCGGTCAAGGGGTTTTCGATGGGCGTCGCTGGACATGGCATTGCCGCCGCGCGGGCGTTCCAGCACAGCCAGCCGGCGGGCGCCTACGCGGGGCTGGGGATGGCCCTCAATGCCACTCTCACCGCGTTGCTGGCGCCACTGGTCGCCTGGCTACTGGGTCTTTGACAGCGTCAGATCGACGACCACGCGGACCTCATGCCCTGCGACCGACGGATCACTCCAGTCACCCTGGCCGACGCCAAAGCGGGTCCGGTCGATGGCCACCGAGCCCTCCATCCGCGCCTGATCGCCATCAGTCTCCCATTGAAACGGCAGCGTCACCGGATGGGTGTTATCGCGAATGGTGAGCGTGCCCACCGCCTCGTAACCGTCCGCCGTCGCGCGGATGTCCTCGGCGACGTAGGTCGCATCCGGAAAGGCGTCGACATTGAACCAGTCGGCGCCGGGTAGCGCTGAGTCGCGCTGCGAGCTGCCGGTCTCGACGCTGCCGGTCCGGACGCGGACATCGAATCCGCTGCCCGCCAGGTCGTCGGCGGAGAAACGCAGATCTGCGTCGAAGGACTCGAACCGACCCTCAAACGCCCCGCCCTGCTGGGTCGCCTCGAAGCCGAGCCGGCTGTTCTCATCGACAACCACCCACTCCGTGGCGGCCATCGCGGGGGCGCCGATCATCCCGGCTGCGGTCAGCCCGGTGGCGATGAGTCGACGAGTTATGCGGTCAGCTCGTTGAGTCATGGTTGATCCCTCTTTTCCGGTGCATGGCGCACAGGCAGCATGCGTCGGAGAATATTGTCGCGGAGCACGAAGTGGTGGCGCAGGGCGCCGCCGATATGAGCTGTAAGCACGGCCACGAATCCCCAGAAAAAGGCGAGATGCAGCGTGCTCGCCAGCCCCCCGAGTGTCTCGCTCGCGGGCGTTACATTGGGGATCTGGACCAGACCAAAGACGTTGAGCGGGAAGTTGGCGGCAGAGTTGATGACATAGCCGGAGATCGGCATGAGCAGCATCAGCGCGTACAACGCCCGGTGGCCGGCCCTGGCAAGCCAGCGCTCATGTCGCGGCAGGGTGTCCGGCAGCGGCGGCGTGGTATTGATCCAGCGCCAGACCAGGCGCAGTGCCGCCAGCGCCAGCAGGGTGATGCCGAGGCTTTTATGCAGCGAGTAGAGCTGGAACTGGGCAGCCCCCGCCGGCATGTTCACCATCACCCACCCCAGCCCCATCGAGGTGGCGATCCCGGCGGCCATCAGCCAGTGCAGGAACTGGGCACCGGCCCCCCAGAACGTGGCGGTGTTGCGTACAGCGATCATGGTTCAATGGACCTCAGCGCCGCCGGTTGGGTTCAGCGCATGCCCCGAGCGGTCTTGATCGTGTCATAGGCCTTCTGGATATCCTGAGCGCGCTCCTTGGCGATCCGCATCATCTCCTCCGGCAATCCCTTGGCGACGAGCTTATCCGGGTGATGCTCGCTCATGAGCTTACGCCAGGCCTTTTTCACCTCCGCATCCGTGGCATCGGCAGAGACACCCAGCGTGTCATAGGCGCTTTCCAGCTGAGATTCGGTCCCTGACTGATTGGCCGCCTGTCCGCCCATCATGGTCTCGAGCCGGGCGAAGTCCTCCTCTGAAAGGCCCAGCCCCAGGGCAATGCGCCGCAGCATATCCCGCTCGGCGTCATCGAAGCTGCCATCGGCAAGGGCCGCCTGGATCTGGATCTCGAGGAACACGCGGACCAGTTGGACGTGGCCGCGGCAGTAGCGACGGAACTCCTCCAGGGTCTGGTCCAGATCGGCCTCACCGTCCCGGCCGGCGCTGAAGTAGCTGACCGCCTCCTCACGCTGCGTCGGATTAAGATCCATGCGCGCCATGACCTGTTCGGCCACGCGGATCTCCGCCTGACTGACCCGGCCGTCGGCTTTACAGACATGGCCCATGACCACGAAGACGCTTCGGAAGAAGGCAGCATGGACCATCTGGCGATGGCCCGATCCACCGCCGCCCAGGGCCCCGCCAAGCCCACCGGCGGCCTTGCGGGCAAGGCCGCGGTCAAAGAAGTTACCAATGACGAGGCCGATCAGCGCACCGATCCAGCCCCCGGCGAGTCCCCCGAATACGGCGCCGAGGATTTTTCCGATCCATATGTTCATGCCGTAAGGATGCCGTTACGGCATCCTTACGTCCATGGATTCGTACACGCGCGGCCGGTCGCGCTAGTTGACCTTGTGGATGGCGCGCTTGCCGACGGCGAGCGCCGCTTCATGGACCGCCTCGGAGAGCGTCGGATGGGCGTGGATCGTGCGCGCCAGATCCTCGGCACTGGCCTCGTACTCCATGGCCAGCGTCGCTTCAGCGATCAGCTCACTGGCCTGCGGCCCCACCATGTGTACACCCAGAATCCGGTCCGTTTCGGAGTGGGCGATGATCTTGACCATCCCGTCGGACTGATCCATGGCGCGCGCCCGACCCGTGGCGCCGAAGCCGAAGGTGCCGCTGCGATGGGGAATACCGGCAGCCTTGAGCTGCGCCTCGGTCCGCCCCACCCAGGCGATCTCGGGATCGGTGTAGATCACCCAGGGGATGGTGTCGTAGTTGACATGACCGGCATGACCCGCCATCCGCTCTGCCACCATGACGCCCTCTTCAGAGCCCTTGTGCGCCAGCATCGGGCCGCGGACCACATCGCCCACAGCGTAGACGCCGGGGATATTGGTCTCGCAATAGTCATTGACGTGGACGAAACCACGCTCATCGGTGAGCAGGTCGGCATCGTCCGATGCCAGGCCATCGGTGTTGGGTCGGCGGCCGACTGAGACAACGAGCCGGTCCACCTGGAGGTGCTGCTTACCGTCGTTATCCTCGTAGTGAACGCTGATGTTCTTGCCATCGCGCGTCTCAGTGACCCGACAGCCCTGGCGGATCTCGAGCCCCTGCTTGGCGAACAGCTTCTTCGCCTCGCGGGCGACCTGCTGATCCACCGGCGTCAGGAAGGAGTCCTGCGCCTCGAGCAGCACCACCTTGGAGCCCAGCCGGTTCCAGACACTGCCCATCTCCAGCCCGATCACGCCCGCACCGATGACACCCAGCCGCTTGGGGACCTCCTGGAACTCCTGCGCACCGGTGGAATTGACGATCCGGTCACCGGTCAGCGGGGCCGCACCAATATCGATCGGGCGCGAGCCGGTGGCAAGGATCACGCTGTCGGCGGTGAGCGTTTTTTCCTTGCCCTTATGGGGCGTGAACGCGACCTGACGATCGGCAAGCAGCTTGCCATGGCCCTGCAGCCACTCGATGTCATTCGCCTTGAACAACTGCTTGATGCCACCGGTGAGATCGGCAACGACCTTGTCCTTGCGCTTGATCATCTGCGGGACGTCGAGGCTCACGCCGTCGACTTTGATGCCGTGCTGACTGAGTTCGGACTGCACACGGTGATAGTGCTCGGATGAATCGAGCAGTGACTTCGAGGGGATACACCCGACATTCAGGCAGGTGCCGCCGAGCGCCGGCTCGCCATCCTTGCGCCGGTATTCGTCGATCACCGCCACGCGCATGCCCAGCTGCGCGCAGCGAATCGCCCCCACATAGCCGGCCGGGCCGGCTCCGATAACGATGACGTCGTATGAATTCGCCATGATGACTCCCGAGTTCGTTGTAATCAGACCTCGAGCAGAAGCCGCGCGGGGTCTTCGAGCATGTCCTTGATGGTGACGAGGAACTGGACCGCTTCCTTGCCGTCGATGATCCGATGGTCATAGGAGTGCGCCAGATACATCATCGGCCGCACCACGACCTGACCATTCTCGGCCACCGGACGCTCCTGGATTTTGTGCATGCCCATGATCCCGCTCTGCGGTGGATTGAGGATGGGCGTTGAGACCAGCGAGCCGAAGATGCCGCCATTGGTGATGGTGAATGTCCCGCCAGTGAGCTCATCGATACCGATCTTGCCGGCCTGGGCGCGTTGGCCGAAGTCGGCGATGGAGGCCTCGATCTCGGCGAACGACAGCTGATCCGCATCCCGTAGGACCGGCACCATCAGGCCGCGCTCGGTGGATACTGCGATGCCCACATCGTAGTAGCCGTGATAGATGATGTCATTGCCGTCGATGGAGGCGTTGACGCTGGGGTGGCGCTTGAGTGCCTCAACCGCCGCCTTCACGAAAAACGACATGAAACCGAGTTTGGTGTCATGGGTCTTGAGGAAGCTGTCCTTGTGACGTCCGCGAAGATCCATGACCGGCTGCATGTTGACCTCGTTGAACGTGGTCAGCATGGCCGCCGTCTGCTGCGCCTCGACCAGCCGCTGCGCGATCCGCTGGCGCAGCCGGGTCATCGGCACCCGGCGCTCCTCGCGGTCACTGGCCGGAACGGCTGCGGCCGGTGCCGGGGTCGATGCGGCCGGCGCACTGGGCGCGGGCGCCGGTGCTGGCTCGGCCGCCGGTGTCGACTCAGGGGCCGGGGCCGAGGCCGGCGCGGGGGCCGGCTGACTGGCGCCACCCTGCTCAAGATGACGCAGCACATCCTCCTTGAGAATACGCCCGTTGCGGCCGGTGGGCGTAATCTGGCGGGCATCGAGGTCGTTCTCCTCGACCAGCGTGCGCACCGCGGGACTCAACGATGGCATTTCACCATCCGTCGCCGCCGCGGCGGCGGGGGGGTCAGCCGGAGCGGCATCCGCCGGCGCGGGAGCCGACTCGGCCGACGACTCAGCCGCTGCACCGCCGCTGGCCTCACCGAGCACCGCGACCACTTCGCCGGCCGTCACCGTCTCACCCTCGGGCTTGAGAATCTCACCGAGGATGCCGTCTTCCGGCGCCGGCACCTCGAGGACGACCTTGTCGGTCTCCAGATCGACGAGATTCTCGTCGCGCTCGACCGCTTCACCCGGTTGTTTGTGCCACGTGACGACAGTGGCCTCACTCACCGATTCCGGCAGCGCCGGTACTTTGACTTCGGTGCTCATCGACTCCTCGCTTTATTTATCCGTGAATCTTGCCGAGCGCGTCCGCCACCAGGCGGCGCTGCTGTTCGTAATGCACCTTGGCGTAGCCCACCGCCGGTGAGGCAAGTGGGTCGCGACCGGCATAGGTCAGTTTCTGGTCGCGGGTGATGCATTGTGTCAGGTGGTGGTAGACCTGATACCAGGCCCCCTGGTTTTTTGGCTCTTCCTGACACCAGACCACCGACTTGACGGTCTTGTAGCGCCGCTTGAGCAGCGCCGAGAGCTGCGCCTCGGGGAACGGGTAGAGCTGCTCGATACGGATCAGGGCCACATCGCTGCGCTCCTGGCGGCGGCGCTCCTCGAGCAGGTCGTAGTAGACCTTGCCGCTGCACAGTACGACCCGCTGGACGCTACTGGGCCGGACGCCTTCGGTATCATCGATCACCACCTTGAAGCTGCCCCCCGACAGATCGTCGAGCACCGAGGTGGAGAGCTTGTGGCGCAGCAGACTCTTGGGCGTCATGACCACCAGCGGCTTGCGCCAGTGACGGAGCATCTGCCGGCGGATCATGTGGAAGAACTGGGCCGGTGTGGAGGGAACGCATACCTGGATATTCTGCTCGGCGCAGAGCTGCAGGAACCGTTCGATGCGTGCTGACGAATGCTCGGGCCCCTGGCCCTCATATCCATGTGGCAGATACAGCGTCAGACCGCAGAGTCGGCCCCACTTCGTCTCACCGGAGGCGATGAACTGGTCGATCAGCACCTGGGCACCGTTACTGAAGTCGCCGAACTGCGCCTCCCAGATCACCATGGTCTCCGGATCGGCCGTCGCATAGCCGTACTCGAAGCCGAGCACGGCCTCCTCAGAGAGCAGCGAGTCGATGACCACGAAATTATCGCGATCCTCGGGGATCATCTTGAGCGGTGTATGGGTGGACCCATCCGCGGCGTTGTGGAGGACCGAGTTACGATGGAAAAAGGTACCGCGCCCGGAGTCCTGACCGGTCAGGCGCACCGAATGCCCCTCCTCGAGCAGCCCGGCGTAGGCCATGATCTCGGCGAAACCCCAGTCCATGGCCAGCGCACCGGCGGCCATCTTGCGCCGGCTTTCCATCACCGAGGCCACCCGCGGATTGAGCTCGAAGCCCTCCGGCAGCCACTGCAGCTTTTCCTGCAGTGAGCGGATCCGATCCACTGGCATGGTGGTGTCGACCGGCTCGTCCCAGGTGGCGTCAAAGTAGGGCGACCAGTCCACGGTGAACTCGTTGTCCTGCTCCTCGAGCGCGCCCGGGGCAACGACATGGGCAGCATCCAACTCGTCGCGGTATTCCCGCTCCATGGCCCTGGCGCCGTCGCGGTCGATGACACCCTCTTCGGTGAGCTGATCGGCATAGAGCTTGCGGACCGACGGCCGGGCCTTGATCTTTTGATACATCATCGGCTGGGTCGCCGATGGCTCATCCGCTTCGTTATGGCCATGACGGCGATAGCAGATGAGATCGATGACCACATCGGAATGGAATTCGCGCCGGTAGTCCATTGCCAGCTGGGTGACGAAGAGGACCGCCTCGGGATCATCGCCGTTCACGTGAAAGATCGGCGCCTGCACCATCTTCGCGACTTCCGTGCAGTAGAACGTCGAGCGGGTGTCCAGCGGATTCGAGGTCGTAAAGCCAATCTGGTTGTTGATCACCAGATGGACGGTGCCGCCGGTGTAGAACCCCCGCGCCTGCGAGAGCTGCAGGGTTTCCATCACCACGCCCTGTCCAGCCATGGCTGCATCGCCATGGATGAGCACCGGCAGGACCGAGTGACCATCGTCGTCGTTATGCCGGTGCATGCGCGCCCGGGCCGACCCCTCGACGACCGGATTGACGATCTCCAGGTGCGATGGATTGAAGGCGAGCGCGAGATGCAGCGGTCCGCCAGGCGTGTCGATATCCGACGAGTACCCCATGTGATACTTCACATCGCCGGCGCTCGCATGCTCGGGCGCATGCTCGCCCTCGAACTCCGCGAACAGCTCCCCGGGCGACTTGCCCATGATATTGATCAGGACATTCAATCGCCCGCGATGGGCCATGCCGAGCACCATCTCCTCGACGCCATCACGGCCACCGCGCTGCACCAGCTCGTCGAGGATCGGGATCGTCGCCTCGCCGCCTTCGAGGGAAAACCGCTTCTGGCCGACGTACTTGCTGTTGAGATACTTTTCGATGCCTTCGGCAGCGGTCAGGCGATTCAATAGCGCCTTCTTTTCATCGCTGCTGAGCTGCGGGCGGGCCAGTGGTTTCTCGAGGCGCTCCTGGATCCAGCGCTTCTGCGCGGTATCGGTGATGTGCATGTACTCGGAGCCGATCTTGCCGGCGTAGACGCGCTGCACCAGATCGATGATCTCGCGCAGGGTCAGGCGATCCGGCGCGGCGAGGGAACCGGTGTTGAAGGCGGTATCAAGATCGGCGTCCGTGAGGCCATGGAAAGCCGGATCCAGATCCGGAACCTGCGGGCGTTCACGCAGATGCAGCGGATCGGTGTCAGCGTGCTGATGACCGCGAACGCGATAGGCGTTGATCAGGCGCAGGACCGCGGCCTGTTTCTGCGCGGCCATGGCATCCATGCCGTCACTGGCGCTCTGCGCGCGACCCCGACGACTGCTCCGACCGATCTCCTCAAAGGCCTCGCGGATCGGACTGTGCGGGATGTCCCGCCCGGATTGTGGGTCGAGTGCCTCGAGGTCGCGGAAGTAATCCCGCCAGCGCGGTTCGACGGCATCGGGATCGGCTAGATATTTCTCGTACAGTGCCTCAATGAAGTTGGCGTTGGCACCGTTGAGGTAGGAGTGACTGAGCGACTGTTCGAAGGTATCAGTCATAGCAGTTTACCTGGCATCTGCGGTGGGAAAGCCTATAAATGGCGTGCGTGCAAAATAACCCGCAGCCCCTTTAAACGCAACGGCAGTGCGCAGTTACGACGGTTCAGACAGCCTCTGCACAACGACACTCCCAGCGGCTGCTGTTGATTCTGACCTCGAGGTCAGCAAATTCCACGACGGGACACGGACGGCTAGGCGTCGTCCGCATTGGACGGCGGCTGATCGGAGGGTTTTGCCTCGAACCAGCGGGAGAAAAAGATCCCCAGCTCGAAGAGCAGCCAGACCGGCACCGCCAGCAGGACCTGCGAAATGATGTCCGGCGGTGTCAGCAGCATCCCGATCGTGAAGGCAGCGACGATCACGAAGGGCCGCTTTGCCGCCAGCGCCTGACGCGTCGTGGCGCCACTACGCACCAGCAGAATGGTGGCCACCGGCACCTCGAAAGAGGCGCCAAACGCGAAGAAGAGCGTCATGATGAACGACAGATACTCACCGATGTCCGTCATCATCGCGACCCCGTCCGGTGTCGCCGAGGCGAAGAACTGAAACACCAGCGGAAAGACCACGAAATAGGCGAAAGCCATGCCCAGGTAGAACAGCAGCACGCTGGAGGTGACCAGTGGCCAGACCAGGCGCTTCTCGTGGCGGTAGAGCCCTGGCGCCACAAACGCCCATAGCTGGTAGAGCAGGAACGGGATACTCAGAAAGAAGGCACCCGCGAGGGCGACCTTGAGCGGGATCAGAAATGGCGTGGCCACCTGGGTGGCGATCATCGACGTACCCGCCGGCAGAACCGCCATCAGCGGATCGGCGAGTGCGGTATAGAGCGGCTCACGGAACGGGTAGACCCCGAGAAAAAGCAGCAGCACACACCCGCCCGAATACAACAGGCGGGTGCGCAGCTCAAGCAGATGGGTCAGCAGCGGGCGATCTTCGTCATCGGCGCTCGAGTTGCTGGCGGGATCGCTCACCGGGATTCATCTCCGCCGCTTTTCGACGTTGACGACTCGGTCTCTTGCGACGTGGCCGCGGGTTTTTCCACCTCTCCCACCGCGTCGGTGACGCGACGCTTGGCCTCGTTGGCCTCGCGATCGATCGCCTGACGCGTCTGGCGGACGCCGTCGACGTTCACCTCGCGCTCCACCTCATCGCGGATCGACTGGAACGAGGCCCGGGCCCGCCCGGCCCAGAGTCCCAGTGTGCGCATGAGACGAGGCAGGCGCTCGGGACCGACAACCACCAGGGCGATCGCCCCGATGATCAGCAACTCCCAGAAGCTGACATCCAGCATGAACGCGTTCCTCCGACGATCAGGCGTTGCCGCCGGACTGATCCTTGTCCTTCACCTGCTCGCGCCGGGCCGTCGATGACGAAGCACTGGAGGTGTTGTCGTCCTCCTCGAGGCCTTCCTGGCTCTCCTGACTGTCTTGGCCTTCCTTCGCCGCCTTCTCGCCGTCGCTCATGGCGCTCTTGAATCCCTTGAGCGCACCACCCAGATCGGTGCCGACATTACGCAATTTCTTAGTGCCGAACAGCAGCAGCACAATGACCAGTATCAATAAAAGAGACCAGGGACTGATTCCACCAGGACCCATATCGGATTACCTCCAGCGCGTACCAATGGGCGTTATTGCCCTTGTTTGCCCCGTGCCGCCTTTTCAGCGACCCCCGAGAGCCCGAAACGGCGCTCAAGCTCGGCAAGCACCGACCCGGAATCGAGTCCATGATGCGAGAGCATGACCAGGCTATGGAACCACAGATCCGCCGTTTCAGAAACAATCGCGTCGCGCTCACCGTTTTTCGAGGCAACAACCGTTTCCGTGCACTCCTCGCCGAGTTTGCGGAGGATGCGATCGATACCACCGGCATGCAGCCCCGCCACGTAGGACTGCTCGGGATCGGCCTGCCGGCGGTCTGCCAGCACGGCATCGAGACGGCGCAGTATCTCGTCACTCATGAGTCGTTCCTCCATACATCTCGGCCGGGTCGCGCTGCACGGTATCCGTCACCTGCCAGCCGCTATCCGCGAGCGTCCGGTAAAAACAGCTCCGCCGCCCGGTATGGCAGGCCACTCCACCGACCTGTTCGACCAGCAGCACCAGGGTGTCACCATCACAGTCGAGCACGATATCGCGCACCCGCTGGACATTGCCGGAGGACTCGCCCTTGTGCCAGGGCCGCTGGCGCGAGCGCGACCAGTAAACCGCCTCGCCGGTGGACTGTGTGGTCTCGAGCGTCCCGCGGCTCATCCAGGCCATCATCAGCACCCGACCATCGGTGGCATCCTGGGCGATCACCGGGATGAGGCCATCCGCATTCCAGCTGATTTCATCCAGCCAGCCCATCAGCGCACCTCGATACCGGCATCGGCCATGTAGGCCTTCGCCTCGGCGATGGTGTGCTCGCCAAAGTGGAAGATACTCGCCGCGAGTACGGCATCGGCCTGCCCATCAATCACCCCATCCACCAGATGCTGCAGGTTACCAACCCCGCCGGAGGCGATCAGCGGCACGCCGGCCTGCTCGGAGATCGTGCGGTTGAGGGCGTTATCGAAACCGATCCGGGTGCCATCCCGATCCATGCTGGTCACCAGCAGTTCCCCGGCCCCCGCATCGGCCATGCGCCGGGCCCATTCCACGGCATCCAGGCCGGTGGGTTGACGGCCGCCGTGGGTGAACACCTCCCAGCGCGGGTCGGACTCGGTCCCACCGCTGCGTTTGGCATCCACCGCCACCACGATGCACTGCGAACCGAACCGCGCGGCGGCGTCGCTGACCAGTGACGGCTCGTGGATCGCGGCGGTGTTGATCGAGACCTTGTCGGCACCGGCGTTGAGCATCCGGCGCACATCAGCCACTGAGCGGATGCCTCCGCCAACGGTCAGGGGGATGAACACCTCCGAGGCCACCGCCTCCACCGTGTGGACCAGGGTCTCGCGCTCCTCATGGCTGGCGGTGATGTCCAGGAAAGTCAGCTCGTCGGCCCCGGCCCGGTCGTATCGACGGGCGATTTCCACCGGGTCGCCGGCGTCGCGGATGTCAACGAACTGCACCCCCTTCACGACCCGACCGGCATTGATATCGAGACAGGGGATGATGCGGCGGGCGACTCCCATGCTCAGGGCCCCGCGACGGCGTCGTCGGCGAGCCGCTGAGCCTCGGCCAGATCGATCTGCCCCTCGTAGAGCGCACGGCCGACGATCGCCCCGCTGATGCCGGAATCGGCGACCTGGCAGAGGGCCCGCACGTCGTCCAGATTGGTGACCCCGCCGGAGGCGATGACGGGAATGTCGATGGAGCGGGCCAGCTCGGCCGTTGCCTCGACATTGGTCCCGCGCATCATCCCGTCGCGGCCGATGTCGGTGAATACGATGGAATCGACCCCGGCATCCTCGAAGCGCCGCGCCAGATCACTGGCGGCGACCTCTGACACGCTCTCCCAGCCATCGGTGGCCACTCGGCCTTCGCGGGCATCGAGCCCCACCATGATGCGGCCGGGGAACTCCAGACAGGCTTCGTCGACGAAAGCGGGCGTGCGCACGGCCTGGGTGCCGATGATCACGTAGTTCACGCCGACATCGAGATAGGTCTGAATCACCTCGAAGCTGCGCAGGCCGCCGCCGACCTGCACCTCGATGTCGGGATGCGACTCGGCGATCCGACCGATCAGATCGGCGTTCACCGGAAAGCCCGCCAGCGCCCCATCGAGGTCGACCAGATGCAGCCGCCGCGCGCCGGCCTCGACCCATTGCGCGGCAACCGCGAGCGGATCATCCGAGAAAATCGTCTCATCCACCATGCGCCCCTGGCGCAACCGGACGCATTTGCCATTCTTGAGATCGATGGCGGGTATCAGTTGCATGGTTCTCCGTCCCAGGCAATAAAGTTCTTGAGTAGCCGCAAACCGGGCGCCTGACTCTTTTCGGGGTGAAACTGGGTCGCGAATACGTTGGCAGCACCGATGGCCGCGGCAAATGCCGCGCCATAGTCACTCTCGCCCTGAACAATCGCGTTATCCGCTGGTTCGACGTAGTAGCTGTGCACGAAATAAAACCGTGTGCCCGGATCGATGCCGGCGAACAGCGGGTGCGCGCGGGTCTGGGACAGACGATTCCAGCCCATATGCGGGATCTTGAGCCGCGGACTGCCGCCGGTGAGCGTTCGGAAGTGACGCACGGTCCCCGCGAAGTAGCCGAGTGCCTCGACACCGTCGTTTTCCTCGCTGCGGGTCATCAGCGCCTGCATACCCATGCAGATCCCCAGAAACGGCCGATCCTGCATCACCCGTCCCAGGACATCCACCAGCTCGTAGCGGTGCAGCGCGCTCATGCAGTCGCGCACCGCTCCCTGACCGGGGAATACCACCCGATCGGCGGCATCGATCACCGCCGGGTCATCGGTCACCTGCACCGAGGTCGCGCCCACATGCGTCAGCGCCCGTTCCACGGAACGCAGATTGCCCATCCCGTAGTCGATGATCGCGATCATAGCGCGCCCTTGGTGGAGGGCAGGTCATCGCCGCCACGCGGATCGGCGCTGGCGGCCATGCGCAATGCCCGCCCCCCTGCCTTGAACAGGGTCTCGGCGATATGATGCGCGTTCTCCCCCTGAAGGGCATCCATGTGCAGGGTGACGGCGGCCTGGCTGGTGAACCCCTGCCAGAACTCCCGCACCAGTTCGGTATCGAACTCACCGATCCGCGCGCTGGGGAAACTCGCCCGGAAGTACAGCCCCGGCCGCCCGGACAGGTCCACGACCACCCGCGACAACGCCTCGTCGAGGGGGCAGACGGCATGGCCGTAGCGCACCAGGCCGCGCTTGTCCCCGACGACGGCGGCGAACGCCTGCCCCAGGGTAATACCGACATCCTCGACGGTATGGTGGGCGTCGATGTGCAGATCCCCGGTCGCGGTGACATCCAGATCGAGCAGACCATGCCGGGCCAGCTGGTCGAGCATGTGATCGAAAAATCCCACCCCCGTATGGCGTGTTCCTGCACCGGATCCATCCAGATCGAGACTGACCTGAACCCGGGTCTCAAGCGTATTGCGCTCGATGGTTGCCTTGCGTTCGCTCATGCGTCGGGTGCCTTGCATTTGACGGCGTGGAGGATACCACGCCGCCTGTGTCACTTTGAGTCGGGCGGCGCGCTCAGCCAGAACGTGACCGGCCCGTCGTTGCAGAGACTCACCTGCATGTCCGCGCCGAACCAACCGGCCGCAACATGGGGATGACGCTGTCGGGCGGTATCGACCAGCGATCGGAAGGCGGTGGCCGCCGGGCCGGGCTCAGCCGCGGCCGAAAACCCCGGCCGTGTTCCCTTGCGGGTATCAGCCATGAGCGTGAACTGCGGGACAAGCAGCAGTCCGCCGCCGGTCTGCGCCAGGCTGTGGTTCATCAGCCCGGCGTTATCGGCGAACACGCGATAGCCCAGCAGCCGCTCGATCAGCCGTTCGCCGCTCGCGGCGGTATCGCCGCGCTCCACACCGACCAGCACCAGCAGCCCCCGACCGATGGCACCGATGGACTCACCATCGACGCAGACCTCGGCGTGGCTGACCCGCTGGAGGAGCCCGATCACGACCCGTCCAGCCGCTTCAGGCGGACCTCCAGCTCGCGCACGATCTGCATGTCGCCGCGCCGCCGGGCCGCATCCAGACCGGCCCGGAATGTCTCGGTGGCCGCCGCGCGCTCGCCGGCCTTCAACTGCAGGCGCCCCAGCGCCCGCCAGGCGGCGGAGTAGTCGGGATCGAACTCAATCGCCTTGCGCAGGTGTTCCTGCGCGCCATCGGTATCACCCTCGCGGGCCAGTGCCTCGCCCAGGGTCAGGCGGGGCATGGCTCCGTCCCGACCGCCGTCAATCATCTTTTTGAGCGCCTCGATATCCATAACCCAGAGGCTAGCAAGCGAGGCGTCAACGCCGCCAGAAGGCCGGCGTAAAAAGCACCAGCAGCGTGAAGATCTCCAGCCGTCCCATGAGCATCGCCACACACATCACCAGCTTCGGCCCCGCCCCGACGCTGGCGAAATTGGCAGCGACGTCACCAAGCGCGGGACCAAGGTTGGCCAGACCGGAGGCCACCGCCGAGAACGCGGTGATCTGATCGAGCCCCATGGCGAGCATCACCAGCATCAGCAGCACGAACAGCAGCACATAGGCCGCGAAAAACCCCCAGACTGCGTCGATCACGCGCTCGTTGACGGGCCGATCCCCGATCTTGACCGGGATCTGCGCCTGCGGATGGATCAGTCGAAGGATCTCGCGCCCGCCCTGACGCCAGAGCAGCAGAATGCGCACCACCTTCAGGCCACCGGAGGTGGAGTTGGCGCAGCCGCCGACCACGGCCACGAACAACAGCAGCACCGGCAGGAACGCCGGCCAGACGTAATACGAGGCGGTGGTATAGCCCGTCGTAGTGGCGAAAGACACGACCTGGAAGATGGCGTGATGCCAGGTTTCATCCAACAGCAGGCTGTGCGCGGCCTGATAGATCAGCAGCCCCCCGAGCACGAGCGCGATGACGATGCCGAGCACGGTCAAAAAGGCCACCAGCTCCGGATCGCTCCGCCACGGCTCGGTGCTTCGCCATCGCCAGGCCATGAAATGCAACGAGTAATTGAGCGCCGAGATGATCATGAACACCACCGCGATCATCTCGATCAGCGCGCTGTCGAAATAACCCATGCTGGCATCATGGGTCGAGAAACCGCCGGTAGCGATGGTGGTGAAGGCGTGCATGACGGCGTCGAAGGCGCCCATGCCCGCTGCCCAGTAAGCCAGCGCACAGACCACCGTCAGTCCCAGGTAGATGTACCACAGGGCCTTGGCGGTCTCGGCGATGCGCGGCGTGAGCTTGGCGTCCTTCACCGGCCCCGGCAGTTCGGCCCGGTAGAGCTGCATACCACCGATGCCAAGCATCGGCAGGATCGCCACCGCGAGCACGATGATGCCCATACCCCCCAGCCATTGGAGCTGCTGGCGGTAGTACCGGATCGACAGTGGCAGGCTGTCGATGCCGGTCAGGACGGTAGCGCCCGTGGTGGTCAGCCCGGAGACACTCTCGAACAGCGCATCGACGAATCCGAACGGCACCGCGTTCTGGATCACCAGCGGCAGCGAGCCGGCGGCACCGAGCACCACCCAGAACATCGCCACCACGAAAAAGCCGTCGCGGATACGCAGCTCGCGGCGTGACTGGCGGACCGGCAGCCACAGCAGACCACCCAGGACCAACAGCAGCACGAATGTCATCAGGAACGCCTCGGCCACGCCATCCGCGGCGACCACCGCGACCAGTGCTGGCGGCAGCATGGTCACGCTGAAGACCATCAACAGGACCCCCAGTACGCGCTGGACGGCATCGGGATGCATACGCGGATGACTCCCTAGAGAAAGGTGACGCCGACCGAGAAGAGCTTTTCCACGTCACTCAGGCGGCTCTTATCGACAAGGAACAGGATGACGTGATCCTCAGGCTCAATCACCGTGTCGTGATGCGCCATGACCACCTCCTCACCCCGGACGATGGCGCCGATGGTGGTCCCCCGGGGCAGGCGGATCTGGTCAATACGCCGCCCGATCACCTCTGAGCTGCCAGAGTCGCCATGCGCGATGGCCTCGATGGCCTCGGCGGCACCACGGCGCAGGCTGTGCACTGTCGCCACATCGCCCCGGCGGATATGCGCCAGAAGGCTGCCGATGGTGGCCTGCTGCGGGGAGATCGCGACATCGATGTCGTCGCTCGACTGGATCAGATCGACATAAGCGGCCCGGTTGATGAGCGCCATCACCGTCCGCGCACCCCGACGCTTGGCGAGCATGGCCGAGAGGATATTGGCCTCGTCGTCGTTGGTCAGTGCACAGAACACATCCGTGTTCTCGATGTTCTCCTCGAGCAGCAGATCCTCATCGGCCGCATCACCGCGCAATACAATCGTCTTCTTGAGCTCATCGGCGATCGCGCGGCAGCGCTGCGGATTCTGCTCGATGAGCTTCACCTGGTATTTCGTCTCCAGCGACTTGGCAAGACGCATACCGATGTTGCCACCGCCGGCGAGCATGATGCGTTTGACCGGCTTGTCGAGACGACGCAGCTCGCTCATGACGGCACGGATATTCTTGCGCGCGGCGACGAAGAACACCTCATCGCCCGCCTCAAGGACCGTATCGCCCTCGGGAATGATCGCACTGCCCCGACGATAGATGGCGGCGACGCGGGTCTGCACGCCCGGGACGTGCTCACGCAGGGTGCGCAGCTCCTGGCCCACCAGCGGGCCCCCATAGTAGGCGCGCACGCCCACCAGGCGGACCCTGCCAGCGGCGAAGTCCATGACCTGCAGCGCCCCGGGATGCTCGATCAGGCGACGCACGTACTGGGTGACGAGCTGCTCCGGACTGATCAGGACATCAATGGGCAGGGCATCGGGGGCAAAGATCTGGGGATGGGATAGGTGCTCCACCGCCCGTACCCGGGCGATCTTGCTCGGTGTGCGGAACAGGGTGGCGGATATCTGGCAGGCCACCATATTGGCCTCGTCCGAGTCGGTGACGGCAATGACCATGTCGGCATCATCGGCACCGGCCCGCTCGAGCACCGCCGGGTAGGTCGCGTTCCCCACCACGGTGCGCAGATCGAGGCGATCCTGGAGGCCCTGCAGGATCTGGGACTCCCGGTCGACCACCGTGATGTCGTTGTCTTCGCTGGTCAGGTTGGCCGCCACGGTACCGCCGACCTGGCCGGCCCCTAGAATGATGATCTTCATGGTCGGCCTCCGCCGGTCTCGCCGGCATCGCGGGGATCAATGCCCAGCGCACGCAGTTTGCGATAGAGATGGGTCCGCTCCATGCCGGCGAGACGGGCCAGCTGGGCGACACTGCCCTCGGCGCGCTGCAGCTGTTTCTGCAGATAGGCGCGCTCGAAATGCTCACGCGCCTCGCGCAGCGGCAGATCCAGTGCCTGCGGCCAGTCACCGCCGAGCCGATCCGGCGGACGCTGGGCGATCGCCTCCTCGACCTCGCCCACCTCGATGTCGACACCATCACCGAGCACCAGCAGACGCTGGACCAGGTTGTGCAGCTCCTGCACGTTACCCTGCCAGTGGTGATTGCGCAGCCGATTCTGGGCCGCCACCGTGAAGCGTCGGTACCCGAGCTGCTCGGTCTCGACCAGACGGTCGACATGGAAGGCCACCAGCTCAGGGATATCCTCGGCATGCTCGCGCAGCGGCGGGACCGCCAGCGGAATCACGCTCAGTGCGTAGGCGAGATCCTGGCGGAAGCGTCCTGCCCGGGCCTCGGCGGCAAGATCATAGCGCGTGACCGCGATCATCCGCACATCCAGCGGGATCTGGGCTGCGCCGCCAACGCGCTGGAACCGGCCGGCCTCGATCGCCGAGGCGAGCCGCGTCTGCGCCCCGGCATCCAGATCGGCTGCGCCGTCGAGGATGAGCGTCCCGCCAGCGGCGGCCTCCAGCCGACCCGGCACGATCTGCCCGTCCCGCTCCTGACCGAACAGCTCCACGGCCGCCGACTCCCCGGCCAGGGTACCGGCGGCCACCTCCACCAGCGGGCCCGCCCGGCGTCCGCTCAGGCCATGGATATAGCGCCCGAGGCACTTCCGGCCGCTGCCCGGCTCGCCAGTGATCAGTACCCAGCTGTCGGTGGCGGCGAGGCGTTCGGCCTGCTCGCGTAGACCGCGCATCACAGCGCTGCGCCCCACCGGCTCGATCACCGACACCGGTGCGGCCGCGGGCTCGGCGGCGGGCGCCTTCAGGGCCTGCTCCACTGTCGCCAGCAGCTTGCCCATCGACAGGGGCTTTTCAACAAAGTCGATGGCGCCATGGCGGGTCGCCTCCACCGCCGTTTCCACCGTGCCGTGGCCGGAGATCATCACCACGGGGAAGGGGCAGGCCCCGGCCTGCGCCCACTCCTTGAGCAGCGAGATGCCATCCTCGCCGGGCATCCAGATATCCAGCAACACCAGCTGCGGCGGGCGCTCTTGCAGTACCCGCCGTGCCGCGCCCGCACTCTCGGCGGTCGTCACCTCATAGCCCTCGTCCTCGAGGATCTCACGAACCAGTTCGCGGATATCCGGCTCGTCATCAACGACCAGCACATAGGCCTTTGTCATCAAGCGTTCTCCCATTGGGCGTCGTCGCTCACAACACCGGGCAGTCGCACCGAGATCCGGGCGCCGCCATCAACATTCCGGGCAGTGATCGTGCCATTGTGCTCCTCGACGATCTTTTTAACGATCGCAAGCCCCAGTCCCGAGCCGCGGGTCTTGGTGCTGACATAGGGCTCGAAGAGCTGATCAAGCATCGCATCGGCAAGTCCCGGCCCATTATCCTGAACGTCGAGTTCGACGCCCTGGGCATGACGCCCACTGCCCCGCCGGGTGGAGACCACAATCTGACAGTCACCCGCATCGTCCGCCTCGAGCGCGTTCCGGATGAGATTGTTGAGGAGCTGGCGCAACCGCCCGGGGTCAGCCTGCAACCCGGGCAGTCCATCATCCAGCTCGACACTGATGGACGCTCCGGTGGACTGCCCGCGATAGAGTTCAACCACCTCCTGTACCAGGGCATTGAAGTCCACCGTCCGGGGTTGCAGGACCGGCGGCCGGGCGTATTCGGAGAAGGCCTGCACCATCTCCTTCATCGCCTCCACCTGATGGATGATGGTCTCGGTGGAGCGCTGCAACAGCGCCGCCTCGTCGCCACTGAGCCGATGAGCGACCTTGTGCTGGAGCCGCTCGGCGGATAGCTGGATGGGCGTCAGGGGGTTACGGATCTCATGAGCCAGGCGCCGGGCCACCTCGCCCCAGGCGGCATCGCGCTGGGCCTGAATGAGCGTCGTGACATCGTCGAACACGATCACCTCACCGCCCTCATCGCCCTCGCCCGGCAGCATGGCGCCACTGCAGATCAGTGACCGCCGGCCCTCGCGGGTATCCAGGCTGAGTTCGGCCCGCCACTCGGCCTCCGACGCCCGACGATGGGCGTCGACATGGTCGACGAACGGACTGAGGTCAGGGAATCGCTGCACCAGTGCCGAAAGCGGCCGACCAACGCCTTCCTCAAGCGGCAGAGACAGGATCTCCACAGCCGCCTGATTGTAGGTGCGCAGCGTGCCATCGGGCGCCAGCGCCAGCACCCCGGACGACAGTCGTCCCAGCACGGTCTCCAGATAGGTCCGCTGCGACTCGACCAGTGCCTGACTCTGGCGCGCGGCATCGCGGACATTGGCCACCCGTCGACTCATGTCATTGAACGAGCGCACCAGAAACCCGAGCTCGTCATTACCGGCTGGCGGCAGCTGGGTACCGTATTCGCCCGCCGCCATCGCCCGGGTGCCCTCCGCCAGCCGGCTGACCGGCGCCACCAGCCGCCGCGCCAGATAGAAGGCGGACCACACCGCGAACAGCAGTGACAGCAGCAGCACCAGCGACAGGGTCAGGCTGAAGCTATCCTTCAGTGGCCCGCGCAGATAGGCGAGCTCGCGGTATTCGCTGAAGGCCGTCTCTACCTCGGCAGCCAGGTCATTGATTCGTGGCGAGACCTGGAAAAGCCCCTGCAGGATCCGTGTCTTGCCCGGCCCGTCCGGCCCGGGAGCGCGCACCAGTGCGCGAATGTGCAGGCCGGCGTTCTCAATCGGATCAAGCCCGACGTAGGGCCGTCCCTGGCGCAGTTGCAGCAGGATGCTCTCCTCCGGCCGATGCGGCAGGATGCTGTCGGTATCGACGCTGCTTGCCGCAATGATCCGGCCGTTCTCACCGATCAGCGTGAGCTCTGAGGCGCCGGTGCGTCCACGCAGGTCACCGAGCGTGATCGGTGCCATGGCCGGCGTCACGTCGGCGAGTTCCTGCGCGGCCTCCTCGAGGCGCTGCTGCATGTCGCGCATGCGCTGATCGAGTGACGCCTGGGAGAGGGTCAGGGCGTCTTCCAGGGCATTCTCGATACGCACGTCGAACCAGCTGTCCACGCCCCGCTGCAGAAACTGCATCGAGAACCCATAGACCACCAGCCCGGGCACCACCGCCAGCACCACGAACAGAGCCATCAATCGCAGCGTCAGCCGACTGCCGGTCTCGCGCGCCCGGAACGAACGGACCAACCGCTGCAGGTTGTTGATGATCAGTCCCGAGAGCACGACCAGCACCACGCCGTTGATCAGTAACAGCCAGAGATAGAGCCGACCGAAGCGCGCCGAATTCTCGGTGGCCGCACTGAGCAGGTAGAGCGAGAGCACCAGCAGCACACTGAGCAGGATGCGGATGATCGCCTGACGCGGCAGCCAGCTCATGGACGCACCTCGAGCGATTGGGTCTCGCTGCTCAGCTGCCAGTCGGCATTGGTCCAGGCGACCGTCCGCAGCAGTCGTGGCAACGCATCCACCTCCAACCGGGTATCGAGGCTGAGCCGATAGTCGTGGGCTGGATCAAGACGGTCGCGCCCGATCACCGGCCAGGCCTCGATCTCGCCGAGTCGCATCAGCAGGGCATTGAGCGTGCGAAAGCTACGGCTCTCGCCACTCGCAAGACGGTTGAGCACATAGCGGCGGCTGATGGCGTGATAGGCCAACCGGTAGCGCCGCTGCTGATCCGCCACCTCGACATCGCGCCACCACCAGCGCGGGCGCTCCAGCCCCAGACGCTGGACGATCACCAGGTCGACGCCATTCTCCAGCGCCTCGATCGCGGTACTGCTCAGTGAGTAGTCGATCCGGGCGTCCACGACCAGCAGCTGGTCGTCGAACCGGCTCTCGAAGCTGGCAACGCTGAACGCGGACGCCTCGGTCGCGACGCTGACCAGAACCAGCCAGAGCAACCCGGCCAGCGGCACCGATCGGCGCCTAGCGCTTTTCCAGACAGGCATAATAAAAGCCATCGACACCGGCCTCGCCGGTCAGTATCTGCTGGCCACAACCCACTGATTGCCCCACCGGCAGCGCCGGCGGGATCACATGAACATCATCATGATCGCCGACGAAGGCCGCGATGACCGATTCGTTCTCGGCCTGGATGACCGAACAGGTGCAGTAAACCAACCGGCCACCCGCTGCGAGCAACGGCCAGAGCGCCTCCAGCAGGCGGCGCTGGTCGTCGGCCAGACGCGGGATATCGGCCTCGCGCCGCAGCCACTTGATATCCGGATGCCGGCGGATGACACCGGTACCCGAACAGGGCGCGTCGATAAGGATGCGCTCGAATGGCTGGCCATCCCACCACTGATCCGGCGTGGTGGCATCCGCTGCCCGGCACTCACCCTCGAGCCCCACTCGCTCCAGGGTCTCCGAGACCCGCCGCAGTCGCCCGGCGTCACTATCGAGCGCCAGCAGCGAGGGCCAGGAGCGCTCGAGCAGATGCGCCGACTTGCCACCGGGCGCGGCGCAGGCATCCAGCACCCGATGGTGGTCCGCGGCGTCGAGCAGCGGAGCGGCCAGCTGGGCGACGGCATCCTGGACCGAGCAGTCCCCCTCGCTGAATCCCGGCAGTGCCTCCACACTCACCGGGGCCTGCAGGACCAGCGCGTCGTCAAAGCCGGGCAGCCGGTCGGCAGCGAGCCCCGCCGCCGCCAGCCGCTGCTGATAGGCCGCAACCGACACGCGTCGGCGGTTGACCCGCAGGGTCATTGGCGCGCGGTCGTTCTGAGCCGTGAGCAGCGCCGGCCAGTCCGCCGGCCAGTCCGCCTGCAGCCGCTCGAGCAGCCAGTCCGGGACCGACTCGCGTTGAGCGGGATCCGCATCCACCGCGGCCAGACAGCCATCGCCATCGCCATCGCGCTGGAACCGCCGCAGCACTGCATTGATCAGTTTCGCGGCCCAGGGCTTGCCGCGCTGGCGTGCCACTGCAACCGTCTCCGAGACCGCTGCGTGGGCAGGTACATCCATCGCCAGCAACTGGAAGAATCCGATCTCCAACAGCAGCGCCATATCCTGATCACGACCCCGCAGACGGCTGCGCAGGAATCGATCGCGAATCGCGCCAAGCCGCCGATGGTGGCGCAGCACGCCATAGGCGATCGCCCGGCACAGGCCGACATCCCGTCCGTCGCCATCCACCGGAGCATGCTCGGCGAGGGCCCGATCCAGCGAACGGCCCCGGCCGAGCACGGCCAGCAGGACCTCCACGGCGGCCGCGCGGGGGTCAGTCGAGGGTTTCGCCGGCATACACGGGGTGTCCACGGAGGAAATCGGCGACCGGCTGGGCACGCCCGCCCGGCGCCTGAACGCATTGCAGTCGAAGCAGACCGTCACCGGTCTGCACGTCGATACCCTTCTCACCCACCGCGACCACGGTCCCTGGCGCGTGGGGCGTAGCGCTGCCGGCAACGGCCTCGGCCCGCCATACCTTAAGGCGATCATCGCCTCGCTGAGCCCGCATCACCGGCCAGGGGTCGAAGGCACGGATACGGCGCTCCGTCTCCACTGCCGGGCGCTGCCAGTCGATCCAGGCCTCGTCGGCGCTGATCTTGCCGGCGTGGGTCACGCCGGTGTCTGCCTGGGGTGTCGCCCGGCGTTCACCGTTCAGCCAGGCGCCGAGCGTATCGACGAGCAGCCCGGCACCGAGGCCGGCGAGGCGATCATGGACCGTGGCGCCGGTATCGTCCGGTGCAATCGGTGTGGGGCGGGTGGCGATCACCGGACCGGTGTCGAGCCCTGCTTCCATCTCCATGAGACAGACACCGGTCTCGGCATCACCGGCCTCGATGGCCCGCTGGATCGGCGCCGCGCCGCGCCACCGGGGCAGCAGCGAGGCATGGATGTTGAGACAGCCGTAGGTGGGGATCGCCAGTACCGCCGGCGGCAGGATCAGCCCGTACGCCGCGACCACCATGACGTCGGGCTGATACGCCGCGAGCTGCGCCTGGGCGCTTGCGCCGCCGGGGCGATCGGGCTGCTCGACGGTCAGGCCGTGATGCCGGGCGGCGGTCTTGACGGCCGAGGGGCGCGGTTGCCGACCCCGTCCGGCGGGCCGATCAGGCTGTGTGTAGACCGCGACAACGTCATAACCGGCCGCCACCAGGGCATCAAGGGCGGGCACCGCGAACGCCGGCGTACCGGCATAGACAATCCGCGGTGGCGCGTCAGTGCCCGCCGCGATCAGACCGACCCCGTTCGGGCGGATTGATCACCGCGCTGGCGGGCCGCCTTTTCATAGCGCCGGCGCAGTCGCTTGCGCTTGAGCTCCGAGAGATGATCAATGAACAGGCGCCCGTCGATATGGTCGATCTCATGCTGGAGACAGCGGGCCATCATTCCCTCGGCCTCAACCTCGAACGTCTCGCCATCGAGTCCCAGGGCACGAACGGTCACGGCATCCACCCGCTCGACGTTGTCGGTATAGCCGGTGATGGACAGGCAGCCCTCTTCGGCCGTATCACGGGTATCGCTGCGCTGGACGATCTCGGGATTGATGAACACCATGGGCTCGTTGCCCGCGTCGCTGACATCAACCACGACCACGCGCTCATGGACATCGATCTGCGTCGCCGCCAGACCGATCCCCGGCGCGTCGTACATGGTCTCGCACATGTCGTCGACCAGCGCACGGATCCGCTCATCGATGTGCTCGACCGGTTTCGCCTGGCGGCGGAGCCTTTCATCGGGGTACTGGAGGATTTCGCGTATCGCCATGAGACTATCCGTTAAAAGCGGTGACGGTATGACACCGGGGTCATGATGGGTCCGGCCCTCAGTGTATCGAACCGCCGCCACCTGCGACCAGCCAATCCCCGGCACGACAAGGAGAGACCATGATCGCGCGGTTCAACCGGTCCCTGCCCGCAGCGCTTGGAATGATGCTGGCAGCACTACCCGTGCTCGCCTCGCCGCCGGCGCTGTTCCCGGTCAGCCAGCACCTGCCCCGCGTTGTAATGGGTGAGGAGGGACGCCGCCTCAATGCGGCCGGCGACCGGATCTATGCCGCAGGACTCAGTGGCCGCACCGCGACCCGCTACCTCCTGCTCCGCCCGGGGCCGGTGCTGACCGGCGACCGCGGCCAGCGCCTGGGGCGCAGCAGCATTGCGCTCGGCGAGGCCCGACGAGTCACTGATGGCGAGCCCGCGCTGCTACGAATCGAGCGATCGCGCCGCGAGATCCGCCCCGGGGATTACCTGCTGGCCATCGAACCGGATCGGCGCGTCGGCCATGACTGACGCGGCACTCGAGAGCTGGCTGTGCATGGCCCGACTCAAAGGCGTCGGGCCACAGGCCAGCAACCGGATCCTCGAGGCATACGGCGATCCCGACCGCTACCTGGCGGCGAGCGAAGCCGATCGTGCCGCGCGCGGCCTGCCAAAGGCCGCCGTCACTGCGCCCCGCGACCGCGCGGCCGTTGCCGATGGAATCGCTGCGGATCGGCGCTGGGCCGAGGCGGCGGACTGTCACATCATCACCCGCGACGATCCCCGCTATCCGCCAGCGCTCGCGCGCATCGGCGATCCGCCGCCGGTGCTGTTCGTGCGCGGTGACGCCGACGTGCTGGTTCAGCCACAGATCGCCGTTGTCGGTGCCCGGCACGCCTCCGAGAGCGGACGCCGCACCGCCGAGGCATTCGCCGCCCACCTCGCGGCGGCGGGACTGACCATCACCAGCGGGCTTGCCCTCGGCATCGATACGGCGGCCCATGAGGGCGCCCTGGCGGTGGGCGGCGCAACCGTCGCGGTCATGGCGACCGGTCCGGATCGGGTCTATCCGCGCGACAACCATCCGCTCGCCCACTCGATCGGACAACACGGCGCGATCGTCACCGAGATGCCGGTCGGCACACCGGTTACCCGCGGTCTCTTTCCGCGCCGCAACCGACTGATCGCCGGGCTGTCGGTGGGCACCGTCGTGATCGAGGCGGGTCGCAACAGTGGCGCACTGGGTACCGCCTACCGGGCGATCGATTCGGGCCGCGAGGCCATGGCCGTGCCCGGATCGATCCACAATCCCGTCGCCAAGGGCTGTCATGCACTGATCCGGGCCGGTGCGCGGCTGGTGGAATCCGCCGACCAGGTGATCGAGGAAATCAGGGCCGCAGTCGAGGGTTTCACCCCCCAGACGCCCGCACCCATGGCCGGCGGCAATGACGACACGGAGCACCCGGAGTCAGACTGGGCGGCGCTCGATGAGGAGGAAATCGCCGTGCTCGAGGCCATGGGTCACGACCCGATCGCGTTCGAGACACTGCTCCGGCGGGCTTCATTGACGCCCGATATCCTTTCATCCATTCTCCTGAAGCTCGAGCTTTCGGGCGATATCGCGCCCTCCAGCGGCGGTTACTACATGCGAACCAGCAATCGAGCGGGCGGATGAAAGAAAACGTCTTCGAGATCCTGATGTACCTGTTCGAGCACTACTTCCAGGACGCCGTCGACATCGATCCCAACCGTGCACAGATCGAGGCCGACCTCCGCGACGCCGGATTTCCGGACCCACAGATTCTCAAGGCCCTCGCCTGGATTGACGCCCTGGCGGAAAGCCGCGATCTGCCGGTCTCCGCACTTGGACCCTCGGCGATCCGGATCTATACCAGCGCCGAAACGGCCCGACTTGATGTCGAGTGCCGCGGTTTCATGCTGTTCCTCGAACAGGCCGGGATTCTCACGCCGGGTAGCCGCGAGCTGGTCATTGATCAGCTGATGGACCTGGATGACGATCTGATCGATCTCGACCAGCTGAAATGGGTCGTACTCATGGTGCTGTTCAGCCAGCCCGGTCAGGAAGAGGCCTGTGCTTCTATGGAAAGCCTGCTCTTTGAACCTCCCCATCCCACAAAACACTAAGCATACATGTCGCATTCTCTGGTTATCGTCGAGTCGCCTGCCAAGGCCGGCACCATCAACAAGTACCTCGGTAAGGATTTCGAGGTGATGGCGTCCTACGGTCATGTCCGTGACCTGATCGCCAAGGAGGGGGCGGTTGATCCCGGGCAGGATTTCGCCATGCACTACAGTGTGGTCGAGCGCAACGCCAAACAGGTGGACGCCATCGCCAAGGCTACCCGCAAGGCGGATGCCGTCTATCTGGCGACGGACCCGGACCGCGAGGGCGAGGCGATTTCCTGGCATCTGCTGGAGCTGCTTCGTGAACGCGGCGTCGTCGGCGACAAGCCCGTGCATCGGGTGGTTTTCTACGAGATCACCCGCGATGCGATCCGCGAGGCCATCGAGCATCCGCGCGGCCTCTCCGGCGACCTGGTCGACGCCCAGCAGGCGCGCCGCGCCCTCGATTACCTGGTGGGGTTCAACCTCTCGCCGCTACTCTGGCGAAAGATCACCAGTGGGCTGTCGGCCGGCCGGGTCCAGTCACCGGCGCTGCGGATGATCGTAGAGCGGGAAAAGGAGATCGAGGCGTTTGTTCCGCAGGAGTACTGGAGCGTCGAGGCCGACCTGCTCCAGGCGGACACGCCATTCGTCGGGCGCCTCCAGCAGCTCGACGGCGGCAAGGTCGAGCAGTTCACGATCAATAACGCCGAAACGGCCGAGAACACGTCGAAACGCATTCTCGAGGCGAGTGGGGCCGATGCCTCGCAGCCGCTCGGTGAGCCGCTGCCAGCGTCCGGTCAGGGCGAGCTGCTGGTGACCCGGGTCGAGAAAAAACAGCGCCGCCGCAATCCTGCGGCACCATTCATCACCTCCACGCTCCAGCAGGAGGCATCGCGCAAGCTGCGCTTTTCCGCCCAGCAGACCATGCGTATTGCCCAGCAGCTCTACGAAGGGATCGATACCGGCAGTGGTACGGCGGGGCTGATCACCTACATGCGGACCGACTCGGTCAATCTCTCCCAGGAGGCCGTCCACGGGCTGCGTGCGGTCATCGAGAAGCGTTTTGGCAAGGACAAACTCCCGGCGAAGCCCAACCAGTACCGGACCCGTGCCAAGAATGCCCAGGAGGCGCATGAGGGTATCCGCCCGACTGACGCCGAGCGGGCGCCGGAATCGCTCAAGGGCCATCTCTCCGAGGATCAGTACCGGCTATACGATCTGATCTGGAAGCGCAGCGTCGCCTGTCAGATGATCCATGCCACCATTGATACCGTCTCGGTCGATCTCGCCGCCGGCGATGTGGCGGGTTTCCGGGCCACCGGGTCCACCGTCCGCGACCCCGGCTTCATGGCGGTCTATCAGGAAGGCGCCGACGACCGGGGTGGCGATGCCAATGACCGCATCCTGCCGCCGCTCAGCGAGGGTGAGCGGATTCCGCTGACGGCGCTGCGCCCGGAACAGCACTTCACCGAGCCGCCGCCGCGGTACTCCGAGGCAAGCCTCGTCCGGGCGCTCGAGGAATACGGCATCGGCCGGCCGTCGACCTATGCCTCGATCCTCGCCACGCTTCAGGCGCGCAATTACGTGACCCAGGAGAACCGGCGGTTCAAGCCCACCGATACCGGGCGGGTGGTGACGAAATTCCTCACCGAGCACTTCGACCGCTACGTCGACTACGAATTTACCGCCCGCATGGAAGACCAGCTCGATGCCGTCTCCCGGGGCGAAACCGAGTGGGTGCCGGTGCTGCGTCAGTTCTGGGACCCCTTCCAGGAGCGCATCGAGGAAAAGCAGCAGGTCTCACGCAGCGAGGTGATGAAGGCGCGCGAGCTCGGTACCGATCCCGAAAGCGGCCGCCCCGTGTCGGCCCGGCTCGGTCGCTACGGGCCGTTCGCCCAGATCGGCACCCGCGAGGACGAGGAAAAGCCGAGATTCGCCAGCCTGCGGCCGGGACAGAGCATCGACACCATCACCCTCGACCAGGCACTGGCACTGTTCACGCTGCCGCGGGATCTGGGCACGACACCGGATGGACTGGCGCTCAGTGCCAACATCGGTCGCTTTGGACCCTATGTGCGCTTCGGCGACCAGTTTGCGTCCCTCAAAAAGGATGATGACCCGTATACGATCGGCCGCGATCGGGCCCTCGAGCTGGTTGAGGAGAAAAAGGAAAACATCGCCAAACGCACCATCCAGCGCTTTGACGATGGCGCGTTGACGGTCATGAAAGGCCGGTTTGGTCCGTATGTGACCGACGGTCGCAAGCGTGCCAAGGTCCCCAAGGACCGCGAGGCGGAGTCCCTCACCCGTGATGAGTGCCAGGCGCTGATCGACGAGGCCCCCGAACCCAAGGGCAAGGGCGGACGCAAGAAGACCGCCAGTGGTACCAGCAAGGCGAAGACCAGCCGCAAGAAGCCCTCATCCAGCAGCTGACATGGGACCTGCCAACCCAGCGCTGCGCCGCATCCGCGATGCCGTCCTCGCCGGGGGCGTTGGCGCCTATCCCACCGAGGGGGTCTGGGGGCTTGGGTGTGACCCCCTGAATACCGCCGCTATCCGGCGCCTGATCCGGCTCAAGGGGCGGGGTACGGATAAGGGTCTGATCGTGATCGCCGCGGATACCGCGCAACTCGAAGGTCTGGTGGAATGGCCGGTGCAGGCATCGATCCGCGACACCATGCTCGCGACCTGGCCCGGTCCCGTGACCTGGGTCATGCAGGCCGCTGACGGTCTGCCGGCGCTGCTGACCGGCGGGCGTTCCACCATCGCGGTCCGCGTTACCCGCCATCCGCCGGTGGTTGATCTCTGTCGGCGGGTCGGCTCGGCACTTGTCTCCACCAGCGCCAACCACAGTGGCAGGCCGGCCTGCCGGCGTTCCTGGCAGGTACGACGGGTTTTCGGAGCACAGCTCGACTGGTTACTGCCGGGTCCGCTCGGCGGTCAGCGCGGCCCGTCAGAGATCCGCGAGGCGGATACCGGGCGCATTCTCCGCGCCGCACCGGCATCACCCGCCGATGTATGACATCTCGATCCGGCGACTGTCGATCGGCTGCACGCCGGCAGTGCGACGCTCCGAGTAGCGATCATCGCGTCGCGACCAGATATCGGTCAGCGCCGCGTGGATGACCTCGTCACTCCCCCCTCGCGCAGGCGTTGGCGCAGATCGTGGCCGTCGCTGGCGAACAGACAGGTATAGAGCCTGCCCTCGGCTGACAGTCGGGCCCGCTTGCAGGTCCCGCAGAAGGGCTGGGTGACCGAGCTGATCAGGCCGATCTCCCCGCCGCCATCCCGATACCGGTAACGCGATGCCACCTCGCCGCGTTCGTTCGGCGCGAGGGGCTCGACCGGCCAGCGGGCCTCGATGCCATCCAGGACCTCGCGGGATGGCACGACGTGATCGTACCGCCAGCCATTGCTGTTGCCGACATCCATGTACTCGATAAAACGCACGATATGGGCCGTGCCGCGGAAATGCGCCGCCATTGCCGGGATGTCGTGATCGTTGACGCCCTTCTGCACCACCATGTTGATCTTGATCGGCCCCAGGCCGGCGGCCTCGGCGTTGTCGATGCCCGCGAGCACGCGGGCCACCGGGAAGCCGACATCGTTCATGCGCTGGAACGTGGTGTCATCGATGCCGTCGAGGCTGACGGTGATCCGGTCAAGACCGGCGGCGCGGAGTGCATGCGCCTTCTCCCGGGTCAGCAGCGAGGCGTTGGTGGTCAGGCTGATGTCGTCAATGCCGGGGATGCCGCGCAGCTGCTCCACCAGTGTCTCCAGCCCCCGACGTAGCAGGGGTTCGCCCCCGGTCAGGCGCAGCTTGCGCACACCGATCCGCGAGAACACCGCGGCCAACCGGGCGATTTCCTCGAACGAGAGTAATTCCCGGCGCGGCAGAAAGGCATGATCGGCGCCGAACAGCGCCCGGGGCATACAGTAACCACAGCGGAAGTTGCAGCGGTCGGTCAGCGAGATGCGCAGATCCCGCAGTGGCCGGTCGTACTGATCGGTGATGGGTTGTGTCATTCGACCGACTCACCCGCGCCCGGCAGCGTCTCGCCCTGTTGATAGACCTGCGATCCATCGGCATAAGTCTCGCGCTTCCACACCGGTGCCGTTGCCTTGAGCCGGTCAATGGCGAATCGTGCCGCATCGAACGCCTCGGCCCGATGGGCGGCACGCACCACGACCACGACACTCAGCTCACCCACCGCAAGCCGGCCGGTGCGATGACGGATGGCGCAACTGATGATATCGAACCGCGACAGCGCTTCGGATTCCACCGTCGCGAGGGCGCGTTCAGCAAGCGGCGCATAGGCCGAGTACTCGATGTCGGTGACTGACTGACCGGCATGATGACGGCGGACGGTGCCACCAAAGACCACGACTGCACCGGCGTCCGCCGACGCGGTATCATCGAACAGCTGGTCAAGATCAATCGCTGCGGCATCGACGCGTTCCGTCACGGTGATTTCCCTGGCCCATGTCAGCAACTATCCTCACACGCCCGACACTCGTTATAAATACGCAAATTGTGGTGCGACACCTTTATGATCGATGCCGACGCCATTCGCCGTTATCTCCTCGACCTCCAGGACCGGATCTGTACCGAGCTCACCGCGCTCGACGGCAGCGGCTTCCGCGAAGACGCCTGGGACCGTGATGCCGGCGGCGGGGGGCGGACGCGCGTGCTGAGCAACGGTGGTACCTTTGAGCAGGCCGGCGTCAATTTCTCGCACGTCTTCGGTCATGCCCTGCCGGCCACGGCGAGTGAACGGCGCCCCGAGCTCGCGGGCCGCCACTTCCAGGCGCTCGGCGTCTCACTGGTGGTCCACCCCCGCAATCCCTACATACCCACCTCACATGCCAATGTGCGGTTTTTCCTCGCCGAGGCGGAGGACGCCGATCCCGTCTGGTGGTTCGGTGGCGGGTTCGATCTGACACCTTTCTATCCCTTCGACGAAGACTGCCGGCACTGGCACCAGATCGCCCACGATGCCGTCGCCCCCTGGGGCGATGACCTCTATCCGCGCTTCAAGACCTGGTGTGATGACTACTTCTACCTGCCCCATCGCGGAGAGACGCGTGGCATTGGCGGACTTTTCTTTGATGACTTCGACCGCGGCGGATTCGAGTCAGCATTCGGGCTCATGCGCTCGGTCGGAGATGGCTACATGGCGGCCTACCGCCCCATCGTAGAGGCCCGTCAGGGAACCCCATACACCGAGCGTGAGCGTGACTTCCAGCTCTATCGCCGGGGTCGCTATGTCGAGTTCAACCTCCTCTTCGACCGGGGTACCAAGTTCGGTATCCAGTCTGGCGGCCGGACCGAATCGATCCTCATGTCCATGCCGCCGCTGGCACGCTGGGAATACGACTATCAGGCCGCTGACGGCACCCCCGAGGCTGATCTGGCCCACCGATACCTCGTGCCACAGACCTGGATCCAGTCGGACGGGCAGCCGTCACACAAGTGATGGCCTGACGGTCTGACTTCATACAGCCTGTGCCTGTGGGTCCAAAATGATGGGGCGACAACTCGCAATCACTGGGTTAGTTTGGTGGATCTGAAGCGCCGTATTTTTTCCGCAGCGCAACAATAACCTACAGCGATCAAGGGTCTGGTCACACAAAAACCGGGCCGCTAGGCTGTGCCCAGAAAGAAACCTAACGAGGTCAGAGATGGCAGCAAAAATGACGCCCATACCGACGCCGGACGACCTGGATCCGCAGGAGACGCAGGAGTGGCTCGAGGCGATCGAGTCGGTCCTCGAATATGAAGGGCCGGAGCGGGCGCAATTTCTGCTCGAACAATTGGTGGACAAGGCCCGGCGCAGCGGCGGGCAGCTCCCCTTCAAGGCCACCACCGCCTATCAGAACACCATCCCGACCCAGCACGAGCAGCCGTTCCCGGGTGATCAGGCGCTGGAATCACGGATCCGCTCGATCATCCGCTGGAATGCCATGGCGATGGTGGTCCAGGCCAACCGCGACCGTGATGGGATCGGCGGGCATATCGCCTCGTTCGCCTCATCGGCGACGCTCTACGAGGTGGGCTTCAACCATTTCTGGCGCGCGCCAAGCGAGGATCATGGCGGTGATCTGGTGTTCATGCAGGGCCACTCGGCGCCGGGGATCTACGCCCGTGCCTACCTTGAAGGCCGTCTCGACGACGATGACCTGCACAATTTCCGCGCCGACCTCGCCAAGAGCGGCAAGCCGCTGTCCTCCTATCCGCATCCATGGCTGATGCCCGACTTCTGGCAGCTGCCGACGGTGTCCATGGGACTGGGCCCGATCATGGGCGTCTACCAGGCACGCTTTCTCAAGTACCTCCACAACCGCGGCATCGTCGATACCGCCAACCGCAAGGTCTGGGTATTCTGCGGCGATGGCGAGATGGACGAACCCGAGAGCCTTGGGGCCATCGGTGTCGCCGCCCGCGAGGGCCTCGACAACCTGATCTTCGTGATCAACTGCAACCTCCAGCGCCTTGATGGCCCGGTGCGGGGTAATGGCAAGATCATCCAGGAACTCGAGGGCGAGTTCCGCGGCGCCGGCTGGAACGTTCTCAAGGTACTCTGGGGCTCGGAGTGGGATCCGCTGCTCGCCAAGGACTCGCAGGGCCTGCTCCGGCGGCGCATGGACGAAGCGGTCGACGGCGAGTACCAGAACTTCAAGGCCAAGGGCGGCGCTTATACCCGGGAGCACTTCTTCGGCAAGTACCCCGAGCTAAAGGCGATGGTCGCGAACATGTCTGACGAGGACATCTGGCAGCTCAAGCGCGGCGGCCACGACTCGAACAAGGTCTACAATGCCTACCGCGCGGCGACCGAACACGAGGGTCAGCCGACCGTCATCCTCGCCAAGACGGTGAAGGGCTATGGCATGGGTGAGGCCGGCGAGGGCCAGAACATCACCCATCAGCAGAAGAAGATGGCGGAAAACGCCCTCAAGGATTTCCGCGATCGCTTCCATATCCCGGTGCCCGACGAGAAGGTGGCCGATGCACCGTTCTACAAGCCGGCCGAGGACTCGCCGGAGATCAAGTACCTCCACGAGCGCCGCGAGGCGCTGGGTGGCTATCTACCGGAGCGCCGCATCACCGCCGAGCCCGTGGAGATCCCGGATCTCTCCGCCTTCCAGGTGCTGCTCAAGGACAGTGGCGAGCGCGAGATGTCCACCACCATGGCGTTCGTCCGGGCGCTGTCGATCATTGCCCGCGACAAGGGGCTGACCTCGCGCCTGGTCCCGATCGTGCCCGATGAGGCGCGGACCTTCGGCATGGAGGGTCTGTTCCGTCAGCTCGGCATCTACGCCTCGGAGGGTCAGCTCTACGAACCGCAGGATGCCGATCAGCTGATGTACTACCGCGAGGATCAGAAAGGTCAGATCCTGCAGGAGGGCATCAACGAGGCGGGCGCCATGTCCAGCTGGATCGCCGCCGCGACCGCCTATGCCAACCACGGCATCGAGATGATTCCATTTTTCGCCTACTACTCGATGTTCGGCTACCAGCGAGTGGGCGATCTGTGGTGGGCGGCCGGCGACATGCAGGCCAAGGGCTTTCTCATGGGCGGTACCGCCGGGCGCACGACGCTGAATGGTGAGGGACTGCAGCACGAGGATGGACACAGCCATCTGATGACCGCGGCGCTACCCAACTGCCGCTCCTTTGACCCGACCTTCGCCTATGAGATGGCCGTGATCATCCAGGATGGCATGAAGCGGATGTATCAGGAGCAGGAGTCGGTCTTCTACTACATCACCATGATGAACGAGAACTACCATCAACCGGCGATGCCGGAGGGTGCCGAGGACGGCATCACCCGGGGCATGTACCTGTTCCAGCGGGGTGAGAGCGGCGAGCGTCGCGTGCAGCTGATGGGCTCCGGCAGCATCCTCATCGAGGTCATCGCTGCAGCGGATCTGCTCAAGCAGGACTGGGGCGTCGACAGTGATATCTGGAGCTGCACCTCCTTCACCGAGCTGCGTCGCGATGGCATCGACTGCGAGCGTCACAACATGCTGCATCCAGAGGACGCCCCGCGGGTTCCCTACGTCCAGCAGTGCCTCGCCGATCATCAGGGGCCGGCCATCGCCTCCACTGACTACATGCGGGCCTTTGCCGATCAGATCCGGCCCTACATTGACCGGCACTATGTGGTGCTGGGCACGGATGGCTACGGCCGGTCCGACACGCGCGAGAACCTGCGTCGCTTCTTCGAAGTGGATCGTTACTACGTGACCGTGGCGGCCCTCAAGGCACTCGCGGACGAGGGCACCATCAAGGCCGATCAGGTCAGCAAGGCGATCGCCCACTACAACATCGATACCGACGCCCCTAACCCGGTCACGGTCTAGCGGCGAGGCACGGCGCAGGAGGAATTTGCGTGGCAGAGGTCAAGGAAATCACCGTCCCCGACATCGGCGACTTCGATGCGGTGGACGTCATTGAGGTGCTGGTGGGGCCGGGCGACACGGTCGCCGCCGAGGACTCGATCATCACCCTGGAGAGCGACAAGGCGACCATGGAGGTGCCCTGTCCGGTGGACGGTACCGTCACCGAGATGCTGATCCAGCCCGGCGACAAGGTGGCCGAGGGCACACCGGTTGCCAAGGTTGAGGTCAGTGGTGACAGCGCCGGCGGCGGCGATGCCGGGGACGGTGCGGCAGCCGCCGCTGAGGCACCAGCGGCCGAGCCCGCCGCACCGCCGAAACCCAGCGCCTGGCCCACGCCGGTCCATCGGTGCGGCGGTTCGCCCGCGAGCTTGGTGTTCCGCTCGATCAGGTCACCGGCACCGGACGCAAGGGTCGGATCAGTCGGGAGGACGTCCAGTCCTACGTTAAATCGGCGCTCGAGGGCGGGGCCGCTGCGACGCCGGCACCCGCGGCCGCACCCGCGGCCGAGGGGGCGGGCATCCCGCCCATCCCGGCGGTGGACTTCAGCAAGTTCGGCGAGGTCGAGGAAGTCGACCTGCCCCGCATCAAGCGGCTCTCGGGTCCGCACCTGCACCGCAGCTGGCTCAACATCCCGCATGTCACTCAGTTCGACGAGGCCGACATCACCGAGCTCGACGCCTTCCGCAAGGCGGAAAAGGCCGCCGCGGAAAAGGCCGGCGTCAAGCTCACGCCGCTCGCCTTCATGGTCAAGGCATCGGCACGGGCGCTGAGTGAGTTCCCCGATTTCAACAGCTCACTGCGCAGCGACGGGGCGGCCCTGATCCGCAAGCACTACATCAATATCGGTGTCGCCGTGGATACGCCCCAGGGTCTGGTGGTCCCAGTCATCAAGGATGCCGATCGCAAGGGGATCTATGACATCGCCGGCGATCTCGCCGAACTGTCGGGTAAGGCCCGGGACGGCAAGCTCGGCGCCGGCGACATGCAGGGCGGCACGTTCAGCGTCTCGAGTCTGGGCGGTCTGGGCGGCACGGCGTTCACGCCCATCGTCAATGCCCCCGAGGTGGCGATCCTCGGCGTGTCCAAGACCGCCACCAAGCCGGTCTGGGACGGCAGCCAGTTCGTCCCCCGACTGATGCTGCCGCTGAGCCTTTCCTATGACCATCGGGTCATCGACGGCGCCGCGGCCGCCCGCTTCACCACTTATCTGACGGGTGTGCTCGGCGATCTGCGCCGCCTCATCCTGTAAACCTGAAAGGATCGCGATTCATGTCACAAGCCAAGGAAGTTCGCGTCCCCGATATCGGCGACTTCGACGCGGTCGAGATCATTGAGGTGCTGGTCGGTCCGGGCGATACGGTGGAGGCCGAGAGCTCGCTCATCACCCTCGAGAGCGACAAGGCCACCATGGAGGTGCCGGCGCCGTTCGACGGGCGGATCGAGTCGCTGTCGGTCAGCGTTGGCGACAAGGTGGCCGAGGGCGATGTGATTGCCATGGCGGTGCCCGCCGAGGGCGGTGCCGCCAGCAGCGGGGAAGCGGCCCCCGCCGAGTCAGCCGCCAGCGAGGCACCCGCTCCGGCAGCCAGCGCGCCAGAGCCGACACCCGCGGCCGCGGCATCCACATCCGCCAATCAGGCCGCACCCGATTCGCCCGACTGCGATCTCCTCGTCGTGGGTGCCGGACCAGGCGGGTACAGCGCTGCCTTCCGGGCCGCCGACATGGGGCTGAAGACGATCCTGGTCGAGCGCTATCCGAGTCTCGGCGGCGTCTGCCTGAATGTCGGCTGCATCCCCTCGAAGGCGCTGCTGCACGCCGCCAAGGTCATCGATGATGCGGCGTTCTTCGCCGACAACGGCATCGAGTTCGGTGAGCCGAAAATCGATCTGAAAAAGCTCGAGTCGTGGAAGTCCGGCGTGGTCGGCAAGCTGACCGGCGGTCTGGTCGGGCTCGCCAAACAGCGCAATGTCGAGACGGTTCACGGACCGGCGCAGTTCGTTGATGACTATCGCGTCAAGGTCGACACCGCTGATGGCGAGCGCTCGATCAGCTACCGCAACGTGATCATCGCGGCGGGCTCACGCCCCATCGCGCCACCGGGCTTTGATCTGGACCATCCACGCGTCATGGACTCCACCGATGCCCTCAAGCTCGAGGAGGTGCCCAAGCGCATGCTCGTCGTCGGTGGCGGCATCATCGGCCTCGAAATGGCATCGGTCTATCATGCCCTCGGCAGCGAGATCACCGTGGTCGAACTGGCCGACCGGCTGATGACGGGGGCCGACCCGGACATCGTCAAGCCGTTCCGCAAGATCATCGACAAGCGCTACGCCAATATCTTCCTCAATACCAAGGTGACGGCGCTCAAGCCCGACGATGACGGCGTCAGCGTCGAGTTCGAGGGCGGCAAGGCCCCGGCCGAGGATCGTTTCGACCGCGTGCTGGTGTCGGTGGGCCGGCGGCCCAACACCGACCGGCTCAACCTCGAGGCCACCAGCCTTGAGCTGATGGATAACGGCTGCATCCCGGCGGATGATCAGATGCGCACCCGGGTTGATCACATCTTCGCCATCGGCGATCTGATCGGTCAGCCGATGCTGGCGCATAAGGCGGTTCACGAGGGCAAGGTGGCCGCCGAGGTCGCGGCCGGCGAGAAGAGCGCCTTCGATGCGCGGGTCATCCCGTCGGTGGCCTACACCGACCCCGAGGTCGCCTGGGTGGGTGTCACCCAGGAACAGGCCAAGGCCGAGGGCATGGATGTCGAGATCGCCAGCTTCCCCTGGGCGGCCAACGGCCGTTCGCTGTCACTGGGCCGCGATGAAGGCATTACCAAGCTCATTTTCGAGCGCGATACCGAACGCGTCGTGGGCGCCGGCATCGTCGGGCCCAACGCCGGCGATCTGATCGCCGAGGTGGGCCTCGCCATCGAGATGGGCGCCGACATGCACGACATCGGCCTGACCATCCACCCGCATCCCACCATCTCCGAGACGGTGGGCATGGCGGCGGAAGCCGCGGCCGGGACGCTGACGGATCTGTACATACCCAAGAAGAAACGCTGACCCGCGATGAACCGGTCCGCCGCCGTCGTTGCCACCGGGCGCTACCTTCCGGAGCGCCTTGTGAGCAACGACGAGCTGCGGGCCCGCTTTGCGGCCAAGGGCCAGGCCGGCGCCATCGATCGTTTCGAGACCGGCTCCGGCATCAACCAGCGCTATCGGGCGGCACCCGACCAGGCCACCTCGGATCTGGCCGCCGCGGCCGCCCGGAACGTGCTCGAGCGGGCCGGCTGTCACGCCAGTGATCTCGACCTGATCATCCTCGGCACTGATACCCCCGATCGGATCACCCCCGCGACCAGCGTGATCGTTCAGGCCAAACTCGGCGCCGCCCAGGCGGGGACAATGGATATCGGCTGCGCCTGTGCATCGTTTCCGACCGCGCTTGCCACCGCCGCCGGGCTGATCGCGACCAATCCCTCGCTGACGCGGATCATGGTCATCGGCGCCTACATGATGCAGCGCCTCGCCGATCCGGATGATCCGATGATCTTTTTCTATGGCGACGGTGCCGGTGCGGCACTGATGATGCCCACCGACGGCCCCGGCCTGATCACCAGCGCCTTTCTGGCCGACGGCGGATACGCCGATCACTGGGGCATCGCCGCCGGTGGCACCGCCGAACCGGCCAGTCAGGCCGCCGTGGCGGCCGGCCGCACCCGGGTGCGCGTACAGCAGCGCTACCCGCCCGCAATCAATGAACACGGGTGGCCGAGGATCATGCGGCGCCTGGCAAGCCAGGGCGATTTCCCGCTGAGCGCGGTGGATCAAGCGGTCTTCACCCAGATCAATGCCGCCAGTATCGATGACGCCTGCGCCACGCTGGATCTGGCGGCGGAACGGGCGCCCAAACTCATGGATCGTTATGGCTATACCGGCTCGGCCTGTATCCCCATTGCCCTCGATCACCTCATCGAAACCGGTCTTGCCGGGCCCGGGGATCTGGTCACGCTGGTGGGATCCGGCGTAGGTTACAACATGGCGGGCGTCGCCCTGCGACTGGAGGAGAACGCAAACCCATGAACGATCATGCCGAGACCCCCCGCCGGCTGCAGCTCGAGGCCCTCGAACGGTTGGCCGATCAGCGGTGGTCCAGTGCCGATCAAGCGATGATCCGGACATTCCTCGACTGCTACTACGCGAGCACCGCCACCGAGGACCTGACCCCGCGGCAACCGGCCACGCTCTACGGCGCTGCCATCTCCCACTGGCGCATCGGTGACCGACGCCGCCGCGGCGAGATCGCACTGCGGGTCTATAACCCCGACCCGGAGCAGGACGGCTGGGAATCGACCCATAGCATCGTCCAGATCGTTGCTGATGATCAGCCGTTCCTGGTCGATTCGCTGTCCATGGCGATGAACGAGCAGGGGCTGATGATCCATCTCATCACCCACCCTGTGCTCGAGGTCATGCGTGACGCCGATGGCCGCGCCACGACCATCAGTGACCGCTCCGCCAGCGACGGCGATCCCGAGGCCTGGATCCACATCGAGGTCGATCGCCAGGCCACTTCCGAGCAGCTCCAGGCACTCGAGGCCGTCGTGCGCGACACACTGCGCGATGTCGAAGTGGCGGTGGCCGACTGGCAGTCCATGCGCCGCCAGGCCCAGCAGGCCCGGCGCTCGCTGAAACGCCAGGCGCCCACCGCCGACGACGACTATCCGGCCGAGGTGGATGCGTTCCTCGAGTGGATGCTCGACGAGCATTTCACCTTCCTTGGCTACCGCCGCTATGACCTGCGCCGCGTCGATGGAGCCATGCAACTGCAGGCGGTCAAGGACACCGGTCTGGGACTCCTGCGGCCGGCGCGCAACGCCCAACGACTGTCCCAGAGCTTCGAGGCACTGCCGCCGGCGCTGCGCGAGCAGGCCAACGACCCCGATCCGCTGATCCTCACCAAATCCAGTCATCGGTCGACCGTCCACCGACACGGCTACATGGATACCATCGGTGTGAAGCGCTTCAATGCCCAGGGCGAGGTCATCGGCGAGCATCGCTTCCTGGGGCTCTACACCTCGGGGGCCTACAGTCGAAATCCGCGCAATATCCCACTGCTACGGCGCAAGGTCGCCGCAGTGCTCGAGCGCGCCGGCCTGCGCAGCAACAGCCACGCCGGTAAGGCACTGGTCCACATCCTCGAGACCGATCCCCGCGACGAGCTCTTCGAGATCGACTCGCGGACGCTCTACGAGACCGCTCTGGGAATCCTCCAGCTCCAGGAGCGTCAACGCGTCCGGCTGTTCATTCGCCATGACCGTTTCGGCCGATTTGTCTCCTGCCTCGTTTACGCGCCGCGGGATCGCTACGACACGGCGACCCGGCAGCGCATGCAGCAGATCCTCATGGAGGCGTTCAACGGCGCCCACTCGGAATTTACGGTGCAGCTCTCGGAAGCAGTGCTGGCCCGCATCCACTTCATTGTCCATTTCCAGGATAGCGACGCTCAGGGCGTTGATACCGAGGCCCTCGAGGCCCGTCTCGCGGCAACGACACGGTCATGGACCGACGACCTTGCTCAGACCCTGCTCGAGCACTGCGGTGAGGCCCGCGGCACCGAGCTGCATCATCGCTACCGCAATGCCTTCAGTGCCGCCTATCGGGAAGACACCGGTCCTGGCACCGCCACCCAGGACATCGAGCGGCTGGAGACCCTTGCCGATAATAATGGCCTGGTGATCAGCCTCTATCGCCCGCTCGAGGCGCCGGTGGGCAGCCTGCGTCTGAAGCTCTATCACGCCGGCCAGCCAATCAGCCTCTCCGATGTCCTTCCAGTCCTCGAGAACATGGGCGTACGAGTCATCGACGAGCGCCCCTACGGCATCCGTCCGGATCATGCCGGGCAATGCTGGATCCACGACTTCGGGCTGAGCCACGACCCTGATCTGACCCTCGATACCGGGCGTCTGCGTGATGCCTTCCAGTCCGGGTTTGCCGCGATCTGGCGACGCCAGACCGACGATGATGGCTTCAACCGGCTCATCCTGCTGGCCGGGCTGACCTGGCGCGACATTATTATCCTTCGAGCCTACGCCCAGTATCTGCGGCAGGCGGGCATGGCCTACAGCCAGCCCTATATGGAGTGCACGCTGGCGGATCATCCAGCGATCGCGAGTGGACTGATCGAGCTGTTCCGGGCCCGGTTCGATCCCGACGGCGCGGATACCGACCGGGCCAACCGGATCGCCGATGATCTCAGCCAACGGCTCGATGCCGTTGACAGCCTGGACGAGGATCGCATCCTGCGCCGCCTGCTGGCTGCGATGCGAGCCACGCTGCGCACCAATTTCTTTCAGCGCGACGCCGACAACCAGGCACCCGAGAGCATCGCCATCAAGCTCCAGCCGGAGCGCATTCCCGGCGTCCCCAAACCCGTGCCGGCGTTCGAGATCTTTGTCAGCTCACCGCGGGTCGAGGGCGTTCACCTGCGCGGGGGCAAGGTCGCCCGTGGCGGACTGCGCTGGTCGGAGCGCCGCGAGGACTATCGCACCGAGATCCTTGGCCTGATGAAAGCGCAGATGGTGAAAAACGCCCTGATCGTCCCGGTAGGGGCCAAGGGTGGGTTCGTCTGCAAGCGTCTGCCCCGCGACCGGCCGGGCCAGCAGGCCGAGGTACTGGCCTGCTATCGGCTGTTCATCCGCGGGCTGCTCGATGTGACCGACAACATCGTCGATGACGCCATCCAGCCGCCGCACCGGGTCGTCCGCCATGATGACGATGACCCCTATCTGGTCGTCGCCGCCGACAAGGGCACCGCGAGTTTCTCCGACGACGCCAATGCCATCGCCGAAGAGTATGGCTTCTGGCTCCATGACGGGTTCGCCTCGGGGGGCTCCACCGGTTATGACCACAAGGCCATGGGGATCACGGCCCGCGGCGCCTGGGTGGCCGTCCAGCGGCATTTCCGCGAGCGCGGACGGGATATCCAGCGCCAGCCGTTCACGGTGGTCGGGGTGGGCGACATGTCAGGGGATGTGTTCGGCAATGGCATGCTTCAGTCACGCACCACACGACTGCTCGCCGCCTTTGATCACCGCCATGTCTTCATTGACCCGGATCCCGATCCCGAGCGCAGCTATGAGGAGCGCCAGCGGCTGTTCAACCTGGGGCCGTCGAGCTGGGCGGACTACGACGAATCGGTGATCTCCGCAGGGGGTGGCGTCTGGTCCCGCAGCGCCAAGTCCATCCGCCTTCCGGCGGCGGCCCGCGAGGCACTGGGGCTCGAGCGCGAACGCCTGACACCAACGGAGCTCATCGCCGCGATCCTCCGCGCACCGGTGGATCTGCTCTGGAACGGCGGGATCGGCACCTACATCAAGGCGAAATCCGAGAGCCATGCCGAAGTGGGTGACAAGGCCAACGACGCCCTGCGCGTGGATGCCGAGGATCTGCGCTGCCAGGTGGTCGGCGAGGGCGGCAACCTGGGCGTGACTCCGCTCGGCCGTGTCGCCTTTGCCCTTGCCGGAGGGCAGATCAACAACGACGCCATCGATAACTCCGGCGGTGTGGACTGCTCCGACCATGAGGTGAACATCAAGATCCTCATGAACGGCGTCGTCGACGACGGTGATCTGACGGTCAAGCAGCGCAATCGACTGCTTGGCGATATGACCGACGCCGTCGCCGAGCACGTCCTCGCCAACAACTACCGCCAGACCCAGGGCATCAGTCTGATGCTCGATCGGGCGGCGGAGCGGCTCCCCGAGCAGGGACGCTGCATGCGCCGGCTCGAGCGTGAGGGCCGCCTCGACCGGGTCGTTGAACAACTCCCCGATGACGAGACCCTCGCCGAGCGCGAGCAGCAGGGCCTTGGACTGACCCGTCCGGAGCTCGCGATCCTGCTCTCCTATACCAAGATCCGCGCATTCGAGGAGCTCCTTGAATCGCCGCTGGTACGGGGCGAGGAGAATCTCCACGAGCTGGTCGGCTATTTCCCCGCTCCCCTGCGTGAGCGCTTCGCCGGGCGTATCGATCAGCACCCCCTGCGGCGCGAGATCATCGCCACGCATCTCGCCAACCATGTCCTCAACCGCATGGGTGCGACCTTTCTGCTGCGCATGACCGAGGCCACCGGCGCCGATGTCACCGAGGCGGTCCGGGCCTATCTGGCCGCCCGGGATGTCTATGGCCTGCGCGGCCTCTGGCATGAGGTCGATCAGCTCGATAACCGCGTGCCGGTCCCTCACCAGCAGTCACTCCTGCATACCATCTGCGCGCTCCAGGAACAGGCGACCCGCTGGTTGCTGCGCCATCAATCCGGCTGCAACGGTGACACGGTCACGACCCAGGCCATGAAGACGGCCATCGGCACACTCGATGACGCCCTGCCCACACTGCTCACCGATGCGGCGGCCGCCCGTCTGGCCGCCGAGCGCGAGCACCACGTCGAGGCGGGCGTCCCGGAATCGCTGGCGGAGCGCCTGAGCCGGCTGCCGATGCTCTATCCCGGGCTCGATATCAGTGCCGCGGCAACGCTGGCGGGCGCGGATCTGGCGGATGCCGCCGGTATCCACTTCCAGGCCGGTGATTATCTGGCGCTCAACGAACTGCAGGCGGCGATCGAGCGGTTCCGTCCGGGGGATGACTGGCAGGCGCGCTATCGGATCGGGCTGATGGAATCACTCCACGAGGAGCATCGCCGGGTCACCGAGGCCATCCTCCGCCACACCGCCACTGAGGCAGCGCAGACACGGGTCGAGACCTGGCTGGCCGAACAGAGCAATCGCGTCGATGACCTGCGACAGATCATTGATCAGGTCACCACCAGCACGACACCCGATGCGGCGATGTTCGGCGTGGCCCTGCAGGCGCTGCGCCAGGTGGCCGCCAACGCGCAGGGACCCATGCAATGAATGAGCCGGTCGAACTCGCCAGCACCGACAGTGGCCAGGGGCCAGCACTGATCATGCTCCACGGGCTCTACGGATCGGGGAGCAACTGGCGCGCCATCGCCCGGCCCCTCGAGGCCCACCATCGCGTCCTGCGGCCCGACCTGCGCAATCACGGCCAGTCACCGCACTGTACCGATATGGACTACCGGCGGATGGCCGCGGATATCATCGCCCTGCTCGATCGCAAGGGCATCGACCAGGCGGATATCATGGGTCACAGCATGGGCGGCAAGGTCGCCATGGCACTGGCACTGACGGCGCCATCGCGACTGCGGCGACTGATGGTGGTGGATATCGCGCCAATGGCCTACAACCACGAATCAGAACACGGCGGCATCATCCGGGCGATGCAGTCGGTGGACCTCGCCGCCGCGTCAGGCCGCGACGCCGTCGACCGCGAACTGGCGACGACGATCACCCATCCGATGATCCGGCAGTTCCTGCTCACCAACCTGCAACGGCGTGACGGTCAGTGGGTATGGCGGATCCCGCTGGACATCCTCGCCGACCAGCTGCCGGTCATCCAGAGCTGGCCCGATGGCCTCGGCATCCTGACGGACCGGCCCGTGCGCTGCCTCCATGGGGGCGCCTCGGATTACGTCACCGCCGCGGGCCGCACGGCGATCGCCCGGCACTTCCCCGCGGCCACGATCATCCGCTACGACGGCGTCGGACACTGGTTGCATGCCGAGGCCCCGCAGCGATTCACCGACGATCTGAACGACTTTGTGGCCGGCGACGACCACCCCTGACCACGCAGAGGGACATCATGGCTGAGGACTTCAAGCAGAACGCGCTCGATTACCACCGCAACCCGATCCCGGGGAAGATCACGGTCACGCCCACCAAGCCGCTGGCCAACCAGCGCGACCTCGCCCTCGCCTACAGCCCGGGGGTGGCGGCTGCCTGCGAACTGATCGTCGATAACGAGCGTGAAGCCGCCAATGTAACCGCCCGCGGCAACCTGGTCGGTGTCATCACCAACGGCACGGCGGTCCTCGGTCTGGGCGCCATCGGTCCACTGGCCTCGAAACCGGTCATGGAAGGCAAGGGGGTCCTGTTCAAGAAATTCGCCGGCATCGATGTCTTCGATATCGAGATCGACGAGAACGATGCCGATCAACTGGTGGAGACCATCGCCCGGCTCGAACCCACCTTCGGCGCGATCAATCTCGAGGACATCAAGGCACCGGAGTGCTTCGAGGTCGAGGAAAAGCTCCGCGAGCGGATGAGCATCCCTGTCTTCCACGACGACCAGCATGGCACCGCGATCACCGCCGCCGCAGCGATCTACAACGGCCTGCGACTGGTCGGCAAGCGCTTCGAGGACATAAAGCTCGTCACCTCCGGGGCCGGCGCCGCCGCGGTCGCCTGCCTGGATCTGCTGGTATCGATGGGGCTCGACCCGGCGAATATCGTCGTCACGGATCGTCAGGGCGTGATCTATCAGGGCCGCACCGAGGACATGGACGAGCGCAAGGGCCTGTACGCGGCTGATACCGCCGCCCGCACCCTGGACGAGGTCATCGATGGCGCGGATATCTTCCTTGGCCTGTCGGTGCCGGGCGTGCTGAGCGCTGATATGGTCAAGCGCATGGCCGACAAGCCGATGATCATGGCCCTCGCCAATCCCACGCCCGAGATCTGGCCCGAGGACGTACTCGCCGCCCGATCGGATGCCATCATCTCCACCGGCCGTTCCGACTACCCCAACCAGGTCAACAACGTCCTGTGCTTCCCGTTCATCTTCCGTGGCGCGCTGGATGTTGGCGCCACCACCATCAATGACGAGATGAAAAAGGCCTGCGTCCGCGCCATTGCTGATCTCGCCACCATGGAGTCATCGGATGTGGTCCGCGCCGCTTATGGTGGCAAGCCCCTGTCGTTCGGCCCGGAATACCTGATCCCCAAGCCCTTCGATCCGCGTCTGATCACCCGCATCGCCCCAGAAGTGGCCCGGGCGGCCATTGAAAGCGGGGTCGCGACACGCCCGATCACCGACTTCGCCGCCTACCGGCGCCGGCTGTCGAACTACGTGTTCCAGTCCGGTCTGCTGATGAAGCCCATCTTCGAGCGCGCCACCCAGAACCCGCGGCGCGTGGCCTATGGCGATGGCGAGGACGAGCGCATCCTCCAGGCGGTGCAGCTGGTCGTTGATGATGGCCTCGCGAAGCCCATCGTCATCGGCCGACGCCGGGTGGTGAAGATGCGCATCAAACGCCTGGGGCTGCGCCTGGTCATCGATGAGGATTTCGAGCTGGTGGACCCCGAGGACGATCCGCGCTTCAAGGCCTACTGGCAGCTCTACCACTCGCTGATGGAGCGCCGCGGCGTGACCCCGGACCGGGCCCGGCAGATCGTGCGGACCCGCAACACCGTGATCGCCTCGCTGATGGTCCACCGCGGCGAGGCCGATGCCATGCTCTCCGGTGCGGTGGGGAAATACCACCGCCAGCTCGACTATGTCACCGAGGTGATCGGTAAGCGCGAGGGCGTGCGGGACCTCGCCGCCATGAACGCGATCATCACACCCAAGGGTACGCTTTTCCTCTGCGATACCTACGTCAATCACCACCCGAGTGCCGAGCAGATCGCTGAGATGACCACCCTGGCAGCCGACGAGATCCGCCGCTTCGGCATGGTGCCCAAGGTGGCGATGCTCTCGCACAGCAACTTCGGCACCTCCAACGATGCCGAGGCGATGAAGATGCGTGAGGCGCTGCGCCAGGTCGAGGCCCGCGACCCCTCTCTGGAGGTCGAGGGCGAGATGCATGGTGATGCCGCGCTGAACGAGGACATCCGGCGGCGGATCTTCCCCAATTCCCGCCTCGAGGGTGAAGCGAACCTGCTGATCATGCCGACGCTGGACGCCGCGAATATCGCCTTTAACCTGCTCAAGACGGTGACCGATGCGGTATCCATCGGCCCGATCATGCTGGGAATGGCGAAGCCGGCGCATATCCTCACGCCCTCCGTGACCGTGCGGGGCGTGGTCAATCTCACCGCCCTCGCCGGCGTAGAAGCGGGGATGGTTGCCGACAAGGACGGGAGTCCATCATGACCGACGCGATTCGTATCGAAGCATTTGGCGGCCCCGAACAGCTCCAGCTGGCCAGCGTGCCAGCCGCCACACCAGGACCCGGCGAGGTCCGCATCCGGCAGACGCATATCGGTGTCAATTACATCGATATCTACTTTCGTACCGGTCTCTATTCGCCCGCCAGCATGCCCTTCACCCCAGGTCTGGAGGCCGCTGGTGAGGTCATGGCCGTCGGCGAGGGCGTCACGGGACTGACCGCGGGACAGCAGGTCGCATACGTGGGCGGACCGCCGGGCGCCTATGCCACCGACCGGGTCATCGCCGCCGACCGGGTCGTGGCCCTGCCAGCGGCGGTCAGCAGCGGACAGGCCGCGGCGATGATGCTCAAGGGACTGACCGCGCACATGCTCCTGCAGCGGGTCTGCGCCGTCCAGCCGGGCGATCGGGTACTGATCCATGCCGCGGCCGGGGGGGTCGGGCTGCTGCTCTGTCAGTGGGCACAGTCACTCGGGGCGACCGTGATCGGCACCGTCGGGAGCCCGGAGAAGGCCGAGCTGGCGCGCGCCAACGGCTGCGATCATCCGATTCTCTACCGGGATGAGGATATCGCCGCACGGGTCCGGGCAATCACCGATGGCGCAGGCGTGCGGGTGGCCTATGACTCCGTGGGTGCCGACACGCTGACCGCATCCCTCGCCAGTCTGGCGAAGCGGGGCCTGCTGGTCAGCTTTGGCCAGTCATCCGGTGCGCCGCCGGCGATAGCCGTGGGTCAACTGGCCGCCGGCGGGTCGCTGTTCCTGACCCGTCCCTCGCTGTTCGACTACATCGGGACCGCCGCGGAACTGCAGTCCGCCGCCGAGGCGCTGTTCGCGATGGTGGCGGCTGACCGGCTGCGGGTGCGCATCGACAGCGAGTGGCCCCTCGGCGAGGCTGCCGCTGCCCACCAGCGACTGGCATCGCGTCAGAGCACCGGATCGATCATCCTCCGCGCCTAGTCAGCCGCGGCATCCATACGCGGCAGGCTGTTGCCGATCGGATCGAGGCCCAGCGCCTGGCGATAGGTCTGCCGCGCCCGGTCATGCTCGCCAAGGCGCTCATAGAGCTCCGCGAGCATGCGCGCCATTGCCGGGTCGTTACCCCGTGCCACGGCCGTTTCGAGGTGGTTCCGGGCCGCTCCCCAGCGCTCGCAACGCGCGGCCTGCCGGGCCGCCGCATAGAGTAGCGCCGGATCTTCCGGCCGCTCGCCAAGCCACGAGGTCAAGCGGTGATAGACGCGCTCCGGGTCCAGTGGCAACTCGCCATAGACCGCCACCAGCGTGGGCTCCCAGCGCTGGCGTAACCAGCCCCGTAGTTGCCGCTCGGCGGTCACCGGGCAGTCGGCGTCGATCAGCGCCCGGGCGTAGCGCGCCTGAAGCGCTGGATCGCGGCGCCGGCCCTTAGGCAGTGACTTCCAGATACGACCCAGGCTGTCGGCGTTCGCCGACGCACCGAGCTTGCCGATCTGCTCATCCAGCGCGCGCTGTTCGATCGCGGTCAGTTCCGCACTGGGGAGCGACTGCTCACGGCGCAGGTCGGGCAGCAGATCGAGTAGCCCGGCATAGTCCTCCACCGCCCGCATGGAGCGCGCCAGTAGCATCAGCACCCGATGGTTGCGTGGCGCCTTCTCCCGCAACCAACCCAGGGTTGCGAGCGCCTGCTCCCACTGCTCGGCATCAACCTGCAACTGCGCCTGCAGGAGGCCCACCGCGAGTCGCGCCCGGGGATTGGCGGCGTCCGCCTCGGCAAGCAGATCGTCGCGACGCTGCCATTCACCCCGACGCTGCGCGGCGATGGCCGCCAGCAGGTGATGCATCAAGGGCTGATCCGAGATCCGGCTGGTACTCTGCAGGTGGCGCTCCGCCTGGGCATAGCGACCCTCCGCCAGCTCGATCAGACCATCGATCAGCTCGCGCTGCGCCTTGCGTATGCGCCGGCTCGCCAGCCGATTACGGACCTGGGCCGGCGCCTGGGCGGTCCGCCGCAGCAGCCCGAATACCAGGGTCACCAGCGCCCAGAGAGCGATGAACGCGAGCACCGCCACGAACAGGCTGGTCTGAATGGTCCATTCGCCCACGCGGACCATCAGGAATCCGCCCTCGTTGGCGAACCACTGGGCCGCCAGCACACTCGCCAGCAGCAGGACAACGAAGATGATGAGCCGGCGGATCATGATCGACCACCATCATTGAGGACCGGCGCCAGCGTTTCACCGATCGGCGGCCGCTCGACCCGGACCGTCTCATCCATGAGCTCGGCGAGCCGATTCTGGACGTCGGTCACGCTGTCGGCACCGGTGTCGAAATAGGCGCCGATCCAGTCATTCACGCGCTGAAGGGCATTGGTGTAGGTCTGCGGTTCGCCCCGCAGCGCGGCGAGTCGTGCCGATTCGATCTGCAGGCGAAGGTTCTGCTGGAGCAGGAACCGGGATTCCGGTTCCGGCAATGGCTCGACCTGACGGTCGCGGCTGACCGTCACCAACTCCCCAAGCCCCGCCATCAGGCGGTCGCCGGCCCGATCCAGACGCTGGCGCCAGCCACCGTCCGGCGGCTCATCGCCCGCCGCTGTCGCGGTATCGGCCGCCTCGAAGCGCTTGATGCCCGCCGCGAGCGGCAGCGAACCAAGCTGATCGGCAACCCGGTCAAGCCCGCGATTCACGATGACGAGGTCGACCCGATCGACGTCCAGCAGCTGATCGACGGCCTCGCCAATCGCTTCGCGCCGGTCGATCCCAACGCCGCCCAGTCCGGAGAGGAGTATGTCGGCGGCCTCAAGCGCCTCGAGCGCACCCGGGACATCGCCGTTGAACTGCAACCGATGGACCGCCATCCGGGCCAGGTAGCCGGCCTCAGCGATCCGCCAGTCGTCGGTCTCGGAATTCATGCGCCGATAGAGCTGATCGACCCGATCGGCCAGTTCGTTGCGGGCGGTCACCTGATCGGCCATGCGGTTCTCGAGTTGGGCCAGGGACTGCAGGCGGGACTCGAGCTGTTCGTTGAGGTTGGTGATGCGGCCATTGAGCTCACCGGCCATTGCCTGCTGATTGTCAGCCAGCGCCTCGAGGTCACGCTGCGTCGCCAGGTTGGCCTGAGCCTCAGTGAGCTGCTGCATCTGCCAGTAGAGATAGGCGCCACCGGCGGCACTCAGCAGCAGGACCAGAATAGCGATGGCCAATGCCAGCCGACCCGGAGTGCGGCCCGCCGATGGCGTCGCGGCCGCCTCGCCATCGCCCTTCCCGTTGGCGGTGCCGCCGCTGCCCTTTCTGCCGGGCGACGTGGTCTCGAGGGCGTTATCCGTGTCCTTATCTGTCTTGCTCATCGCTCTCTCTCTGCAGCGCGGCACACACCGCACGTGTAATGGCCAGATCGTCCGCACCGGTGGCGACGGCCGGCGGTTCGAATCCGGCGGTGGTCACGGCCGTCGCGATCCGCTCACTCACGGTGACCAGCCTGCTTTTGGCGATCCACTCTAGCGCGGGTTCGCCCGCCATGCCGAGTAGACCGGACAGACCACTCCGGCTTGTCACAATTGTGCAGTCAAGCGGCTGCGCCTGCCACTCCCGCGGGATGTCGAGTTGACTCGCCGCATGGACCCGTCGGTAGACCATCCCTTCCCGGACATCCGCCCCGCGGGCGCGGAGCACGGCCGGCAGCCGGCGGCGCCCCCCCTCACCGCGGATGATCAATACACACGCACCGTCACGGGGATCGAAGGCGGTTTCGGCAAGCAGGGCATCCGCGCCGCCACCGATACGGGGCGCCACGTCGACGGCGCCACCGCGCTCCTCGATGGCCGCTGCGGTACCGGGTCCGACAGCGGCGATGCGGGCGCCCTGCCACATCGCTGCCGGCAGCCACTCAAGCCCGTAACGAACGGCGTTCGGACTGGTAAAGACAAGCCAGTCGGGCTGTGTCGGAAAGCCCTCAGTGGCAGGCGCCAGCGCGACAATGCGAAGGGTCGGCCGATGCAGCACCATCGCACCGGCGGCCTCAAGGCAGCGGATCAGCCCCTCGGCCTGATCGGCGGGGCGGGTCACCAGAATACGTCGACCGGCGAGGGCGCCGCGCTCAGTCACTCGATTTCGGCGAGGATTTCGCCGGCCCCCTGAGCAAGCAGGTCCTCGGCGACGGCATGCCCCAGCGCCGGCCCCGCCGAGCGTGGCGAGCGGCCCTCGGCCCGCAGGACGCGGCGCCCATCGCGACTCGCCACCAGCCCCCTGAGCCAGAGCTCATCGCCCTCGAGCTGTGCATAGGCGGCCAGCGGCACATGGCAGCTTCCCTCGAGACGCGAATTGACCGCCCGTTCCGCCGCGACCCGATCGTGGGTATCGGTATCGTCGAGCCCCTGGATCAGCGCCGCCACCTCGGGGTCGTCGGCTCGGCACTCGATCCCCAGTGCCCCCTGGCCCACCGCCGGCAGGCTCTCCTCCGGCGGCATCACCCGGGTGATCTGTTCGGCCATGCCCAGCCGCCGCAATCCGGATGCCGCCAGTACAATGGCGTCGAATTGCCCCGCATCGAGTTTGCCCAGGCGGGTCTGCACATTGCCGCGCAGCGACTCTACCGCCAGATCCGGTCGCCGAGCGCGGATCTGGCACTCGCGGCGCAGGCTGGCCGTGCCTACACAGCCACCCACAGGGAGCTCGGCGATATCCGTATAGCGCCGTGAAACCACCGCATCGAAAGGATCCTCGCGCGCGAGGATGACCGGCAGGCGGAACGCCTCTGGCACGACCGCGGGGACATCCTTCATGGAGTGAACGGCGATATCGGCCTTGCCGGCGAGCATTCCCTCCTCGAGTGCCTTGACGAACAGCGCCTTGCCGCCCACCGCCATCAGCGGGCGATCGGTGATCTCATCGCCCCGCGTTGAAAGGCGCACCAGTTCGACGTTCAGATCCGGGTATCGCGCCCGCAGACGGTCAGCGACATGTTCAGCCTGCCAGACGGCAAGCGGACTGCGGCGGGTGGCGATGCGGAGGTGCGTGATGGACATGAATGCGGATGCCTGAAAACGACCGTGACGGCCAGTTGCGATGAGCTGCAACGATACCGCCTGACGGCCGTGAGGCAAACCATCAGCCCGGTGTGGCGGCCGTCCTGATCCAGCGTCGGACGGTGGGCAGACGGCGCCGGCTGACCGGCAGCGGATCATCACTGCCATCGACCAGCGCCCGCGTCTGACCATCGAGATCCTTCTCCAGTCCACGGAGTGCATCGCGGGCCACCAGCGCACTGCGATGCACGCGCAGGAAGCGCGGACCGAACTCGGCCTCAAGGCGACACAGGGACTCCTCGATCAGATCCTCGCCATCGTCATGCTGGACCGTGACGTACTTGTGATCGGCCACGAAGCAGCGCACGTCATCCACCGGGATCAGGCTGAGGCCATTGCGCCGCCGGCAGAGGATATGGCGGCGCTCATCCCCGGCGCCAGGGGCCTGGAGCCGCGCGATCTGACCCGCCCCCAGCGGGCGTGCCGCCTGCAGGGCGGCGGCGAAACGGGTCGGCTGAGCGGTGTCAACGACATAGTCCACACCGCTTTCCTCAAGCCGCGGTACGATCGGATCGGCGAGCTCACTGGCCAGCAGAATCGCCGGCGCCGGGGTGGTATTGGCGAGCGCCACCGCGACGGCGAGGTGGGTCTCGTCACGCACACCGAGCACCACCACGTCCACTGGATCACGACCATGGCTGACCGGTGCCTCGGCGGGTGTCTCGAGGACGGCCGCCACACAGCACCCGGCGCTGGTCGCCGCCAGCCCCGCCAGTCGCTGTCGCAGTGCGGGCTGCTCGCAGGCAATCACGATCTTCATCATTGCTATTCCCTCCTGGGGCGTCATCGAATGGAGGGTCGAGCATGCAAAAGCCCGGCAACGGACACCGCCAACCGGTTCACAGACCGGGCATCCGGCGCATTCGGCCGACCGGCTGCTATAATGCCGCGCTCATTCGAACGGGATGCATGGGCATGAGCGAGTCTGACGCCAAGGGTCTCTGGAGCGGGCGCTTCACCGAAGCCACGGACGCCTTCGTGGCGGCCTTCAGCGCCTCCGAACACTACGACCGACGCCTCTATCAGGAGGATATACGCGGCTCCCGCGCCCATGCCCGGATGCTCGCCGACTGCGGCGTGATCAGTGCCGACGATGCAGCGGCGATCGACGCCGGCCTGGATGCGATTGAAGCGGAGATCGAGGCGGGCGGCTTTCCCTGGGATCCGGCCCTCGAGGATGTCCATATGAACATCGAGGCGCGGCTGACCGAGCGCATCGGCGAGGCTGGCAAGCGCCTGCACACCGGGCGCTCGCGCAACGATCAGATCGCCACCGATATCCGTCTGTGGCTGCGCACGGTCATCGACACCCATATCACGCTGCTGCGCCGCTTCCAGCGCGGGCTTGTCGATCTCGCCGAGCGCGAGGCGGACACCGTCATGCCCGGTTTCACCCACCTGCAGGTCGCCCAGCCGGTGAGTTTCGGGCACCACATGCTGGCCTGGTACGAAATGCTGGTGCGCGACGAGGCGCGCCTGCGGGATGCGCGCGAACGCGTTAACCAGATGCCGCTGGGATCGGCGGCCCTGGCCGGCACGACCTTCCCCATCGACCGTGACCAGACCTGTGCGGCGCTGGGTTTTGACGCACCCACCCGCAACTCCCTCGATGCCGTCTCGGATCGGGACTTCGCCATCGAGTTCGTCTCCGCCGCCGCACTCACCATGACCCATCTGTCGCGGATGGCCGAAGAACTGGTGATCTGGGCGTCGCCGCTCACCGGGTTTATCGATCTGCCCGATCGGTTCTGTACCGGCAGTTCGATCATGCCGCAGAAAAAGAACCCGGATGTCGCGGAATTGGTGCGCGGTAAGAGCGCCCGGGTCCATGGCGCCCTGCATGCACTGCTGACCCTGATGAAGGGGCAGCCGCTCGCCTACAACCGTGACAACCAGGAAGACAAGGAACCGCTGTTCGACGCCGCCGATGCGCTTCGCGACAGCCTGCGCGCATTCGCTGACATGGTTCCGGCACTGACGGTCAACCGCGACCGGACGCGGGCCGCCGCCCGCGAGGGGTTCGCCACAGCGACCGATCTTGCGGACTACCTGGTACGCCAGGGCGTGGCCTTCCGGGATGCCCACGCGATCGTCGGCAAGGCAGTGGCTCATGGCGTCGCCGAGGGACGGGATCTCGCGGAGATGTCACTGACGGAACTGCAGGGCTTCTCCACGGCCATCGGCGAGGATGTCTTCGAGGTACTGACCCTTGATGGCTCGCTGGCGGCGCGCGACCACACCGGCGGGACGGCACCGGCCCAGGTCCGGCGTCAGGTGGCCGCTGCCAGGGAGCGGCTCGGCAGCGGCCGGACCGGTTAGCGCGGGAGCACTCGGCGCAGCCATCCGCCGATGTCATTGATCTCCTGCATACAGACCTGGTGCTCCATAGGGTAGTCGTGCCATTCCACGGGGTAGCCGAGACCCGCCAGGGCGTCCCGGGAGTCGGTACCCAGTTGATAGGCGAGCACCGGGTCATGATGGCCATGGGCGAGGAAGACTGGCGTATCGCGATTGGCGGCGGCATGGGCCTGAGAGAGGTGATCGGCCAGCGGCAGATAGGTGGAGAGCCCCATGATCCCGGCCAGGCCGGAGGCATAGCGGAGCCCGGTATGCAGGGCGAGCGCCCCGCCCTGCGAAAAACCGGCCAGCACCAGCCGCTCGGGTGGCACGCCACGGCTTGCCTCGCGCTCGATCAGTGCCTCGATCCAGCCCGCGGCCCGATCAAGGCCCGGCTCATCCTGTGGCGTGCCAGGCACCAATCCGTAGATGTCGTACCAGGAGGGCATGACCATCCCGGCGTTCAGGGTCACCGGCTGCGCCGGGGCATGCGGGAAGACGAATCGCACCGTATCCGGCGCCTCCAGCCCCAGCTGCGGGACAATCGGCTCGAAGTCGTGGCCACTGGCGCCCAGTCCGTGGAGCCAGATCACACTGTATTGGGCATCCTGAGCGCCGGTTTCCACGGTTTCCAGCTGCTGCTGCTCGACCATCGTCTCTTTCCTCTGTTTATACTGACGTTCCACATGAAACGCCGAGTCTGCATGACCCAACGTATCCTGCCCTTTCTGGCACTCATCACGCTAATCCTGCTCACCGGCTGTGGCGTCAAGGGCGATCTCTACCTGCCTGATGCCGGCGGCGCTGAGCGCAGCGAGGGAGAGACGCCGTGATGAAGCGAGACGACGGCACCCTGACCATCGAGGACTGCCCCGCACCGATGCTCGCCGAGCGTTTCGGGACGCCCCTGTATGTTTACTCGCGCGCCGCCATCGAATCGGCATGGCGGGCCTATGACCAGGCCTTCGCGGCGTTCGACCACCAGATCTGCTATGCCGTGAAAGCCAACGGCAGTCTCGCCATTCTCCAGCTGCTCGCACGGCTTGGCAGCGGTTTCGATATCGTCTCCGGCGGCGAACTCGCCCGGGTCATGCGGGCCGGGGGCGATCCGGGCAAGGTCGTGTTCTCTGGCGTCGGCAAGACCGAGGCGGAAATCGAGCAGGGACTGTCCGCGGGCATCCTCGCATTCAACATCGAGTCGGAAGCCGAGCTCGAGCGCATCAACGCGGTTGCCTCGCGCACCGGCCAGACCGCACCGGTGTCGCTGCGGGTCAATCCGGATGTCGATGCCCGGACGCATCCCTACATCTCTACTGGGCTGAAGGAGAATAAGTTCGGCATCGATATCCACGGCGCCGAGGCCCTCTACCACCGGGCGGCGGCCATGCCCGGGATCAGCGTTTCGGGGATGGACTTCCATATCGGCTCCCAGCTCACCGAGCTCGAACCGCTGGCGGATGCCCTGTCGCGCAGTCTGGCGCTGGTCGACCGGCTTGAGGCCGCTGGCATCCATCTGGCGCATCTCGATATCGGCGGCGGGCTGGGCATCCGCTACGACGACGAGACCCCGCCCACCCCGGCGGCACTGGCGGAGCGGTTGGGCCCGCTGCTCGCCGGCCGGCGGCAGACGCTGCTCATGGAGCCTGGCCGGGCGCTCGTCGGTGAGGCGGGGCTACTGTTGACCCGAGTGGAATACCTCAAGCCCGGGCATCGCGACTTCGCCATCGTCGATGCGGCCATGACGGATCTGTTGCGCCCAGCGCTCTACAACGCCTGGCAGGGCATCGAGACCGCTGAACCGGTGGACGCCGAGGCACGGCTCTACGATGTCGTCGGCCCCGTCTGCGAGAGTGCCGACACCCTCGGCCGCGAGCGCTCCCTGGCCCTCGTCCCCGGGACGCTGCTGGCGATTCACGCGACCGGCGCCTATGGCTTTGTGATGGCCTCGCAGTACAACGCCCGTCCACGGCCCGCCGAGGTCCTCGTGGACGGCGACCGTGTCCATCTCATTCGCGAGCGCGAATCGCTCGAGGCCCTCTGGCAGGGAGAGCACCTGCTGGATACGCCATGACCCTCGCCTTCACCAAAATGCAGGGACTAGGCAACGATTTCGTCGTCTTTGACGCGGTCAACCAGTCCCTGGATCCGACGCCGGCATGGATCCGGCATATCGCCGACCGGCGCTATGGCATCGGCTGCGACCAGGTTCTGGTCGCCGAGACCGCGCGTCACTCCGCGGCCGACTTCCGATACCGGATCTGGAACGCCGACGGTCAGGAAGTGGAGCACTGTGGCAACGGCGTCCGCTGCCTGGCCCGGTTCCTGCACGATCAGGGACTGCACCGGGCCGATCACGTCACCCTCGAGACCGACGCCGGCCTGACCCGGGTCGAGCGGGTGGACGACGACCAGGTCCGCGTTGACATGGGGCCACCGGTCCTCGATCCGGCGGCCATCCCCTTCAAGGCCACGAGCCGTCGGGTGGGCTATGAGCTGACCGTTGCCGGGACGGCCTATGAAATCGCCGCCGTGTCGATGGGCAACCCCCATGCAATCCTGCGGGTTGATGATATCGAGACGGCGCCGGTGGCCACGCTCGGTCCCCGGCTCGAATCTCATCCGCGCTTTCCCAACCGCGTCAATGCCGGCTTTCTCGCGGTGCTCAGCCGCGACCGGGGCGATCTCCGCGTCTACGAGCGCGGCGTTGGTGAGACACCGGCCTGTGGTACCGGGGCATGCGCGGCGGCGGTCGCCGGTATGCTCAACGACTGGTTCGATCCCACCGTCACCCTGGCCCTGACCGGCGGCGAGCTGGTGATACACTGGCAGGGCGAGGGTCAGCCGGTCTGGATGACCGGCCCGGCCGAGACCGTATTCGAGGGCAGACTGGTAACGGGAGCGACATGAGCGGTCAGACGGGCGAATCAGCAACGCCGGAGCACCCGATCGACGAACAGGCGGTGCTGGATTACCTGCGCGCGCATCCCGAGCTGCTGCAACGGCACCCGGATCTTGTCGGCCAGATCGACGTCCCCCATCCAACCGGTGGCGTGACCTCGCTGATCGAATACCAGGTATCGATCCTGCGCGAGGAGAACCACGCCCTCGCCGAGCGACTGGATCAACTCCTCCAGGTGGCCCGCGACAATGATCGACTCGTCGAGCAGATCCATCGCTTCACCCTCGAGCTGCTCGCCGCCAATGATCTCGACAGCGTCCTGATGGCGATCCGCGACGGCCTGCGTCACGACTTCCGCGCCGACGTGGTGGAGGTCATCCTCATTGGCGAGTCCCTGGGCGCCGCGGGTGCGCCGGTTCTGGCGCCGGACGACCCCCGCGCGCAGCAGCTCGAGGACACCTTCCCGGGTGATCAGCCGGTACTGGGTGCGCTGGATGCCGAGCACCGCGGGCTGATCTTCGGTGATCAGGCGGATGGCCTCGGATCAGTGGCAGTGATCCCGATGGACGAACCGCCGGTCCGCGGGTTCATTGCCATCGGCAGTCGCGACGCCGACCGCTACCACGGTGAGCAGGGCACGATCTTCCTCGGCCAGCTGGGCGCGCTGGCGGCCAGGGTCCTGCGCCGGTCGAGCGTCGGGGAGTAGCGGTGACGTCGCGCCCGCCACTGTGGGCGGATATTGATCGCTACCTCACCCATCTGCGCGATGAACGGCGGCTGGCGGCGCTGACGCGGCAGCACTACGCCCGTGACCTGTCCGACCTCGGCCAGCATCTCGAAGCCATTGATATCAATGACTGGGCGCAGGTCCGGGGTGATCACATTCGGGCGTGGATCAGTCAGTGCCATCGCCGTGGCCTGTCCCCCCGCTCGCTGCAGCGCCAGCTCTCCGCCGCCCGTGGCCTGTATCGCTATCTGCAGCGCGAGGCCCGCCTCGATACCGATCCGACCGCAGACATCCAGGCACCACGGGCGAAACAAACGCTGCCCGCTACGCTCGATGTGGACGCCACGGCACAGCTGCTGGATCCGCCGGACCGGCCGACGGATCAGGCCGACCCGCTGCGGCGCCGCGACCGGGCGATCTTCGAGCTTATCTATGGTGCCGGGCTACGGCTCGCCGAGGTGGCGGCGCTCAACCTCGATGACACCGGTCGCGAGCCGCGGGAGCTGCGCGTGCTCGGCAAGGGGGCAAGGACGCGGATCGTCCCGGTGGGTCGCAAGGCCCGCGAGGCAGTGGGCGAATGGGTCGCGGTCCGCGATACCGTCGCCGCCGCCGAGGAACCCGCACTGTTCGTGAGCCGACGCGGCCGGCGCCTCTCACATCGAGCCATTCAGGCCCGGCTCAACCAATTGGCGCAGCTGCAGGGTCTGGACCGGCCGGTTCACCCGCATACCCTCCGGCATGCCTTCGCCACGCATCTACTGGAGTCGAGCGGTGACCTGCGTGCCGTCCAGGAGCTGCTCGGTCATGCCGACATCGGCACCACGCAGATCTACACGCACCTCGATTTCCAGCACCTCGCCGAGGTTTATGACCGGGCGCACCCCCGCGCCCGACGAAAATAACCCTCGTCGGTCCGCCTGCGTTACCATTGGCGGATCATCAATGCGTATCCAGCAACCCCCGGAGAGCAGTCTTGCAGCAGTTTGATGGCACCACCATTCTGGCGGTGCGTCGCGGCGGCCAGGTCGCCGTCGGTGGCGACGGCCAGGTCACCCTTGGCAACACGGTCATGAAGGGCAACGCCCGCAAGGTCCGGCGCCTCTACCACGATCGGGTACTGGCCGGATTCGCCGGCGGAACGGCGGATGCGTTCACGCTCTTCGAGCGCTTCGAGAGCCAGCTCGAGCGCCACGGCGGTCAGCTGACCCGCGCCGCGGTGGAGATGGCCAAGGACTGGCGCTCGGACCGCGCCCTGCGGCGTCTGGAGGCGCTGCTGATGGTGGCCGACGAAGACAGTCTTCTGATGATCTCCGGCAATGGCGACGTCGTCGAACCGGAGCAGTCACTGATGGCGATCGGTTCGGGGTCGGGCTTCGCCCAGGCGGCCGCCCAGGCACTGGTCGCGGACACGGATCTGGACGCCGGCACGATTGTCGAACGGTCGCTGGGCATTGCAGCCGACATCTGCATCTACACCAACCATACGCTGACCATCGAAACCCTCGGTGACGGGAAAGCCTGATGAGCGAGATGACCCCCCGCGAAATCGTCCAGGAACTGGACAAGCACATCATTGGCCAGGGCGACGCCAAACGGGCCGTCGCCAACGCCCTGCGCAACCGCTGGCGGCGCCTGCAGGTGGATACCGGGCTGCAGCCCGAGATCACACCCAAGAACATCCTCATGATCGGTCCCACCGGTGTCGGCAAGACCGAGATCGCCCGGCGGCTGGCGCGGCTGGCGAACGCTCCGTTCATCAAGATCGAGGCCACCAAGTTCACCGAGGTCGGCTATGTCGGCCGCGATGTGGAATCGGTGGTCCGGGATCTGACCGACAACGCGATGCGGATGATCCGCGAGCAGGAAATGGCCCGCCAGTCGGGTCGCGCCGACGATGCAGCCGAGGAGCGCATCCTCGATGCCCTGCTGCCCCAGGCCCGGAGCAGCGAGAATGGCGGGAGTGACGAGCGCAGCCAGGACAGTACCCGGCAGAAGATGCGCAAGAAACTGCGTGAGGGCGAGCTCGACGACCGCGAGATCGAGATCGACATCCGCGGCCAGCAGTCGGGCATGGACATCATGGCACCGCCCGGCATGGAGCAGCTCACCAGCCAGCTCCAGGGCATGTTCCAGAATATGGGCAACGCCCGCAGCGAGCGTCAGCGCACCCGCATCGCCGATGCCTGGAAGGTCCTGCGCGAGGAAGAGGCCGCTAAACTGATCAACGAAGAAGAGATCAAGCAGAAGGCCATCGACGCGGTTGAGCAGAGCGGTATCGTCTTCATCGACGAGCTCGACAAGGTCGCCCGCCAGGCCGAACAGAGCGGTGGCGGTGACGTCTCGCGCGAGGGTGTCCAGCGTGATCTGCTGCCGCTGATCGAGGGCAGCACCGTGTCGACGCGCCACGGCATGGTGAACACCGACCATATCCTGTTCATTGCCTCGGGGGCATTCCACGTCTCCAAGCCCTCGGATCTGATCCCGGAGCTGCAGGGTCGACTGCCGATCCGCGTCGAGCTGGGATCGCTGGCGGTGGAGGACTTTGTCTGCATCCTCACCGAGCCCGATGCCTCCCTGGTCCGCCAGTACCAGGCATTGCTGCGCACCGAGGGCGTCGAACTGACCTTCACGCCCGACGGTGTCGACCGCATCGCGCGGGTGGCCTGGGAGGTCAACGCCCGTACGGAGAACATCGGCGCCCGGCGCCTGCATACGATCATGGAGCGGCTGCTGGAGACCATTTCCTACGGCGCCTCCGATCACAGCGGCGAGACGCTGAGCATCGACGCCGACTACGTGGATGCACAGCTCGGAGATCTGGCCGGTAACGAAGATCTAAGCCGCTATATCCTCTGAGGTCGCCATGAAACGCCCCGAGCGCCGGGATACCGGCCGCGTCCCCACGCAGATCCATCTCCACCGTCAGTCCCGGACCCTGTCGGTCACCTTCGATGACGGCTGCCACTTCGACCTGGGCGCGGAGTATCTCCGGGTCCACTCGCCGTCGGCGGAGGTGCGCGGCCATGGTCCGGGGCAGGCGATCCTGCAGGTGGGCAAGGAAGCGGTGGGTATCGAGCGCATCGAACCGGTGGGACAGTACGCGCTGCGTCTGCATTTTGACGACGGTCATAACACCGGTCTCTATTCCTGGGATCTGCTCTATGACCTGGGCGAGAATGCCGCCGCCTACTGGCAGGACTACCTCGATTCACTGGCCGCCGCCGGTGTTCGGCGCGATGCGGGAGACAGCGCATGACAGAATCCGAACCGATCCATCAGGACGAGACGCATTTCGGCTATCAACGGGTGCCGGTCGCAGAGAAGGCCCGCCGCGTGGGCGAGGTATTCAGCTCCGTGGCCAGCCGCTACGACGTCATGAACGACCTGATGTCGGTGGGGCTGCATCGACTCTGGAAGCGCCAGGCTCTGCGCCTGATCAACGCCCGGCCCGGTCAGCGGGTCCTGGATCTGGCCGCGGGAACCGGCGATCTGGCCGAGGGCATGGCCGGGCAGGTCGGCCCGTCCGGCCAGGTCATTGTCTCTGACATTAATCCAGCCATGCTCGAGACCGGCCGCGACCGGCTGCTGAACGAGGGCGTCACCGGTCAGCTCGATTATGTGATCGCTGATGCCGAGCAGCTGCCGTTCCCGTCGCGATCCTTCGATCGCATCAGCATCGGCTTCGGCCTGCGCAACGTCACCCGTATCCCGGCGGCGCTGAAGGCCATGCGCGAGGCGCTTCGACCCGGCGGGCAGGTCGTCATACTCGAGTTCTCGTCGCTCTATCTGCGCCCCCTGCAGCCGGTCTACGACCTCTACTCCTTCCGCATGCTGCCGCTGATGGGGCATTTCGTGGCGCAGGACGCCGACAGCTATCGCTATCTTGCCGAGTCGATCCGCCAGCATCCCGACCAGGAGACACTGAAAGCCATGATGGAGACCGCGGGCTTCGAGGATGTCGATTACATCAATCTGAGCGGAGGGGTGGTCGCGCTCCACCACGGCCATGTCTACTGAGTGGCTGCCGCTGGGACTGATCGAGACCGGCATCAACCGGATCCTGCAGCTGGATCCGGTCACACCCGAGCGCCTCGCGCCGCTTGACGGCCGCGAGCTGGGACTGCGTCTGACCGAACCAGCGGTGGCGCTGCGGGTCGCGTTCAGCGAGGCGGAACTCACTCTCATCAATGATGCGACCGACATGAACGACTGCGATGTCGTACTCGAGGCCTCACTCGCCGGCCTGACCGGGCTGATCCTGTCGCGCGGCCGACGCAGCCGTGATGTCTCATTCCGCGGCGATATCGGCACCATTCAAGAGGTGCGCACGCTGTTCAGTGAGCTCGATGTCGACCTCGAGGCGCAGCTGGCGCAATTAGTCGGCGAGGCGGGTGCCGCCCGAATGGCCACCGGCCTGCGTGAGGGCAGTCACTGGAGTCGCCGCAGTGCCGACACCCTGCTGCGCAACGCCGTCGAGCTCGCCACCGAGGAACGCCGCTGGCTGCCCACCGCCATCGAGGTACGGCACTTTCTGGCGGACGTCGATCACGTCCGCGAGGATGTCGATCGCCTCGACGCCCGACTGCGACGCCTCGAGCGCCGCGGGGGGCAGTCATGATCCGACGCGCACGACTGCTGCTCCGCCTGGCACAGATCAATATCGTGCTACTGCGCCATGGCCTCGACGAGGTGCTGTTCGCGACCCGCTGGTTCCGGCCATTCCGCTTCCTGCGCGTATTCATGCCCTGGACCTGGTTCGAGCGCCGTCAGCGCCCGCGGGGCGAGCGGATCCGCACGGCGCTGGAGGACCTCGGCCCGATCTTTGTGAAGTTCGGTCAGATCATCTCCACCCGCCGTGACCTGCTGCCCCCGGATATCGCCGCCGAGCTCGCCCGGTTGCAGGACCGTGTGCCGCCGTTCCCGGGTGAGGAGGCACGCGCCATCATCGAGGCGGAGTATCAGCAGCCGGTGGATGCCTGGTTCGCGCACTTCGATATCGAGCCGATGGCCTCCGCCTCCATTGCCCAGGTACACGCGGCCCGGCTGCATGACGGCCACGATGTGGTCGTGAAGGTCGTCCGCCCCGGCATTGAGCAGGCCATCACCCGCGATCTCGGGGTGTTGTATCTATTCGCGCGGCTCGCCCAGCGCTACTGGTCCGAGGGTTTCCGTCTGCGGCCGGTGGAAGTGATCCGCGAATTCGACAATACCCTGCACGACGAGCTCGATCTGATGCGCGAGGCAGCGAACGCCACGCAGCTGAAGCGCAACTTCCGCGATTCCGATCTGCTCTATGTCCCTGAGGTTCACTGGTCCGGCACCCATCGCCGGGTGATGGTCATGGAGCGCATCCATGGCCTGCAGATCAGCGACATCGAGGGGCTCCATCGGGCCGGCGTCGACATGAAGGTGCTTGCCGAACGCGGCACCGAGATCTTTTTCACGCAGGTATTCCGGGACAGCTTCTTCCACGCCGACATGCACCCCGGCAACGTCTTCGTCGATGTCCGCGACCCCGCCAATCCCCGCTACGTGGCCGTGGATTTCGGCATCATGGGCTCGCTCAATCCGGTCGATCACCGCTACCTCGCGGACAACTTCATGGCGTTCTTCAATCGCGACTACCGCCGGGTTGCCGAGCTGCATGTGGAATCGGGCTGGGTGCCGGCGGATACCCGCATCGATGAGTTCGAGAGCGCCATGCGCACGGTCTGCGAGCCCATCTTCGAGCGGCCGCTGGGCGAGATCTCACTGGGTGCGCTCCTCATGCGGCTGTTCCAGACCGGACGCCGCTTCGATATGGAAATCCAGCCCCAGCTGGTACTGCTCCAGAAAACGCTGCTGGCGATTGAGGGGCTGGGCCGTCAGCTCTACCCGGAGCTCGATCTCTGGGATACTGGCAAGCCCTATCTAGAGCGCTGGATGCGCGATCAGGTCGGACCCGGTGCCTTCCTCAAAAAGGCCCGGCAGGAACTCCCCCACATGGCCGAGACCCTGCCCACCCTGCCACGTCGCATCGACGAGGCCCTCGGCGAGGTCGGCCGGAGCCGTGCACAACTCGTCGAACAGCAGCACCAGCTCACCGCCATGCGCCGGGAGATCCGCCAGAGCGGCCGGCGCAGCTTTGCCACGGGCGTCGGCGCGGCGCTGGTGGTCTCGGCGTTCATCGTCGCTGCGCTCGACGGTCGCAGCCCCACCATGCTGGGCGAGGCGCCGCTGGTGAGCTGGATCGTCGGCAGCCTCGGGGTCGTGATCTGGATCGCCGCCTGGCCGCGCAACGACTAGTTGCCGAGGATCGTCAGCCCCTTGAGCAGGTTCAGCGCCTCGGCGAGGGCATAATCCTCGGTGGCCAGCGCAGACGCCGGCGCATCCGCCGATGACCCGCCCGCATCGCCATCGGCGCGCAGATGCCGGGGCAGATCCGACTCGCGCAACCGGGCCGGATCGCCCTCGACGTCACTGACCCGCAGATTGGTCACCTCGACGTCCGGCTGGATACCCTCGGCCTGGATGGAACGGCCGCTCGGCGTGTAATAACGGGCGGTGGTGAGCTTGACCGCATCGCCGTTGCGCAGCGGCAGGATCGTCTGTACCGACCCCTTACCAAACGTGGGCTCACCCATGATCACCGCCCGCTGATGATCCTGCAGGGCGCCGGCGACAATCTCCGCCGCCGAAGCCGAGCCGGCATTCACCAGCACCACCAGCGGCGCGCCGTTCAGGGTATCGTTCGGGGTTGCCGTAAACGCATCCCGCGAGCGCTCGATCCGACCACTGGTGGAAACGACCTGGCCGCGGCTGAGGAAGGCATCCGTCACCGCGACCGCGGCATCGAGCACGCCACCGGGATTATTGCGCAGATCCAGCACCAGCCCGTCGAGCGGGCCGACCTCATGGGTGAGCTGATCAACCGCCTCGAGCACATCCTCGCCGGTCCGGGCCTGGAACTGGCTGATCCGCAGATAACCGAAACGATCCTCGAGCACCCGGGCGCGGACGCTGTCGACCTGGATCACCGCCCGCTCCAGGGTGACCTCGATCGGGCCATCCGCGCCGTCGCGGAGAATGCCCAGCGTCACGGATGTCCCGGTCTCACCGCGCATGCGCTCCACCGCCGCCTGCAGGTCGAGGCCCTTCACCGGCTGGCCGTCGATACGCATGATCAGATCACCGGGCCGGATGTCCGCGTCCTCCGCCGGCGTACCGTCGATGGGCGCGATGACCTTGATCAGGCCATCCTCGGTGCCGACCTCCAGTCCCAGACCACCGAACTCGCCGCGGGTCCCCTCCTGGAGCCGCTGATACGCCGACTCATCGAGGTAGGCCGAGTGCGGGTCGAGCCCCGAGAGCATGCCGCGAATGGCGTTCTGGATCAGTCGCTCATCATCGACCGATTCGACATAGTCACGCTGGATACGCTCATAGACCTCGGTGAAACGCTGCAGCTCCTCCAGCGGCAGATCGTCTCTGGCCGTCGACTGTGCCGTCACGGTCTGGATATTGGCGAGCAGCAGCGCGATCAGCACCCCGGCTGTCAGCCCCTGTAGCAGTCCGGGTATCCGCATCATTCCACCCTCAACCCTGATTGTCCCGCGACCGTAGCCACACCAGTGGATCCACTGGCCTGCCCTCGGCGCGCAGTTCGAAATAAAGCGCCGGCTCGGCGCGCCCGCCGCTACGGCCGACGGTTGCAATGACATCACTCGCCGTCACCCGATCGCCGACATCGACATAGAGCGCTTCATTGCGCCCGTAAAGACTGAGGTAGCCCTCGCCGTGATCAATAATGAGCAGCAAACCCAGGCCACGCAACCAGTCGGCGAACACCACCTGTCCCGGCGCCACCGGCCTGACCGGATCGCCGGATTCACCACCAATGAGCAGTCCGGTCCAGTCCAGATCACCGGCTCGTTCACTGCCATAGCGCGCCAGTAGCGGCCCCTGATGGGGCCATGCCAGCGCGCCGGTGGCCATCTCGGCGCCCTGCGTCGGCGCCGGGCCCGTGGATGCCAGCCGCTCGCGCAGATCCTCGATCAACCCGTTCAGCGTCGCCGCCTCTTCCCGGCGGGCAGCGAGCCGGGCGTCGCGATCACGGATCCGGCCGCGGATCTCATCCAGCAGGGCATCGCGTTCGGCCAGATCGGCCTGGAGTTCACCCAACCGGGTCTGGCGCCTGTCGCGGTCGGCCCGCTGGGCTGCCAGCGCCGACTCGCGCTCGGCGCGCCGATCGCCAAGCCGACGGATCGCTGCCTCGGCTTCCCGGACCTGCTCGCTGCGGGCGCCCGCCAGCACCTGTTGATAGACCAGCAGCCGCTGCAGACGGGCGGGGTCGTCGGCGTTCAGGACCAGCCGCAGGGCCGCCGTGTCGCCCTGGCGGTGCGTCGCCCGCAGGCTCTCCGCCAGCCGCTCGCGGAGCGCCTCGCTGCGCCGCGACTGCGTGGCAATGGCCGACTCCAGCTCGGCGATCCGCTGGTGGCGCTTGCGGATCTGTTCATCGAGCGCACTGAGCGCCTGACGCTCGCGGCCGATCCGCTGCTCGAGCTCGCTCAGTTCCGCCTCCAGCCCCCCGGCGCGTTCCCGGTCCTGCGCGATGCGTGACTGCAGCTCACCGATCTGCTCGCGCAGGGTCTCGAGGCGAGCCTCGCGTGATGCCAGCTCATCGCTCTGGCCCAGCACGATGGCGCTCGGCAACATCACACAGATGGCAAGGAGGCATCGGATCATCGGTATGGCGTCTCGACTGGTATACTCTGCGGCCCAATACGCATCCTAACAGCGCCGGGTCATGGATAGAGTCATAGAGTTCAGCACCAATCACCCACTGCTCATCGCATCGCTGCTCGCCGTGCTGGCGGCGCTGATCGCCAATGAGTATCTGAGTTACCGGCGCAGCCGTCAGGCCGTCGATACCGCCGAGGCCACCCGGTTGTACAACCAGGACGCCGCGGTATTCGTCGACATCCGCGACGAGAACGCCTACCAGGGCAGCCATCTGCCCGCGGCCATCAATCTGCCGATGGCCTATATCGACAAGCGTCAGGATCGGCTGAAACGCTTCAGCAACCGCACCATCGTCGTCTACTGCGATAACGGCCAGCGCAGCCTCAAGGCCATTCAGGCCCTCGAGGCCCAGGGCTGGTCCGACGTCAGACAGCTGCGCGGTGGGATCAACGCCTGGCGTGAGGCGAGCCTTCCCACGGAAGGCCGCGGCTGACCCCCCCATTATTGATACCGACTCGAGGGAGACAGAATGGCCGAATCAACGAACGCAGACGCCAGCGGCGCCAATGGTCAGGCCGCCGGCGAGAACGCCAACCCGCAGCAGTTCACCATCCAGAAGATCTATCTCAAGGACAGTTCGGTGGAGACCCCCGGCGCGCCTGAGGTTTTCACCCAGTCATGGAAGCCCGAAGCCAAGGTCGAGCTGAACACACGGCGCAGCACCATCGGTGAGGGCCTCTACGAGGTCGTGCTCACGGTCACCGTGACCGCCACTGTGGAAGAGCGCACCGCCTATCTCTGCGAGGTCCACCAGGCGGGGCTATTCACCGTGGCCGGGTTCGAGGACAACGCCACCGATCAGCTGCTCGGCGCCTATTGCCCGGGCGTGCTCTTCGCCTACGCCCGTGAGGCGGTCAGTGACCTGACCGGCAAGGCCGGATTCCCGCCCATGACCCTCTCACCGGTCAACTTCGACGCCCTCTACGCCCGTCAGCGCCAGCAGGAAGCGGCCGGCGCCGAGGCGACCGGCGGCGAGGAAACCGACACCGCGGGCTGAGGCGATGGCGGACTACGCGGTGCTGGGCGCCGGCTCGTGGGGCACGGCGCTTGCCCTGGTGCTGGCGCGAAGCGGCCACGACGTCCGCCTGTGGGCCCATGATCCTGACATGGCACGGACCATGGCGGCGACCGGTTACAATCCCCGCCATCTGACCGATATCCGGCTCCCGGAGACGGTCCGGCCGACCGTTGATCTGGCCGCCAGTGTTGCCACCGCCACGACCGTCCTGGTCGCGGTCCCCAGTCATGCCTTCGCCACGACAATGCGGGCCCTCGCGCCGGCCATTGCCGCGGACACCCCGGTGGTATGGGCCACCAAGGGACTCGACAACGCCGGCGGCGGACTGCTCCACGATGTGGCAGCGGCAGCGCTGCCGGACCACCCGCTGGCGGCACTGTCCGGTCCCAGCTTTGCGGGGGAAGTGGCCCACGGTCTGCCGACCGCGATCGTGCTTGCCTGCCAGGATCGGGCCGTGGGCAACCGGCTCTGCGCCGATTTCCACGATGAGCGCTTCCGTGTCTACCTGAGCGATGATCTGATCGGTGTCGGGCTTGGTGGTGCCGTCAAGAACATCCTCGCCATTGCCACCGGCATCGCCGATGGCCTGGGGTTCGGCGCCAATGCCCGCAGTGGGCTGGTCACCCGCGGGCTCGCCGAAGTCCGTCGGCTGGGGGCCGCACTCGGCGCCGACGACCGCACGCTCACGGGGCTTGCCGGGCTCGGCGATCTGATGCTCACCTGCACCGACGATCAGTCGCGGAACCGCCGGATGGGGCTCGCGCTGGGCCGCGGGGCATCCATCGACACGGCAACCGCCCAGATCGGGGCCGTGGTGGAGGGTGTCCGCACCGCCACCGAGGTGGGCGGGCTGGCACGGCGGCTGGGCGTGGATATGCCGATCTGCGCGGCGGTCGAATCGATCATCACCACCGGGCGCTCACCCATGAGCGCGGCAGAGGCCCTCATGGAGCGCCGCCCCGGCGCGGAGTTTGATGATCGCCTGAGCTGATTCAATCGATCCCGACGCTACCGGCGAAGTCAATCTGCCGCCAGGCCTCATAGACCGTCACGGCCACACTGTTGGAGAGGTTGAGGCTGCGATTGCCGGGCTGCATGGGCAACCGCAGTCGTCGCTCCGTAGGGATCTGTGCCATGACCGCGTCCGGGAGCCCGGCGGTCTCGCTGCCAAAGAGCAGCGCGTCGTCGGGCTGATAGGCCGGTCGATCGAAGCGGACCTGGCCACCGGTGGTCAGCGCCCAGACCCGGTTCGGCGCCACGGCGTCGAGAAACGCCGCAAAATCATCATGCACCCGCATCGCCGTGAATTCATGATAGTCCAGACCGGCGCGGCGCATCCGCCGGTCGTCGAGTCCGAACCCGAGCGGCCGGATCAGATGCAGCGGCGCGCCGCTGTTGGCGCAGAGCCGGATCACATTGCCGGCGTTAGGCGGAATCTCGGGACGGTGGAGGACAACATGGGGCAGCATGGCCGGTGATTATACCCGCATCTGCAGATCCCGGATCTTGCGTGTGAGGGTGTTGCGGCCCCAGCCGAGCAGCCTTGCGGCATCCTGACGTCGACCCCCGGTACGTCGCAGCGCCGCCTCGATCAGGACCCGGTCAACGCGACCATGAGCGGCGGCCAGGGCACCATCGCTCTGGCTCTCCGCCTGCTGATCGGCCCAACGCGCCAGGGCGCTCTCCCAATCCGCCGCGCCACTGGCTGGCACCGGCTCATCGACACCGGCGAGCTCCGGCGGCAGGTCCTCCATCTGCACCGTGCGACCACTGGCCATGACCGTCAGCCAGCGGCAGGTATTCTCCAGCTCGCGGACATTGCCGGGCCAGGGCAGCGCCTGCATCCGCTGCTCGACAGCCGGCGCAAGCTGCTTGGGTTCGACATTGAGCTCACGAGCGGCACGGCGCAGGAAATGATCCGCCAGTGACGGGATATCCGCCTGGCGCTCACGCAGCGCCGGGCAGTGAATGCGAATAACGTTCAGACGGTGGAACAGATCCTCGCGGAAACGCCCCTCCGCCACCAGGTGATCGAGGTTCTGATGGGTTGCGGCGATGATGCGTACATCCACCCGCATCGGCGTATGGGCACCCACCCGATAGAACTCGCCGTCCGCCAGCACGCGCAGCAGCCGGGTCTGGAGTTCGGCGGGCATGTCACCGATTTCATCGAGGAACAGCGTGCCCCCATTGGCCTGCTCGAAACGGCCACGCCGGACCTGGTGGGCGCCGGTAAACGCGCCCTTCTCATGACCGAACAGCTCAGACTCCATCAGATCGCGTGGAATCGCGGCCATATTGAGGGCGATGAACGGCTTCTCCGCCCGTGGACTATGGCGATGCAGCGAGCCCGCCACCAGCTCTTTGCCGGTCCCCGATTCGCCGTTGATCAGCACGGTGATATTGGAGCGCGACAGACGGCCGATGGCACGGAACACCTCCTGCATCGCCGGCGCCTCGCCGATGATCTCCGGCATCTCGCCGCCGGGATCGGCCGCCGGCGCACTGCTGCGGACCGCCGCGGCCGCCCGGCGGACCAGATCGATGGCCTCCTCGACATCGAAGGGCTTGGGCAAGTATTCGAACGCGCCACCCTCATAGGCGGACACCGCCGCGTCGAGATCGGAATGGGCGGTCATGACGATCACCGGCAGCTCGGCGTCGAACGCATTGACCCGCTTCATCAGCGTCAGCCCATCGAGCCGCGGCATGCGTATATCGGTGATCAGTACATCCGGCGCGCCGTCACCCATCGCCGCCAGCGCCGCCTCACCGGATTCGAAGTCCACCGCCTGCATGCCATCCCGCTCCAGCGCCTTTTTCAGGACCCACCGGATCGAGCGGTCATCATCGATAATCCATACATTGATTGCGTCATCCATCAGGCATCCTCCAGCGGTAACCAGACGGTGAAGACGGTGTGCCCGGGCTCGCTGGTGCACTCAATCAGCCCGCCATGCTGATTCACCAGGTTCTGGGCAATCGGCAGGCCAATACCGCTGCCCTCCGCCCGTCCCGTCACCATCGGGTAGAAAATCTGATCCTGCATCGCCGGGGAGATCCCCGGTCCGTTATCAATCACCTCGATCCGCGCCACCAGCCGGTGCTGACGCTCACCAATCGTGAAACGCCGCTGGGTGCGGGTCTGCAGCGTGATCCGGCCCCTCTCGCCGACCGCCTGCAGGGCATTGCGCACCAGATTGAGCAGCGCCTGGATCAGCTGGTCGCTGGCTGCCGCCATCACCGGAATGCTCGGATCGTAGTCACGATGGATCTCCACTCCCTCGGGGGCCTCGACGACCGCCAGACTGCGGACATGCTCGAGGACCTCGTGGAGGTTCGTGGGCGAGTGCTCGATCCGTGAATCGGGCCCGAGCAGGCCGTTGACCAACGTCCGTAGCCGATCGGCCTCGCTGATGATGATGCGGGTGTACTCGCGCTGGTCATCATCATCGAGCTCCGAATCCAGCAGCTGCGCCGCGCCACGCAGCCCACCCAGCGGGTTCTTGATCTCGTGGGCCAGACCCCGGATGAGCTCCCTGATCGCCTGGTTCTGCGCGATCAGCCGGTTCTCGCGGGAGATGCGCAGATGGCGATCGAGCTGCTCGAACTCCAGCAACAGCGTCTCGGTCTGATCGAGCGGCGTGATCGCGCAGTCCACCGTAATGGTGCGGTCCGGCCCAAGGCTGAGGCGCATCTCCCGCTCGGTATAACTCGCCGCCTGGGCAAAGGCCTGCTCAATCGGTTCCTCGAGAACCGCCAGGGCCGGGACGACCTGCGTGAACCGCTCGCCCAGCGCCTGCCGACTGCTCATATGCAGGAGCGATTCCGCTGCCGCGTTCATGCGAACGATCCGGCGCCCGGCGTCGATCACCACCACGGCACGGGTGAGGTTATCGAGGATTCCGCAGGCATCGATTGTCGCGGCATTCGTCATCGTCGCCCTCGATTGAAGAAAAAAACCCCCGCAGGTGCGGGGGTCTTTGATCGAACATCGTCACAGTGCGAGCGGATCAGACGCTGTAGTAGAGGTTGAACTCAATCGGATGCGTCGTCATCCGCAGCTGCTGGACGTCCTCGCGCTTGATATCGATGTAGCCATCAATGGCGTCGTCGCTGAAGACACCGCCCACCTTCAGGAACTCGCGATCCTTGTCGAGCGCGTCCAGCGCCTCCTCCAGCGAGAAGGCCACCTTGGGAATATCCGCCTCTTCCTCGGGCGGAAGGTCGTAGAGATCCTTGTCCATGGCATCACCGGGGTGGATCTTGTTCTGGATCCCGTCGAGACCGGCCATCAGCATCGCCGCAAAGCACAGGTACGGGTTGGCGGTGCTGTCCGGGAAGCGCAGCTCGATGCGCCGGGCCTTGGGATTGGCCACCCACGGGATCCGCACGGATGCGGAGCGATTACGGGCCGAGTAGGCCAGCAACACCGGCGCCTCGAAGCCCGGGACCAGCCGCTTGTAGCTATTGGTCGAGGCGTTGGCGAAGGCGTTGATCGCCCGGGCATGCTTGATCAGCCCGCCGATGTAGTAGAGCGCCGTCTCGGACAGCCCCCCGTACTGATCGCCGGCAAACAGCATCTCGCCAGTCTTGCCGATGGACTGATGGACGTGCATCCCGCTGCCATTATCACCCACGACCGGCTTGGGCATGAACGTGGCGGTCTTGCCGTAGGCGGCGGCGACGTTGTGCACGACGTACTTGAGGGTCTGCACCTCATCGGCCTTCCTCACCAGGGTGTTGAAGCCCACGCCGATCTCGCACTGCCCGGCGGTGGCCACTTCGTGATGATGCACCTCGGTGGTCATGCCGACGTCGGTCAGGCACTCGAGCATCGCCGAGCGCATGTCGTGGAGGCTGTCCACCGGGGGCACCGGGAAGTAACCGCCCTTCACGCCCGGACGGTGGCCCATGTTGCCATCGGGATAGACCTTCTCGGTGTTCCAGTCCGCTTCCTCGGAGTCGATCTTGTAGAACGAGCCGCTCATGTTGGTGCCATAGCGCACGTCATCGAACACGAAGAACTCGTTCTCGGGCCCGAAGTAGGCGACATCACCAATGCCGGTGGACTGCAGATAGGCCTCGGCGCGCTGGGCGATGGAGCGCGGGTCACGGCCATAACCCTGCATGGTGTTGGGCTCGATGATCTGGCAGACCAGCGTGAGGGTCATGTCGTCGAAGAACGGATCGAGCATGGCGGTATCGGCATCGGGCATGAGAATCATGTCCGACTCGTTGATGCCCTTCCAACCATCGATCGAGGATCCGTCAAACATCTTCCCCTCGGCAAAGAGATCCGCATCCACGGCGTGGGCCGGCAGTGTGACGTGCTGCTGCTTGCCCTTGGGGTCGGTGAAGCGCAGATCCACAAAGCGGACCTCGTTGTCCTTAATCATTGCAAGAACGTCGTCGGCGGTTTGAGCCATCGTTTGGCCTCCAGTCGTATCCGTTAAAAAGTCCCCCGGGGAGAAGCATTTTCCGTGCCAATCCGTCAGAGCGCACCAAATCGGGCCCCAATATGACCAATACGGGGCACCAGTCGGGGTGCATGCACCACTCTAACGCGTTTGCCTGATCAAGCGCACCAAACCCGTGCAATCAGTGGCGGAGCGCGGCCTGACAGGGGTGGCGTGGCCGGGCTATACTTTCGGCCTTTCGCCGTTTCGCTGGAGAGCCTCCATGACCTTTCAGGCGCTGATTCTTGCGCTGCAGAAATACTGGGCCGACCGCGGCTGTGTGCTGATGCAGCCCCTCGACATGGAAGTCGGTGCCGGGACCTTCCATCCCGCGACCTTCCTGCGGTCGATCGGCCCGGAGCCCTGGCGCGCCGCATATGTCCAGCCATCCCGGCGGCCCACTGACGGCCGCTATGGCGAGAACCCCAACCGCCTGCAGCACTACTACCAGTTCCAGGTCGCGCTCAAGCCCTCGCCGGCGGACATCCAGGAGCAGTACCTGGGATCGCTGGAGGCGCTCGGCATTGACCCGCTGGTCCATGACATCCGCTTTGTCGAGGACAACTGGGAGTCGCCCACGCTGGGCGCATGGGGGCTCGGCTGGGAGGTCTGGCTCAACGGCATGGAGATCACCCAGTTCACCTATTTCCAGCAGGCCGGCGGCCTCGACTGCCGGCCGGTGATGGGCGAGATCACCTATGGTCTGGAGCGGATCGCGATGTATCTCCAGGAGGTGGAGAGCGTGTTCGACCTGGTCTGGAGCGAGGGCGTCGACGGACCCGTCACCTACGGCGATGTCTACCTGCAGAACGAGCGTGAGCAGTCCCGCTACAACTTCGAGGAAGCCGATGTCGGGAGCCTTTTCACGCAATTCGACACCTGCGAGCGCGAGGCGCTGAGGCTTGTTGACCAGGGGCTGGCCCTCCCGGCCTATGAGATGACCATGAAGGCCTCCCATGCCTTCAATATGCTCGATGCCCGGCACGCCATCTCGGTGACCGAGCGGCAGGGCTACATCCTGCGTGTCCGCACCATGGCCCGGGCGTCGGCCCGCGCCTATTACGACTCGCGTGAAGCACTCGGCTTCCCGCTGTGTCCGACGACCGAGTCCAGACGGGGTGCGGCATGAGCAGTGATACCGCGACGCTGCTCTTCGAACTGGGCATGGAGGAGCTACCGCCCGGCGCCCTGGACGATCTCAGTGATCGCCTCGCCACTGCAGTGGCGGGCGGTCTCGAGCGTGCCGGTGTCGAATACACGACGTGCCGGGCGTTGGGTGCGCCCCGCCGCCTCGCCGTCCAGATCGAGGCGGTCGCGCGTCGCCAGCCCGACCGCGACTTCGAGCGCCGTGGGCCCGCGCTGGCCGTGGCCTATGACGATAGTGGTGCACCAACCCGTGCCGCCGAGGGCTTCGCCCGCTCCTGCGGCGTTAACGTCAATCAGCTAGAGACCCTGGAGACCGACGAGGGGGCCTGGCTCGCGCATCGTGGTACCGAATCCGGCCGCGACACGCGGGAGCTGCTGCCCGGCATCATCGAGCATGCCCTGAGCCATCTGCCGATTCCCAAGCGAATGCGCTGGGGCGATCAGACCAGCGAATTCGTCCGCCCGGTGCACTGGGTGGTGCTCATGCTCGATGAAGCGGTCGTCCCGGTGACCGTGTTCGGCGTCGACAGCGGCCGGGAAAGCCGCGGTCACCGCTTCCATCACCCGGCCCCGGTGGTGCTTGCCCATGCCCATGACTACACGGCGGCGATGCGCGATGCCCATGTCCTCGTCGATCGCACGGATCGGCGGGATCATATCCTCGAGGGCGTGCGTGCCGAAGGCGAGCGTATCGGTGGTCATGCAGTGATCGATCCGGCGCTGCTCAATGAGGTCAATGCCCTGGTGGAATGGCCGGTGGTGCTGTCGGGAAGCTTCGACGAGGCCTTCCTGCGCGTCCCGCCGGAGGCACTGATCTCGAGCATGGAGGGTCACCAGCGCTACTTCCCGGTGCGTGACGCGGATGGCCACCTGCTGCCGCGGTTCATCACCGTCGCCAACATCGACAGTCGCGATCCGGCCCGGGTGGTCGCCGGCAATGAGCGGGTCATCCGGCCACGGCTTGCCGATGCAGCGTTCTTCTGGGATCAGGATCGGGCCCGGACCCTGGAGTCGCGCCTTCCGGCCCTCGAGCAGGTCGTATTCCAGAAACAGCTCGGCAGCCTGGCGGATAAATCGGCACGAGTCGCGGATCTCGCCGCCCGTTATGCCGAGCGCTTTGAGACCGATCCCGAGCAGGCACGACGCGCCGGGCGGCTGGCGAAGGCCGATCTGGTCACGGAGATGGTCGATGAATTCCCCGAGCTACAGGGAGTCATGGGCCGCTACTACGCCACCGAGGACGGCGAAGCGCCGGCGGTGGCGATTGCCCTCGATGAAATCTATCAACCCCGGTTCGCCGCCGACGCCATTGCCGCCTCGCCGTTGGGCCGGCTGCTGGCTGTCGCCGAACGCGCCGATACCCTCACCGGGATCTTTGCCATCGGCAAGGCGCCCACCGGCGCGAAGGATCCGTTCGCGCTGCGACGCGCGGCGGTCGGGTTACTCCGCAGCCTCATCGAGGGGGAGCACCCGATCGATCTGACCGCTCTGCTTGAAGATGCGGCCGCCCACCAGCCGGCGGAGCTCAATGCCGGTGCACAGGTTCAGCCACTGGTCGAATTCTGTCTCGAACGACTGCGTGGGCTCTACCATGAGGCGGGCTATGGCGCCGAGCTCTTCGAGGCAGTCCGCTCGGTCCACGCGCCCGATGCCCTCGAGCCGCTGGATTTTGACCGCCGGCTGCGGGCCTGCCACGACTTCGCCCGGCTGCCCGCCGCAGGCAGCCTCGCCGGCGCCAATAAGCGCATCCGCAATATCCTTCGTAAGGCCGACCGGACACCACCGGCGCATATCGATACCGACCGCCTGGTTGAGCCGGCCGAGCAGGCGTTGAATACCGCCATGGCGGCGCGCGCCCCGGCGGTGGAGGCACTGATCGCGCAGGGTGGTTACAGCGAGGCCCTTGCAAAGCTCGCTGAGCTGCGTGAGCCGATCGATCGGTTTTTCGATGGGGTGATGGTCATGAGCGATGACGCTGCCATACAGATGAACCGCCTGGCGCTGCTACAGCGCCTCCAGCAGCTGTTCCTGGCGATCGCTGACGTTTCGGCGCTGCCGGAGTCCAGCTGAGCGGTGCGCGCTGGCTGCGTACTCCTCGACCGGGATGGCGTCATCAATGAAGACGCCGACAGCTATATCCTCAGTGTCGCGGCGTTCCAGCCGATCGCCGGCAGCCTTGAGGCGATCGCGCGTCTGACCGCGGCCGGGATTCCGGTCGCAGTCTGTACCAATCAGTCGGCCCTTGCCCGCGGCATGCTCACCAACGATTGCCTCGCCGCTATTCACCGGCACCTGCAGACCGCCGTCTCGGACGCCGGTGGCGCACTGGCGGGGATCTTTTTCTGCCCGCATGGCCCGGGCGAGGGCTGTCACTGCCGCAAGCCCGCACCGGGGCTCATTCACCAGGCCTTGCATCAGCTCGACTGCAGGGCTGAAGACACCATCCTGATTGGCGACAGCCAGCGCGATATCGACGCCGCTGCACGCGCCGGCGTCTCGGCGTGGCTGGTCCGTACCGGCAACGGTCAGCGCACTGAGGCGCAACAGACCGGCGATGTGCCGGTTTACGACGATCTGGCCGCTGCTGTGGAGACACTGCTCTCATGAGTCCGTCGACGCAGGATTCGACCGCGCCACGCGGCAGCCTCATCCGGGGCCTCCTGTTCCGGATCGGCCTTGTGGTGACGGTGGTGATCTGGGCCACGCTGAGTGTCCCGAGCTTTCCCCTGCCGCTGCGCTGGCGGTACTGGTGGATCACCCGCTGGTGCCGCATTGTCGCGTTGATGGTTCGCTACATCGGTGGAATCCGTTTGCAAATCAATGGCTTGGATAATCTACCGAAGGATCCGGGGGTGATGCTGGCAAAGCACCAGAGCGCCTGGGAGACCCTCAATCTATTGCCCTGGTTCTACCCGCAGAGCTGGGTGCTCAAGCGTGAGCTGCTGAAAATCCCGGTGTTTGGATGGGGACTCGCCCGGCTCGATCCCATCGCTATCGATCGCAACGCCGGGCGTGAGGCACTGCGCCAGGTCATCCGGCAGGGTACCGCCAGACTCGCCCAGGGCCACTGGGTCGTCATTTTCCCGGAGGGAACACGGATGGATCCTGGACAGCGCGGTCGATATCAGCAGGGCGGTGCGTTACTGGCCTGCCAGGCCGGGGTGAATGTGACGCCAGTGGCACACAATGCGGGTGAACACTGGCCGCGCCAGGGCGTTCGACTGACGCCGGGGGTCATCACTGTGGAGATCGGCCCCACGATCCATACCGCCGGTCGGACACCGGCCGCCGTGAACCGCGAGGCCGAGGAGTGGATCGAATCGGCGATGGAGCGGCTGACCGATCCTAGATATCGAGGTTGCTGACCTGCAGCGCATTCTTCTCGATGAATGCACGGCGGGGCTCGACATGATCCCCCATCAGTGTGGTGAAGATATCATCAGCGCCGACCACGTCCTCGATCTTCACCTGCAGCAGTCGGCGGGTTTCCGGGTCCATCGTGGTCTCCCAGAGCTGATCGGGATTCATCTCGCCAAGCCCCTTGTAGCGCTGCACTGACAGGCCGCGCTTGCCCTCGTCCATCAGCCATTCCACCGCCGTCCGGAAGTCGGTCACCGTCTGACGACGCTCGCCCCGGCGGATTTCGGCTCCCTCACCGATCAGCGTTTCCAGCGACTCGGCAAGCCGGCGGATGCTCTCGTACTCGCGGGACAGGAAGAATGCCGCCGGGAATGAGTGGGGATAGAGGATCCCGTGCATCCGCTTGGTGATCACAGCGTCCTGGAAGCCGCCGTCGGGCCCGATCTGGACCCGGACGCGGTACTCGGTACCGGTGGGCAGCCCCTTATTGATCTGCTCGCCGAGCGCCTCGAACCAGCCCTGCAACGCCTCGCCATCGCTCAGGTTATCCTCATTGAGCGGTGGCCGGTCCACCATCGCCCGCAGAATCACCGGATCCGAGCGCCGGCCGAGGTGATCGATCATCTCCATGGTATCGAGGTACTGGCGGATCAGCTTCTCCAGCGCCTCGGGACCAATCAGCGGGGCCTCGCTGGATGGCAGCAGACTGGCACCGGACAGGGAGAGCTGGAGCAGATAGTTGGTCAGCTCCCGCTCGTCTTTGACGTAGTGCTCCTGCTTGCCGCGACGGACCTTATAGAGCGGTGGTTGGGCAATATAGATATGCCCCCGCTCCACCAGCGTCGACATCTGCCGGTAGAAGAATGTCAGCAGCAGCGTGCGGATATGCGATCCATCCACATCGGCGTCGGTCATGATGATGATCCGGTGGTAGCGAAGCTTCTCCGGTTCGAACTCCTCGCGGCCGATCCCGCAGCCGAGGGCCGTGATGAGTGTTCCGACCTCGGCCGATGACAGCATTTTGTCAAAGCGCGCCTTCTCGACGTTAAGGATCTTCCCCTTGAGCGGCAGGATCGCCTGCGTCCGCCGGTCCCGGCCCTGTTTGGCCGAGCCGCCGGCGGAGTCGCCCTCGACCAGGTAGAGCTCCGAGCGGCTGGGATCCTTTTCCTGGCAATCCGCCAGCTTTCCGGGTAGACCCGCGACATCGAGCGCCCCCTTGCGGCGGGTCATCTCCCGCGCCTTGCGAGCGGCATCGCGGGCTCGGGAGGCGTCCACGACTTTCTCAACAATCGCCCGGGCGTCATTGGGATGCTCGTAGAGAAAGGCGTGCAGCGCTTCCGATAGCGTTGACTCGACGACTCCCTTCACCTCGGAAGACACCAGTTTTTCCTTGGTCTGCGACGAGAACTTCGGATCCGGCACTTTCACCGAGATCACCGCAGTCAGGCCTTCGCGGATATCGTCGCCGCTGGGCGTCACCTTGAGCTTCTTACTGTAGCCCTCGGTATCCATGTACTGGTTGATGGTCCGCGTCAGCGCCCCACGGAAGCCCGCCATATGGCTGCCACCATCCTTCTGCGGGATGTTGTTCGTGAAACAGAAGATCGCCTCCTGATAGGAGTCGCTCCACTGCATCGCCACTTCCACAAGGATATCGTCACGCTTGGTGCTGAGGAAGAAGACCGCCGGGTGGAGGGGCGTCTTGTTCTTGTTCAGATGCTCGACAAAGGCGCGGATGCCACCGGCGTATTCGAATGCATCCTCACGCTCGCTCTTTTCGTCCTTGAGGACGATCCGCACGCCGGGGCTGAGGAACGACAGCTCGCGGAAACGCTTCGCAAGGATGTCGTAGTTGAAATCGATATTGGTGAAGACATCAGCGCTGGGATGGAAGGTGATCCGCGTCCCAGTCTCCTCGGTCTCCCCCGCCAGCTTGAGCGGTGCCACCGGCTCGCCCTCGCGGTACTCCTGCATATACAGCTTGCCCGCCTTGTTGACGACGAGCCGCAGGTGGTCCGAAAGGGCGTTCACCACGGACACACCCACGCCGTGGAGACCACCGGATACCTTGTAGGAATTGTTGTCGAATTTTCCGCCGGCATGAAGGACGGTCATGATGACCTCGGCGGCCGAGCGACCTTCCTCCGGATGGATATCGACGGGGATACCGCGACCGTTATCGCGCACAGACACCGATTGATCACCGTGGAGGATGACCTCGATCTCGGTACAGTATCCGCCCAGGGCCTCATCGACGGCATTATCGACGACCTCGAAGACCATATGATGCAGTCCGGTCCCGTCATCGGTATCGCCGATGTACATCCCGGGACGCTTACGGACGGCGTCCAGTCCACGAAGGACCTTGATTTGGGAAGAATCGTATTCGCTGTTTGCGCTCATCGGATGACCTTTTCGAACAAGGCCTTAAGTATAACCGATATCGGCAAGGAACAGGCGGGTTTGGGTTATCCGTCCGTCGTCGAGATCCCACCATGTTCCACGTGGAACCATCGGGCATCACCGGCCACCGGGAGCAGGTCGCCCTCGATCGCCGTCAGGAATACCTGGGCGCCGCTGGCCTCCAGCCGGTGAACAAGGTCGGCACGATGGCCACGATCCAGCTCGGCCGGCAGGTCATCGACAAGCATCACGGGTCGCTGGGTCGACGCGGCGGACCAATAACCGATCAAGGCCAGCTTGATGGCCGCCACCAGTAGCTTTTGCTGGCCACGACTGAGGAATGTCGTCGCCTCGACGCCATTGGTGATGACCCGAAAATCGGCCCGGTGCGGACCATGGAGGCTGAACCCCTGGGTGATCTCCTGACCGCGGGCATCCGCAAGAATGGTGCCCAAGGCTTCGCCGGCACGCCAACCGGATCGATAGCGCCAGTCCAGCGTCACGTCGGGCAGCCACTCATGCGCCACCGACAGCGCCGCTGGGATGACCGCGTCCAGAAACCGGCGACGGCGTGCATCGACGGACTCGGCGGCCTCGACCATATCCGGCTCCCAGGCCGATGCAAGGCGGTGATCCCCTGATCGAAGTGCCGCGTTCCGCTGCCGCAGCGCGCGTTGATAGCGACGCCACTCATCGCGATAGAGAGGTTCCACGTGGAACACCCCCCAATTCAGGAAGCCACGCCGAACCGCTGGCCCATCCGTCAGTAGCCGCTGCGCCTCGGTATTGAGCACCTGCAGCGGCAACAGCCACGCCGATTCGGAGAGCACCGTGACATCACGTCCATCCAACCGAACCCGCGTCTCGCCCTGCCCATGCTGCACCCCAAGGCGATGAACGCTGCCATGGGCGCTGATCCGACCACTGACCAGCGCTTCCGACTCACCACTGCGGATCAGCCGTGCCGTGCGATGGGTGATGAAGCTGCGGGAACGGGCGAGAAAGTGGACCGCTTCCAGGAGGCTGGTCTTACCCGCCGCATTCGCCCCCTGGAAAACATTGAGCTGATGATGGGGGTCAATCGACCCCGCCTCCAGATGTCGGACGGATTGCCAGCGAAAGTGGATGAGGCCACCCGCACCCGCTGACGTATCCATCCCTAGAGGCGCATCGGCATGACGACGTAGCGGGCGTCGCGCATGGTCTCGCCCAGGATCAGCGCACTGCTGTTCGCATCACGCACATGCAGATGAACGGTCTTCTCATCGATCGCCGCGAGCGCATCCAGCATATAGCTGGCGTTGAAACCAATCTCCATCGCCTCGCCACTGAAACTGGCCGGGACCTGCTCCTCGGCCTCCTCCTGCTCGGGATTATTGGACTGGATCCGAAGCTGATCGCCCTCAAACCCGAACCGGACTCCCCGATATTTCTCATTGGAGAGGATTGATGCCCGCACAAGGGCCTTGCGCAGCGTCTCGCGGTCAACCACCGCAAAGCTGCCCTCTTCCTCAGGAATGACCCGCTGGTAATCCGGGAAACGACCGTCGATGAGCTTCGAGGTGAACCGGATCCCCGCCAGGGTGACCTGGACGTGGCCCGCCCCCAGATCAATCTCCACCGGTTCCTCATCGTCATCGAGCAGCCGCAGCATCTCCTGCACCCCCTTGCGGGGAACGATAACCTGCGCCGCTTCGCCGAGCGAGTCAGCTGAGGACACTGCCGCGAGCGCCAGGCGGTGACCGTCTGTTGCCACTGCCCGTAAGTGCTGCGGTTCAAGCTCGATCAGGAGCCCATTGAGGTAGTAACGAACGTCCTGAAGGGCCATCGCGAAGTGCGTCTTCTCGATCAGCCACCGAAGCTGCGATTGCGGCAGGGCGAATCGATGCGAGGGCTGTACGTCGTCGGCGGTCGGGAAATCATCCGCCGGCAACGTCGCGAGCGAAAACCGGCTCGGGCCGGCTTTCACGATGATCCGGTCCTGCTCCTGCTTGAGATGCAGGGTCACGTCATCCGGCAGGTTGCGCACGATATCCATCAGCTTGCGGGCCGGGACGGTCACACGACCCGGCTGTCCGCCCTCAAGCGCGGAATCGGTCTTTAGCTCCACCTCCAGATCGGTCGCCGTCAGGCAGAGTCGATCCTCGGTTTTCTCAATCAGCACATTGGCAAGAATCGGCAGTGTCTGGCGTCGCTCAACCACACCGATGATTGATTGCAGCGGTCGGAGGAGGGTTTCCCGTTCGGTCTGGAATTCCATGATCTGTCTCGTTCTTCTCTTATTATAAGAGTGTGTATTAAAGACTGTTGTAGTGACAAGGCACGCGCCAGTCGGTGGATAAGTGATTCAAGCGATTGATTTTATTTGGATTAATACAACTCATATCCTGTTCACGGCAATGTCCGTGACCGGGGATGGAAGCTGCACAACCTGTGGACAGAATCAGTCCTTATTTCTGCCCACCGGTTATCCACATCATGATGACAGGGTTCTCGACAGGTTGTGATAGTCCTCATCGAACCGCGCATCCGATTCCCTCAGCGTCTGTACCTTGCGGCAGGCGTGCAGCACCGTGGTGTGATCCCTGCCGCCGAAGGCGTCACCGATCTCAGGCAGGCTGTGACTGGTCAATTCCTTGGAAAGCGCCATCGCCATCTGTCGGGGACGGGCGATGGACCGGCTCCGCCGCTTGGAGAGTAGATCCGAGACACGGACCTTGTAGTACTCAGCGACGGTTTTCTGGATGTTCTCCGTTGTGACCAGCTTGTCCTGGAGCGCGAGCAGGTCCCGCAGGGCGGATTTGGCGAAATCGACAGTGATGGCGGCGCCCGTGAAGTGGGCATTCGCCATCACCCGGCGCAACGCCCCCTCGAGTTCACGGATATTCGAGCGAATGCGCTTCGCGATGAAAAACGCGACCTCCGGCGGCATATCAATGCCTGCCTGATCCGCCTTGCTCAGCAGGATCGCGACCCGGGTCTCGAGCTCCGGGGGATCGATGGCGATGGTCAGTCCCCAGCCGAAGCGCGACTTCAGCCGCTCCTCAAGGCCATTGATTTCCTTGGGATAGCGGTCACAGCTCATCACCACCTGCTGGTGTCCCTCGAGCAGCGCATTGAAGGTATGAAAGAACTCCTCCTGAGAGCGTTCTTTGCCCGCGAAGAACTGGATATCGTCGATGAGCAACGCATCGACGCCGCGGTAATGGCGCTTGAATTCATTGATGGCGTTGTGTTGCAGGGCCTTGATCATGTCGGCGACGAAGCGCTCGGAGTGCAGATACAGCACCCGTGCATCGGGGCGGGCATTCATGAGCGCGTTACCGATCGCGTGCATCAGATGCGTTTTGCCCAGCCCCACGCCGCCATAGATGAACAGCGGGTTATAGGCCTGTCCCGGATTATCGACGACCTGAAGGCTGGCGGCGCGGGCGAGCTGGTTGGACTTACCCTCGACGAAGCTGTCGAAGGTGAAATCCCGATTGAGGTTGGCATTGTGGGGCGTGGACGCCGGCGCACTGGTGCGTGCCCGTGACTCGCGCTCCTCCGCGGCCGGTGCCCGGGGCGCCGATGGCTGGACGCCGATCTCCATGATCAGCTGCGGCGGCGCATCTGGATACTGACTCGCCAGCAGCTCCTCGATGCGCGTTGAGAAATGCTCCCGGACCCAGTCGAGGACGAATCGGTTCGGCGCAAACAGCCGGAGCTGGTTACCCTGCTCCTCGGCCTGCAGGGGGCGTATCCAGGTATTCAGCTGTTGATCGGGGAGTTCTTTCTCCAGCCGCTGCAGGCAGCCCTTCCAGAGTGATTCGGACAAGAGTGTGCTTCCTCAAGATCGTAGAGAGACCGCATCGAGTCTATCGTCTGGCCTGATCGTGTACCAGCAAGGCGCTGGTCGACGCGACGGGCGGAATTGA